>NZ_CP020560.1:5135000-5882500 GCF_003025345.2 Pseudomonas paraeruginosa
GGCCGGAGGCCGCGTAGGCAAGGAACAGCAACAGGAGAATACGCGGCGGATCGGTAAAGACCACGGCGAAGGCCAGCACCACGATGAGGATCGCCACGAACGGCACGCGGCCGCGCAGGTCGAGATCCTTGAAGCTGTGGTACTTGATGTTGCTGACCATCAGCACGCCGGCGGCGGCGACCAGCAGGGCGACGAGGAAGGCAACCTTGGCGCCCTGGATCTCGAAATCGCTGAACGCCCATACCGTACCCGCCACCAGCGCCGCGGCGGCCGGACTGGCCAGGCCGATGAAATAGCGCTTGTCGGCCTTGCCGACCTGGGTGTTGAAACGAGCCAGACGCAGCGCGGCGCCCGCAACGTAGATGAAGGCGACCATCCAGCCGACCTTGCCGAGGCTGCCAAGCGCCCATTCGAAGGCGACCAGCGCCGGCGCCACACCGAAGGCGACCATGTCGGACAGCGAGTCATACTCGGCACCGAAGGCGCTCTGGGTGTTGGTCAGGCGGGCCACGCGGCCGTCCAGTCCATCGAGGACCATGGCCACGAAGATAGCGATGGCGGCGTTGGCGAACTGGCCGCTCATGCCATTGATGATGGCGTAGAAGCCGGAAAACAGGGCCGCCGTGGTGAACAGGTTGGGCAGCAGGTAGATACCGCGGTGACGAACCTTCCGCCCTTCGGCGTCGTGCCCTTCTTCTATATGTTCGTCGATGGGCAGCAGGCTTTCTTCGTCGGAGGCCTTGTTCGGCTCCTCGGGACGTTCACTCATGGACAATTCCTTGGGAACTGATGGGGTGCGAATATGCCGACAGACTCTTCTGACTAGGAAGACAGTTCCGCCGGCCCAGGCTTTATACCAGATCGCCAGGCAAGAACGAAAAAACGCGGCCGGGGCCGCGTTTCTTCGTATGTCGCCGGAGCCGCTTAGTTCTTGCTCTTGTCGACGATCTTGTTGGCTGCGATCCACGGCATCATCGCGCGCAGTTTCTCGCCGATCTGCTCGATCGGGTGAGCAGCGTTGTTGCGGCGGTAAGCTGTCATCGACGGGTAGTTCGCCGCACCTTCGGTGATGAACATCTTCGCGTATTCGCCGTCCTGGATGCGCTTCAGGGCGTTGCGCATGGCAGCGCGGGATTCGGCGTTGATCACCTCCGGACCGGTTACGTACTCACCGTACTCGGCGTTGTTGGAGATGGAGTAGTTCATGTTGGCGATGCCGCCTTCGTACATCAGGTCGACGATCAGCTTCAGCTCGTGCAGGCACTCGAAGTAGGCCATTTCCGGTGCATAACCGGCTTCGACCAGGGTTTCGAAACCGGCCTTGACCAGCTCCACGCAACCGCCGCAGAGAACGGCCTGCTCACCGAACAGGTCGGTTTCGGTCTCGTCCTTGAAGGTGGTTTCGATGATACCGGTACGGCCGCCGCCCACGCCGCAGGCATAGGACAGCGCGACGTTCTTGGCATTGCCGGAAGCGTCCTGGTAGATGGCGATCAGGTCAGGGATGCCGCCGCCCTTGACGAACTCGGAGCGCACGGTGTGACCCGGGGCCTTCGGCGCGATCATGATCACGTCGAGGTCGGCGCGCGGGACGACCTGGTTGTAGTGGATGGAGAAGCCGTGGGCGAAGGCCAGGGTCGCGCCCTTCTTCAGGTTCGGCTCGATCTCTTCCTTGTACAGGCGACCCTGGAACTCGTCCGGGGTGAGGATCATGACCACGTCGGCGGCGGCGACGGCGCTCTTCACGTCGGCGACCTTCAGGCCGTGCGCTTCGGCCTTGGCCACGGTGGCGGAGCCGCTGCGCAGGCCCACGGTGACGTCGACGCCGGAGTCTTTCAGGTTGCAGGCATGGGCATGGCCCTGGGAACCGTAACCGATGATGGCAACTTTCTTGCCCTGGATGATCGAGAGGTCACAGTCTTTGTCGTAGAAAACGCGCATGGGAATTCCCCTTCAGTAAGGCCTCGCGGGCCTGCTTTCAGTTCAGATGCTCAGAGTCTTGTCGCCACGGGCGATGCCGGTGACGCCGCTGCGGACCACTTCCAGGATCGACGCGGTGCCGATGGCCTGGATGAAGCTGTCCAGTTTGTCGCTGGTGCCCGCCAGTTGCACGGTATAGACGCTACTGGTGACGTCGACGATCTGTCCACGGAAGATGTCGGTGGTGCGCTTTACCTCGGCGCGCTGGGCGCCGGTGGCCTTGACCTTCACCAGCATCAGTTCGCGCTCGATATGGGCGCTTTCCGACAGATCGACCAGCTTGACCACCTCGATCAGCTTGTTGAGGTTCTTGGTGATCTGCTCGATCACCTCATCGTGTCCCACGGTGGTCAGCGTCAGACGCGACAGGGTCGGGTCCTCGGTCGGCGCCACGGTCAGGCTTTCGATGTTGTAGTTGCGTTGGGAGAACAGGCCGACCACGCGGGACAATGCGCCAGGCTCGTTTTCCAGCAGCAGGGAAATGATGTGTCGCATGATCAGGTACGCTCCGTCTTGCTCAGCCACATGTCGCGCATCGCGCCGTCACGGATCTGCATCGGGTAGACGTGCTCGCTGGCGTCCACCTGGATGTCGAGGAAGACCAGGCGGTTCTTCAGGGCGAACGCCTCTTCCATCTTCGGCTTCAGGTCCTTCAGGTCGGTGATGCGCATGCCGACATGCCCGTAGGCTTCGGCAAGCTTGACGAAGTCCGGCAGGGATTCCATGTAGGAATGCGAATAGCGGCTGTTGTACTGCATGTCCTGCCACTGGCGAACCATGCCCAGCGCACCGTTGTTCAGATTGACGATCTTCACCGGCAGGTCGTACTGCAGGCAGGTCGACAGCTCCTGAATGTTCATCTGGATACTGCCTTCGCCGGTCACGCAGGCTACGTCGTCGTCCGGGAAGTTGAGCTTGATGCCCATCGCCGCCGGGAAGCCGAAGCCCATGGTGCCGAGGCCGCCGGAGTTGATCCAGCGGTTGGGCTTGCTGAACTTGTAGTACTGCGAGGCGAACATCTGGTGCTGACCGACATCGGAAGTGATGTAGGCGTCGCCATGGGTGACTTCGTAAAGCGTCTCGATGACGGTCTGCGGCTTGATGATGCTGCCGTCGCCCTTGTCATAGGGGAACAGCCCGCGAGTGCCGCGCCATTCGTCGATCTGCTTCCACCAGGCGACCTGCGCCTCCTGGTTCGGGGTCTCGCCGATTTCCTTGAGGATCGCGACCATTTCGGTGAGGACGCTGTCCACCGGGCCGACGATCGGGATATCGGCCTTGATGGTCTTGGAGATCGATGCCGGATCGATGTCGATGTGGATGATCTTGGCGTTCGGGCAGAACTTCGCCGCGCCGTTGATCACCCGGTCGTCGAAACGCGCGCCCACGGCGAGGATCACGTCGCTGTGGTGCATCGCCAGGTTGGCGGTGAAGCTGCCGTGCATGCCGAGCATGCCGAGGAACTGGCGATCCGCGCCCGGATAGCCACCCAGCCCCATCAGGGTGTTGGTCACCGGCAGGTTGAGCATCTGCGCCAGCTCGGTCAGCGGCGCCGCGGCATTGCCCATGATCACGCCACCGCCGGAGTAGACCACCGGGCGCTTGGCCGCCAGGAGCATCTCGGCGGCCTTGCGGATCTGCCCGGAATGGCCACGCACGGCCGGGCTGTAGGAGCGCAGCTTGACCTTCTTCGGATAGGAATACTCGAACTTCTGGGTCGGATCGCCCATGTCCTTCGGAATATCCACGACAACCGGCCCCGGACGACCCGATTGCGCCAGGTAGAAGGCCTTCTTGATCACCTCGGGGATCTCCGAGGGATGCTTGATGATGAAGCTGTGCTTCACGATCGGCCGGGAAATGCCGACCATGTCGGTTTCCTGGAACGCGTCGGTGCCGACCATGTTGCTCGGTACCTGGCCCGACAGGATCACCATCGGGATCGAGTCCATGTACGCGGTGGCGATGCCGGTGATGGCGTTGGTCGCGCCCGGGCCGGAGGTCACCAGCACGACACCGGGCTTGCCGGTGGCGCGGGCGTAGCCGTCGGCCATGTGGGTAGCCGCCTGTTCGTGGCGCACCAGGATATGGGTCACGTCGTGCTCCTTGAAGAGCGCGTCGTAGATATGCAGGAGGGCACCACCCGGGTACCCGTAGATGTACTTAACGCCTTCGTCGCGCAACGAGCGGACGACCATTTCAGCGCCAGATAAAAGCTCCACGTTTTCACCTCTAGAACGCTATACGGCCACCCAGGGGCGGGCGACCGAAATTCGGTTGGCTGCCCGGCAGAGCATGGGTGACGGTAGTCACCGGCTACGTCAACTGCCGATTGAGCGAACTTGGAAGGGCGCCTGGTGTTACGGAGCTCTTCCACCCAGCGCGAGGTAACGCGAAGCAGGGTGTAACTTTCGGCGCGGGTAGGCACCTCATGGTCTGCCGGAGAGGGGACTGGGTTGCAGACGGCCCGCTACAGCGAGCTTGGATTCTTCGCATTCGCCGGACGCAAGTCAAGCTTTATTCTGAAATTTATCAAAAAAAATTCCACGGAAGACGGCATACCCTTCCATAAAAAAGCTGATCAACTAACAAAAACAGATTTTATGGCTAGAAAATTCTGATTTAGAGCAAACATTGCCAAAATGCCCATGATTCCCGCGAGGACTTGCCAAGGCGTGGCCGTCTCCGGCGGCGGTTGTGATGCCGTGCAGCATGCCGGGCCGGTGGATTTGGTTATAGTTAGCCGCAGTTAGCGCATTCCAAGGACTCCGCATGCGACGCATGATCCTCCCGGCCAGCCTGTTGCTCGCCCTCTCCTCTTTCGCCATGGCCGCGCCGATCTACAAATGGGTCGACGCCGAGGGCGTCACCCATTTCGGCGCCCAGCCGCCGCAGGGAACCCAGGCCACCACGGTGAACACCCAGACCGCCCCGCCGCAGAACGACTTCCCGCTGCCCGCCTCGGTACCGGCGCCGACCATCGAGCGCAAGCCGGCCCTTGAGGAAAAGCCGGCCGACCCCGAACAGAAGGCGATCGACGACAAGGTGAAACAGCAGGTGGCGAAGGAGGAAGCCGAGCGCAAGCAGTTCTGCGAGGAAACCCGCAACAACCTCGCGCAGTTGAAGAACAACCCGCGCGTACGGGTCGACGAAGGCAAGGGTGAGCTGCGCCGCCTGGGCGAGGAAGAACGCCAGGAGCGAATCGCCAAGGCAGAGAAGGCGATCCAGGAAAACTGTCGCTGAGACGAGAACGAGCCGGCCTCGAAAGCATCGGTCCCGACGCCGCTGCGCGGTGCGATGCCAGCGTCCGGCCTCTCCGGCAGGAAGAAACCCGGCTACAGGCCGGGTTCTTCTTGCCGGGGCGAGTTCATGACGACTCGCCGATCAGCCGATCGAACTCGCCAAGCGCCGCCAGCAGGCCGGCGACCTTCTCGCCACGCTGCGCATAGACCACCTCGGCCATGGCCAGGATGCCCGAGGCTTGCGGCAGGGCGCTATCGCTCTCGAGAATCAGCTTCATCCGCGGCAGGAATATCCATTGCAGCCATTCCTCCAGGGCCAGCGTGTCCACGCAGAACGGTTCGGGACTGGCCAGCGCCTCTGCGGCGGGACTGCTTTCGCTCCACCAGTGGAGGGCACGCAGCTCGCGCTCGATCAGCAGCAACTGATCGGCCAGCGCATGGACCCGCCGATCCATCACGAGCTTGCCTTGGCCTTCTGCCGGGCCAGCGCCGCGCCGGCGGAATCACCCTGCTTTTCCCGCGCCTGGGCGATCAGTTCCCAGAGCCCGGCCTGCAGGGTCGGTCGGCCATTGGCATAACTCAGGCCGCGACGTGCGACCTGCTCGGCCTGCGCCGCATCGCCCTGGGCCAGGCGCACCTGGGCCAGGCGATAGAGCACCTGCGGCTCCCTCGGGGCGATACGCTGGGCACGCTCGAGACTGGCGGCGGCACTGTTCAGGTCGCCGCTGCCCTGCTGTTGCTGGGCGGTGGTGAGCATCGCCAGGACAGGTCCGTCCAGCTGCTCGTCGGCCGCCAGGCTACCGGCCGAGCCGGAAGCCGGAATGCCGCTGGGCGCGGCCCGGGGAGCGCTGCCGGGAGCGGTGCTGGGCGGCATGCTGTAGCTGCCGCCCAGCGGCGCCGTGGGAGCGTTGCCGGACGGGGCCTGGTACGAGGTGCCGGACCCGATCGGCGCGCTGTTGATCGGCGCAGCGCCGGACTGCGCCGGGAAGGTCTGGATCGGCGCGGCATTGGCGCCCTGCGGCACCATCACCACCACGCCGGAGTCGCCGCCCTGGGGAATCCCTTGGGCCGCCGCGCCTTGCGTGCGCGGCACCTGTGTCCGGGTGATGCGGAAACCGCCGCTTTCCTGGTTGGAAACCGGAGTACCGGCATCCACCACCGGAATCGCGCCGTGTTGCGGACTGGCGCAACCCGCCAGCAGGGCGCTGCCGGCGAGCGCGGTGAGTAGGAAAATCTTCTTCACTTCAGGTCCTCTCGGATCAATTCAGCCAGCCACGCACCCAGTCCATAACCTCGCCGGCCGGGTTCTGGATCCCGCAACCGGGGCCCTGGGCGGGCTCGCTGCCACGAATATAGGGCATCTGCACGGCGTTCGGGCAGTCCGCCGCCGAGCCCTGCCCGGTCTGCGCATCGACCCAGGCCATCACCACGTTCTCCGGCATCGGCATCTCCAGCGGTTGCGGATGGGCCTTGCGCATGAAGCTGGTCCAGACCTGCAGGGCGCCGGTGGCACCGGTCAGGGGAGTCTTGCCGTTGTCGTCGCGACCGAGCCAGACCACCGCCTGGAGGTCGCCGCCGAAACCGGAGAACCAGCTGTCGCGGGAATCGTTGCTGGTACCGGTCTTGCCGGCCAGGGTCAGCGACGATGGCAATTGACTGTACACCGAACGCCCGGTGCCTTCGCGCATCACCCGCTGCATGGCGTTCTGCACCAGGTAGACGGCGCCCGAGTCGAAACGCTGCTCGACCTGGAACGGATAGCGCTTGAGCGGCTGGCCGTCGGCGGTCAGCACGCTGCGGATGCCCCGCAGCGGCGTGTTGAAACCGCCGCTGGCGATGGTCTGGTACATGGTCGCGACTTCCATCGGGCTGAGCGAACCGGCGCCCAGCAGCATCGACGGGTAGGCCGGCCAGTCGCGGTTGATGCCCAGCCGGGCGACGGTCTGTAGCACATTGGGCACGCCAACGTCGAGGCCGAGCTTGGCGGTGGACAGGTTGTAGGAGTTGGCCAGGCCCTGGTACAGGAAGATCGTCCCATGCGAGCGCCGGTCATAGTTCTGCGGGCGCCAGACCTGGCCGTCCTGGCCTTTCACCGCGAAAGGCTCGTCCTGGACCCAGGTGGTCAGGGTGTACTTGCTCGGCCGCTCCAGGGCGGTCAGGTAGACCGCCGGCTTGATCAGCGAGCCGATCGGCCGCACTGCGTCCAGTGCCCGGTTGAAACCGGCGAAGCGCGGCTCGCGGCTGCCGATCAGGGCCTGGATCTCGCCGGTCTCGGGATTGGTGACGACCATCGCCGCCTCGACCTGGTCGACGCCCTTGCGCCCGCTGAGGCGCTTGAGCGTTTCGTTGACCGAGGTCTCGGCCTTCTCCTGCAGGATCGGGTCGAAGCTGGTGAAGATGCGCAGCCCTTCCTCGGTCAGGTCCTCGTCGCGGTAGTCCTGGCGCAACTGGCGCTTGACCAGGTCGAGGAAGGCCGGATACGAACTGTCGGCCATGCTGCCCTGGCGGGTTACGCCGAGCGGCCGCTGCTTGGCGGCGTCGACTTCCTGCCGGGTCGCCACGCCCTGCTCGGCGAGCACGTCGAGCACCAGGTTGCGCCGCGCCAGGGCGCGGTCCGGGTAGCGCCGCGGGTTGTAGTACGACGGCCCCTTGACCATGCCGACCAGCAACGCCACCTGGTCGAGCTTGAGCTCGGCCAGCGGCTGGCTGAAGAAATACTGGCTGGCCAGGCCGAACCCATGGATGGCGCGCTGGCCGTCCTGGCCGAGGAACACCTCGTTGAGATAGGACTCGAGGATGTCGCGCTTGTCGTAATGCAGTTCGAGCAACACGGCCATCATCGCCTCGTTGAGCTTGCGGCTCAGGCTGCGCTCGTTGCTCAGGAAGAAATTCTTCACCAGTTGCTGGGTCAGGGTGCTGCCGCCCTGGCGCAGCTGGCCGGCGGTGGTGTTGACCCAGACCGCGCGGGCCACCGACTTCAGCGATACGCCGTGGTGGTTCCAGAAGTCCCGGTCCTCGACCGCGACCAGGGTATCGATGAGGTAGGTCGGCACCTGGTCGAGCTTGACCAGGATGCGGTCTTCGTGGTGAGCCGGATACAGGCCGCCGATCAGCAACGGCTCCAGCCGCGCCACCGCCAGTTCCTTGCCGCTGGCCTCGTTCAGCCCGCTGACGTAGTTGCCGTTGAAACGCACGCGCACACGCTGGGCCGGTTCGGCCCCTTCGTAGAACTGGAAGCCACGGGTATTGAGCTCAACCGCGCTGGCCGCCACCGATACGGTGCCGGGCCCGGTCACGCTGGGCTCGCGACGGTAACCGAGGGCGTCGAGTTCGCGCAGGAAGTCTTCCTTGCTCAGCTTGAGGCCGTTGAACAGCTCCAGGGGACGGGCATAGACCTTCGCTGGGATGGTCCAGCGCCGGCCGGAGAATTTCTCCTGGACCACCGCATCGAGATAGATGGCGAAGCCGGCCAGGAGCACCAGGCCGACGAGGCCGAGCTTGAGTGCCCAGCCGAGCCACTTGTTCAGGCCGGGAGCCGGGCGTGCTTTTTTTCCGTTACGGGAGCGGGGGGATCGGGGACGCGTCATGGCGGCGCATTATACGTACTTTATCCACAGCGGACAGACACCGAATCGAGCGGCATCCACGGTCTGCGCGGCCCCGGTGGATAGGCGCGGCGGCGGCGCGGCGCATTCGACCGGCGATCCGGCAAATGGTTGCCATCCGCCAGCAAGGTTTGCACTGTCACCCCTTCCCGCCATAATGCGGGTTTCGCATATTTCCGAGGCAAGGATATCCCGTGAGCCAGACCCTGATCGCCGCCCTGCAGAACCCGGCCCTCTACCCCCACCCGGTGGAGCGCTTCGAGGTCATCGAGACGCACATCTCCTGGGTCCTGTTGACCGGTCCCTACGCCTACAAGATCAAGAAGCCGATGGACTTCGGCTTCCTCGATTTCACCAGCCTGGAAAAACGCCGCTTCTATTGCAACGAAGAGTTGCGCCTGAACCAGCGCCTGACCGACGACCTCTACCTGGAGGTCCTGCCGGTGACCGGCAGCGAACAGGCGCCGCACATCGGCGGCGACGGCGAGGCCATCGAATACCTGCTGAAGATGCGCCAGTTCCCGCAGGACAACCTGCTGGCGGCGATCCAGGGGCGCGGCGAGCTGAGCAACCAGCACATCGACGAACTGGCCGAGCAGATCGCGCACTTCCACCAGACCACTCCGAAGGTGCCGCTGGAGCATCCGCTGGGCACCGCCGAATCCTGCATGGCGCCGGTGCGGCAGAACTTCGAACAGGTCCGCCCGCTGCTCAAGGACAAGGCCGACCTGCAGCAGCTGGACGCCCTCGAAGCCTGGGCCGAGAGCAGCTTCGAACGCCTGCTGCCGGTACTCCGCGAACGCAAGGAGCAGGGCTTCATCCGCGAATGCCACGGCGACATCCACCTGGGCAACGCCGCGCTGATCGACGGCAAGGTGGTGCTGTTCGACTGCATCGAGTTCAACGAGCCGTTCCGCTTCACCGACGTCTGCGCCGACTTCGCCTTCCTCGCCATGGACCTGGAAGACCGTGGCCTGAAATGCCACGCGCGGCGCTTCGTCAGCCTCTACCTGGAACGCACCGGCGACTACCAGGCCCTGGAACTGCTGAATTTCTACAAGGCCTACCGCGCCATGGTCCGCGCCAAGGTGGCGCTGTTCAGCCTCGGCTACCAGACCGACGCCGTGCAGCGCGCCGCGACCCTGCGCCAGTACCGCAACTACGCCAACCTGGCGGAAAGCTACAGTGCCATTCCCTCGCGCTTCCTGGCCGTCACCCATGGAGTTTCCGCGGTCGGCAAGAGCCAGGTGGCCATGCGCCTGGTGGAGGCCCTGGGCGCGGTGCGCCTGCGCTCCGACGTGGAACGCAAGCGCCTGTTCGGCGAGCAACCGGAGAACGACAAGGGCCGGTTCGCCGCCGGGATCTATAGCACCCAGGCCAGCGAGGCGACCTATGCGCACCTTCACCAGTTGGCTGCGAAGGTCCTCCAGGCCGGCTACCCGGTGGTGATCGATGCCGCCTACCTGAAGCAGAACCAGCGCCAGGCCGCTTGCCACATTGCGGAAGAAACCGGCGTGCCGTTCCTAATCCTCGACTGCCAGGCGCCCGAAGCGGTGATCGCCGGCTGGCTGGCGCAGCGCCAGGCGGAAGGCCGCGATCCTTCCGATGCCACCCTCGACGTGATCCGCACCCAACAGGCCACTCGCGAGCGGTTGTCGGCGGCCGAGACGGCACAGAGCAAACGCGTCGATACCCACGACGCGGCCAGCCTGGACGGCCTGGTCGACGGCATCCGCCAGCGCCTGCCCGGTCTCTGAGCACGGTCCAGCGCCGCCCGCTCCGTCCGGAGCGGGCGCTGTGCCACTACTCTTCTATACTCTGGGCGAGCCTTCCGCGCAGGACGCCGCCCATGAACGCCCCCCGTCAGCTCGATTCCCCGCTCTACCAGCTGTTGCACGACGAAGACATCGAAGGCTTCAACCGACAGAAACCGGCCGACGGCTGGATCGACCTGGCCGGCGGCGATTTCCGCGGCCTCGACCTGCGCCTGCTGGATGCCGCCCGGGTCGACTTCAGCGATGCCTATTTCCGTGGCGCCGACCTGCGTGGCGTGGATCTGCGCGAGGCACGCCTGGAAGGCGCCAGCCTCGCCCACGCCCAGATCTCCGGCACCTACTTCCCGCTGCGCCTGGCGGCGGACGAGATCCGCATGTCGGTAAGCTTCGGCACCCGCCTGCGCTACCTGCCCGAGGTCTGACGCCCAGCGGCCACGTTTTGCCGGAGGACCGCTACACTTCCCGACAGGTATCCGGCCGGCTGAGGACCGGTCCCGGACCGCATCCACCGGTCCCGGGCCGGTTCCTGGCAGTTCCGCGCCATCACGCTTCTGAGCGGCATCGCAAGGACCGACGATGAACGACGAACTGCTGAACCTGAAGAACCTGGGCAAGACCTCCACCCAATGGCTGCATGCCGTGGGCATCCACAGCGCCACCGACCTGCGCCGGCTCGGCTCGGTGGGCGCCTACCGGGCGGTCCGCGCGCGCGGCTTCCGCGCCTCGAAAGTACTCCTCTATGCCATCGAGGGCGCCCTGCTGGACGTGCACTGGAACGAGCTGTCGGCGGACCACAAGGCCGCGCTGCTGGGCGAGCTGGAGACTTTCCCCGCACGAAACAAGAGCTAGCTCACACCTGCCACGGGAAGACATTTACTCCTCCCGGACGCCCACCTATCGTCTCGTGGACGTTCGTACCTCCTCTCCCGCCCAGGCAGCTCAAGGAAATGGCCATGTATCTACTCGGCGAGCAACCGGCTTATGCCGATCAACTGATCAACCGCCTGCAGGGAATCCCCCACCGCTTGCTCGAAGGCCTTTCGCCCAGCGGCCCCACCCTCGAGGTGGAGCGCAGCGACGACCTGGAGCACGAACTGCCCGACGACCGGATCTTCCTGGTGGAAAGCGGCCTGCTCCATGCGCTGGTCGACGGGCGCCCGCTGTTCTACCTGCAGGAAGGCGACCTGCTCGGCCTGCGCCGCGGCCTCGACCTGCCCGCCTGCCGGCATGCCAACGAGGAAGCGATCCGTCTGCGTCCCTATTCGCGCAGCGAGGTGCTGCGGCACTTCCATGCCGACGAAGGACGCCAGGAACTGCTGCTGCAATACCTGATCGGACAGACCGCCCTGCTCGGCGACGCCCTGGCGCACCTGAAGCAGCCGGAAATCCGCCCGGCCACCGGCTTCCGCCATTTCGCCGCGGGCGAAGCGCTGATCCGCCAGGGCGACGAGGCCGACCATGTGTTCATCATCATCGAGGGTCACGCCGAGGCGCTGGTGGATGGGCAGAAGGTCGGCGACGTGCAGAAGGACGAGATATTCGGCGCCATGGCCGTGTTCACCCGCGAGAAGCGCAGCGCCACGGTGGTCGCCAGCGAACCCTGCACGGTGATGGTGATTCCCAAGGAACAGTTCCTCGGCCTGATGCAGAACAACCCGCGGATCGCCCACAGCCTGATCGAAGGCATGGCCCGGCGCATCGACCTGCTCAACCGCGAAGTGACCCAATTGCGCCTGCCACGCAGCGCCTGAACCTTTCCAGAGGCCTCGCGACTAGCTAGCAGAAAAGTTTCGCGAAAGCGTTTGACATGGAAATGAGAATCATTATTATATCACTCAACTGGTCGCGAGATCAGCCGGTAAGCTGAGAGACCCACGCAGTCGGACTCTTCAGATTATCTCCTCATCAGGCTAATCACGGTTTTTGACCCGGCACTTTGCCGGGTCTTTTTTTGCCTGCGATTCGGGCCCCGGACGACCGTTCATCGGCTGGGAATGGAATGAATGAGAACCGACTTGACCCGATAATGAGAATAGTTATTATTACACCACCTGGCCGCGAGGCCAGCAGGTAAGCTGAGAGACCCACGCAGTCGGACTCTTCAGATTATCTCCTCATCAGGCTAATCACGGTTTCGACCCGGCACTTTGCCGGGTCTTTTTTTGCCTGCGAAAAGCCTCTCGCGTCGCCAGTCTTTCAGCGCGCCTGCATTTCCGCGCAATAGTCCTTCTCCGGCAACGCCGGCGTATACCAGGCATAGTCGGCCTCGCGCGACGTCACCGCCTGGCCCGCTTCGACCAGCAGCAGCACCCGCACCTCCTGCACGCCAAGGTCACGCAGGTGGACCGGCACGCCAAGGTCGCGCCGCGCGTGGAACCCGCCGGCGATGAGCAGCGCCGGCAGCGGCGCATCGCGAAGGCGCTCGGCCATGCGCCGGTCGCGTTGCTGCTGGACGGCGAGCATTGCCGGCAATTGGTCATCGGGAAGCATGCCGCAGTGGGATTCGCGAATCTGCGCGAGTAGCGGCAGGCGCACGCTGTCGCGCCGGGACGCCGTTCCCGCGGGCAGCGGGCGCTCCTTGTAGATCCGCATGATCTCGCTCCGCTCGAGATTCGCCGCGAGCAATGGCGCGGGTTGCGCGAGCGCCCAGGTCACCAGGGGTCCGTACTGAGACCAGTCCCAACCTTTCCGCCAGTCCAGGGCCTGCTCCAGGTTCGCCACCGGCTTGCCGGCCTTACGTTGCGCCCTGATCGCATCGACACGCGGCTGCTGGTCGGGACCGAGCATTTCCAGCAGCAGGCTGCCTTGCGCCCGGCGTTCGCCCAGGGCCCGCGCCAGCCATAGTTCGAGGGCGTGATGGTCGGGGTTGTCGTGCTTCTCGCCAACGATCACCCGTGACGCCACAGCCAGGCGTTCGAGCAGTTGCCCGGGGGTCAACGTCGCACCGCTGCGCAGGTCGACGATGCGTCCGGTCCGTGGATAGTCGCGTCCCTCCGGACCTTGCCACTCGGGCAACGGCGGCAGCTGGGACTGGCAACCGCCCAGCAGCAGGCAGAGGGCGAACAGGCGAATGCGCATGGCAGCTCCTTCAGCGGGCGACGATCAGCGGATGACCTCGCTCGGGATGACGTTGGACCAGGACTTCGAGACCGAACACCGCGCGCAGCGGCTCGGGGCGCAGGACCTCCTCGGGCGCGCCGAGCAGGTGCGGACGGCCATTCTGCAACAGCAGCAGACGGTCGCAATAGCGCGCGGCCAGGTTCAGGTCGTGGAGGATCACCAGCACCGAGGCGCCGCGCCGGGCGAAATCGTGCACCGCCTGCAGGGTGGTGTGCTGGTGCAGCGGGTCGAGCGCCGAGGTCGGCTCGTCGAGCAGCAGTACCTGCCCCGCCGCTCCCGGCCAGAGCTGCGCCAGTACCCGCGCCAGATGCACGCGCTGGCGCTCGCCGCCGGACAGAGCCAGGTAGCTGCGCCCGGCCAGATGGCTGGCATCGGCAGCCGCCAGCGCCTCGGCGATGATCCGTGCGTCGCGCTCGCGGCCACTGGAATGCGGCAACCGGCCGAAACCGACCACCGCCTCCACCGGAAACGCGAAGCCCAGCGACGAACTCTGCGGCAGCACCGCCAGGCGCTGCGCGCGGGCTACGCCCGCCCACTGGTCGAGTCCGCGCTCGTCAAGCAGGACTCGTCCCTCGGCCGGCTCCAGTTCCCCGCAGAGCGCGCCGAGCAGGGTGCTCTTGCCGGCGCCGTTGGGGCCAAGCACACCGAGCACCTCGCCGGCCCGCAGCTCCAGCTCCAGGCCCTCCAGCACGGTCTTTCCGCCACGGCGGATGGACAGGTTCTCCACGCGCAGCATCAGGCCCGCCCTCGCAGCAACAGGTAAAGGAAGAACGGCGCGCCGATCAGCGCCGTGACGATGCCGATCGGCAGCTCGGCCGGTGCCAGCGCCAGGCGCGCCAGCAGGTCGGCGAGCAGCAACAGGGTGGCGCCGGCCATCATCGAAGCCGGTAGCAGGGTCCGGTGGTCAGGGCCGGCGACCAGGCGGATCAGGTGCGGCACCACCAGGCCGATGAAACCGATCATTCCCGCCGCCGCCACCGCGGCGCCGACACCGAGTGCGGTACAGAGCACCAGCTCGGCCTTGAGGCGCTCGACATCGAAGCCCAGATGGCGCGCTTCCGATTCGCCGAGCAGCAGCGCGTTCAACGCGTCGGCCCGGCGCGGCAGCCAGCAGGCCACCAGCAGCGCCACCAGCAGCAGCGGCCACAGGCGCGGGTAGCTGGCGCCATTGAGGCTGCCGAGGTTCCAGAAAGTCAGGGTGCGTAGCGTGGCGTCGTCGGCGAGGTAGGTGAACAGCCCGATCACCGCGCCGGACAGCGCGGTCAGGGCGATCCCCGCCAGCAGCATGGTGGCCACGCTGGTCTGGCCATCGCGGCGGCCGAGTCGATAGACCAGCCAGGTAACCCCCAGGCCGCCACCGAAGGCGCACAGCGACAGCAGGTAAGGCGCGAGGACCGCCGGCAGGCCGCCCAGCGAGGCGCCGAACACGATCGCCAGCGCCGCGCCGAGCGCCGCGCCGCTGGACACCCCGACCAGGCCGGGATCGGCCAGCGGATTGCGAAACAGGCCCTGCATGGCAACGCCGGACAGCGCCAGCACGGCGCCCACGGCCAGGCCGAGCAGGGTCCGCGGCAGGCGGATCTGGCCGAGGATCATCTCCGCCTGGGCCAGGCCCGCTCCATCGAGTGGCAGACCGGCCAGGCGCAACGCGGCGCGCAGGGTATCGCCCAGCGGCAGGCTGACGGGACCGAGGGCGAGGGACAACCAGAGGACCAACACGAGCGAAATCCCCAGCGCGCCGAACAGCGCGCGGGGACGAACAACCGATTTCAATGGGCGGCTTCCGTACTCAGCGGTTTCGCGGAAGGATAAAAGGCTGCGGAAAGCGCCGCCAGGCCATCCGGCAGGCGCGGACCGAGACCGCCTACCAGCAGGGTCGGGTCCAGCACCAGCAGGCGCCCGTCGCGGGCCGCGCGGGTCGCGGCGAGGCCTGGGTTCTGCTTGAGCAGGGCGGCGCGCGCGGCGTCGCCCTCCAGGCTGCGGTCGGCGATCACCAGCGCGGCAGGATCGAGCGCCGCCAGGGCTTCCACCGAAATCGGCTTGTAACCCTCATGGGCGGCCAGGTTGCGCGCCCCGGCCCGGTTCAGCACCCAGTCGCCGCCGGTGTTGCGCCCGGCCACCAGCACCTGCCCGCCGGCATTGCCGATCACCAGCAGGACGCCCGGCGCCGGCTGGCTCTTCTGTGCCGCTGCGATCCAGTCGGCCTGGCGTCGCAGGCGCTGGCGGTAGTCGAGCTCGGCGGCCTCGGCGCGCTGCGGCACACCGAGCCAGTCGCCGAGCTTCTTCAGATTGCTTTCCAGGGCGTCCAGATCCGCTTTGGCGGAAAGGGTCTCGACCCGCACACCGGCACCTGCGAGCTGCTCGAGCACCGGCGGCGGGCCCATTTCCTCGGTGCCGATGAGGATATCCGGACGCAACGCCAGCACGCCCTCGGCAGCCAGCTGGCGCTGGTAGCCGACGCTCGGCAACTGTTTCAGCGCCTGCGGATGCTGGCTGGTGGTGTCCACCCCGACCAGCTTGCTTTCGCCACCCAGCGCCACCACCCACTCGCTCAGCGAGCCGCCGGCGCTCACCCAGCGCTGCGGCAGGCCATCGGCCCGGGCCACGCCAGCGCCGAGCAGCAGGCCCAGCGCCAGGCCGTTGAATAGTCGTTCGATACGCATGTTCTCTCCTCAGAGCGCCTTGAAGGATTCGGCCAGTTCGCGCCAGTCGTCGCGCTCGGGCTGGCCGGGCTTGCGCGCGCCGAACAGTTGCACGACCAGTTCGCCGTCGGCGTCGAAGGCTTCCCAACTGGTGACGATGCCATCGCTGCTCGGCTTGCGCACCCGCCACAGCTCGGCGATGCCGCTGGTCTTCAGATGCAGGTTGAAATCCGGATCGAGCACGTTGAACCAGTCGTCCAGCCATTTCAGGTTGCACACCGGCCCGGTATGGATCTGGATGCAGTGGGCATTGCCGACGAACACCATGATCGGCAATCCGCTTTCGGCCGCCGCCTCGAAGAGCTTCGGCAGATCGCCATTGTCCAGGCGCTCGGCCCATTCGCCGCCGGCCAGGCGCAGCGCCTGGGTGCGCTGCGCGCCATGCTTCTTCAGCAGGGCGTGGAAATGGTGGGTGTCCTTCAACGCGGCCCAGCCTTCGCGCAAGGCGGCGGCATCGATCTGCGCATCGGCGACCGCCGTCGCCGGCGCGCTGGGCTCGCGCAGCGCCAGCACGGCATCCTGCCCGGCAGCCCGCAGGCGCTCGACCAGCGGCTCCCAGGCGCGGACGGCGCTGGCCTCGGTAAGAAATACCTTATGTACCGCCACGCCCTGCTGGTCGAACACCTGGATGCTGCGCTGGATACCCCGCGGCGTCTCCTCGGTAATGGCGAAGGCGGCGTTCCAGCCCCCCAGGAACAGGCGCAGGTCGATGTCCGGGGAAACCACCAGGCCCATTCGGCCGTTGGCCGATACCGTCACCTCGCGATACGGCCCCTTGCGCTCATGGACGCAATGTTCGTTGCGGGTGAGCGCCATGATCGGTCCCAGTTCGCCGAGCGCCGGCAGCAAGGCGGACCAGTCCGGGCGCAGGCGCACGGCATCGATGCCGACCCGGCTGGCGACCAGTTCGCCCTCGCTGACCCGCAACTGCGCCGCAGCGTCCCGCGCGCGCAACTGCGGCCGCTCGGCGCGCAGGTCCTGCCAGGCCCGGTAGAGCTCGGCGGGGGAATGGGAAAGGGTGGGAGTGCTGCTCATCGACGGTTCCTCGGGCATTTCCGGTTCGGTAGCGCAAACGCGCAAAAACAGGTGAACTTTGCCATAAAACGCATATCTGAATCCATTTGATAATTATTTGCATTAGCGTTTTTCTGGCAGTACCTTGTGCGCCCGACGTCCCCCTGGCTATCCGCCATCGGCCCGACCCAAGGAGTCCCACATGTCGCTCGCCCCGCCCTTCGCCCTGCGCCCCTGCCTGGCCCTGCTGCTGCTCAGCCCTTCGCTGGCCCTGGCGGGGAATGCCGTCCCGCTGACCCCGACCACCATCACCGCGACCCGCACCGAGCAGGCGGTGGACGCTGTGCCGAGCACCGTCAGCGTCCAGACCCGCGAGCAACTGGACCGGCAGAACGTCAACAACATCAAGGAACTGGTGCGCTACGAACCCGGTGTCTCGGTCGGCGGCACCGGCCAGCGCGCCGGGATCACCGGCTATAACATCCGCGGCATCGACGGCAACCGCATCCTCACCCAGATCGACGGGGTCGAGCTGCCCAACGATTTCTTCAGCGGCCCCTACGCCCAGACCCACCGCAACTACGTCGACCCGGACATCGTCAAGCGCGTGGAAATCCTCCGCGGCCCGGCCTCGGCGCTATACGGCAGCAACGCCATCGGCGGCGCGGTGAGCTACTTCACCCTCGATCCATCAGACATCATCAAGGACGGCAAGGACGTCGGCGCCCGCCTGAAGACCGGCTACGAGTCGGCCAGCCATTCCTGGCTGACCTCGGCCACCGTCGCCGGCCGCGCCGACGACTTCGACGGCCTGCTGCACTATGGTTATCGCCGGGGTCACGAGACCGAATCCAACGGCGGCCACGGCGGCACCGGACTCTCGCGCAGCGAAGCCAACCCGGAGGACGCCGACAGCTACAGCCTGCTCGGCAAGCTGGGCTGGAACTACGCCGAAGGCAGCCGTTTCGGGCTGGTCTTCGAGAAGTACAAGAGCGACGTCGACACCGACCAGAAGAGCGCCTATGGCGGCCCCTACGACAAGGGCAAGCCGGCGATACCGCCGAGCGTGCTGCCGGGCGGCATGTACCAGTGGCGCAAGGGCAACGACACCCTGACCCGCGAACGCTACGGCCTGGAACACCACTTCCTGGTCGACAGTCCGGTCGCCGACCGCATCCAGTGGAGCCTCAACTACCAGGTGGCGAAGACCGACCAGGCGACCCGCGAGTTCTACTATCCGATCACCCGCAAGGTCCTGCGCACCCGCGATACCACCTACAAGGAACGCCTGTGGGTGTTCGACAGCCAGCTGGACAAGAGCTTCGCTATCGGCGAGACCGACCACCTGCTGAGCTACGGGATCAACCTCAAGCAGCAGAAGGTCACCGGCATGCGCAGCGGCACCGGCACCAACCTGCAGACCGGCGCCGAGAGCCCGCGCGACGCCCTGGAGCGCAGCAGCGACTTCCCCGACCCGACGGTGAAGACCTACGCCCTGTTCGCCCAGGACAGCATCAGGTGGAACGACTGGACCTTCACCCCCGGGCTGCGCTACGATTACACGCGCATGGAGCCACACATCACCGACGAGTTCCTGCGCACCATGAAGCAGAGCCAGAACACCGCGGTCGACGAGTCGGACAAGAAATGGCACCGGGTCTCGCCCAAGTTCGGCGTGACCTATGACTTCGCCCAGCACTACACCTGGTACGGCCAGTACGCCCAGGGCTTCCGCACGCCCACGGCGAAGGCGCTGTACGGGCGCTTCGAGAACCTGCAGGCCGGCTACCACATCGAGCCGAACCCGAACCTCAAGCCGGAGAAGAGCCAGAGCTTCGAGACCGGCCTGCGCGGCAAGTTCGACGAAGGCAGCTTCGGCGTGGCGGTGTTCTACAACAAGTACCGCGACTTCATCGATGAGGACGCACTGAACACCGCTGGCACCGGCGGCAACGGCCAGACCTTCCAGGCCAACAATATCGAGCGCGCGGTGATCAAGGGCGTGGAACTCAAGGGCCGCCTGGAGCTCGGCGCCCTCGGCGCGCCGCAGGGCCTCTACACCCAGGCCAGCGTGGCCTACGCCCATGGCCGCAACAAGGACAACGGCGAGCCGATCAACAGCGTCAACCCGCTCACCGGCGTGTTCGGCCTCGGCTACGACGAGGCCGACGGCAACTACGGCGGCCTGCTCAGCTGGACCCTGGTCAAGCGCAAGGACCGCGTCGACGACAGCACCTTCCACACCCCGGACGGCACCGCCAGCCAGTTCAAGACCCCGGGCTTCGGCGTTCTCGACCTCAGCGCCTACTACAAGTTGAGCAAGGACCTGACCCTCAACGCCGGCCTCTACAACCTGACCGACAAGAAGTACTGGCTGTGGGACGACGTACGCGGCTACGACGGCGTCGGCGAGGCTTCGGCGCTGGCCCCGGCGAACCTCGACCGGCTGTCCCAGCCGGGACGAAACTTCGCGGTCAACCTGGTCTGGGACATCTGAGTCTTTCCCCTTCGCACACGGAAGTGCCCCTATCCCCGCGCCCGGCTCCTGCCGGGCGCTTGCATGGCGGACAGGTGAAAGCCGCCCTCCGGATCGGGGATAATCCCGGCAAACGGAGCGCCCATGATCCACCTGTGTCCCTCTTCCCTGCTCGCCGAAGGCACCAGCCGCGGCTTCCGCGTCGATGAACGCCGCCTCTTCGCGGTGCGCCGCGACGGCCGCGCCTACGTCTACCTGAACCGCTGCCCGCACCGCGGCATCCCGCTGGAGTGGCAGCCCGACGCCTTCCTCGACGACAGCGCCAGCCTGATCCGCTGTGCCAGCCACGGCGCACTGTTCCTCGTCGAGTCGGGAGAGTGCGTCGCCGGGCCCTGCGCCGGGGAGCGGCTGCGCGCCCTGCCCTGTCGGGAAGACGCCGAGGGACTCTGGGTGGAGCTGGACGACTGACCCAACCCGGGTTGGGCGGCAGGCCGCGCGCCAACGACTAGGCTGTGCGGCACAACGACAAGAAGAGGAAGGAACGCGCCATGCGCCGATTCAGCCTGCGCCTCGCCCTGCTGCTCCTGTTCGGCCTGCTGCTCTACGCCTGCCGCAGCGATCCGGACCCTGTACGCCTGGCCCCAGGAATAGCGGCGACGAATTACCGGACCTTCTTCATCCAGGCGGTACGCGCCGAAGGCCACCGCATCGACTTCGAGGAGCGCTTCGATACAGCCGTGCGCCGAGCCCTGGAGGCCAAGGGCTATCGCTACCAGGCGGAACACGGCGACCTGCGGGTGATCTATGCCCTCGGCCTGCGGCGCCAGCCGGGCCTGGAACTGCGCCCGGTGATAACCCGGGATGGCGTCTTCACCCAGACCCAGTTGACCGAAGACAGCGAGGCCAGGCTGGCCCTGCGCATCCTCGACGAGCGCGACGGCCGGATCCTCCTGGAAAGCGTGCTCGGCCGTCGGCTGCACGATCCGGCGCTGACCCAGGAAGCCTTCGACAGAGGCGTGGCGCAACTGCTGAAGGGTTTCCCGGCACGCCAGCGCTGAGCCTCAGAGCCCGTCGAAGTCGTCCTCGCGACGCTCGGCGCGCTCGATGGGCGCCGCTGCGGGCAGCGCAGCCGGCTGCCGCTGCAGCCACCACAGGGCGGCGATGCCGAGCAGCGCCATCGCGCCGCGGAACGCCAGGCCGAACAGGTTGGCGTCGGCGGCCATCCCGCCTTCGATCCAGGCGATCAGCAGGCGCGACAGGGTCAGGATGGATTGCAGCAGCACCACCAGGATCAGCGCCGGCTGCACCAGCGATGCCCGGCGCAGGGCGAACAGCAGGAACAGCGCCAGGGCGAACTGATGGCCGCCGTAGAATACCCGCGCATCGCTGACCGCCGAATCCTCCATCAGCAGCATGCCGCTGAGGTTGGCCATCTCGTAGGGGCGCACCCAGTACAGCACTCCCAGGGCGCCCCAGACCAGCGCCTGAACCAGCAAAACCAAACGGGCGAAGAGCATCCCCTTTCTCCTCGGGCCTGTTGCCCCCTGCAATCAGTTCGACACCGGCGGCGCACGCCCCGGCAACCTCAAGGACAGCAGACCTGAAGCGCGCCGGCGAGTTCGCTGCGACGATTCGTCCCTGCCCGACGGCAGCCCGGCACGCCGGGCCGCGGAACGCTTCGTCACAAGTGGATACAGCTCGCCGGCTGGGTGGCGCCGTGCGCCGGGGGTATGCTCGCGGCATTCGCTCGCTGCAAGGAGACTCTCATGCGCCGCTTCGCCCCCCTGGCCGTCCTGGCCGCCACCCTGCTCCACGGTTCCCTGGCCCAGGCCGCCGAACCACTGGCCATCGACGTGCATCGTGACGCCAATTGCGGCTGTTGCAAGGATTGGATCAAGCACCTCGAAGCCAACGGTTTCAAGGTCAACGACCATGTGGAAGCGGACATGAGCGCAGTCAAGACCCGGCTCGGCGTACCCCATGGCATGGGCTCGTGCCATACCGGGGTGATCGATGGCAAGTTCGTCGAAGGACACGTCCCGGCCAGCGATATCCTCAAGCTGCGCGCGCGCGCCGACCTGATCGGCGCCGCGGTGCCCGGCATGCCGGTCGGCTCGCCGGGCATGGAAATGGGCGACCGCCAGGATGCCTACCAGGTCGTCGGCCTGAGCAGGAGCGGCCAGGCCTCGGTGCTGGCGGAGTACCCCGGACGCTGAGCGGGCTTCGCAACCCAGCAACGAAAACGCCGTTTCCCCTGGAGGAAACGGCGTTTTTCTTTCCGCTTCGGCGTGAAGGTCACTCCGCCGCGCTATCGGCCTTCTTCGACGGCGCCAGCAGCCCATCGGCGCGGAACATCGCCTTGATCCCGCGCACCGCCTGGCGCAGGCGGTCGCGGTTTTCGATCAGGGCGAAGCGCACATGGTCGTCGCCGTAGTCGCCGAAGCCGATACCCGGCGACACCGAGACCTTGGCATCCTGCAACAGCTTCTTGGCGAACTCCAGCGAGCCCAGGTGTGCATAAGGCTCGGGAATCTTCGCCCAGACATACATCGAGGCCTTCGGGTTCTCCACCATCCAGCCGGCCTCGCGCAGCCCCTTCACCAGTACGTCGCGGCGCTGCTGGTACTGCTGGGCGATATCGCGCACGCACTGCTGGTCGCCCTCCAGCGCGGCGATGGCCGCCACCTGCAGGGGCGTGAAGGTGCCGTAGTCGTGGTAGCTCTTGATCCGCGCCAGGGCCGAGACCAGCTCGGGATTGCCGACCATGAAGCCGATCCGCCAGCCGGCCATGTTGTAGCTCTTCGACAGGGTGAAGAACTCCACGGCGATGTCCTTGGCGCCCGGTACTTGCATGATCGACGGCGCTTTCCAGCCGTCGTAGACGATGTCGGCATAGGCCAGGTCATGCACCACCATCACGTCGTACTGCTTGGCCAGCGCCACCACGCGCTCGAAGAAGTCCAGCTCGACGCACTGCGCGGTGGGGTTGGAAGGGAAGCCGAGGATCATCATGCGCGGCTTGGGAATCGATTCGCGGATCGCCCGTTCCAGCTCGTTGAAGAAGTCGATGCCCGGCACCAGCGGCACCGAGCGCACCTGGGCGCCGGCGATCACCGCACCATAGATGTGGATCGGATAGCTCGGGTTGGGCACGAGGATGGTGTCGCCGTGGTCGAGGGTCGCCAGCATCAGGTGCGCCAGCCCCTCCTTGGAGCCGATGGTGACGATGGCTTCGCTCTCCGGGTCGATCTGCACGTCGTAGCGGTCGCGGTACCAGTGCGAGATGGCCCGGCGCAGGCGTGGGATGCCGCGCGAGGTGGAATAGCCGTGGGTGTCTTCGCGCTGGGCGACGGTGCAGAGCTTCTCGACGATGTGCGGCGGGGTCGGCCCGTCGGGATTGCCCATGCTCAGGTCGATGATGTCCTCGCCACGGCGGCGTGCGGCCATCTTCAGCTCGGCGGTGATATTGAAAACGTAGGGGGGAAGGCGGTCGATGCGCGCGAAACGGCGCGCAGGGCGTGATTCAGCCATGCTGTCCTCGGAGTAACGTAAGCGCCCGGAACCGTCCGAGCGACGCCAGCCGCTGTGGCGGCCTGGAAAGCGCCAGCCAGGCGCTTTCTTGTCGGCGAACATAAAGGCCGATAGGCTGCTTGTCGAGTCCCCCCCGCGTTTTTCATTCCATTTCACAGGGAAAGGCCCATGTCCCGACGCTACTGGCAACTCGATGTGTTCGCCGAGC
Source organism: Pseudomonas paraeruginosa (assembly GCF_003025345.2). Classification (NCBI taxonomy): domain Bacteria; kingdom Pseudomonadati; phylum Pseudomonadota; class Gammaproteobacteria; order Pseudomonadales; family Pseudomonadaceae; genus Pseudomonas; species Pseudomonas paraeruginosa. The sequence goes on from NZ_CP020560.1 coordinate 5,158,654, forward strand.
GTCCGCTCACCGGCAACGGCCTGGCCGTATTCGACGACGCCAGCGCCCTCGATGACGCCACCATGCAGGCCTGGACCCGCGAGCTGCGCCAGTTCGAGACGATCTTCCTGTTGCCGGGCGACGACCCGCAGGTCTTCGGCGCGCGGATCTTCACCCTGGAGGAAGAACTGCCGTTCGCCGGCCACCCGCTGCTCGGCGCTGCGGCCCTGCTCCATCATCTGCGCGGCGACGCCGGCGAACAGCGCTGGACGCTGCACCTGGCGAGCAAGTCGGTGGCCCTGCGCAGCGTGCGGGCGGGCAGCGGTTTCTACGCCGAGATGGACCAGGGCCGCGCCGAATTCGGCGCCGCGCCGGACGCCGGGACCTGCCGCTGGTTCGCCGAAGCCTTCTCGCTATCGGCCAACGACCTGTCCGGGCATCCGCCGCGGGTGGTCAGCACCGGCCTGCCCTACCTGCTCCTGCCGGTGACCGCCGAGGCGCTGGGTCGTGCCCGCCAGGTCAACGATTTGCAAGAGGCGCTGGATAAACTCGGCGCGGCGTTTGTCTATCTGCTCGACGTCGACGGGCGCGAGGGCCGGACCTGGGACAGCCTGGGGCTGGTGGAAGACGTGGCTACCGGCAGCGCTGCCGGTCCGGTCGCCGCCTACCTGGTGGAACACGGGCTGGCCGCGCGCGGCGAACCCTTCGTCCTGCGCCAGGGGCGCTATCTCGGCCGCCCCAGCCGGCTCGACGTGGAGGTCGCGACGGACGGCAGCGTCAGGGTCGGCGGCCACGTCCAACTGCTCGCCCGCGCCGAGCTGCTGGTTCCGGCCTGACGGCCGGAGTGGCGCAGGCGGCGGACGGCGACAACACTGATGAAGCGAAACGTACAGGAGAATCGCCATGCTCTGGCGCAAAGGACGACGCAGTGACAACGTGATTGATGCCCGGGGCGAAGGCGGCGGTGGCGGCATGCGCATCGGCGGCAAGGGCCTGAGCCTGGGTGGGGTGGCGATCGTGGTGGTGGTCGGCCTGCTGATGGGGCAGGACCCGATGCAAATCCTCGGTTCGCTGCTCGGCCAGATGGACACCCAGGCCCCCGCCACCCAGCAGCAGGCCGGCGGTCGGGCCCCGGCGGCCAACGACGAGCAGAGCGAGTTCGTCCGCGCGATCCTCGGCGACACCGAGGACACCTGGGAACAGATCTTCGCCAGCGGCCAGGCCCAGTACCAGCAGCCCAAGCTGGTGCTGTTCAGCAATGGGGTGAATTCCGCCTGCGGCTTCGCCTCCTCGGCCACCGGGCCGTTCTATTGCCCGGCCGACCGCCGGGTCTACCTCGACCTGGAGTTCTTCCGCGAGATGGAGCAGCGCTTCTCCGCCGCCGGCGACTTCGCCCAGGCCTATGTGATCGCCCATGAGGTCGGCCACCACGTGCAGAACCTGATGGGCATCTCGGCCAAGATCAGCGCCGCCCGCCAGCGCGGCGCGCGCATGGAAGGCGCCAACGGCCTGTCGGTGCGCCAGGAACTGCAGGCGGACTGCTTCGCCGGGGTCTGGGCCAATCACGCCCAGCAGCGCCTGAACTGGCTGGAGCCGGGCGACATGGAGGAAGCCCTGAACGCTGCCAACGCCATCGGCGACGACCGCCTGCAGCGCCAGGGTCGTGGCATGGTGGTGCCGGACTCCTTCACCCACGGCTCCTCGGCGCAACGCATGCGCTGGTTCAAGACCGGTTTCGAGAGCGGCTCGCCGGCCAGCTGCGACACCTTCAAGGCGCAGACCCTCTGAGTCGACGCCGGCCGGGATTCACCGCCCCGGCTGGTTTCTCAGCGCGTTCAACTGGTCGGCCAGCTCGCCGGCCTCGTACGCCGAGCCCAGCCCGCCGAGATAGACCTTGCCGTTGCGGATCGGCTCGCGCACCCGCGGTGCCAGGCGCAGGCGCCCGTCCACCAGCACCGCCAGCGCGCGCCCCTGGGCCTCCTCGGTCAGCGCGGCCAGGCGACGGGCAGCCTGTTCGGTGAAGGTGACCTCGACACCGGGGCGGCCGTTCTGGTCGTAGAGGACTTCGGCGCGCAACACATCGGCCTGGGTCAGGCTCGGCTTGACCGCCACCAGCAACGCCTTGCCCTGAGGGTCGGCCAGGGTGCGGAACGCCGCGGAAGGCTTGCTGGCGGTGGCGTAGACCCCGAAGCTGTGCTGTGGGATCCGCAACGGATCGCTGGCGCAAGCGGCCAGCAGCATCAGGCCCAGCGGAAGGAATGCGAGTGTCGAGCGTTTCATGATGAGGTACTGCAGGGAGCCGGAGCGGGGCGTCCGCCCGGACGCCGCCACCCATGATAACGCCGCCCGCGTCGGCCGGGCGAGCGGGCCGCTGCGCAAAGCGACGATTGTCTAGACTGGCGGAAATTCACCCGTCTTCCGCGAACTGGTATGATGCGCGCCTTTTCGAGCCGTATGAACCCCACGCAGGCCGCCGCAAGGCCCCTGGCGTGCGTGGGTCGTTTCATGCGGCTCGCGCATTTTCGGGACTCAGCCGTCTGCCGGGATCGCTCGCGATACCGCGCCGACGAGACAGCGATGCATCGCCCGCCACGCGGAAATTTCGGTTTTCCCTGGCCGGCGGCCGGCTCCCGGGCCTCCGGCAGCGGCCACGCGTCATGGGGATCGTTGCAGAGCACATTCAGGGGAAACCAACATGCTGGAAAAGCTGTTCCAACTCAAGGCGCACAACACCACGGTGCGCACCGAGATCCTGGCGGGGATCACCACCTTCCTGACCATGGCCTACATCCTCTTCGTCAACCCGAGCATCCTCGGCGAGACCGGCATGGACAAGGGCGCGGTGTTCGTCGCCACCTGCCTGGCGGCGGCGATCGGCTCGACCATCATGGGCCTGATCGCCAACTACCCGATCGCCCTGGCGCCCGGCATGGGCCTGAACGCCTTCTTCACCTACACCGTGGTGCTGCACATGGGCCACAGCTGGCAGGTCGCGCTGGGCGCGGTGTTCATCTCCGCCACCATGTTCTTCCTGCTGTCGATCTTCCGCATCCGCGAATGGATCATCAACAGCATCCCGCTGCCGCTGCGCTCGGCGATCGCCGCCGGGATCGGCCTGTTCCTCGCGCTGATCGCCCTGCAGAACGCCGGCATCGTGGTGGACAACCCGGCGACCCTGATCGGCATGGGTGACCTGACCAAGCCGGCGCCGATCCTCGCCACCCTCGGCTTTATCCTGATCGTCGCCCTGGAGGCCCGCAGCGTCACCGGCGCGGTGCTGATCGGCATCCTGGTGGTCACCGCCATCGCCATCCTGCTCGGCGTGACCCAGTTCGGCGGCGTGGTGTCGATGCCGCCGTCGCTGGCACCGACCTTCCTCCAGCTGGATATCAAGGGCGCGCTGGATATCGGCCTGGTCAGCGTGATCTTCGCCTTCCTCTTCGTCGACCTGTTCGACAACTCCGGCACCCTGATCGGCGTCGCCAAGCGCGCCGGGCTGATGGGCAAGGACGGCCACATGCCGAAGATGGGCCGCGCGCTGATCGCCGACAGCACCGCGGCGATGGGCGGTTCGCTGCTGGGCACCTCGACCACCACCAGCTACATCGAGTCCGCCGCGGGTGTCAGTGCCGGCGGCCGCACCGGCCTGACCGCCATCGTGGTCGCCATCCTGTTCCTCCTCGCGCTGTTCTTCGCCCCGCTGGCCGGCAGCGTCCCCGCCTTCGCCACCGCACCGGCGCTGCTCTTCGTCGCCGTACTGATGGCCTCCGGCCTGGCCGAGATCGACTGGGAAGACATCACCGTCGCCGCCCCGGTGGTGGTCACCGCGCTGGCCATGCCGTTCACCTACTCGATCGCCACCGGCATCGCCTTCGGCTTCATCTCCTGGACCGCTATCAAGGTGCTTTCCGGGCGCTGGCGCGAGCTGAATCCGGCGCTGGTGATCCTCTCCATCCTCTTCGTGATCAAGCTGGGCTTCTTCAACGCATGAGCCGTCCGCAGTTCGACCCCGCCGCCTACGCCGCGCAACTGGAAGACAAGAAGGCCCGCCTCGCCGGGTTGCTGGCGCCGTTCGCGGCGCCCGCGCCGGAAGTCTTCGAGTCGCCGCGCGAGCACTACCGCCTGCGCGCCGAATTCCGCCTGTGGCGGGAGACCGGCAACGAGAATCGCCACTACGCGATGTTCGAACAGGGCGACAAGCATACCCCGATCCTGATCGAGGACTTCCCCATCGCCAGCCGCCGCATCAACGAGCTGATGCCGCGCCTGAAGGACGCCTGGGCCGAGCCGGCGCTGGGCTTCAAGCTGTTCCAGGTGGAGTTCCTTACCACCCTGGCCGGCGACGCCCTGATCACCCTTTGCTACCACCGGCCGATCGACGCCGCCTGGCAGCAGGCGGCAGAAGCGCTCGCCGCGGAACTGGGCGTGAGTCTGGTCGGCCGTTCGCGCGGCAAGCGCATCGTCGTCGGCCGCGACTACGTGGAAGAGGAACTGCTGGTCGCCGGCCGGCGCTTCCGCTACCGCCAGCCCGAAGGCGCCTTCACCCAGCCCAACGGCGAAGTGAACCAGAAGATGCTCGGCTGGGCCTACGAGGCGCTCGGCGAGCGCGAAGACGACCTGCTCGAACTGTACTGCGGCAACGGCAACTTCACCCTGCCGCTGGCCACCCGGGTGCGCAAGGTGCTGGCCACCGAGATCAGCAAGTCGTCGGTCAACGCCGCGCTGGCCAACCTGGCCGACAACGCGGTGGACAACGTCAGCCTGGTGCGCCTGTCCGCCGAGGAGCTGACCCAGGCGCTGAACGAGGTCCGCCCGTTCCGCCGCCTGGCCGACATCGACCTGAAGAGCTACGCCTTCGGCAGCGTGTTCGTCGACCCGCCGCGCGCCGGCATGGACCCGGACACCTGCGAGCTGACCCGGCGCTTCGAACGCATCCTGTACATCTCGTGCAACCCGGAAACCCTGGCGCAGAACATCGCCCAGCTGCACGACACGCACCGGATCAGCCGCTGCGCGCTGTTCGACCAGTTCCCCTACACCCACCACATGGAAAGCGGCGTCCTCCTCGAACGCCGCTGAGCGAACTGGCCGCGCCTCAGAGCCCCACCGGGAGGCGCCGCGCCAGGCGCAATCCTTCCGTAGTCACCTCGGCGCCATAGGCCAGCACCTCAACGCCCGCTTGCGCCGCCTCGCGCAGGGCCTTGCCGTAGGCCGGATCGATCTCGTCGGCGGGGCGCACCGCCTCGATCCCGGACAGGTTCACGCAGTACAGCTGCACCGCGCGGACACCGTCCCGCGCCAGCGCCGCCAGTTCGCGCAGGTGCTTGGCGCCACGCAGGGTGACGGCGTCGGGGAAGGCCGCCACGGCGGTTTCGTCGAAGCCCAGGGTGACGCTCTTCACCTCGATGAACAACGCGCCGGCGGGATACTCCAGGCGAAAGTCGGCACGGCTGTTCTCCACCCCGTACGCCACTTCCCGGCGCAGGCTGGCGAAGCCGGCGAGTTCGGGGATGTCGCCGGCCAGCAGCGCTTCCTCCACCAGGCGGTTGGCCCGCGCCGTGTTGACGCAGGCCAGGCGGCCCTGCGGGGTCTCGCTAAGCTCCCAGGTCCCCGGCAGCTTGCGCCTGGGATCGTCGGAGCGGCTGAACCAGACCCGGCAGCCCTCGCTCATGCAATTGAGCATCGAGCCGGTGTTCGGACAGTGGATGGTCAGGCGCTCGCCGCCGGCGCTCTCGATATCGGCGAGGAAACGCTTGTAGCGGCGCAGCAGGCGCCCCTCCTCCAGCGGCGGATCGAAACGCATCAGGGCCGCCAGCCCTTCAGCCCGCGGGCGATCCGCTCCACCGCTTCCTGCAGGCGCGGCAGGCTCTGGGTATAGGCGAAGCGCACGTGGTGGCCGGCCTGGTGGCGGCCGAAGTCCAGTCCCGGGGTGAAGGCGACATGCTCGGTCTCGATGAAGTGCTTGCAGAAAGCGTAGGCATCGCCGCCGAACGCGCTGATATCGGCATAGAGATAGAAGGCGCCTTCCGGCTCCACGGCGATCCCGAAACCCAGCTCGCGCAGGGCCGGCAGGAGGAAGTCGCGACGGCGGGCGAACTCGTGGCGGCGCTCCTCGAGGATGGCGATGGTGCCCGGCTCGAAGCAGGCCAGCGCGGCCAGCTGGGCCATGCTCGGCGCGCTGATGTAGAGGTTCTGCGCCAGCTTCTCCAGTTCCGGCAGCGCCGCCGGCGGCGCCACCAGCCAGCCCAGGCGCCAGCCGGTCATGCCGAAATACTTGGAAAAACTATTCAGGACGAAGGCCTCGTCGTCGACTTCCAGCACCGAGGCGGCATCCACGCCGTAGGTCAGGCCGTGGTAGATCTCGTCCACCACCAGGTGCCCGCCGCGCCCCTTCAGGGCGGCCGAGAGGCCGGCCAGTTCGTCGCGGCCGAGCAGGGTCCCGGTGGGATTCGCCGGCGAAGCCACCAGAGCGCCTACACTGTCTGAGTCCCAGTGCCGCTCGATGAGCGCCGGGGTCAGCTGGTAACGGCTGTCCGGCCCCACCGGCACCAGTTGCGCGGCGCCTTCGACCAGGCGCAGGAAGTGCCGGTTGCAGGGGTAGCCCGGATCGGCCAGCAGCCAGTGCCGGCCCGGGTCGACCAGCAGGCTGCTGGCCAGCAGGAGGGCGCCGGAGCCGCCCGGGGTGACCAGCACGCGCTGCGGATCGAGATCGACCCCGTAGCGCTCGCCGTAGTATCTCGCGATCGCCTCGCGCAGCGCCGGCAGGCCGCGCGCGGCGGTGTAGCGGGTATGCCCGGCGGCCAGGGCGGCGCGCCCGGCCTCGATGATCGGCTCGGCGGTGGTGAAGTCCGGCTCGCCGATTTCCAGGTGGATCACGTCGTGGCCGGCGGCCTGCAGCTCGTTGGCACGGGCCAGCAGGGCCATGACGTGGAAAGGCTCGATGGCCCGACTGCGTGCGCTATAGGAGGTAGCCATGGATATTCCGAACTTTGCGGGGAAAAACCGATTCTAACCAAGCCATTACGCGGGTGACACCAGCCTCGACAACCGGGAGTAGCGCCAAGGTTGTCGTTCTGGTAAGTTCGCCCGCTTGCGACCGCGGGGCCGGAGAGCCGGCGAGGGAACCCTGCCGCGGACAGGATTAGCGAAAGTGAGAGGCGGCCATTCATGTCCACCAAAGCAAAACAACAGAGCAGCCAGCAGATGACCCGCGGCTTCGAGCCCTACCAGGAAACCAAGGGCGAGGAGTACATGAGCGAGCGCATGCGCGCGCACTTCACCGCGATCCTGAACAAATGGAAGCAGGAGCTGATGGAAGAGGTCGACCGTACCGTGCATCACATGCAGGACGAAGCGGCCAACTTCCCCGATCCGGCCGACCGCGCCAGCCAGGAAGAAGAGTTCAGCCTGGAACTGCGCGCCCGCGACCGCGAGCGCAAGCTGATCAAGAAGATCGACGAGACCCTGCAGCTGATCGAAGACGAAGAGTACGGCTGGTGCGACTCCTGCGGCGTCGAGATCGGCATCCGTCGCCTGGAGGCCCGCCCCACCGCGACCCTCTGCATCGACTGCAAGACCCTCGCGGAAATCCGCGAGAAGCAACTCGGCTCCTGAGCCGGACCGACGGGGCGCCAAGGCGCCCCGTTTCGTTTCCGTCGTTCCCCGCCACACCGCCCGCGCCATGACCTCTTCCTACGTAGGCCGCTTCGCCCCGACGCCCAGCGGCTACCTGCACTTCGGCTCCCTGGTGGCGGCCGTCGCCTCCTACCTGGACGCCCGCGCCGTCGGCGGCCGCTGGCTGGTGCGCATGGAAGACCTCGACCCGCCACGGGAGGTCCCCGGCGCCCAGCGGGCGATCCTGGAGACCCTGGAGCGCTACGGCTTCGAGTGGGATGGCGCGGTGGAACGCCAGAGCGAACGCTTCCCGGCCTACGCCTCGGTGATCGAACAACTGCTGCGCAGCGGACTGGCCTACGCCTGCACCTGCTCGCGCAAGCAACTGGAAGACTTCGCCGGTATCTACCCGGGCTTCTGCCGCGACGCCGGGCACGCCCGCGACGACGCGGCGATCCGCCTGCGCGTGCCTGAGCTGGAATATCGCTTCGTCGATCGCGTGCAGGGCGAAGTCTGCCAGCATCTCGGCCGCGAGGTCGGCGACTTCGTCATCCAGCGCCGCGACGGCCTCTACGCCTACCAACTGGCGGTGGTGCTGGACGACGCCTGGCAGGGCATCACCGACATCGTCCGCGGCGCCGATCTGCTCGACTCGACCCCGCGCCAGCTCTATCTCCAGGAACTGCTGGGGCTGAGCCAGCCGCGCTACCTGCACGTACCGCTGATCGTCCAGCCGGACGGGCACAAGCTGGGCAAGTCCTACCGCTCCCCGCCGCTGCCCGCCGAACAGGCCGCCGTGCCGCTGACCCGCGCCCTGCGCGCGCTCGGCCAGCGGCCGCCGGCCGAACTGGCCGAAGGCAGCGCCGGCGAGGCGCTGGCCTGGGGCGTCGCGCAGTGGGACGCCACGCGCATCCCGCGCTGCGCCACCCTCCCCGAGGAAAGCCTGTAGCCCGCCCGGCGGCTTGCCGGCACCCACCCGCAGCCTGTAGCCTGCCGGCCCAAGCATGAGGGAAGCGGCATGTACATCTACCGACTGGTCCTGCTCCTGGTCGTGGGCATCTATCTCTTTTCCCCCGCCATCATGGACTGGTGGATCGACCCCAACGGCGCCTGGTACCGCCCGTACCTGCTGTGGCTGATCCTCATCGTGGTCACTTTCATCCTGCAGAGCCAGCGCGATGCTGACGAGCTTTAGCCTCACCCAGCTGATCCTGATCAGCGTCGCCTATCTCTTCACCCTGTTCGGCATCGCCTGGATCGCCGAGCGCGGCTACGTGCCGCGCCGGCTGGTGCGCCACCCGCTGGTCTACACCCTGTCGCTGGGGGTCTATGCCAGCGCCTGGGCCTTCTACGGCACGGTCGGCCTGGCCTACCAGTACGGCTACGGCTTCCTGGCCATCTACCTGGGAATCTCCGGGGCCTTCCTGCTCGCCCCGGTGTTGCTATACCCGATCCTGCGGGTAACCCGCGCCTACCAGTTGTCCTCGCTGGCCGACCTGTTCGCCTTCCGCTTCCGCAGCACCTGGGCCGGTGCCCTGACCACCCTGTTCATGCTGCTCGGCGTGCTGCCGATGCTGGCCCTGCAGATCCAGGCGGTCGCCGACTCGATCAGCATCCTCACCCGAGACCCGGCCCAGGAGCGGGTCGCGTTCGTCTTCTGCACCCTGATCACCCTGTTCGCGATCCTCTTCGGCGCCCGCCACATCGCCACCCGCGAGCGCCACGAGGGGCTGGTGTTCGCCATCGCCTTCGAATCGCTGGTCAAGCTGGTGATGCTCGGCAGCATCGGCCTCTACGCCCTGTACGGGGTCTTCGGCGGACCGGAAGGCCTGGAAATCTGGCTGTTGCAGAACCAGACCGCGCTGACCACCCTGCACACCCCCCTGGCCGAGGGGCCGTGGCGGACGTTGCTGCTGGTGTTCTTCGCCGCGGCCATCGTGATGCCGCACATGTATCACATGATCTTCACCGAGAACCTCAATCCGCGGGCGCTGATCTCCGCCAGTTGGGGCCTGCCACTGTTCCTCCTGCTGATGAGCCTGGCGGTGCCGCCGATCCTCTGGGCCGGCCTGCGCCTCGGCGCCTCGACCACTCCGGAGTACTACACCATCGGCCTCGGCCTGGCGGTGGACAGCCCGGCCCTGGCCCTGGCCGCCTTCGTCGGCGGGATCTCCGCCGCCAGCGGGCTGACCATCGTGATGACCCTGGCGCTATCGGGCATGGTCCTCAACCACCTGGTGCTGCCGCTCTACCAGCCACCGGCGCAGGGCAACATCTACCGCTGGCTGAAGTGGACCCGGCGCCTGCTGATCGTCGCCATCATCATGGCCAGCTATGCCTTCTACCTGCTGCTGGGCGCCGAGCAGGACCTGTCCAACCTCGGCATAGTGTCCTTCGTCGCCACCCTGCAGTTCCTCCCCGGCGCCCTCTCGGTGCTGTACTGGCCGACCGCCAACCGCCGCGGCTTCATCGCCGGGCTGATCGCCGGGATGCTGGTCTGGGCGATCACCATGCTGCTGCCGCTGATGGGCAACGTGCAGGGCCTGTACCTGCCGCTGTTCGACATGATCTACGTGCTGGACGACTCCAACTGGCACCTGGCGGCGCTGTCCTCGCTGGCGGCCAACGTCCTGGTCTTCACCCTGGTCTCGCTATTCACCGAAGCCAGCGACGAAGAGAAAGGCGCGGCCGAGGCCTGCGCGGTGGACAATGTGCGCCGTCCGCAGCGCCGCGAGCTGTTCGCCGGCTCGCCGCAGGAGTTCGCCAGCCAGCTGGCCAAGCCGCTGGGCGCGAAGACCGCGCAGAAGGAGGTCGAGCAGGCCCTGCGCGACCTCCACCTGCCCTTCGACGAACGCCGCCCCTACGCCCTGCGCCGCCTGCGCGACCGCATCGAGGCCAACCTGTCCGGGTTGATGGGGCCGAGCGTGGCCCAGGACATCGTGGAAACCTTCCTGCCCTATAAGACCAGCGAGGAAAGCTACGTCACCGAGGACATCCACTTCATCGAGAGCCGCCTGGAGGATTACCACTCGCGGTTGACCGGTCTCGCCGCCGAACTCGACACCCTCCGCCGCTACCACCGGCAGACTCTGCAGGACCTGCCGATGGGCGTCTGCTCGCTGGCCAAGGACCAGGAAGTGCTGATGTGGAACCGCGCCATCGAGGAACTCACCGGGGTCGGCGCGCAGAAGGTCGTCGGCTCGCGCCTGTCGGCCCTGCCGGAACCCTGGAAGGGCCTGCTGGAACGTTTCATCGACGCCCCCGACGAGCACCTGCACAAGCAGCGCCTGGTCTACGACGGCCACACCCGCTGGCTGAACCTGCACAAGGCGGCGATCGAGGAGCCCCTGGCGCCGGGCAACAGCGGCCTGGTGCTGCTGGTCGAGGACCTCACCGAAACCCAGTTGCTGGAAGACAAGCTGGTCCACTCCGAGCGCCTGGCCTCCATTGGCCGCCTGGCCGCCGGCGTCGCCCACGAGATCGGCAACCCGATCACCGGCATCGCCTGCCTGGCGCAGAATCTACGCGAGGAGCGCGAGGGCGACGGCGAACTGACCGAAATCAGCGAACAGATCCTCGACCAGACCAAGCGCGTCTCGAGGATCGTCCAGTCGCTGATGAGCTTCGCCCATTCCGGCAGTCACCTGCAGGCCCTGGAGCCGGTGTGCCTGAGCGAGGTCGCCCAGGAGGCCATCGGCCTGCTGTCGCTGAACCGGCGCAGCGTCGAGGTGCAGTTCTTCAACCTGTGCGATCCGGCGCACTGGGTCGAGGGCGACTCTCAGCGCCTGGCCCAGGTGCTCATCAACCTGCTCTCCAACGCCCGCGACGCCAGTCCGCCGGGCGGGGCGATCCGGGTCCGCAGCGAAGCCTCCGAACACACCGTGGACCTGATCGTCGAGGACGAAGGCAGCGGCATCCCGAAAGCGATCATGGACCAGCTGTTCGAGCCGTTCTTCACCACCAAGGACCCCGGCAAGGGCACCGGGCTCGGCCTCGCACTGGTCTATTCGATCGTGGAAGAGCATTATGGACAGATAACCATCGAGAGCCCGACGGATCACTCGCGAGAAGGCGGCACCCGCTTCCGCGTGACCCTGCCGCGGCACCCTGGCCCGACGGCCGAGCTGTAGACGAGCACGTCGAGAGAGCTGAATACATGGCACATATTCTGATCGTCGAAGACGAAACCATTATCCGATCCGCATTACGGCGCCTGCTGGAGCGCAACCAGTACCAGGTCAGCGAAGCCGGTTCGGTGCAGGAGGCCCAGGAGCGCTACACCATCCCCTCCTTCGACATGGTGGTCAGCGACCTGCGCCTGCCGGGCGCGCCCGGCACCGAACTGATCAAGCTGGCCGAAGGCATCCCGGTGCTGATCATGACCAGCTACGCCAGCCTGCGCTCGGCGGTGGATTCGATGAAGATGGGCGCGGTGGACTACATCGCCAAGCCCTTCGACCACGACGAGATGCTGCAGGCGGTGGCGCGTATCCTCAAGGACCGCCAGGAAAACCGCAGCGCCGCGCCGGCCGCGGCGGGCGCGGGCAAGGCCGGCGGCGAGCGCGGCGCCAGCCCGGCGGCCGACGGCGAGATCGGCATCATCGGCTCCTGCGCGCCGATGCAGGAGCTGTACAGCAAGATCCGCAAGGTCGCGCCGACCGACTCCACCGTGCTGATCCAGGGCGAGTCCGGAACCGGCAAGGAACTGGTCGCGCGCGCCCTGCACAACCTGTCGAAGCGCGCCAAGGCGCCGCTGATCTCGGTCAACTGCGCGGCGATTCCGGAAACCCTGATCGAATCCGAGCTGTTCGGCCATGAAAAGGGCGCCTTCACCGGCGCCAGCGCCGGCCGCGCCGGCCTGGTCGAAGCGGCCGACGGCGGCACCCTGTTCCTCGACGAGATCGGCGAGTTGCCGCTGGAGGCCCAGGCCCGCCTGCTACGCGTGTTGCAGGAGGGAGAGATCCGCCGGGTCGGCTCGGTGCAGTCGCAGAAGGTCGACGTGCGCCTGATCGCCGCCACCCACCGCGATCTGAAGACCCTGGCCAAGACCGGACAATTCCGCGAAGACCTCTATTACCGCCTGCACGTGATCTCGCTGAAGCTGCCCGCCCTGCGCGAGCGCGGCAACGACGTGATGGAGATCGCCCGCGCCTTTCTGGCCCGCCAGTGCACCCGGATGGGGCGCGCGCCGCTCAGCTTCGCCCACGATGCCGAACAGGCGATCCGTCACTACCCCTGGCCGGGCAACGTGCGCGAACTGGAGAACGCCATCGAGCGGGCGGTGATCCTCAGCGAGAGTCAGGAAATCCATGCCGACCTGCTGGGCATCGATATCGAGCTGGACGATCTCGAGGATGACTTCGCCGCCGACCTCGGCCTCGGCCCGGCAGGCGCCGCGGCCAGCAACCACGAGCCCACCGAGGACCTGTCGCTGGAAGACTACTTCCAGCATTTCGTCCTCGAACACCAGGACCACATGACCGAGACCGAGCTCGCGCGCAAGCTGGGCATCAGCCGCAAGTGCCTGTGGGAACGCCGCCAGCGCCTGGGCATTCCGCGGCGCAAATCGGGGGCCTCGGCCGACTCGTAACACCCTGCAACCTGTTACCGCGGACGTGCCGCGTAACAGAAACCGGGTTCATCGGTAACGGGAACCCGGTTTTTTTGTGCCCTGCGGCAACCCACCGAAAACCTCAACCCCTTGATTTTACTGGGTTTAGAAAAACTGGCACGGCATCTGCTTATGTATTGGCACAACAACAATAACAAGCAACGACGAAGACAATAAAAACAACACGTAACGACTCCAGCACAACAAAAACAAAATCGCGGAGGCGCAGCTAACTGATTCTTTTGGAGAGGAGTTGCTGTCGGGACCATCCCGCAGCCAGTCGGAAGAAGAATAAAACTGCCTCGAGGCAGCGCACAGACTGGTTGGATCGCTTGGCGATCATGGCGGCATCAGCGACCAAAGCAATCCGTTTGCTATTGAACTCCCAGCCTGGGAGATATCCCTGAAGCGACTGGCTCAAGGGACGGGTCAACAAACAAAAACAACAAGCCCGAAATCATAACAAAAACAAAGCACGCACCTACTTGGGGGGAGCTTCGGCTCCCCCAGTAGCTTCTCCCCCTTCCCTCCGTTTTCTGCCGTTCTCCCTTCGCCTTACACCATTTCCCCATCCAATGCTAGAATCCGCGCAGACTATGCGGCCATCCGCATGCCTTGCCAGACTCACCGCAGCCTTTGCGGCCCTCTCCCGCCTCGCGGCAATGGATGTACGGCCCCTGTTCGTTTCTGTCAGGATGCATGGCGCAGTCGGTTCCGGCGCCCGGGACACCCTGTGCGTCCCGGGGCCAAACATTCAACGGGTACAGAACACGCCTCGCCCGAGAGGTCCTGATAATGCCGTGGCATTACCCGACGTCCGTCCTGCTTGAGCAACGCAGGCGTGCAACCACCCACATCGTGCTCCCGATAACACATCCATGCTGAAAAAGCTGATCCAGACCATTCGCTCCCCCCTGCGCCGCCCGCGCGCCGTCCGTACAACGCCGGAAGTCATCGGTAACAACCAGCATTCCCTGCGCCGGGATCAGTTCAGCCGGAACGCCGTCAAGGTCGTCGAGATCCTCCAGCGAGCCGGCTACCAGGCCTATGTGGTGGGCGGTTGCGTACGCGACCAGATGCTCGGCATCGCCCCCAAGGACTTCGACGTCGCCACCAGCGCCACGCCGGAGCAGGTCCGCGCCGAGTTCCGCAACGCACGCATCATCGGCCGCCGCTTCAAGCTGGTGCACGTGCATTTCGGCCGCGAGATCATCGAGGTCGCCACCTTCCGCGCCCACCATCCGGAAGGCCAGGACGACGGCGACAGCCGCGCGTCGAGCAACGAAAGCGGTCGCATCCTGCGCGATAACGTCTACGGTAGTCTGGAAGACGATGCCCAGCGCCGCGACTTCACCATCAATGCCCTGTACTTCGATGTCACCAGCGAGCGCCTGCTCGACTACGCACACGGCGTGCACGACATCCGCAACCGCCTGATCCGCCTGATCGGCGATCCCGAGCAACGCTACCTGGAAGACCCGGTGCGGATGCTGCGCGCGGTGCGTTTCGCCGCCAAGCTCGACTTCGAGATCGAGAAGCACAGCGCCGCGCCGATCCGCCGGCTGGCGCCGCTGCTGCGGGAAATCCCTTCCGCCCGCCTGTTCGACGAAGTGCTCAAGCTGTTCCTCGCCGGCCGAGCCGAGCGTACCTTCGAACTGCTGGTCGAATACGAGCTGTTCGCACCGCTGTTCCCGGCCAGCGCCAAGGCGCTGCAGGCCAACCCCGACTACACCGGCAAGCTGATCCGCCAGGCCCTGGCCAATACCGATGCGCGCATCCGCCAGGGCAAGCCGGTCACCCCGGCCTTCCTCTTCGCCGCGCTGCTCTGGCCGGCCCTGCCGGCGCGTGTCGCGCAATTGCAGGAGAAAGGCATGCCGGCGATCCCGGCGATGCAGGAAGCCGCCCACGAACTGATCAGCGAGCAGTGCCAGCGGATCGCCATTCCCAAGCGCTTCACCCTGCCGATCCGCGAGATCTGGGACATGCAGGAACGCCTGCCGCGCCGCCAGGGCAAGCGCGCCGACCTGCTCCTGGAAAACCCGCGCTTCCGCGCCGGCTACGACTTCCTCCTGCTGCGCGAAAGCGCCGGCGAGCAAACCGACGGCCTCGGCCAGTGGTGGACCGACTACCAGGAAGTCAGCGACAGCGAGCGCCGCAACATGATTCGCGATCTGGCCGCCGGCCAGGAAGACGGCGGCGCCCCGCGCAAGCGTCGACGCGGCGGCAACAGCGGCCGCCGGCGGCGCGGGCCGCGCAAGGAAGGCAGCGGGAGCGGCGAATGATCCAGCGCGCGTATATCGCGCTGGGCAGCAACCTGGCGCAGCCCCGGGAGCAGATCCAGGCGGCCCTCGAGGCCCTGGCGCGTCTGCCGGATAGCCGCCTGGTCGCGGTCTCGCCACTCTATATCAGCGACCCGCTCGGCCCCGCCGATCAGCCACGCTTCGTCAACGGCGTGGCCGCCCTCGATACCACCCTGGCGCCGCTCGACCTGCTCGACGCGCTGCAGGCCATCGAGCAGGAACAGGGCCGTGTCCGCGACCTGCGCTGGGGACCGCGCACCCTCGACCTCGACATCCTGCTTTACGGCGAGCAACTGCTCGACCTGCCGCGCCTGAAGGTGCCGCATTACCACATGCAGGCCCGCGCCTTCGTGCTCTATCCCCTCGCCGACCTCGCCCCCGACCTGCTGCTGCCCGACGGCCGCCACCTGCCGGAGCTCCTCGCGGCCTGTCCCTTCGAAGGCATCGAACGGCTTCCAGCCGCCTGACGCTGGCCGCCGCAACTACCTCGCGGCGGGCTCTTCACACTGTTACCGAAAAGCTGGCGAACGACGCCGCGGATGCGCGTACACTGCGCGCGCAACCGCAGGCGGCGCGGCGTCCGCCAGTGGCAGTAACGCCGTAACAATGCGGTAACACCTGCAATTGACTTCGAGCCACCCCATCCGGACTATAAGTGGCCGTTTGCCCCGCGCCGGCTCATCACCGGCCCAACGAGGAGCCTTTCCATGCCTGATGTAACCCTGACCACCCTGCAAGGGTTGAAGCAGAGCGGCGAGAAGATCGCCATGCTGACCTGCTACGACGCCACCTTCGCCCACACCGCCAGCCAGGCCGGGGTGGACGTGCTTCTGGTCGGAGATTCGCTCGGAATGGTACTGCAGGGCCACGACAGCACCCTGCCGGTCAGCAACCAGGAAATGGCCTATCACACGTCCTGCGTGAAACGCGGCAACAAGGGCGCGCTGATCGTCACCGACCTGGCCTTCGAGTCCAGCCATTCCCTGGCCCAGACCCTGGCCGACGCGGTCCGCCTGATGCAGGCCGGCGCGCACATGGTCAAGCTGGAGGGGGGAGCCTGGCTGGCGGAGCCGATCGCCCGCCTGGCACAGATGGGCGTGCCGGTGTGCGCGCATCTCGGCCTGACCCCGCAGGCGGTCAACCTGTTCGGCGGCTTCAAGGTCCAGGGCCGCCAGGAAACCCAGGCGCGCCAGTTGCGTGCCGACGCCATCGCCCTGGAGCAGGCCGGCGCCGCGATGCTGCTGCTGGAGTGCGTGCCCAGCGTGCTGGCCGAAGAGATCACCCAGGCGGTGAAGATCCCGGTGATCGGCATCGGCGCCGGCCCGGCGACCGACGGCCAGGTGCTGGTCATGCACGACATGCTGGGGCTCTCGCTGACCGGCCGCTCGCCCAAGTTCGTCAAGGATTTCATGCAGGGCCAGGAAAGCATCCCGGCCGCCATCGCGGCCTATGTCCGCGCCGTCAAGGACGCATCCTTCCCCGCTGCCGAACACGGATTCAACGCATGAACACCGTCAAGACCGTCCGTGAACTGCGCGCCGCGGTGGCGCGCGCCCGCAGCGAAGGCAAGCGCATCGGTTTCGTGCCGACCATGGGCAACCTCCACGCCGGCCATGCCGCGCTGGTGAAGAAAGCCGGCGAACGCGCCGACTTCGTGGTCGTCAGCATCTTCGTCAACCCGCTGCAGTTCGGCCCCAGCGAAGACCTCGACAAGTACCCGCGGACCCTCGCGGCCGACCAGGAACGCCTGCTCGAGGCCGGTTGCCACCTGCTGTTCACGCCCGGGGTCGAGGAAATGTATCCCGACGGCATGGACGGCCAGACCCGCATCCATGTCCCCGGCGTCTCCGAAGGGCTCTGCGGCGCCAGCCGCCCCGGTCATTTCGAAGGCGTGGCGACCGTGGTCAGCAAGCTGCTGAACATGGTCCAGCCGGACCTCGCGCTGTTCGGCGAAAAGGACTTCCAGCAACTGGCGGTGATCCGCAAGCTGGTCCGCGACCTCAACCTGCCGGTGCAGATATTCGGCGAGCCGACGGTGCGTGCCGCCGACGGCCTGGCACTGTCCTCGCGCAATGGTTACCTCGACGAGCAGCAGCGCGCCACCGCGCCGGTGATCTACCGCACCCTGCAGCAGCTCGGTGAACGCCTGCGCACCGGCGCCGACGACTTCCCGGCTCTGCTCGCCGAGGCCCGGAGGGCCCTCGAGCAGGCCGGGTTGCGTCCGGACTACCTGGAGATCCGCGAGCCGGTCAGCCTGCGCCCGGGCGTTCCGGGGGACCGCCAACTGGTGATCCTGGCCGCCGCCTACCTGGGCGGTACGCGCCTGATCGACAACCTTTCGGTACAGCTCGACTGAACCGCCCCGGGCCCCCGGTTGCCGGGGGCTTGAGCGTCAATCACGGACTCGCCATACTCTGCCGCCCCGCGGACCCGATAGGAGTCGCCCCATGCACGCCATCATGCTCAAAGCCAAGTTGCATCGCGCCGAAGTCACCCATGCCGTCCTCGACTACGAAGGCTCCTGCGCCATCGACGGCGATTGGCTGGACCTCTCCGGAATCCGCGAATACGAACAGATCCAGATCTACAACGTCGACAACGGCGAGCGCTTCACCACCTATGCGATCCGCGCCGAGAACGGCTCGAAGATGATCTCGGTGAACGGCGCCGCGGCACACAAGGCCAAGGTCGGCGACCGCGTGATCATCTGCGCCTACGCCCACTACGGCGAAGCCGAACTGGCCAGCCACAAGCCGCGCATGCTGTACATGGCGCCGGGCAACCAGCTCAGCCATACCAGCGAGGCGATTCCGATACAGGTCGCCTGACCTCGCCCCCTCTGGATAAAGCCCGGTTTCATCCGGGCTTTTTCATGTTCAAATAAGTGCGCCATCGAATTCCAACCAGAAGGTCAGCCATGAAGCACCACCTCACTCCGCTGGATGCCACGCAACTCGACAGTTGGCGCGCCCTGGCCGCCCATCGCCAGGAACTGCAGGACTTCAGGATGCGCCAGGCGTTCATCGACGATCCGGAGCGCTTCAAGCGGTTTTCCTTCAGCGCCTGCGGGCTGTTCCTCGACTTCTCGAAGAACCTGGTGCGCCAGGACACCATCGACCTGCTGGTGAAGCTGGCCGAGGAAGCACGGCTCAGCGACGCGATCCGGGCGATGTTCGACGGCGAGGCGATCAATGCCTCCGAGCGCCGGCCGGTACTGCACACCGCGCTGCGTCGACCGATCGGCGACAAGGTGCTGGTCGATGGCGTCGACGTGATGCCGGAAGTCCACCGCGTCCTGCACCAGATGACCGAACTGGTCGGCTACGTGCACAACGGCCTGTGGCGCGGCTATACCGAGAAGCCGATCACCGACGTGGTGAACATCGGCATCGGCGGCTCCTTCCTCGGCCCGCAGCTGGTCTCCGAGGCCCTGCTGCCGTTCGCCCAGAAAGGCGTGCGCTGCCACTACCTGGCGAACATCGACGGCAGCGAGTTCCATGAGCTGGCCTGCCGCCTGAACGCCGAGACCACCCTGTTCATCGTTTCCTCCAAGTCCTTCGGCACCCTGGAAACCCTGAAGAACGCCCAGGCCGCGCGCGCCTGGTACCTGGCCCAGGGCGGCACCGAGGAAGAGCTCTATCGCCATTTCATCGCCGTCTCCAGCAACAAGGAAGCCGCCATCGCCTTCGGCATCCGCGAGGAGAACATCTTCCCGATGTGGGACTGGGTCGGCGGCCGCTACTCGCTGTGGTCGGCCATCGGCCTGCCGATCGCCATGTCCATCGGCATTTCCAACTTCAAGGAGCTGCTGTCCGGCGCCTACAACATGGACCAGCACTTCCAGACCGCCCCGTTCGAACGCAACATCCCGGTGCTGCTCGGCCTGCTGGGCGTCTGGTATGGCGACTTCTGGGGCGCGCGCAGCCATGCGATCCTGCCCTACGACTACTACCTGCGGAACATCACCGACCACCTGCAACAGCTGGACATGGAGTCCAACGGCAAGAGCGTGCGCCAGGACGGCACCCCGGTCACCAGCGGCACCGGCCCGGTGATCTGGGGCGGCGTCGGCTGCAACGGCCAGCACGCCTATCACCAGTTGCTGCACCAGGGCACCCAGCTGATCCCGGCGGATTTCATCGTCCCGGTGAGCAGCTACAATCCGGTCGCCGACCACCACCAGTGGCTGTACGCCAACTGCCTGTCGCAGAGCCAGGCGCTGATGCTGGGCAAGAGCCGCGAGGAAGCCGAGGCCGAGCTGCGTGCCAAGGGCCTGCCGGAAGCCGAGGTGCAGCGCCTGGCGCCGCACAAGGTGATCCCCGGCAACCGGCCGAGCAACACCCTGGTGGTCGAGCGCATCAGCGCCCGCCGCCTCGGCGCGCTGATCGCCATGTACGAGCACAAGGTCTACGTGCAGAGCATCCTCTGGGGCATCAACGCCTTCGACCAGTGGGGCGTGGAACTGGGCAAGGAACTCGGCAAGGGCGTCTACTCGCGGCTGGTCGGCAGCGAGGAGAAACCCGCCGAGGACGCCTCGACCCAGGGCCTGATCGACTTCTTCCGCGGTCGCCACCGCGGCTGATCGACCCGCTCGCGAAAGCCCGGCCCCGCGCCGGGCTTTTTCGTTGGCACCGGCGCCCTCCCCGCTCGCCCCTTTGCCACTTGAACATGGCACTCGCCTGGCCCACCCTTGGTCGAACCTGGAGAGGGGCCGCGCGCGGTCGCCTCGACACCTTGCGGAGCAGAAAAACAAAGGAAACCGCCATGTTCGAGATCAGCGTCCACCCGGTGCCGGAGGCCGTCCGCCAGCGTGCCTACCTGAACGATGACGACTACCGGCGCCTGTACCGCCAGTCCGTGGAAAATCCCGAGGAATTCTGGGGCGAGCAGGCCAAGGCCTTCCTCGACTGGTTCAAGCCCTGGCACAGCGTCCACCATGGCGATCTGAGAAAGGGCCAGGCCAGCTGGTTCAAGGGCGGCCAGCTGAACGTCGCCTACAACTGCATCGACCGCCATCTGGAGCGCCGCGGCGAGCAGATCGCCATCGTCTGGGAAGGCGACAATCCCAGCGAATCCGCGCATATCACCTACCGCAAGCTGCACCACAACGTCTGCCGCCTGGCCAACGTGCTGAAGAGCCGCGGGGTGGAGAAGGGCGACCGGGTCTGCATCTACATGCCGATGATTCCCGAGGCCGCCTACGCCATGCTCGCCTGCGCCCGCATCGGCGCGGTGCACTCGGTGGTGTTCGGCGGCTTTTCGCCGGACTCGCTGCGCGACCGCATCCTCGATGCCGACTGCCGCACCGTGATCACCGCCGACGAGGGCGTGCGCGGCGGCAAGTACATTCCGCTGAAACAGAATGTGGAAAAGGCGCTGGAGGATTGCCCGGAGGTCTCCACCGTGGTGGTGGTCGAGCGCACCCAGGGCGACATCCCCTGGGTCGAAGGTCGTGACCTCTGGTACCACGAGGCACTCCACGCGGCTTCCGCCGACTGCCCGGCGGAAGCGATGGACGCCGAGGACCCGCTGTTCATCCTCTATACCTCCGGCAGCACCGGCAAGCCGAAGGGCGTGTTGCACACCACCGGTGGCTACCTGCTCGGCGCGGCGATGACCCACAAGTACGTGTTCGACTACCACGACGGCGATGTCTACTGGTGCACCGCCGACGTCGGCTGGGTCACCGGGCACAGCTACATCGTCTACGGCCCGCTGGCCAACGGCGCCACCACCCTGATGTTCGAGGGCGTGCCCAACTACCCGGACGCCTCGCGCTTCTGGCAAGTGATCGACAAGCACCAGGTGAACATCTTCTACACCGCGCCGACCGCGATCCGCGCCCTGATGCGCGAAGGCGACGGGCCGGTGCGCCAGACCTCGCGCAGCAGCCTGCGCCTGCTCGGCTCGGTGGGCGAACCGATCAATCCGGAGGCCTGGGAGTGGTACTACCAGGTGGTCGGCGAGAAGCGTTGCCCGATCGTGGACACCTGGTGGCAGACCGAGACCGGCAGCATCCTGATCACCCCGCTGCCCGGCGCCACCGCGCTCAAACCGGGCTCGGCCACCCGGCCGTTCTTCGGTGTGCAACCGGTGCTGCTCGACGAGAAAGGCAAGGAAATCGACGGCGCGGGCAGCGGCGTGCTGGCGATCAAGGCCAGTTGGCCGAGCCAGATCCGCAGCGTCTACGGCGATCACCAGCGGATGATCGACACCTACTTCAAGCCCTACCCGGGCTACTACTTCAGCGGCGACGGCGCGCGGCGCGACGAGGACGGCTACTACTGGATCACCGGCCGGGTCGACGACGTGATCAACGTCTCCGGCCACCGCATCGGCACCGCCGAGGTCGAGAGCGCGCTGGTCCTGCACGACGCGGTGGCCGAAGCGGCGGTGGTCGGCTGCCCGCACGAGGTGAAGGGTCAGGCGATCTATGCCTTCGTCACCCTGATGGCCGGCAGCCAGCCCGACGAGGCGCTGCAGCAGGAACTGCTGGCGCTGGTCGGCAAGGAGATCGGCAGCTTCGCCAAGCCGGACCACCTGCAATGGGCGCCCAGCCTGCCGAAGACCCGCTCCGGCAAGATCATGCGGCGTATCCTGCGCAAGATCGCCTGCAACGAGCTGGACAGTCTCGGCGATACCTCGACCCTGGCCGATCCGGGAGTGGTGCAGGGGTTGATCGACAACCGCCTCAACCGCTGACCCGCGCAACCGTCCCGCCGCCCTGCGGCGCGGGACGGTTCCAGTCGCTCCGGCGCCTGGGTTAAGCTCGGGCCTGACCAGCCGTAGCGAGCCGCCCATGGAAAGTGTCCGTCGCCACATCGAAAGCCAGGTGCTGAGCCTTACCGGGCTCGCCGTGGGCGGCATCGACTTCGAGTCGCCGAAGGGCGATCCCGGCCTGTTCGGTCCTGGCGCGGCCTGCTGGAAAGTCCACGGCGACTTCAGCAGCATGATGATCGGCGGCATCGGCGCGCTGCTCCTGCAGATGCTCCATCCGCTGGCTCTGGCCGGGGTCTGGGACCATTCCAACTTCCGCGACGACCTGCTCGGGCGCCTGCGCCGCACCGGCCAGTTCGTCTCGGCCACCACCTACGGCCCGCTGGCCGACGCCGAGCGCCTGATCGAGCGGGTCCGGCGCATCCACGAAAGCGTCACCGGCCAACTGCCCGATGGCACGCCCTATTCCGCCAGCGATCCGGACCTGCTGACCTGGGTACACGTCGCCGAAGTCAGCAGCTTCCTCAAGTCCTACCTGCGCTATCTCAACCCCGGCCTGGCGGACAGCGAGCAGGACCGCTACTACGCGGAAATCGCCCAGGTCGCCGAACGCCTCGGCGCCCGCGATGTACCGCGCAACCGCCGGCAGATCGCCGCCTACCTGGAACGCATGCGCCCGCAACTGCGCTGCGACGAGCGCACCCGCGAGGTGGTACGGGTTCTCTTCGACGCGCCGGCGCCGAGCACCCTGGCCAAACCGTTCGGCGCACTGATGCTGCGCGCCGGCGCCGAACTGCTGCCGGCGTGGGCCGCGTCGATGCTCGGATTCTCCTTCAGCCCGCTGCGCCGCCGCCTGATCCGCAGCGGTGTCAGGCGCAGCGTACCGCTACTGCGCTGGGCGGTGCGAAACGCCTCCATGCACCGGGCCTGTCGACGAATGGGGCTGCCACCGGTGAGCCACTGATGGGCGAGGCCGGGAAATTTCGTGCCCCAGCGGCAAGAATACCCGTCCAAAGGCTCTGAATCGGCGCGAATCGCCGCCGGAACCTTGAGGCCGTGCCATACTCCAAGGCACCGCTTAGAACGGAAAATGAAATAGAGCCATGCCCAAAGGACTGAAACGCGCTGTCAGCGCCCTGCTGATCACCTTCCTCGTCTATTGCCTGCTGGGCTTCCTGCTCATCCCCGGCATCGGCCTGCGCGTCGCCAACCAGCAACTGGCGCAATACGCCACCGTCCCCGCGCGACTCGAACGCATCGAGTTCAACCCCTTCAGCCTGGAATTGACCCTCTGGGGCCTGCGTCTGGGCGACGAGACGAACCCCCAGGTCGCCTTCCGCCGGCTGTACGCCAACCTGCAGCTGGACAGCCTGTGGAAGCGCCAGTTGCACCTGGCCGACGTCGAGCTGGAAGGCCCGCATACCGAATTGCTGTTCGACGAGAAGGGCCAGCTCAACCTGGCCAGCCTGTTCAGGATCCCGCCGAGCGAATCGCCCGAGCCCGAGCAGCCGAGCGATCCGTTCCCGCTGCGCATCGACCGCATCCAACTGGCCGAGGGCAGCCTGCACTTCCAGGACCTGCGTCCGAGCGAGCCGGTCGACTTCAGCTTCGACCCGCTGGGCTTCGAGCTGCACAACCTCAGCACCCTGCCCGACGACGGCGCGAAGATGACCCTGGTCGCCACCGGCCCGAATGGCGGTCGCCTGGACTGGGAAGGCGACCTGACCCTGGTGCCGATCACTTCCAGAGGCCACCTCAGCATCAAGGATATCCAGCTCAAGGCCTGGTGGCCCTATGTCCGCGACAATGCCCCGCTGGTCCTGGAGAACGGCGTGGTCAGCCTCTCCAGCGACTATCGCCTGGACCTGTCCAAGGACACCCAGCTGCTGCTCGACAAGGCAGCCCTGAAGCTGGCCGACTTCAGCATCAATTCGCCCCAGGGCAAGCCACTGGCCAAGCTCGCCAGCCTCGACGTGGCCGCTACCACCCTGGACCTGGCCAAGCAGGAAGTGGTGCTCGGCGAAGTCCGCAGCCAGGGCCTGGAAGCCTGGGCCGCGCGGGAAAAGGATGGCCAGCTCGACTGGCAGAAACTGTTCGCCGATTTCACCCCGCCGCCGCGCAAAGCGCCTGCACCCAAGCCGAAGGAAAACACCGATCCCGCCGCGGAACCAGCCGAAACGGCGAAGGCCGCCAGCGAATCGGCGACCGACCGCGCCGCCAAGGCAACGGCGATAGCCTCGGGCGAAACGAGCAAGGACAAGCCGGCGGAGAAGGACGCCAGCGTCGCCGAGACGGAAAAGGCAGCGACCGGCAAAGAGCCCGCCAAGGTCGCGGAAAGCGCTGCCGGCAAGGGAGCCAGGCAAGAGACGAGCAAGGCTTCGGAGACCGGCAAGGCAACCGGACAGGAAACGGCCAAGACCGCGGAGATCGACAAGGCGACCAACGACACGGCGCAACAACTCGCCGACACTGCAAAGGCGCCTCCGCCCGATAGCGCGAAAGGCGCTGCGGAGACGCCTGCCAAACCCTGGCACGTCATCCTGCGCGACGCCCAGTTCCGCGGCTACAAGGCGCACCTGGTGGATCGCCAGCCAGCCACGGCGGTGCCGCTGGAAGTCGGCCCGCTGGACCTCGACCTGCAGAACGTCGACAGCCTCGGCAAGACCCCCTTCGACCTCAAGCTCAAGACCGGCCTCGGCAACCGCGGCCAGGTCCAGGCCAGCGGCCAGGTGGTGCTCGATCCGATCAGCGCCCGGCTCAAGGTCAGTACCCGCGACATCGATCTGCGCGTGGCCCAGGCCTACATTTCGCCATTCATCCGCCTGGAGCTGCGCAGCGGCTTTCTTGGCAGCGAACTGGCGGTC
Organism: Pseudomonas paraeruginosa; assembly: GCF_003025345.2. Taxonomy (NCBI): domain Bacteria; kingdom Pseudomonadati; phylum Pseudomonadota; class Gammaproteobacteria; order Pseudomonadales; family Pseudomonadaceae; genus Pseudomonas; species Pseudomonas paraeruginosa. Next base: position 5,183,739 of record NZ_CP020560.1, read on the forward strand.
GACCTGAAGAGCGTCGAGCCGCTGGCCTTCAGCATCGACGGCAGCGCCGAAGTCAGCCAGTTGCACACCCTGGACACCCTCAAGGACCGCGACTTCGTCAAATGGACCAAGCTGACCCTCAACGGCCTCGCCTATCGGCATGAGGACAGCCTGTCGATCCAGAGCGTGTCCCTGGAGGAGCCCTACGCCCGCTTCATCATCAACGAAGATCGCAGCACCAACGTCAGCGAACTGATCATCCCGCAACCAGGCAGCTCGACCGGCAAGGCCGCCGCCGAAAGCGGGAATGCGCCGGCGGGCAAGCCGCTGGGCATCCACATCGGCGGCGTGCGGATCAACAACGGCTCGGCGAACTTCGCCGACCTGACCCTGATGCCGCCGTTCGGCACCGCCATCCAGCAGCTCAGCGGCGAAGTCGGCACCCTCGATACGCGCAACTCGCAGCCGGCCAAGATAGATATCAAGGGCAAGGTCGACAAGTACGCGCCGGTGACCATCGTCGGCGAGCTGGATCCGTTCGACCCGCTGAAGAAGCTCGATATCACCACCAGCTTCAAGCGCGTCGAGCTGACCACCCTGACGCCCTATTCCGGCAAGTTCGCCGGCTACCGTATCCGCAAGGGCCGGCTCAACCTCGACCTGCACTACCAGATCGAGCGCAGCCAGTTGAAAGCGGAAAACAAGGTCCTGCTGGAAGGCCTGCAGCTCGGCGAAAAGGTCGACAGCCCGGATGCCGTCGACCTGCCGGTGAAACTGGCAGTGGCCCTGCTCAAGGACACCAAGGGCAACATCGACATCCAGCTGCCGGTCGCCGGCGACCTGAACAACCCTGAGTTCAGCGTCATGCCGATCGTCTGGCAGACCCTGCGCAACCTGGTCCTGCGTGCCGTACAAGCGCCATTCAAGTTCATCGCCGGACTGGCCGCCGGCGGCGACGAAGACCTGGGCACGGTGCCGTTCGCCCCGGGCAGCGACGAGCTGTCGCCGGAGGCCCAGGCCAACCTGGACAAGCTCGCCGGTGCGCTCAAGGACCGCCCGGCGCTGCGCCTGGAAGTGGAAGGCGTGGCGTCCGCCGTGGCGGACGGACCCTCGATCGGCGCCAAGCGTCTCGAACTGGAATACCAGAACACCTACTACCGCATGTTGCAGCGGCGCGGCGACAAGGTACCGAGCGACGCCAAGCAGCTGGAAGTGCCGGAGAACATGCAGCCGGCGCTGCTCGAAGGCATCTACCGGGCCCGCCTGAAGCAACAGCCGCCGGCCGAGTGGAAGGAACTGGACAGCGACGAGCGCAGCGCGAAGATGCGCGAAGCGGTGATCGCCTCCTGGGCCAAGAGCCAGGTGCTGCTGCGCCAGATCGGCCAGGCCCGGGCCACCCGGATCAAGGACTACCTGGTGGAGAAAGGCCAGATGCCGGACGAACGCATCTACTTGATCGACGTCAGTTTCGCCGAAGGCGAGGACAAGGGTAATGTCGACACCCAACTGCACCTGGATAGCGAGTAATACCGTGCGCAAGCGATTCACCGCCCTGGCGGCCCCCCTGTTCCTCCTCGCCTGCGCTGCCGCGCAGGCCGACACCATGCGCTGCGGCAGCGCGCTGGTCAGCGTTGGCGACCGCGCCTTCGAAGTGCAGCAGAAATGCGGCGATCCGGATCACCGCGACGATGTCGGCTATACCCTCGGCAGCCATGATCGGCGGGAATTCAAGGTCGAGGAATGGGTATACGGACCGCGCAACGGCGTCACCTACATCCTGACCTTCGAGGCCAACAAGCTCAGACGCATCGAGTTCAAGCGTTGAGCCGCGCCCTCCTCTACGCCGGCCTTCTGGCGCTGCTGCCGCTGGCCCAGGCGCAGGCCGATTCGCTGCGCTGCGGCAGCCGGCTGGTCAGCAGCGGCGACAGCAGCAGCGATGTCCTCGAGCGCTGCGGCGAGCCACGCAGCCGCGACAGCCTGGGCTATCGCGAGGTCGTCGGCGAGTGGGGCAAACGCTACGAGGTGGAAGTCCAGGAATGGGTCTACGGCCCATGGAACGGCATGCTGTATTTCGTCCGTTTCGAGGGCAACCGCCTCAGCGCCATCCAGAGCCGCCGGGGCAACTGAGAGCCCTCATGAAAGAAGCCCCGCCGGGCAAAACCCGGCGGGGCTTCCTTACTGCCTGGGTTACAGGCGGTCGCTGAAGTCGCGGACTTCCTGTTCGGCCCGTTCCTTGGACCATCCATAGCGTTCCTGCAGCTTGCCGACCAGGTACTCGGCATGTCCGTCGGCAGCCTGGAGATCATCGTCGGTCAGGTCGCCCCAACGCTCCTTGATCTTGCCGGTGAGTTGCTTCCACTTGCCTTTGATCACATCGGAATTCATCGGTGGTCTCCTGAGTGACGTGGGAAAAGGATCTCGTTCGGCTCGACCGTGATTATTCGACCGATTTCAGGCCGTCGGCAGAAACGGCCTTCACGCCCTTGATGCCCTTGGCGGTCTCGATCGCCAGGTCACGCTCGGCATCGCTCTTCACGTTGCCGGACAGGGAAACCACACCCTTGTTGGTTTCGACCTTGATATCGACGCCACTCACGTTCTTGTTGGCGATCAGGCTGGATTTCACCTTGCTGGTGATCCAGGTGTCGGAAACCGCTTCTTCGGTTTTCTGCATAGTGTCGTTGGCCGCCAGGCTGATGGGCTGGGCAGCGAACGCATTGGCCATCGAGAAGCTCAGAGCAGTGGCAGTAGCAGCGGCAATAGCGAGTTTGCTGAATTTCATCGCGGTTTCTCCTATGGATTTCGAAAAACTGCAGCCATTCCTGGCGGCAGTTGCATAAGAGATATCGCAAGCGTTGTGCCAGTTTTTTTGAAAAATAAAAACCTTTAAAAACAATAAGTTATAAAAATTGCGGAAAGCGAGACGGTTGCAGAATGCCGAATTCGCCCGGTTTCGGCTTGCAAAATGCAAGGATCCCCCGCTTCACCCGGACCGACTCCCACGGCAGAAACGAAAACAGGGCCCGAAGGCCCTGTTTCGATTCGATCGCGACTCGACTTATACGCCGGAAGCTTCGGCGGCAGCTACGTCCTTGATCGACAGCTTGATGCGACCACGGTTGTCCACGTCGAGCACCAGGACCTTCACCTCCTGGCCTTCCTGCAGCACGTCGGTGACCTTGTCGATGCGCTTGTCGCTGATCTGCGAGATGTGCACCAGGCCATCCTTGCCCGGCAGGATGTTGACGAAGGCACCGAAATCGACGATGCGCTCGACCTTGCCGACGTAGATCTTGCCGATCTCGGCTTCCGCGGTGATCGCCAGCACGCGCTGCTTGGCGGCCTCTGCGGCTTCCTTGGTTTCGCCGTAGATCTTCACGCTGCCATCGTCCTCGATATCGATCGAGGCCTTGGTTTCTTCGCAGATCGCACGGATGGTGGCGCCACCCTTGCCGATGACGTCGCGGATCTTGTCCGAGTCGATCTTCATCTGCAGCATGGTCGGCGCGTTCTCCGACAGCTCGGCGCGCGGCCTGGCGATGACCTGGTTCATCTGGCCGAGGATGTTCAGGCGAGCTTCCAGGGCCTGGCCCAGGGCGATCTCCATGATCTCTTCGGTGATGCCGTTGATCTTGATGTCCATCTGCAGGGCGGTGACGCCCTTGTCGGTACCGGCGACCTTGAAGTCCATGTCGCCCAGGTGGTCTTCGTCACCCAGGATGTCGGTCAGGACGGCGAACTTCTCGCCCTCCTTCACCAGGCCCATCGCGATACCGGCAACCGGCGCCTTGACCGGCACGCCGGCGTCCATCAGTGCCAGCGAAGCGCCGCACACGGAAGCCATGGAGCTGGAACCGTTGGACTCGGTGATCTCGGACACCACGCGAATGGTGTAGGGGAATTCGTCCTGGGTCGGCAGCATGGCGGCGACGCCGCGACGGGCCAGGCGGCCATGGCCGATTTCACGACGGCCCGGGCTGCCCATGCGACCGCACTCGCCTACCGAGAAGGGCGGGAAGTTGTAGTGCAGCATGAAGGCGTCCTTGCGCTCGCCTTCCAGGGTGTCCAGCAGCTGGGCATCGCGGGCGGTGCCGAGGGTGGCGACGACCAGGGCCTGGGTTTCGCCGCGGGTGAACAGCGCGGAGCCGTGGGTCTTGCCGAGCACGCCGACTTCGATGCGCAGCGGACGCACGGTACGGGTGTCACGACCGTCGATGCGCGGCTTGCCATTGACGATGTTCTCGCGAACGGTGCGGTATTCCAGCAGGCCGAACACGTCCTTGACCTCGGAAGCCGGGAACTTGCCCTCTTCCTCGCCGGCGAACAGCGCCACGGCCTGGTCGCGCAGCTCGCCCAGGCGGTTGTAGCGGTCCTGCTTGATGGTGATGGTGTAGGCCTGGGAAATCGCCTCGCCCAGCTCGGCCTTGATGGCGTTGACCAGCACGGTGTTCTCGGCCGGGGCTTTCCAGTCCCAGGCCGGCTTGCCGGCTTCGGCGGCCAGTTCCTTGACGGCACGGATCACCGCCTGGAATTCGTCGTGGGCGAACAGCACGGCGCCGAGCATCTGGTCTTCGGTCAGCTCGTCAGCCTCGGACTCCACCATCAGCACCGCGTCTTCGGTACCGGCCACGACCATGTCGAGGCTGGAGCTCTGCAGTTGCTCGTAGGTCGGGTTGAGGATGTAGCCGATTTCCGGGTGGAAGCCGACGCGTGCGGCGCCGATCGGGCCGGCGAACGGAATGCCGGAGATCGCCAGGGCGGCGGAGGTGCCGATCATCGCGGCGATGTCCGGATCGGACTTCTTGTTGGTGGAAACGACGGTGCAGACGACCTGCACTTCATTCATGAAACCTTCGGGGAACAGCGGACGGATCGGACGATCGATCAGGCGCGAGGTGAGGGTTTCCTTCTCGGAAGGACGCCCTTCACGCTTGAAGAAACCGCCGGGGATACGGCCTGCCGCGTAGGTCTTTTCCTGGTAATGCACGGACAGCGGGAAGAAGTCGCGGCCCTCGGCCGGCGACTTGGCGCCGACCACGGTGACCAGCACGCTGACGTCGTCCATGGTGACCAGTACGGCGCCGGTGGCCTGGCGAGCGATACGGCCGGTCTCGAGAGTGACGGTCGACTGACCGAACTGGAATTGCTTGGTTACCGGGTTCACGGTGTCTTTACCTTCTATGTTGCCTTGGGGGAAATCGGTGGAATGCCGGGAGTCGGACCCGAATCGATTCCTAGAAAGCGCGAAGCTGGAAGCCCGACGCCGATACCCGCCTCGTGTGCGGGTACCGACGCCAGACTTCCAGCTCCTGCTTCAAGCTGCCGACCGGCGTCGCTTAGCGACGCAGACCCAGACGGCCGATGAGGGCGGTGTAACGGGATACGTCCTTGCCCTTCAGGTAGTCCAGCAGCTTACGGCGCTGGTTAACCATACGGATCAGACCACGGCGGGAATGGTGATCCTTGCCGTTGGCCTTGAAGTGATCCTGCAGCTTGTTGATGTTGGCGGACAGCAGGGCTACCTGCACTTCCGGGGAACCGGTGTCGCCTTCAGCTTGCTTGTATTCGTTAACGATCTGCGCTTTTTCTTCAACGCTCAGTGCCATGATGGGCTTCCTCTGAGTGAACAGGCCGGGAATCGCTTCCCGTGTTTTAAAAGGAGGAATGACCGTGCCTGCTGACAGCCACCCTCGTATCGGCCTTATGACCGAATCAGTCGACGCGGGGCGATACGCCCGTCGTCGGTCACTTCACCGATGCCGATGAAACGACCTGTATGATCCTGCACCCGCAACCAGCCGAACTTCGGCGCTTCCGGGGCTCGCACCGGCTGCCCGTGCAGCCAGTAGTACGCACTGTGCTCGGACAACTGCAGCACCGGCCAATGCAGCAGGCCGCTGTCTTCCGGCATCAGGAACTGGTCCAGCGCTTCCGGACCACCTTCGGCATGCACGCGCTCGAGCGTCTCGAGGGTGATCGCCTGGGCCAGGACGAACGGCCCGGCCTGGGTCCGCCGCAGTGCCGCGACGTGCGCGCCGCAGCCCAGGACCTGGCCAAGGTCCTCCACCAGCGTACGCACGTAGGTGCCTTTGCTGCAGGAAACGGCCAGGGTCGCGCAGGGCGGCTCGAAGGAGAGCAAACCCAGGCGCGTAATAGTAACAGAACGCGCCTCGCGCTCCACTACCTCTCCTGCACGAGCGAGCTTGTACAGCGGTTGCCCGTCCTTCTTCAGCGCCGAGTACATCGGCGGCACCTGCTCTATGTCGCCACGGAAGCGCGGCAGGGCCTGCTCGAGATCGTCCCGACCGACGGTCACCTCGCGCTCGGCGAGCATCTCGCCCTCGGCGTCGCCGGTGGTGGTGGTGATGCCCATGCGCATCACCGTCTCGTAGCCCTTGTCGGCATCGAGCAGGTACTGGGAGAACTTGGTCGCCTCGCCGAAGCACAGCGGCAGGACGCCGGTGGCCAGCGGATCGAGGCTGCCGGTATGGCCGGCCTTCTCGGCGTTGAGCAGCCAGCGGACTTTCTGCAGGGCCTGGTTGGAACTCATGCCGCGCGGCTTGTCGAGCACCAGGATGCCACTGATGGAACGGCGGATACGCTTCACCTGGGCCACGCTCAGTCCTCGGACTCGTCGCCGTGGCGACGGTCTTCCGCCACTGCGCGCTCGATCAGCGCGGACAGCTCGGCGCCACGACGGATGCTTTCGTCGTAGTGGAAATGCAGCTGCGGCACGCTGCGCAGCTTCATCGACTTGCCGAGCAGCATGCGCAGGTAGCCCGCCGCGTCGTTGAGGATTTCCATGTTCAGGGCGACCCGCTCGGCGTCGTCCTGGCCCATGACCGTGATGAACACCTTGGCATGCGCCACGTCGCGGCTGACCTCGACACCGGTGATGGTGACCAGGCCCAGGCGCGGGTCCTTGATCTCGCGCTGGATCAGTTGGGCCAGCTCGCGTTGCATCTGATCGCCGATACGCTGGGTACGGCTGTAGTCTTTTGCCATTTTTCAACCTGCCTCCAGCGACACCCGGTCACTGGAAAAAAAAGCGACAAACGCCCGGGACAGCTGGAAGCCGGCCCGGGCGCTGTGGTTACGCACTCGCCATCAAAGGCTGCGTGCGACTTCGACCTTCTCGAACACTTCGATCTTGTCGCCGACCTTCACGTCGTTGTAGCTCTTCACGCCGATGCCGCACTCCATGCCGGCACGCACTTCGGCGACGTCGTCCTTGAAGCGACGCAGGGATTCCAGCTCGCCCTCGAAGATGACCACGTCGTCGCGCAGCACGCGGATCGGACGGTTGCGGTGCACCATGCCCTCGGTGACCATGCAGCCGGCGATCGCGCCGAACTTCGGCGAGCGGAACACGTCGCGCACTTCGGCGATGCCGAGGATGTTCTCGCGCAGGTCGCTGCCGAGCATACCGGTCAGGGCCTTCTTGACGTCTTCGATGATGTCGTAGATCACGTTGTAGTAACGCATATCCAGACCTTCGGCTTCGACGATCTTGCGCGCGCCGGCGTCGGCGCGCACGTTGAAGCCGAACAGCACCGCGTTGGAGGCCAGCGCCAGGTTGGCATCGGACTCGGTGATGCCACCGACGCCGCCGCCGACCACGCGGACCTGCACTTCGTCGTTGCCCAGGCCGCTGAGCGAGCCTTGCAGGGCCTCGAGCGAACCGCGCACATCGGCCTTGAGGACGATGTTGAGGGTCTTCTTCTCTTCCTGGCCCATGTTCTCGAAGATGTTTTCCAGCTTGCCGGCATGGGCACGCGCCAGTTTCACCTCGCGGAACTTGCCTTGACGGAACAGGGCGACTTCGCGGGCCTTCTTCTCGTCGGCGACCACGGTCATCTCGTCACCGGCGTCCGGCGTGCCGTCCAGGCCGAGGATCTCGACCGGGATCGACGGGCCGGCTTCCTTGATCGGCTTGCCGTTCTCGTCGAGCATGGCGCGGACGCGACCGTAGTTGATGCCGACCAGCACCATGTCGCCCTGACGCAGGGTACCGTCCTGGACCAGCACGGTGGCCACCGGGCCACGGCCCTTGTCCAGGCGCGACTCCACCACCACGCCACGGCCCGGGGCCGACGGAGTGGCTTTCAGTTCGAGCACTTCCGCCTGCAGCAGGACCGCTTCGAGCAGTTCATCGACGCCAGTACCGAGCTTCGCCGAAACCGGGACGAAGGGAGCGTCGCCGCCCCACTCTTCCGGAATCACGTCGAGGGCGGCCAGGCCGTTCTTGATGTTGTCCGGGTTGGCTTCGGGCTTGTCGATCTTGTTCACCGCGACCACGATCGGTACACCCGCCGCTTTCGCGTGCTGCACGGCTTCCTGGGTCTGCGGCATCACGCCGTCGTCCGCCGCGACCACCAGGATCACGATGTCGGTCGCCTGGGCGCCACGGGCACGCATCGCGGTGAACGCGGCGTGGCCAGGGGTGTCCAGGAAGGTCACCATGCCACGCTCGGTTTCGACGTGGTAGGCACCGATATGCTGGGTGATGCCACCGGCCTCGCCCGCGGCGACCTTGGCACGGCGGATGTAGTCCAGCAGCGAGGTCTTGCCGTGGTCAACGTGGCCCATCACGGTCACGACCGGCGCGCGGGTGACCGCTTCGCCTTCGAACTTGAGGGACTCGGCCAGTTGTTCTTCCAGCGCGTTCTCGCTGACCAGCTTGACCTTGTGGCCCAGCTCTTCGGCGACCAGTTGCGCGGTTTCCTGGTCCAGGACCTGGTTGATGGTCACCGGGGAGCCCATCTTGAACATGAACTTGACGACTTCGGCGCCCTTGACCGACATCTGGGCGGCCAACTCGGCTACGGTGATGGTCTCACCGATGTTCACTTCACGCACGATAGGTCCTGTCGGGTTCTGGAACCCGTGCTGGTTGCGCTTCTTCAGCTTCGACTTGCCACCACGGCCGCCACGACGGTAGCCATCGCTTTCCTCGTCGGTGCTGCGCGGGGCTACGCGCGGAGCCGGAGCCTTTTCCTTTTCCTTGACCGAAGGACGGTGCTGCGTGTGCTTGCGGTCGCGGCGCTCGTCGTCCTCGTCACGCTTGGGCACGCGACGCGGTTCTTCCTTCTTGCGCTCTTCGGCGGCGGCGGGCTTGGCCACCGGCTCGGCCGCGGCGACCTCGACGGCAGCCGCCGGCTGGGCGCTGACCGCCTCTTCCGCAGCCTTGGCACGCGCGGCTTCTTCCGCCTTGCGGGCTTCTTCCTCGGCACGCTGGCGTGCCGCAGCCTCTTCCGCCTTCAGGCGTTCGGCTTCTTCCGCGGCGCGCTGCTCCTCGAGCTCACGCTGGCGCTCGGCCTCGATCTCGTCGGGGCTGCGCTTGACGTAGGTTTTCTTCTTGCGAACTTCAACGCTCACCGTCTTGCTGCCACCGACCTTCAGGGTGGTGGTGGTCTTGCGTTGCAGGGTGATCTTGCGCGGTTCGCTGGCGCGATCGCCATGGCTGCCTTTCAGGTGGGTCAGCAGCGCTTGCTTCTCGCTATCCGTTACAACTTGTTCGGCACTGGTGTGCGGCAGACCTGCGTCACGCATCTGCAGCAGCAGGCGCTCCACCGGTGTGTCGACCACCTGGGCCAGTTCTTTCACCGTGACTTGCGTCATGCACTTCTCTCCTCAGGCCGCGACTGCTTACTCGAACCAATGGGCCCGGGCGGCCATGATCAACTTGCCGGCACGCTCTTCGTCCATGCCGTCGATGTCGAGCAGATCGTCGATCGATTGCTCGGCCAGATCTTCACGGGTGGTTACGCCACGCAGCGCCAGGTCCAGGGCCAGCTCCTTGCTCATGCCGTCGAGGCTGAGCAGGTCTTCTGCCGGTTGTGCGTCGGCGAGCTTCTCTTCGGTCGCAATGGCCTTGGTCAGCAGGCGGTCCTTGGCACGGGAGCGCAGCTCGTTGACGATGTCTTCGTCGAAGCCATCGATGCTGAGCATCTCCTCCATCGGTACGTAGGCGATTTCCTCAAGAGTCGTGAAGCCCTCTTCCACCAGTACCTGGGCCAGTTCCTCGTCGACATCCAGCTCGTCGACGAAGCGCTGCAGGATATCCCCGGTCTCGGCCTGTTGCTTGGCCTGGATATCCGCCTCGGTCATCACATTCAGGGTCCAGCCGGTCAACTGGCTGGCCAGACGGACGTTCTGGCCACTGCGGCCGATAGCCTGGGCCAGGTTGTCCTCGGCGACGGCGATATCCATGGTATGGGTATCCTCGTCGACGATGATCGCCGCCACTTCGGCCGGAGCCATGGCATTGATCACGAATTGCGCGGGGTTGTCGTCCCACAGGACGATGTCCACCCGTTCACCGCCGATCTCGCCGGACACCGCCTGGACGCGCGAGCCGCGCATGCCGATGCAGGCGCCCTGCGGGTCGATGCGCTTGTCCTTGGAGCGGACGGCGATCTTGGCACGCGACCCCGGATCACGGGCGGCGGCCATCACGTCGATCAGTTGTTCGGCGATTTCCGGCACTTCGATGCGGAACAGCTCGATCAGCATTTCCGGCGCGGTGCGCGACAGGACCAGCTGCGGACCGCGATTCTCGGTGCGGATTTCCTTCAGCAGGGCACGCACGCGGGTGCCGACGCGGAAAGTCTCGCGCGGAATGATCTGGTCACGGGCCAGCAGCGCCTCGGCGTTGTTGCCCAGGTCGACGATGACGTTATCGCGGGTGACCTTCTTCACGGTACCGGAAATGATCTCGCCGACCTTCTCGCGGTAGGCGTCGACCACCTGGGCACGCTCGGCCTCGCGGACCTTCTGCACGATGACCTGCTTGGCGGTCTGCGCGGCGATGCGGCCGAACTCGATGGACTCGATCTTTTCCTCGATGACCTCGCCGACCTTGGCGCCAGGCTTCTGTTCCTGGACGTCCTCGACGGTGATCTCGGTGGCGGGGTCCTGGTAGTCCTCGTCGGCGACGACGTGCCAGCGCCGGAAGGTCTCGTAGCTGCCGTTATGACGATTGATCTCGACGCGCAGGTCGACCTCGTCCTCGAAACGTTTCTTGGTGGCGGTCGCCAGAGCCAGCTCCAGCGCCTCGAAAATCACGCCGGCCGGTACGCCCTTTTCGTTGGATACCGACTCAACAACCAGCAGTACTTCTTTGCTCATTGTACGCCTCGCCTTTCAATCCATTGGATCCGCAGATTCGCGTCTCAATCAAAACGGGGAATGATGTTGGCCTTGTCGATCGAATCGATCGGCAGCAGGTACTCGTGATCGTCCACCAGGACCACCACATCCTGCTCCTCCACACCACGGAGAATGCCTTGGTAATTGCGTCGACCCTCGTAGGGCGAACGCAGCCTGATCTTCACTTGCTCGCCGGCATGCTTGGCGAACTGTTCGAGGGTGAACAGCGGCCGATCCATGCCCGGCGAGGACACCTCGAGGGTGTACTCGCCGCTGATCGGGTCTTCGACGTCGAGAATACCGCTGACCTGCCGACTGACGGCTTCACAGTCATCGATGAGGATGCCTTCGGGGCGGTCGATATAGACGCGCAATACCGAATGACGACCCTGGGAAATGAACTCGACGCCCCAGCACTCATAGCCGAGCGCCTCGACCACAGGGGCCAGCAAGGCCTGCAACTGTTCTAGCTTGCTCGACACCTGATCGCCTCGCGTATGTCGTAGAAACAAAAAATGGGCGAAACGCCCATCCCTAAATAGCCACACGGAACCGTGGCATGGACTGTCCAGCTAACAAAAAGCCCCTAAAAAGGGGCCCTGAAAAACTGGTTGCGGGGGCTGGATTTGAACCAACGACCTTCGGGTTATGAGCCCGACGAGCTACCAGACTGCTCCACCCCGCGTCAAAGCTGGTGCAAGATTATACGACCGAGACCCAGGCGGGTCAACCGAACCTTGCGGATACAAACCCCGCAGAGCGGGGGTTTGCTTATATGGTACCGAGGAGGGGACTCGAACCCCTACAGCCTATGGCCACTACCACCTCAAGGTAGCGTGTCTACCAATTCCACCACCTCGGCAGAAACTTTTCTCTTACTTCTGTTCAGGAGCCGCCGGTACATCACCTGCGCTTTCCGCAGGCTTGGACTGCTCCTGAAGTACCGGCACATCGTCAGCGGCCGGTGCTTTCTCTTGCTTCTGCTCCAGGACTGCCGGATCGGGCAGACCGATGTGTTGCAGAGCATCAGACTTCTCTTTAGCGAAGTACGCTAAGCCAAGGCTGGTCAAGAAAAAAACCGCTGCCAGTATACCAGTAATCCGACTCAAAAAGGTAGCGGAACCTTGGCTTCCGAAAACAGTTGCCGAAGCACCGGCACCGAAAGAAGCCCCTGCATCCGCGCCCTTGCCATGCTGGACGAGGATCAGGCCAACCAGACCCAACGCCATCAGCAGGTGCACGACAATTACGACCTTTTCCAGCATTTTCAGCTTCCCGCGGCACGACAGATCGCACCGAACTCATCCGCATTCAGGGAGGCCCCACCTACCAGCCCCCCATCGATATCCGGCATGCCGAACAATTCGGCTGCACTTGCCGCCTTTACGCTTCCGCCATAAAGGAGTCGCACACCTTTTGCGACCTCGGCATTTTCCGCTGCCAGTTGCGCGCGGATCGCCGCGTGCACTTCCTGGGCTTGCGCGGGGGACGCGGTCAACCCGGTCCCGATCGCCCAGACCGGCTCGTAAGCCACGACTGCGCGAGCAAAAGCTCCAACACCCAACTCGTCGATCACGCTTCCCAGCTGCCTCGCGACAACCTCCAGCGTCTTGCCCGCCTCACGCTCCGCCCGGGTCTCCCCGACACACAGCACCGGCACCAGGCCACACGACTGAGCCGCGGCAAACTTGCGACTCACAACCTCGTCACTCTCGCCGAGAATCAGGCGACGTTCCGAGTGCCCCACCAGAACCATGCCGCAACCGGCATCCGCCAACTGACTGGGAGCTATCTCGCCGGTCAGCGCGCCTTGCATCGGCTCGACGGCGCTATTCTGCGCACCTACGCCGATCGCCTTGCCAGCCAGGCCCTGAATGACCTGACTGATGAACAAGCAAGGCGGCATCACCGCTACATCGACTCCGCTCGGCAACGCCAGCTGACGTAAGCCTTTGATCAAGTCGGCCACACTGGAATGCGTACCGTGCATTTTCCAGTTACCGGCCACCAAGGGTCGACGCATGCTGTACCTCGCAGGGCAAAGTGGGCGCAGATGTTACTCAACAGTTTCCAGACTGGCAAGCAAAATCAAGCACATACCTCAGAAACAATTTTCGCCAGCTGTTCGGCGTGCGCGCGGACCGTGGCTTCCTCGTCGCCTTCGACCATCACTCGCACCAACGGCTCGGTCCCGGACTTGCGCAGCAGGACGCGTCCGCGCCCACCCATCTGTTCGGTGACCCGCGCGCTGGCTTCCTTGACCGACGGATGCTCGAGCGGATCGCTCTCGCCCTTGAAACGCACGTTGATCAGCACCTGGGGGCACTTGCGGATGCCCTGGCGGGCCTCGGCGAGAGTCTGGCCGCGACGCTTGAGCGCCATCAGCACCTGCAGCGCGGCAATGATCGCATCGCCCGTGGTGGTGTTCTGGCAGCAGACGATGTGTCCGGAATTCTCTCCACCCAGCATCCAGTTGCGCGCCAGCAGCTCGGCCATCACATAGCGATCGCCGACCTTGGCCCGCACGAACGGGATATGCAGGTCCTGGAGCGCGAGCTCCAGACCGAGATTGCTCATCAACGTACCCACCACGCCGCCCTGGAGGCGCCCGCTTTCCTGCATGTCGCGAGCGATGAGGAAGAGCAGTTCGTCGCCATCGACGATCGCGCCGGTATGGTCGACCATCATCACCCGGTCGCCGTCGCCGTCGAAGGCGATGCCCAGGTCGGCATGATGCTCGATCACCGCCGCCTGCAGGCCGTCCAGGTGGGTGGAGCCGCACTTGTCGTTGATGTTCAGGCCGTTCGGGCTGGCCGCCAGCACGGTGACCTCCGCGCCCAGCTCGCGGAATACGTTGGGAGCGATCTTGTAGGTGGCGCCGTTGGCGCAATCGAGCACGACCTTGAGGCCGTTGAAATCAGTGCTGGTCGGCACGCTGCTCTTGCAGAACTCGATATAGCGTCCCGCCGCGTCGTTGATCCGCGAGACCTTGCCGAGACGGGCCGACTCCACCACGGTCATCGGCGCATCGAGCAACTCCTCGATCATCAGTTCCACGTCATCCGGCAGCTTGGTGCCCTGACCGGAGAAGAACTTGATGCCGTTGTCGTCGTGGGGATTGTGCGAGGCACTGATCACCACTCCGGCCTCGGCGTGGAAGGTCCGCGTCAGGTAGGCGATGCCGGGGGTCGGCATCGGGCCGAGCAGCAGGGTGTCGGCGCCGGAGGCGGAGAGCCCGGCCTCGAAGGCGGACTCGAACATGTAGCCGGAACTACGGGTATCCTTGCCGATCAGCACCCTGCAATTGCCTTGCCGGCGGAACGCCATGCCCACGGCCCAACCCAGCTTGAGGACGAAATCCGGGGTGATCGGGAACTCGCCCACACGACCGCGGATACCGTCGGTCCCAAAATATTTTCTGCTCATTTTCTTGTCTTCCGTGCTCAATCCGCCATTTCCACGGCGGAGATCATTCGCATCACGTCGACGGTCGCCGCCACGTCATGCACTCGTATTATCCGGGCGCCCCTGGCCAGCGCCAGGGCGGCGAGGGCCAGGCTGCCGTAGAGGCGTTCATCGACCTCCCGACCCAGCACCTTGCCGATCATGCTCTTGCGCGAAACCCCGACCAGCAGCGGCAAGCCCATGCCATGGAGAACCTCCATGTGCTTGAACAGCACCAGGTTGTGCTCCAGCGTCTTGGCGAAACCGAATCCCGGGTCCAGCAGCAACCGCTGCCGGTCGATCCCGGCCGCCACGCAGGCATCCACCCGCTCGCGCAGGAATAGCCCGACCTCGGCCACCACGTCCTGGTAAACAGGCGCGTCCTGCATGGTCTGCGGCTCGCCACGCATATGCATGAGGCAGACCGCCAGACCGGTATCCAGCGCAGCATCCAGCGCGCCGTCGCGCTGCAGCGATCGGACGTCGTTGATCAGACCGGCGCCGAGACGGGCGGTTTCACGCATGACCGCGGGCGTAGAGGTATCCACCGAGATCACCACATCGAGTTCGCGGGCGATGCGTTCGACCACCGGAGCGACCCGCTCCAGTTCCTCCGTTGGCGACACATGGCGGGCGCCTGGCCGGGTCGACTCGCCGCCGACGTCGATCAGCGTCGCGCCTTCACGAACCATCCGCTCGGCGTGTCGCAGGGCGTCGTCCAGGCGACCGAAACGGCCGCCATCGGAAAAGGAATCGGGAGTGACATTGAGGATGCCCATGACATGCGGGCGGGACAAATCAAGAACCCGACTGCCGCAAGGCAGTCGGGTCGGGTATTGCGGGTTGCTCATTCAGGGCTCTCAGTGCTCGCCGGCTGGCCCACCGATGGGAGGGGTGTTCTCGCGGCGGCCCGACTCTTCCAGGTTGGCCGGCGGGGTGCCGGTGCCCGAACCACCCTGCCAGTCGCGCGGCTCGCGCGGCACCCGCCCGGCCATGATGTCGTCGATCTGGTCGGAGTCGATGGTCTCGTACTTCATCAGCGCGTCGGCCATCATCTCCAGTTTGTCGCGGTTCTCGTCGAGCAGACGCTTGGCGGTACCGTAGCAGTCGTCGATGATGCGCCGGACCTCCTGGTCGATCATCTTGGCGGTCTCGCCCGACACGTTGGCGTGCTGGCTGCCGGCGCTGCGGCCGAGGAACACCTCGCCCTCCTCTTCCGCATACATCAGCGGACCGAGCTTCTCCGACAGGCCCCACTTGGTCACCATGTTCCGCGCCAACTGGGTGGCGCGCATGATGTCGTTGGAGGCGCCGGTGGTGACGCCTTCGAAGCCAAGGGTCATCTCTTCCGCGATACGCCCGCCGAACAGCGAGCAGATCTGGCTTTCCAGCGCGCGCTTGGACAGGCTGTAGCGATCCTCTTCCGGCAGGAACATGGTCACGCCCAGGGCGCGACCGCGCGGAATGATGGACACCTTGTAAACCGGGTCGTGCTCCGGCACCAGACGACCGACGATGGCGTGGCCGGCCTCGTGGTAGGCAGTGTTGCGCTTCTCCTTCTCGGACATGACCATGGTCTTGCGCTCGGCGCCCATCATGATCTTGTCCTTGGCCAGCTCGAATTCACGCATGTCGACGATGCGCTTGTTGGAGCGCGCGGCGAACAGCGAGGCCTCGTTGACCAGGTTGGCCAGGTCGGCGCCGGAGAAACCGGGCGTACCGCGGGCGATGACGGCGGGGTCGACATGGTCGCCCAGCGGCACCTTGCGCATGTGCACCTTGAGGATCTGCTCGCGGCCGCGGATGTCCGGCAGGCCGACCACCACCTGGCGGTCGAAGCGGCCCGGGCGCAGCAGCGCCGGGTCGAGCACGTCCGGACGGTTGGTCGCGGCGATGACGATGATGCCGTCGTTCATCTCGAAGCCGTCCATCTCAACCAGCAACTGGTTCAGGGTCTGCTCGCGCTCGTCGTGACCGCCGCCCAGGCCGGCGCCACGATGGCGGCCGACGGCGTCGATCTCGTCGATGAAGATGATGCACGGCGCGTGCTTCTTGGCCTGGTCGAACATGTCGCGGACACGGGAGGCGCCCACGCCGACGAACATCTCGACGAAGTCGGAACCGGAAATGGTGAAGAACGGCACCTTGGCTTCGCCGGCGATGGCCTTGGCCAGCAGGGTCTTGCCGGTACCGGGCGGACCGACCATCAGCACGCCGCGCGGGATACGGCCACCCAGGCGCTGGAACTTGCCCGGATCGCGCAGGAACTCGACCAGCTCGCTGACCTCTTCCTTGGCCTCGTCGCAACCGGCGACGTCGGCGAAGGTGGTCTTGACCTGGTCCTCGGACAACAGGCGCGCCTTGCTCTTGCCGAAGCTCATCGGGCCGCCGCGGCCACCGCCGCCGCCCTGCATCTGGCGCATGAAGAACATGAAGACGGCGATGATCACCAGGATCGGGAAGCTGGCGACCAGCAACTGGGTCCAGATGCTCTGCTGCTCGGGCTGTTTGCCCTCGACCACGACGTTGTTGTTGACCAGGTCGCCAATCAGGCCGTTGTCCTGGATCGCCGGGCGGATGGTCTTGAAGGTGTCGCCGTCGCTACGCTTGCCGGTGATGACATAGCCATCCACGGTCACTCGCTCGACCTTGCCATCCTTGACCTGCTGGATGAAGTCCGAGTAGTTCAGCGTCTGTGGCTCGCTCGGGCTCGAGAAATTGTTCATCACGGTCACCAGTACCGCCGCGATGATCAGCCACAGAATCAGATTCTTTGCCATGTCGTTCAATTGACTACCCTCTGAAGCCGGCTCCGTCCTGGAAACCGCTTCACACGACGGCCAGACTCCTTCCGGCCAAAAGTACTACACAAGCACCTACGCACGCAGGCGTTGTCTGTAACCCTTTATGAACCCTCGCCCGTCCCGGCACAACAGGTCATCGACCAATAGACAGGCTATAGGGTCAATCATTCCAGTCTATTCCCCACGAAAGCCGCGTGCGAGCAGATACTGCTCCCGCGAACGGTCACGCGACGACAGGGGCTTGCGCATCTGTACCTTGTCGAACATTTCCCGGGCCTGCTTGTGGTACTGGTCGAAACCTTCGCCCTGGAAAATCTTGATCAGGAAATCGCCGCCCGGCCGCAGCACCCGGCCAGCCAGGTCCAGCGCCAGCTCGCAGAGATACATGGCGCGCGGTTGGTCGGCGGCCCGCACCCCACTCATATTGGGGGCCATATCGGAAATCACAAGGTCCACCGGATGCTCGCCGATCGCCTCGAGGATCCGCGCGAACACCGCGTCCTCGGTGAAGTCGCCCTGGATGAAGGTAACGTCGGGGATGCTGTCCATCTCCAGGATGTCCGAGGCGATCAGCCGGCCGCGGTCGCCGATCACCCGACTGGTGACCTGCGACCAGCCGCCCGGGGCCGCGCCGAGGTCGACCACGGTCATGCCCGGACGCAGGATGCGGTCCTTTTCCTGGATTTCCAGCAGCTTGTAGCTGGCGCGCGAGCGATAGCCGTCGCGCTGGGCCATCTTCACGTAGGGATCGTCGAAATGTTCTTTCAGCCAGCGCTGGCTGGTTTTGGAGCGGGCCACGGAATACCTCTTCGGGCACCCCCGGTCGGCGGGGGCAGCATCACTTGGACTAAATCTGGGGTAAAATAGACGACTTTTTCCCAGGGGTCTGATTATGGCGCTCACTCAAGAGCAGAAGAAACAGTTCAAATCTATCGGTCATCACCTGAAACCGGTATTGATCGTAGCCGAGAACGGCTTGACCGAAGGCGTCCTCGCCGAACTCGAGCGCGCACTCAACGATCACGAACTGATCAAGGTGAAGCTGGCGCTGGCCGAGCGCGACGACCGCCGCGCCCTGCTCGACGAACTCTGCGCGCAGTCGCGCAGCGACCTGGTGCAGAGCATCGGCAAGATGGCGCTGGTCTACCGGAAGAACCCGAAGCCGAACAAGAACCTCTCCAACATCAGCCGCTTCGCCGGCATCTGATGTCTCTTCGAGCCAAGGTCGGGATGCCTCCCGACCTGGTTCAGACGCTCTCCTCGTCCCGCCCCGGCACCGGTTGCAATACCAGCAACAGGCCGCACATCGCCACCGCCAGATAGTTGAACAGCAGCCAGCGCGCCGCATCGGGTGCCATGCCGCGCACCAGGAAATACGCCAGGCTGAGCGCCACCACGGCGAGCAGCAACTGCCCCGAAGGTCGCGCCACAGGCTCATCGGCCCATGACTGGAGACCAGCACCAGCGCCTGCAGTACCGCGCAGAAGCCGGCGAAGCCGATCAGCAGCGGGGTCAGTGCCGCGGCCACGGTTTCCACAAGCAGGGGCGCCAGCCCGGTCTTGCCGAGCGCCGGCAAGACCACGAATTGCAGCAACCAGAGGCCGCCGACCCAGAACGTCTGGGCCAGCAGCCAACTGATCGCGCCCGCGCGCAACGGAGCGCGCTTAGATATGGCGAACCTCGACGATCTCGTACTCGACATCGCCGCCCGGGGTCCTCACCAGCACGGCATCCCCCTCGGTCTTGCCGATCAGCGCGCGGGCGATCGGCGAGTTCACCGAGATCTTGCCGCCCTTGATGTCGGCCTCGTCGTCGCCGACGATCTGGTAGGTCACGGTCTCGTCGGTCTCGACGTTGGCGATGTCGACGGTGGTGCCGAAGATCACCTTGCCGCTGTGCGGGATCGCGGTGACATCGATGACCTGGGCGTTGGACAGCTTGGCCTCGATGTCGCGGATGCGCGCCTCGACCATGCCCTGCTGCTCGCGTGCCGCGTGGTACTCGGCGTTTTCCTTGAGGTCACCCAGTTCGCGCGCTTCGGCGATGGCCTGGCTGATCTGCGGGCGCAGCACGCCCTTCAGGTGTTTCACTTCTTCTTCCAGGGCGCGGGCGCCCTGGACGGTCATGGGGAACTTGCTCATGCCTTGATTCCTGCGTGGAGATCCTGCAGGCGCCGAACGGTCTTCTCGGGACCGAACTTGAGCGCCTCACAGATCGCCTGCCCACCCGCGATGGTAGTGGTGCAGCAGATCTTGTGCTGCAGGGCGTTTCGACGAATGGAGTAGGAGTCAGCGATGGATTGCCGACCCTCGGTGGTGTTGATGATCAGGGTGACTTCGTCGTTCTTGATCATGTCCACCACGTGCGGACGGCCCTCGGTCACCTTGTTCACGCGACGCACCGGCAGGCCTGCGGCCTCGATGACACGCGCGGTACCGGCGGTGGCTACCACTTCGAAGCCCAGCGCGACCAGGTCGCCAGCCACCTGGGCGGCGAACGGCTTGTCGTCTTCGCGGACGCTGATGAAGGCGCAACCGGCGGTCGGGAGGATTTCGCTGGCCCCCAACTGAGCCTTGGCAAAGGCTTCGGCAAAGCTATCACCGACGCCCATCACTTCACCAGTGGACTTCATTTCCGGGCCGAGGATCGGATCGACGCCGGGGAACTTGGCGAACGGGAACACCGCTTCCTTGACGCTGAAGAACGGCGGGATGATTTCCTGGGTGAAGCCGACCTCGGCCAGGGTCTTGCCGGCCATGACGCGGGCGGCGACCTTGGCCAGCGACTCACCGACGCACTTGGAGACGAACGGCACGGTGCGCGAGGCGCGCGGGTTGACCTCGATGACGAAGATATCCTCGCCCTGCACCGCCATCTGCACGTTCATCAGGCCGACCACGCCCAGCTCCAGGGCCATTTTCTTGACCTGCTCGCGGATCTCGTCCTGGATGTGCTGCGGCAGCGAGTACGGCGGCAGCGAACAGGCGGAGTCGCCGGAGTGCACGCCAGCCTGCTCGATGTGCTGCATGATCGCGCCGATCACCACGATCTCGCCGTCGCATACCGCGTCGATGTCGACTTCGATGGCGCAGTTGAGGAAGTGGTCGAGCAGCACCGGGCTGTCGTTGGAAACCTGCACCGCCTCACGCATGTAGCGCTTGAGTTCTTCTTCCTGGTAGACGATTTCCATCGCCCGCCCGCCCAGCACGTAGGACGGGCGTACCACCAGCGGATAGCCGATGGCCTTGGACGCGGCCAGCGCCTCGTCTTCGCTGCGCGCGGTGGCGTTGGCCGGCTGGCGCAGGTTCAGGCGCTGGACCATCTGCTGGAAGCGCTCGCGGTCTTCGGCACGGTCGATGGCGTCCGGGCTGGTGCCGATGATCGGCACACCGGCCTCTTCCAGGGCGCGGCAGAGCTTCAGCGGGGTCTGCCCGCCGTACTGGACGATCACGCCCTTGGGCTGCTCGACGCGGACGATCTCGAGGACGTCCTCGAGGGTCACCGGCTCGAAGTACAGGCGGTCGGAAGTGTCGTAGTCGGTGGAGACGGTCTCCGGGTTGCAGTTGACCATGATGGTCTCGTAGCCGTCTTCGCGCATCGCCAGCGCCGCGTGCACGCAGCAGTAGTCGAACTCGATGCCCTGGCCGATACGGTTCGGACCGCCGCCGAGGATCATGATCTTCTCGCGGTTCGACGGGTTGGCCTCGCACTCTTCCTCGTAGGTCGAGTACATGTAGGCGGTGTCGGTGGCGAACTCGGCGGCGCAGGTATCGACGCGCTTGTAGACCGGCAGCACCTTCAGCTTGTGGCGATGGCTGCGCAGGTTCTTCTCGGTGACGCCGAGCAGCTTGGCCAGGCGCGCATCGGAGAAGCCCTTGCGCTTGAGCTTGTACATCAGCTCGCGATCGATGGAGGACAGGCCGAGGGTCTTGACCTTCTCCTCATCCTTGACCAGGTCCTCGATCTGCACCAGGAACCATTCGTCGATGCGGGTCAGCTCGAACACTTCCTCGACACTCTTGCCGGCGCGGAAGGCGTCGGCGACGTACCAGACGCGCTCGGCGCTGGGCACGGTCAGCTCGCGCTTGAGGATGCTCTGGGCTTCCGGGTCGTTCAGGTCGAGCTTCGGGTCGAAGCCGGTGGCGCCGACTTCCAGGCCGCGCAGGGCTTTCTGCACCGACTCCTGGAAGGTCCGGCCGATGGCCATGACTTCGCCGACCGACTTCATCTGTGTGGTCAGGCGGGCATCGGCCTTCGGGAACTTCTCGAAGGCGAAACGCGGGATCTTGGTCACCACGTAGTCGATGGCCGGCTCGAACGACGCCGGGGTGCGACCGCCGGTGATGTCGTTCTGCAGTTCGTCGAGGGTGTAGCCGACCGCCAGCTTGGCGGCGATCTTGGCGATCGGGAAACCGGTGGCCTTGGAGGCCAGGGCCGAGGAGCGGGAAACCCGCGGGTTCATCTCGATCACCACCATGCGTCCGGTGTTCGGGCAGATGCCGAACTGCACGTTGGAACCGCCGGTTTCCACGCCGATCTCGCGCAGCACCGCCAGAGAGGCGTTGCGCATGATCTGGTATTCCTTGTCAGTCAGGGTCTGCGCCGGCGCCACGGTGATCGAGTCACCGGTGTGCACGCCCATCGGGTCGAAGTTCTCGATGGAGCAGACGATGATGCAGTTGTCCTTCTTGTCGCGGACCACCTCCATCTCGTATTCCTTCCAGCCGATCAGCGACTCGTCGATCAGCAGCTCGTTGGTCGGCGACAGGTCGAGGCCACGGGCGCAGATCTCTTCGAACTCTTCACGGTTGTAGGCGATACCGCCGCCGGTGCCGCCCATGGTGAAGGACGGCCGGATGATGCAGGGGAAGCCGACCTGCTCGAGCACGCCATAGGCCTCTTCCATGCTGTGGGCGATGCCCGAGCGCGGACAGGCCAGGCCGATGTCCTTCATCGCCCTGTCGAAGCGCGAGCGGTCCTCGGCCTTGTCGATGGTGTCGGCGTTGGCGCCGATCATCTCGACGCCGAACTTCTCCAGCACGCCATGGCGCTCCAGGTCCAGGGCGCAGTTCAGCGCGGTCTGCCCGCCCATGGTCGGCAGCAGCGCGTCGGGGCGTTCCTTCTCGATGATCTTGGCCACGGTGGCCCACTTGATCGGCTCGATGTAGGTGGCGTCGGCCATCGCCGGGTCGGTCATGATGGTCGCGGGGTTGGAGTTCACCAGGATGACGCGGTAGCCCTCCTCGCGCAGGGCCTTGCAGGCCTGGGCGCCGGAGTAGTCGAATTCGCAGGCCTGGCCAATCACGATGGGGCCGGCACCGAGGATCAGGATGCTCTTTATGTCTGTACGTTTTGGCATGGGACTCTCGTTGCAATAATCAGGACAGGGTTGCGGTGGCCAGCTTCACACCAAAGCCGACGAACAGGGCGCCGACGCCCGAAGTGGCGCCGGCAGCCAGCCGTTGCCGCCGGCGGAACCAGGCCGCCAGCCGCACACCGGTGAAAATCAGGAAGCTCAGGTAAAGGGCGCTGACCAGTTCCAGGATCACCGCCAGCACCAGGAACGACAGGCCCGGGTAGGCATAGCCGGGATCGACGAACTGGATGAAGAAGGAGATGAAGAACAGGATCGCCTTGGGGTTCGACAGGCTGAGCAGCAGCGCCTTGCGGAACGGCTGGTGGACATCCACCTGTTCCGCCTGCGCCGCCGTCGCCTCGGGGTTGCGCAGCTTGCGCCAGGCGCCCCGCAGCATGCCGACGCCGAGATAGAACAGGTAGGCCGCACCGAGGTACTTCAGGCCGACGAACAGCATCGGCTCGGCCTTCAGCAGGGACGCCACGCCGAGGGCCGACAGCAGCATCAGCAGCGCGTCGCCGAGGAACACTCCGCAGGCGGCCCGGTAACCGGTCGCCACGCCACGCTGGGCCGAGGTCGCGAGGACGAACAACGAGTTCGGTCCGGGCAACAGGATCACGAAAACCACACCCAGCACGTAGGTCCAGAAATCGGTTATCCCCAGGGTCGGCATGGCTCTGCTCCTCAGCGGCGCTCGGCCATCGCCGAGATGAAGCGGTCGAACAACGGGGCGACGTCGTGCGGGCCAGGACTGGCCTCGGGGTGGCCCTGGAAGCTGAAGGCGACCTTGTCGGTGCGCTCGATGCCTTGCAGGGTGCCGTCGAACAGCGACTTGTGGGTGGCGCGCAGGTTGCCCGGCAGGGTCGTCTCGTCGACCGCGAAGCCATGGTTCTGGCTGGTGATCATCACCACGCCGCTGTCCAGGTCCTGCACCGGGTGGTTGGCACCGTGGTGGCCGTGGCCCATCTTCAGGGTCTTGGCGCCGGAAGCCAGGGCCAGCAACTGGTGGCCGAGGCAGATGCCGAACACCGGGATCTCGGTATCGAGGAACTCGCGGATCGCCTGGATCGCGTAGTCGCACGGCTCGGGATCGCCGGGGCCGTTGGAAAGGAAGATGCCGTCTGGGTTCAGCGCCAGCACTTCGCTGGCCGGCGTCTGCGCCGGCACCACGGTCAGGCGGCAGCCGCGCGCCACCAGCATGCGCAGGATGTTCAGCTTGACGCCGTAGTCATAGGCCACCACATGGTACGGCAGCTCTCCGGCCGGGATCTCCGGGTGGCTGTCGTTTTCCAGGTTCCAGACACTGGAGCGCCATTCGTAGCGCTCGGTGGTGCTGACTTCCTTGGCCAGGTCCATGCCCTTCAGGCCGGGGAAGGCGCGAGCCAGTTCCAGCGCGCGCTCCTCGGTAGCGTCGGCACCGGCCAGGATGCAGCCGTTCTGCGAACCCTTCTCGCGGAGGATGCGGGTCAGGCGACGAGTGTCGATGCCGGCGATGGCGACGGTGCCGTTGGCTTTCAGGTAGTCAGGCAGCGACTGCTTGCTGCGCCAGTTGCTGGCGATCAGCGGCAGGTCGCGGATGATCAGGCCGGCGGCCCAGACGCGGTTGGCCTCGGCGTCTTCCGGGGTGGTGCCGGTATTGCCGATGTGCGGGTAGGTCAGGGTGACGATCTGCTGGGCGTAGGAAGGATCGGTGAGGATTTCCTGGTAGCCGGTCATGGCGGTGTTGAACACCACCTCGCCAACGGT
Organism: Pseudomonas paraeruginosa; assembly: GCF_003025345.2. Classification (NCBI taxonomy): domain Bacteria; kingdom Pseudomonadati; phylum Pseudomonadota; class Gammaproteobacteria; order Pseudomonadales; family Pseudomonadaceae; genus Pseudomonas; species Pseudomonas paraeruginosa. Next base: position 5,208,219 of record NZ_CP020560.1, read on the forward strand.
CTGGCCGTCGGCACCGATGGCTTCACCGCGAAAAATGCTGCCGTCGGCAAGTGCAAGTATGGCTGGCTTAGTCAAGAAGACCTCCCGTAAATCAAGCCTGACTGGTCGCGCAGGTGTAAAAAAGCGGGATGACACCGTGAAGAGTCATCCCGCTTTTTTTCGATTCATGCTGCGCTGCTTTTAGTGGACACACTAAAGCTGTAGTTTACAGAATCGCGACATTCCGGTCCACCAATAAGACGACGTGCGGCAGTCTCTCAGCGCAGGCCGAGCACGTCCTGCATGTCGTACAGGCCGTTCTCCTTGCCCTCCAGCCACAGCGCCGCGCGTACCGCGCCGCGAGCGAAGGTCATGCGGCTGGAAGCCTTGTGGGTGATCTCCACCCGCTCGCCCTCGGCGGCGAACAGCACGGTGTGGTCACCCACCACGTCACCGGCGCGCACGGTGGCGAAGCCGATGGTTTCCCGCGCGCGCGCGCCGGTCTGCCCCTCGCGACCGTAGACCGCCACTTCCCGCAGGTCGCGGCCGAGCGCCTGGGCCACCACCTCGCCCATGCGCAGCGCGGTGCCGGACGGCGCATCGACCTTGTGTCGGTGGTGGGCTTCGATGATCTCGATGTCCACCTCGTCGCCCAGCACTCGCGCGGCGGTATCCAGCAGCTTCAGGCAAAGATTGACGCCGACGCTGAAGTTGGCGGCGAAGACGATCGGGATGTCCTTCGCCGCCTCGGCCAGCAGCAGCTTCTCGTCGGCACTGAAGCCGGTGGTGCCGATGACCATCGCGCGGCGCGCCTTGCGGCACTGCTCGATGTTCTTCAGGGTCACGGAAGGGTGGGTGAAATCGATGAGGACGTCGAACTCCTCGCAGACCTTGCCCAGGTCACCGGACAGCGGCACGCCGATCCGCCCCAGCCCGGCCAGCTCGCCGGCGTCGGCACCCACCAGGGTGCTGTCCGGACGATCCACCGCCGCCGTCAGCCCGGCGGCACCGCCGGTCTGCTGAACGGCCTCGATCAGGTTCTTGCCCATGCGCCCGGCGGCGCCCACTACGGCTATACGTCGCATAAACCACTCCACGCGGAACCCGGACGCGGCTGTCAGGCCGCGCCCATGGCTTTGTTTATAGGTCGTCGAAGAAACGCTTCATGCCTTCGAACCAGCCACTGGCCTTGGGCGAATGCGAGGTGTCGCTCTGCAACGACTTGCGGAACTCCTCGAGCAGCTCGCGCTGGCGCTTGTCCAGGTTCACCGGGGTTTCCACCACCACCTTGCACATCAGGTCGCCGGCGCCACCGCCGCGCACCGGAGCCACGCCCTTGCCGCGCAGGCGGAACAGCTTGCCGGTCTGGGTGCTTTCCGGGATCTTCAGCTTGACCCGGCCATCCAGGGTCGGCACTTCCAGCTCGCCGCCCAGCGCCGCGTCGGCGAAGCTGATCGGCACCTCGCAGTAGAGGTGCTTGCCGTCGCGCTGGAAGATCGGATGCTCGCGCACATTGACCACCACGTACAGGTCGCCCGCCGGACCACCCATGCTGCCGGCCTCGCCTTCGCCGGTGAGGCGGATGCGGTCGCCGGTGTCGACGCCGGCCGGCACTTTCACCGACAGGGTCTTCTGTTCTTCCACGCGCCCCTGGCCATGGCAGGAGCCACAGGGATCGGAAATCATCTTGCCGGTGCCGTGGCAACGCGGGCAGGTCTGCTGGACCGAGAAGAAGCCCTGCTGCATGCGCACCTGGCCGATACCGCCGCAAGTGGTACAGGTGACCGGTGTGGTGCCGGGCTTGGCGCCGCTGCCGTTGCAGGTCTTGCAACCGACCAGGGTCGGCACGCGGATGGTGACGGTAGTGCCGCGTACCGCCTCTTCCAGGTCGAGGTCCAGGGTGTAGCGCAGGTCCGCGCCGCGCTGCGCGCCACCGCGCGCACCGCCACGACCGCCGCCGCCGCCGAAGAAGTCACTGAACACATCGCCGAAGATGTCGGAGAAGCTCGCCCCGCCGAAGCCGGCGCCGGCGCCGCCGCCCATGTTCGGATCGACGCCGGCATGGCCGTACTGGTCGTAGGCCGCCCGCTTGCTGGCATCCGACAGGACCTCGTAGGCCTCGTTGGCCTCCTTGAACTTGTCCTCGGCTTCCTTGTCGCCAGGATTGCGGTCCGGGTGGTATTTCATCGCCAGGCGGCGGTAGGCCTTCTTCAGGTCCGCCTCGCTGGCGCCGCGCTCAACCCCCAGAACCTCGTAAAAGTCTCGTTTCGCCATAACCTTTCCGTCTCAAATAAGGACCCTCCAGACACGCCAACGCGGGAGCAGGCTCCCGCGTGGCGGATCATGCGTACCGGCCGGGACCGGCACGCGGGGCAGAAGCAAGCCGGGGCTTACTTGTTGTCCTTGACCTCTTCGAACTCGGCGTCCACCACGTCGTCAGCGGATTTCGCCTGCTCGCCCTGGGCAGCGCCTTCGCCCTGCTGGGCCTGCTCGGCGTACATCTTCTGCGCCAGCGGGGCGGAAGCCTGGGACAGGGCGTTCATCTTGGCCTCGATCTCGGCCTTGTCGTCGCCCTTCACCGCCACTTCCAGCTCGCCCAGCGCCTTCTCGATGGTCGCCTTGTCCTCGGCGGTGGCCTTGTCGCCCGCCTCGGTGATCATCTTGCGGGTCGCATGGACCAGCGCGTCGCCCTGGTTGCGCGCGGCCGCCAGTTCCTCGAATTTGCGGTCTTCCTCGGCGTTCGCCTCGGCGTCGCGGACCATCTGCTGGATCTCGTCCTCGGACAGGCCGGAAGACGCCTTGATCACGATCGACTGCTGCTTGCCGGTGGCCTTGTCCTTCGCCGAGACGTGCAGGATGCCGTTGGCATCGATGTCGAAGGTCACTTCGATCTGCGGCACGCCGCGCGGAGCCGGCGGAATGTCGGCCAGGTCGAACTTGCCCAGCGACTTGTTCTGCGCGGCCTGCTTGCGCTCGCCCTGCAGCACGTGGATGGTCACCGCGCCCTGGTTGTCGTCGGCGGTGGAGAACACCTGCGACTTCTTGGTCGGGATGGTGGTGTTCTTCTCGATCAGGCCGGTCATCACCCCGCCCAGGGTCTCGATGCCCAGGGTCAGCGGGGTCACGTCGAGCAGCAGCACGTCCTTCACGTCGCCGGCCAGGACCGCGCCCTGGATGGCGGCACCGACAGCCACGGCTTCGTCCGGGTTGACGTCCTTGCGCGCTTCCTTGCCGAAGAACTCGGCAACGGTCTTCTGCACCAGCGGCATGCGGGTCTGGCCACCGACCAGAATCACTTCATGGATATCGGAAACATCCAGGCCGGCGTCCTTCAGCGCGGTGCGGCACGGCTCGATGGTGCGCTGCACCAGGTCTTCGACCAGGGACTCCAGCTTGGCGCGGGAAACCTTGACGTTCAGGTGCTTCGGACCGCTGGCGTCGGCCGTCACGTACGGCAGGTTGACGTCGGTCTGCTGGGTCGAGGACAGCTCGATCTTGGCTTTCTCGGCGGCTTCCTTCAGGCGCTGCATGGCCAGCGGATCGCCCTTCAGGTTGATGCCGCTTTCCTTCTTGAACTCGTCGACGAGGTAGTCGATCAGGCGGATGTCGAAGTCTTCGCCGCCGAGGAAGGTGTCGCCGTTGGTGGCCAGCACTTCGAACTGGTGCTCGCCGTCGACTTCGGCGATCTCGATCACCGACACGTCGAAGGTACCGCCGCCCAGGTCATAGACGATCACGGTGTGGTCGCCCTTGGCCTTGTCCAGGCCATAGGCCAGCGCCGCGGCGGTCGGCTCGTTGATGATCCGCTTGACGTCCAGACCGGCGATCCGACCGGCGTCCTTGGTGGCCTGGCGCTGGCTGTCGTTGAAGTAGGCCGGAACGGTGATCACCGCTTCGGTGACCGGCTCGCCGAGATAGTCTTCGGCGGTCTTCTTCATTTTTTTCAGCACTTCGGCGGAGATCTGCGGAGGCGCCATCTTCTGGCCCTTCACTTCCACCCAGGCGTCACCGTTGTCGGCCTTGACGATGCTGTACGGCACCATCTGGATGTCTTTCTGCACCACGTTCTCTTCGAAGCGGCGGCCGATCAGGCGCTTCACCGCGTACAGGGTATTCTGCGGGTTGGTGACCGCCTGGCGCTTGGCCGGCTGGCCCACCAGGGTCTCGCCATCGTTGGTGTAGGCGATGATCGAGGGGGTGGTACGCGCGCCCTCGGCGTTCTCGATGACCTTGACGTTACCGTTCTCCAGGATAGCCACGCAGGAGTTGGTGGTACCCAGGTCGATGCCAATGATTTTGCCCATATTCACTCTCCAGAAACTTTGATTCCGTGCGATCCGTCTGCCGGATCTCCCGCTCGGTTGACTACCCAGATGGGGTCAGCGGAGCAAATTTCAAGCCTGTTCGTCGATCGACGGTGGGGTTTCGCTCGGCGCCTTGCTCACCACGACCATCGCCGGGCGCAGCAGGCGACCGCTGATCAGGTAGCCTTTCTGGAACACCTTCAGCACGCTGCCGGGCTCGGCGGTCGCGCTCTCCTCCATCACCATCGCCTGGTGCTGCTCGGGATTGAAGGGCTCGCCCTCGGGGTTGATCGCCTCCACCTGGTAGCGGCGCAGGGTGTCGTCGAACATCTTCAGGGTCAGCTCCATCCCTTCGCGCATCGGCCTGATCGCTTCGTCGTCGGGATTGGACATCTGCAGGCCGCGCTCGAGGGTGTCGACCACCGCCAGCAGGTCGCCGGCGAACTTCTCCAGGGCGAACTTGTGCGCCTTCTCCACGTCCTGCTCGGCGCGGCGGCGCACGTTCTGCAGGTCGGCGACCAGGCGCAGGGACTGGTCCTGGGCCGCGGCCAGTTGCTCTTCCAGTTCCTGCACGCGGGCGGTCAGATCCTTGGCTGCTTCCGGCGCATCGGTCTGCTCGGGGGCTTGCGGGTCCAGGGTCTGCTGCTGTTCGTCAGCCATGCCACTCTCCTTCACAAAATAAGCTGGCAAATACAAGGCGAACGCGTGGGTTCGCTAAACGTTGCCCCCTATATGGGGTCGGGTTCGCCACCTTCAAGGGGGCGAGCGGCAATTGCCAGGCGGAAAAAATACTGTATAAATAACCAGACAAAACCCACGGAGCCGCCCGCCATGCTGGTTCACCTGTCCGTTCACAACTACGCCATCGTCGAGCACCTGGACCTCGAGCTCGCCACCGGCATGACCGTGATCACCGGCGAGACCGGCGCGGGCAAGTCGATCATGCTCGACGCCCTCGGCCTCACCCTCGGCGACCGCGCCGACAGCGGCGCGGTCCGCCCCGGCGCAGACAAGGCCGACATCCTCGCCAGCTTCGACGTCAGCGCCATCGCCGAGGCCCGCGACTGGCTCGCCGAACGCGACCTCGAGCAGGACGGTCCGTGCATCCTGCGCCGGGTGATCACCGCCGAGGGCCGTTCGCGCGCCTACATCAATGGCACGCCCTGCCCGCTCGGCGACCTGAAGAGCCTCGGCGAGCTGCTGATCGATATCCACAGCCAGCATGAGCACCAGTCGCTGCTGAAGAGCGAGACCCACCGCCGCCTGCTCGACGAGTACGCCGGCTGCCAGGAACTCGCCCGCCAGGTGCAACTGGCCGCGCAGCGCTGGAAGCAGACCAGCCAGGAACTCGAGCGCCTGTCGCGCAGCGGCGACGAGCAGCGCGCCCGTCATCAGCTGCTCAGCTACCAGCTGGAAGAACTGGAGAACCTGTCCCTTGGCGAGAACGAACTGGAAAGCCTGGAGCAGGAACAGAAGACCCTGAGCAATGCCGAGAGCCTGCTCGCCGCCTGCCGCCAGGTGGTGGAGATGTGCAGCGAGAGCGACGCCGGCAACGTGCTTTCCGCGCTCAATGCCAGCCTCAACCGCCTTACCTCGTTCAGCAGCCAGCCGGGCGCGCTCGGTGAAGCGGTCAACCTGCTGTCCAGCGCGCAGATCCAGGTCGAGGAGGCGATCGGCGAACTGAACCGCTTCGTCGATCACTTCGACGCCGATCCCAACCGCCAGCAGCAGGTCGAGGAACGCCTCGATGCCATCTATTCACTGGCGCGCAAGCATCGGGTCCAGCCGAGCGAACTGGCCGACCTGCAGCAGCGCCTGTTCGACGAACTGGAGGCGCTGAACGCCGACGACGAGGCAGTCGAGCGACTGGGCGACGAGCTGGCCGCCTACGCCCGCCACTACCAGGAAAAGGCCGATGAGCTGAGCCGCCTGCGCCAGGCCGCGGCCGAGCCACTGGCCGCCTGCGTCGAGCAGGAGATGCAACGCCTGGGCATGCCCGGGGGGCGCTTCGCCATCGTCCTGCGTCCCGCCGACACCCACGAACCGCAGGCCAACGGCCTGGAAAGCGTGGAGTTCCTGGTCAGCGCCAACCCCGGGCAGCCGCTGAAAGGGCTGGCCAAGGTCGCCTCGGGCGGCGAGCTGTCGCGGATCAGCCTGGCGATCCAGGTGATCACCGCGCAGACCTCGCGCATCCCGACCCTGGTCTTCGACGAAGTCGACGTCGGCATCGGCGGCCCCACCGCCGAAGTGGTCGGCCAGTTGCTCCGGCGCCTCGGCGAGCGCGGCCAGGTCCTGACCGTTACCCACCTGCCGCAGGTCGCCGCCCAGGGCCACCAGCACCTGTTCGTGCACAAGGAGCGCGGCAGCAGCGAAACCCGTACAGCCGTGGCCAATCTGAACAAGGCGCAGCGGATCGAGGAGATTGCGCGCATGCTCGGCGGCGTCGACCTGACCAAGGAATCCCTGGCCCACGCGAAGAAGCTGGTAAACCTGGCGGCGCAGAGCTGAGATATCTCCCCGGGCAGAAATGAAAACGGCGACCTTCGGGTCGCCGTTTTCGTATCCGTGCACGCTTACTTTTTCTTGCGTACGTAGAGCACCAGATTGTGATCGACCAGTTCGAAGCCGCGCTCGCGCACGATCTCCTTCTGCCGCTTCTCGATCTCGGCATCCATGAACTCGATCACTTCGCCGGTATCGACGCAGACCATGTGGTCGTGGTGGCCGCTGTCGGCAAGCTCGAACACGGCATGGCCGCCATCAAAGTTGTGACGCACCACCAGGCCGGCGGCCTCGAACTGGGTCAGCACCCGATAGACGGTCGCCAGGCCCACGTCCTCGCCCGCATCCATCAGCGCCTTGTACACGTCTTCGGCGCTCATGTGGCGTTGCTCGGCGGAGTCGAGCATCTGCAGGATCTTGACCCGCGGCAGGGTCACTTTAAGGCCGGCTTTTCGAAGTTCGCTATTTTCAACCATGTCTGCTTTCTCAGCGCGGGATGTTTCGCAGCATCCCGGAATACGGGTATGATCGGGCTTTTATTTGCCCAGCCAAGATAGTGGAAGTCGCTCACCGATGCAAAACGCCAAGCTCATGCTGACCTGTCTCGCTTTCGCGGGGCTTGCCGCACTCGCCGGTTGCTCGTTCCCTGGCGTCTATAAAATCGACATCCAGCAAGGCAACGTCGTAACTCAGGACATGATAGACCAGTTGCGTCCCGGAATGACCCGACGCCAAGTGCGGTTTATCATGGGCAACCCGCTGATCGTCGACACCTTCCACGCCAATCGCTGGGACTATCTCTACAGCATCCAGCCCGGTGGCGGTCGCCGCCAGCAGGAGCGCGTCAGCCTGTTCTTCAACGACGCCGACCAACTGGCCGGCCTGAACGGCGACTTCATGCCCGGCGTCAGTCGCGACGAAGCGATCCTCGGCAAGGAAGGCAGCACCACGGTCACCCAGCCGGCCGACCAGCAGAAGCCGGAAGAACAGAAGGAAGAGCCGCCGAAACCGGGCTCCACGCTGGAACAGCTGCAGCGCGAAGTGGACGAGGCCCAACCGGTCCCGGTTCCCACACCCGAACCGCTGGATCCCAGCCCGCAATAAAGAGCTGGTGGTTCCACGAAAAAGCCCGGCGAACGCCGGGCTTTTTCGTGGGTACGCGAGACGGACTCAGTCGCCGCGCTCGGCCCGGGCCCGCGCGGCGCGCTGCTTGCGGACCTCCTTGGGGTCGGCGATCAACGGCCGGTAGATCTCCACCCGCTCACCGGCCTCCAACGGCCGCTCCTCCGGATTCGCCAGGGCCTTGCCGAAGATACCCAGCGGACAGCGCTGTATGTCCAGTTCCGGAAAAACCTCGGCGATACCAGAGAGCCGCACCGCTTCGCGCGCGCTGGTCCCCGCCGGCACGCTCAGGCGCAGCAGCGCCTGGCGCTCGGGCAGGGCATAGACCACCTCGACGGCGATCTCAGCCATACAGTTGCTTGGCGCGCTGGCAGAAGGCGTCGACCATGGTGTTGGCTGCCTGGGTGAACAGCGGACCGAGGGTCGCCTTGACCAGCGGACCGGCGTAGTCGAAGGTCAGGTCCAGGGTGATCTTGCAGGCCTTCTCGCCCAGCGCCTTGAACTGCCAGACGCCATGCAGTTCGGTGAAGGGACCGTTCTCCAGGTTCATCTCGATGGACACCCCGGGCACCAGCACGTTGCGCGTGGTGAAGCGCTGGCTGAGGCTGCCCTTGGCCACGGTCAGTTCGGCGCGCATCAGGCTTTCGCTCTCCTCCAGCACCTCGCTGGCAGAACACCAGGGCAGAAACTCCGGATAGCGCCTCACGTCGTTCACCAGATCGAACAGCGCGCGGGCGGGATAAGGCAACAGCGCCGAACGCTGGATATGGGTGCTCATAGAACTCTCACTTCTGCTGTCGAGCGGGCGACTCCCCAAGCATAGCCGGCGAGGCGGCGGCAGCCGCTCCGACGGCGCGCTGCGCCCGCCGACCGGGACCAGGGTCCGAGGAAAAGACGTTCCGCGCGGCCTGATGCCACTTGAAGACTTTTCTTACAAAACCTTGGCCAGCGGCCAGGAAAAGAGTGGGCATTGTCCGAAATTCACCTCTATCCCTCAAGCGCGACGCCGCCCCATAGCGGGGAAGCCGGCGACTCCCTATAATGCGCCGCCTATGGCTAAGCAGAAGAAACACCCTTCGGGGACCATCGCGCAGAACAAGAAGGCTCTGCACGACTACTTCATCGAACAACGCTTCGAGGCGGGCGTCGCCCTGGCGGGCTGGGAAGTGAAAAGCCTGCGCGCCGGCAAGGCCCAGCTGGTCGACAGCTACGTGCTGCTCAAGGACGGCGAGGCCTGGCTGCTCGGCAGCCACATCACGCCGCTGACGACCGCCAGCACGCACGTGATCGCCGACCCGGTGCGCACGCGCAAGTTGCTGCTGCACAAGCGCGAACTGGGCAAGCTGTTCGGTGCCGTGCAACAGAAGGGCTACGCCTGCGTCGCCCTGTCGATGTACTGGAAGAAGCACCTGGTCAAGTGCGAGATCGCCCTGGCCAAGGGCAAGAAGGACTTCGACAAGCGCCACACCGAGAAGGAGCGCGACTCCGACCGGGAGATCCAGCGCGCCATGCGCCACGGCAAGGACGACTGACAGCGTCCCTGCCGTGCCCCGCTAGTCTTCCTGCACGCTGCGCCGGCGCTGCGAGCGCTTCATCCTGCGCGCCTCTTCCTGGACCTCCGCCAGGACCTCCTGCACATAGTGGATGTGCTGGTTGGACACTTCCCGGGCCAGCTCCGCCTGACCGCTGATGATCGCGTCGTACAGGCGCTGATGCTGCTCCATCAGCTGCGCGCGGGTTTCCGTGCGCTGCGCGTACATCCCGCCGATATTGGTCACCACGTTGCGCCGCAGCAGGTCGAACAGGCCCTTGATGGTGTGCAGCAGCACTGTGTTGTGGCTGGCCTCGGCGATCGCCAGGTGGAAGCGCGCGTCGGCGGCGCCCTCTTCCGCGCTGACCTGGTCGTTGCGCGCATAGCATTCCTGCAATGCCTCGAAGGCCTCGGTGAGACGCTGGTGATCCAGGGAGGTGGCGCGCAACGCCGCGTAGTAGGCGCAGGATCCCTCCAGGGTGTGGCGGAACTCCAGCAGGTCGCGCTGGGCATCCGGATTGCCCTCCAGCAGGTGCAGCAACGGGTCGCTGAAAGTCGCGCCCAGCGACTCGGTCACATAGTTGCCACCACCCTGGCGGCTGACCAGCAGCCCCTTTGCCACCAGCTTCTGGATCGCCTCGCGCAGCGACGGACGGGAAACCCCGAACTGCTCGGCGAGCACACGCTCGGCCGGCAGCCGCTCGCCGGACTTCAGCGTGCCCTCCAGGATCATCGCCTCGAGCTGCGCCACGATGTCATCCGACAGACGGCGCTGCCTGACCTGACCAAATTCCATATCCCGACACCTTCAACCGAAGCTTTGTCGCAAAGCCTCTGCCATGCGCCCAGCGCGAAAAAGAGAGGAAGCGTACCGAGCCGCATTCCGCACTACAAGCCAGGCGCCAAAGGCCTGGCCTACCACCTCTTAGACAAAAGTCGTAGACGGGCAAATTGACACGCCGAATGCCTGACTTTTAACCTGAGCGCTCGCTTTTGTAAATTGGTCTTACCAATTAAGCGAACTTCGCCAGATTCGACTGCCCAGCGCCCTTGCACACACAGGTCTCGGCGCCCGTCCGATCTGGTCACAGGCAAACCCAACAACAATTAGGGAGCCAACCCCCATGCAAGCCTGGCAGCAACTCTATACCCCCCTGGGCAGTCTCGGCCTGTCGGCCGCCGCCGCCGTCATCCCGATCGTGTTCTTCTTCCTCGCCCTTGCGGTGTTCCGCCTGAAAGGCCACATCGCCGGCAGTGTCACCCTGGCCCTGGCCATCGCGGTGGCCATCTTCGCCTTCCGCATGCCCGCCGACATGGCCTTCGCCGCCGCCGGCTACGGCTTCCTCTACGGCCTCTGGCCGATCGCCTGGATCATCGTCGCCGCGGTGTTCCTCTACAAGCTGACGGTGAAGAGCGGCCAGTTCGAGGTGATCCGCAGCTCGGTGCTGTCGATCACCGGCGACCAGCGCCTGCAGGTGCTGCTGATCGGCTTCTCCTTCGGCGCCTTCCTCGAGGGCGCCGCCGGATTCGGCGCGCCGGTGGCGATCACCGCCGCCCTGCTCGTCGGCCTCGGCTTCAATCCGCTGTACGCCGCCGGCCTCTGCCTGATCGCCAATACCGCGCCGGTGGCCTTCGGCGCACTGGGCATCCCGATCATCGTCGCCGGCCAGGTGACCGGTATCGACGCCTTCAAGATCGGCGCCATGACCGGCCGCCAGCTGCCCTTCCTGTCGATCCTGGTGCCGTTCTGGCTGGTGTTCATGATGGACGGCTGGCGCGGCATCCGCGAAACCTGGCCGGCGGCGATCGTCGCCGGCGGCAGTTTCGCCATCACCCAGTACCTGACCTCGAACTTCATCGGCCCGGAACTGCCGGATATCACCTCGGCGCTGGTCAGCCTGGTTTCCCTGACCCTGTTCCTCAAGGTCTGGCAACCGCAGGGCGCAGCCGCGGTGGAGGCCGGCAACGGCGGCGCGGCGCTGGCCGGCGGCGGGCAGCGCGGCGTGGAACCATCCCCTTACAGCTTCGGCGAGATCCTCAAGGCCTGGTCGCCCTTCCTGGTGCTCACCGTGCTGGTGACCATCTGGACGCTGAAGCCGTTCAAGGCGATGTTCGCCCCCGGCGGCGATCTCTACTGGCTGGTATTCAACTTCGCCATCCCGCATCTCGACCAACTGGTGCTCAAGGGCGCACCGATCGCCACCAGCACCGCGCCTATCGCCGCGGTGTTCAAGTTCGACCCGATCTCCGCCACCGGCACCGCGATCTTCCTCTCCGCGGTGGTCTCGATGTTCATCCTGCGCATCGCTCCGAAAATTGGTATTACCACTTTCAAGGAAGTGCTGATAGAACTGAAGTGGCCGATCCTGTCCATCGGCATGGTCCTGGCCTTCGCCTTCGTCACCAACTACTCGGGCATGTCCACCACCCTGGCCCTGGTCCTGGCCGGCACCGGCGCGGCCTTCCCGTTCTTCTCGCCGTTCCTCGGCTGGCTGGGGGTGTTCCTGACCGGTTCGGATACCTCGTCCAACGCCCTGTTCAGCTCGCTGCAATCGACCACCGCGCACCAGATCGGGGTCAGCGACACCCTGCTGGTGGCGGCCAACACCAGCGGCGGCGTGACCGGCAAGATGATTTCCCCGCAATCCATCGCCGTGGCCTGCGCCGCGACCGGAATGGTCGGCAAGGAATCCGACCTGTTCCGCTTCACCCTGAAGCACAGCCTGATCTTCGCCGCGCTGGTCGGCCTGATCACCCTGGCCCAGGCTTACGTCTTTACCGGCATGCTGGTGCACTGACTCGCGCCGACGGGGCCGCGCCGGCCGGCGCGCCCCGCTCCGCGACGAGCCAGGCCCGCAGCCACCACCCATCGGTACGAAAAACATGATCATTTCCGCCTCTACCGACTACCGCGCCGCCGCCCAACGCAAGCTGCCGCCGTTCCTCTTCCACTACATCGACGGCGGCGCCTACGCCGAATACACCCTGCGGCGCAATGTCGAGGACCTGTCGGCCATCGCCCTGCGCCAGCGGGTCTTGAAGAACATGTCCGAGCTGAGCCTGGAGACCCGCCTGTTCGACGAGACCCTGGCGATGCCGGTGGCGCTCGCCCCGGTCGGCCTCACCGGCATGTACGCCCGCCGCGGCGAGGTCCAGGCGGCGCGCGCGGCAGCGGCGAAGGGCGTGCCCTTCACCCTGTCGACGGTGTCGGTCTGCCCGATCGAGGAAGTCGCCCCGGCCATCGACCGGCCGATGTGGTTCCAGCTCTACGTGCTCAAGGACCGCGGCTTCATGCGCAACGCCCTGGAGCGGGCCAAGGCCGCCGGCGTCACCACCCTGGTGTTCACCGTCGACATGCCGGTCCCCGGCGCCCGCTACCGCGACGCCCATTCGGGCATGAGCGGCCCCTACGCCGCTCCGCGCCGCATCCTCCAGGCCATGACCCACCCCGCCTGGGCCTGGGATGTCGGCCTGCTGGGCAAGCCCCACGACCTCGGCAACATCTCCACCTACCGCGGCAACCCGACCGGCCTGGAGGATTACATCGGCTGGCTGGGCGCCAACTTCGACCCGTCGATTTCCTGGAAAGACCTGGAGTGGATCCGTGAACTCTGGAACGGGCCGATGGTGATCAAGGGCATCCTCGATCCCGAGGACGCGAAGGACGCGGTGAAGTTCGGCGCCGACGGCATCGTCGTCTCCAACCACGGTGGCCGCCAGCTCGACGGCGTGCTCTCCAGCGCCCGCGCGCTGCCGGCGATCGCCGACGCGGTGAAGGGCGAGCTGGCGATCCTTGCCGACTCCGGCATCCGCACCGGTCTCGACGTGGTGCGGATGATCGCCCTCGGCGCCGACAGCGTGCTGCTCGGCCGCGCCTTCGTCTATGCCCTGGCCGCCGCCGGCGAGGCCGGGGTGCGCAACCTGCTCGAGCTGATCGAAAAGGAAATGCGCGTGGCCATGGTCCTCACCGGGGCCAAGTCGATCGGCGAGATCAGCGCCGACTCTCTGGTCCGCGAACTGGGCGCCTGAGACGCCCGTCAGAAAAAAGCCTGAAAGCGCCCGGGGCGTGACCGTCGCCCCAGGGCCGAGGAAAGCCGATGAGCCTGCCGATTCCCTTTCTCGAGACCGTCGAGCGGTTGATACCGCGCGAACGCCGCTTCGACGACCCGCTGTCGACCCTGGCCTTCGGTACCGACGCCAGCTTCTACCGGTTGATTCCCAAGCTGGTGCTGCGCGTCGAAAGCGAGGACGAGGTCGCCGCGATCCTCTCCGCCGCCTGCCGCGAGCAGGTCCCGGTGACCTTCCGCGCCGCCGGCACCAGCCTCTCTGGCCAGGCCATCAGCGACTCGGTGCTGCTCGTCCTCGGCGACAACTGGAATGGCCGGGAAATCCGCGCCGACGGCGCGCAGATACGCCTGCAGCCGGGTGTCATCGGCGCCCAGGCGAATGCCTGGCTGGCGCCGTTCGGCCGCAAGATCGGTCCCGACCCGGCCTCGATCAACGCCTGCAAGATCGGCGGCATCGTCGCCAACAACGCCAGCGGCATGTGCTGCGGCACCGCGCAGAACAGCTATCACACCCTCGCCGGCCTGCGCCTGCTACTGGCTGATGGCACCCGCCTGGACAGCGAGGACCCGGCCAGCGTCGCGGCCTTCCGCGCCAGCCACGGCGAACTGCTGGAACGGCTCGCCGAACTCGGCCGCGAGACCCGCGCCAACACCGAGCTGGCCGCCAGGATCCGCCACAAGTACCGGCTGAAGAACACCACCGGCCTGTCGCTGAATGCGCTGGTCGACTACGACGAGCCGCTGGACATCCTCACCCACCTGATGGTCGGCTCCGAAGGCACCCTCGGCTTCATCAGCGCGGTGACCTACGACACCGTCCCGGAGCATCCGCACAAGGCCTCGGCGCTGCTGGTGTTCCCCACGGTGGAAAGCTGTTGCACCGCGGTCGGCGTGCTCAGGCAGCAGCCGGTCTCGGCGGTGGAACTGCTCGATCGGCGCAGCCTGCGCTCGGTGGAGAACATGCAGGGCATGCCGGAATGGGTGAAGGACCTGTCCGCCAGCGCCTGCGCCCTGCTCGTCGAGTCCCGCGCGGCGAGCGGCACGCTGCTGCGCGAACAGCTCGGACGGATCATGGCCTCCATCGCCGAATATCCGCTGGAGAAGCAGGTCGATTTCAGCGAGGACCCGGCGGTGTACAACCAGCTCTGGCGCATCCGCAAGGACACCTTCCCGGCTGTCGGCGCGGTACGCGAGACCGGCACCACGGTGATCATCGAGGACGTCACCTTCCCGGTCGAGCAACTGGCCGAAGGGGTCAACCGCCTGATCGCGCTGTTCGACAAGCATCGCTACGACGAGGCGATCCTCTTCGGCCACGCGCTGGAGGGCAACCTGCACTTCGTCTTCACCCAGGGCTTCGACTCGCCCGAGCAGATCGCCCGCTACTCGGCGTTCATGGACGATGTGGCGCACCTGGTGGCGGTGGAGTACGGCGGCTCGCTGAAGGCCGAGCATGGTACCGGGCGCAACATGGCGCCCTTCGTCGAACTGGAATGGGGCCAGGACGCCTACCGGTTGATGTGGCAGCTCAAGCACCTGCTCGACCCGCGCGGCATCCTCAACCCGGGAGTGATCCTCAGCGACGATCCGCAGAGTCACCTGAAGAACCTCAAGCCGCTGCCGGCCGCCGACGAGATCGTCGACAAGTGCATCGAGTGCGGCTTCTGCGAACCGGTCTGCCCCTCGCGCGGACTGACCCTCACGCCGCGCCAGCGCATCGTCATCTGGCGCGACATCCAGGCGAAGAAACGCGCCGGTGTCGATACCACGGCGCTGGAGCGCGACTACCGCTACCAGGGCATCGACACCTGCGCCGCCACCGGCCTCTGCGCCCAGCGCTGCCCGGTGAACATCAACACCGGCGAGCTGATCCGCAAGCTGCGCGGCGCCGACGCCCGCCACGGCGGTGGCGCCACCTGGCTGGCGCGCAACTTTGCCGGCGCCATGCGCGGTGCGCGCTTCGCCCTGCTCGCCGCCGACGGCGCCCGGCGCCTGCTTGGCGCGCCCCTGCTGGCCAGGGCCAGCCGCGGCCTCAGCCAGGCCAGCGGCGGCCGCGTGCCGCAATGGACGCCGGCGCTGCCGCAGCCGGTACGCCTGGCAGCGCCGCCTGCCCCGCTCGACGACGGGCGGCCACGGGTGGTCTATCTCGCCGCCTGCGTCTCGCGCGCCATGGGTCCGGCCTCCGGCGACGAAGAGCGCGAGCCGCTGCTGGACAAGACCTGTCGCCTGCTGGAAAAGGCCGGCTACCAGGTGGTGTTCCCCGACAACCTGGACAACCTCTGCTGCGGCCAGCCATTCGCCTCCAAGGGCTATGCGAAACAGGCCGACGACAAGCGCGACGAATTGCTCGCCGCCCTGCTCCAGGCCAGCCGCGGTGGCCTCGATCCGATCTATTGCGACACCAGCCCCTGCACTCTGCGCCTGATCCAGGGCCTGGACGACCCACGGCTGCGGATCCACGATCCGGTGAAGTTCATCCGTACCCACCTGCTCGAACGCCTGGAATTCGTCCCACAGGAGGCGCCGGTGGCGGTGCACGTCACCTGCAGCACCCAGCACCTGGGCGAGAGCCAGGCGCTGATCGACCTGGTCGGTCGCTGCACCCGCGAGGTGGTGGTTCCGGAAGGCATCCACTGCTGCGGCTTCGCCGGCGACAAGGGTTTCACCACTCCGGAGCTGAACGCCCACTCCCTGCGCAGCCTGAAGGACGCCGTGCAGCATTGCGAAGAGGGCGTCTCCACCAGCCGTACCTGCGAGATCGGCCTGAGCCAGCACGGCGGGATCGACTACCGCGGGGTGGTCTACCTGGTGGACCGGGTGACCCGGGCGAAGGGCGCGCCTCGGCAGAGCGAATGACCGCCTCGCGGTCATTCGCCGGGGCATGCCCCGCAAAGGCGGCGGATAGCGTCGCTGGCGCTATTCGCCCTACGTCAGGCGAAATGGGTGCTCCGGCGTCGCTCGACCGGGCCGGGCAAAAAATCCGTCGTTAAGCACCCCTTAAGTCAGCCGCGCCTATCGTGCCTTCCAGCGCGAGGACAACCCTCGCCGAAACGGAAGCAGGAGGCCTTCATGGCAATTCAACCGTTGCGACTCGACCCGATCACCGTGCTCGGCAAGCAACTGGTCATCGAGCTGTTCGACTGCGTCGACACGCGCTTCGACGATATCCAGTGGATCGAGGAAAGCATGCTCGAGGCGGCCCGCCAGGCCAACGCCACCATCATCACCTCGGCCTTCCACAAGTTCAGCCCGATCGGCATCTCCGGCGTGGTGGTGATCGCCGAGTCGCACCTGGCCATCCACACCTGGCCGGAATACGGCTACGCCGCGGTCGACGTGTTCACCTGCGGCGACGTGCTCGACGGCGCCCAGGCCGTGCGCGTGCTCAGCGAGCGCCTGGGCAGCCAGCGGCACCTGATCTCGAGCATGGACCGCGGCCTCGGCGGCCACCGCCTGGGCCTGCTCAGCCGGAGCCTGGCCGGCAATGCCCCGGTCGACGGAGACAGCCCTACCCTGCGCTGGGCGCTGGGCCAGGGCACGGGGGTGGCATGATGGACACGCCGATCGAACGCGCCCCGCTGACTCCCGACCTGAGCCAGGCCCGCTACGCCGTCGACCTTACCGGCCTGGTGCCGGCGGAGGTCGCCGCGACACTGCCGCCGCTGCCGCCGAACCACTTCTACTTCTATCCGCCGGACCCGTTGCTGGAAGGCGACGGCGCGATCACCGCGGTCGAGGACAGCGATCCCTTCGACCAGTACGTCTACCGCCTGCGCCGGGTGCTCTACCAGGGCCGCACGCGCTGGCAGAACGTGCTGATCGCCGACACCTACAACTACGACCGCGTGCTGATGCTCGACGGCGCTATCCAGAGCGCCGAGAGCGACGAGTCGCTGTATCACGAGCTGCTGGTGCAGCCGGCCATGCTCGCCCACGACGAACCGCGCGACGTGCTGATCATCGGCGGCGGCGAGGGCGCCACCCTGCGCGAGGTACTGGCCCATGCCAGCGTACGGCGGGCGGTGATGGTCGATCTCGACCAGGAACTGGTGGAACTGTGCCGCGAACACCTGTTCCAGTGGCACCAGGGCGCCTTCGACGACCCGCGCTGCGAACTGCTGGCCGAGGACGGCCGCGCCTATCTCGAACGCGACCCGTCGCTCTTCGACGTGGTCATCATCGACGTCGTCGACATGCTCGACAACGGTCCGGCCCAGGCCCTCTACACCCGCCAGTTCTACGAATTGCTGCACGCGCGCCTGCGTCCGGGCGGAGTGGTCGCGGTGCAGGGCCTGGAGTTCTCCCACAGCGACGACAAGCCCCACGCTGCTCTCGCCCGCACCCTGCGCAGCGTCTTCGCCCAGGTCCACAGCTACCGCGCCACGGTGCCTTCGTTCCTCTCGTCCTGGGGCTTCCTGCTGGCCTCCGACTGGCTCGAGCCGAACCACTGGCCGGCCGAGGACATCGACCGGCGCATCGAACGCAAGCTCGGCCCGCAGTGGCTCGACCACCTCGACGGCGACTACCTCAAGGCCTGCTTCGTGATGGACCGCGAAACCCGCTTCCTGCTCGCCCAGCCGGGGCCGGTCCTGGAGGATGGCGTGCCCTTCGTCGCACCGCCGGACATCGAAGAGATCGAATTCGGCCCGGCGCAACTGCCGGCCCTGGCGAGGACCTGAGGATGCCCGCCGCCCCCCTGGCCAGCGTCCCGCTGGCCCCGCCCGCCGCGCCCTGCCTGCTGCACCGGGTGCGCTTCAGCCCCGGCACCGACAGCGGCGGCCTGCCACTGCTGGCCCGCCTGTACGACCCGCAGCCGGCTCTGGCGCTGCTGGCGCAGCGCAGTGAGCTGGCGGAAAACGATGAATTGCCGGCGACCGCCGGCGACGACGAACTGCTGGTGGTCTTCGCCAGCGCCGGCCTGCAGACCGGACATGCCTGGCGCCAGCGCCTGGAAGCCTGGATGGCCGCCGCCGAGGGCGACCGCCAGCCGACCCTGGAGGCGCCGTCGTTCGGCGAGCGGGTGCTGTGGCGCCCCGGTCGCGCGCTGATCATCGGCAATCCCGAGCGGTGCCGGGAGCTGCTCGACGGGCTGGTCGCCTTCGCCTGGTACGAAAGCCGCCTGCGCCGGCTCGAGGACGAGACCGCGGCGGCCTGGGAACCGGCCCAGGCCGACATCGAACTGACCCAGCTGCCGCGCGCCGGCCACCTGTCGCGCCAGGCACACGTGAACGAACAGGTGCGACGCACTACACTCTGGCGCATGGGCTACACCCGCCTGGAGTCGCACCTGGAGAAAGCCCCCGCGCACCTCGACGGCGCGGTGCGCCGGCTGTACAACGAGCTGGCCCTGCAGGCCGAGGTCCATGATCGGCTGGCGACCCTCGACGACCGCATCGAAGTGCTGCAGGACCTGTACGAACTGGCCACCGACCGCCTCGGCGAATACCGTTACTTCCGTGGCGAGTTGCGGGTCGAATGGCTGATCGTCGCCCTCCTCCTGCTGGAGGCCGCCCTGAGCCTGTGGGAATTCCTGGATTAGCGATTGAGAGGTCTGCGATGAGAATACTGCTGGCCGAGGACGACCTGCTGCTCGGCGACGGCATCCGCGCCGGGCTGCGCCTGGAAGGCGATACCGTGGAGTGGGTGACCGACGGCGTGGCCGCGGAGAACGCCCTGGTCACCGACGAGTTCGACCTGCTGGTGCTCGACATCGGCCTGCCGCGTCGCAGCGGCCTGGACATCCTGCGCAACCTGCGCCACCAGGGCCAGCTCACCCCGGTGTTGCTGCTCACCGCGCGGGACAAGGTGGCCGACCGCGTCGCCGGCCTCGACAGCGGAGCCGACGACTACCTGACCAAGCCCTTCGACCTCGACGAACTGCAGGCGCGGGTCCGCGCCCTGACCCGCCGCACCACCGGTCGCGCCCTGCCGCAACTGGTGCACGGCGCGCTGCGCCTGGACCCGGCGACGCACCAGGTGACCCTCGCCGGCCAGGCGGTGGAGCTGGCGCCGCGCGAATACGCGCTGCTGCGCCTGCTGCTGGAGAACAGCGGCAAGGTACTCTCGCGCAACCAGCTGGAGCAGAGCCTCTATGGCTGGAGCGGCGACGTCGAGAGCAACGCCATCGAGGTCCATGTCCACCACCTGCGGCGCAAGCTCGGCAACCAGTTGATCCGCACCGTCCGTGGCATCGGCTACGGCATCGACCAGCCGGCCTCCTGAAACCGCCCACCGGAGTCGTCCCGATGTCCCGTGCCGCCGTTCCCTCCGTCCGCAGGCGCCTGCTGGTCAACCTGCTGGTCGGCTTCGTGCTCTGCTGGCTGAGCGTGGCGGCGCTGACCTACCACGTCTCGCTGAAACAGGTGAACCGCCTGTTCGACGACGACATGGTGGATTTCGGCGAAGCAGCCCTGCGCCTGCTCGACCTCGCCAGCGAAGACCAGGCCGGCGAGGACGGCTCGATCAACCAGATCATCGAGCGCAGCCGCGAAGCGATCCAGGGCCTGCCCCTGCTGCGCCGCGAAAGCGCCCTCGGCTATGCCTTGTGGCGCGACGGCCAGCCTTTGCTGGCGAGCCTAAACCTGCCGCCGGAGATCACCGCCCAGGGCCCCGGCTTCAGCACCGTCGAGGCCCAGGGCACCAGCTGGCGGGTGCTGCAACTGAACATCGACGGCTTCCAGATCTGGATCAGCGAGAACCTGATCTACCGCCAGCACACCATGAACCTGCTGCTGTTCTACTCGCTGTTCCCCCTGCTGCTGGCCCTGCCGCTGCTCGGCGGGCTGGTCTGGTTCGGCGTCGCCCGCGGCCTGGCGCCGCTGCGCGAGGTGCAGGCGGAAGTCCAGCAGCGTTCCGCGCGGCACCTGCAACCCATCGCCCTGGACCAGGCGCCGCTGGAAATCCATGGCCTGATCACCGAGCTCAACCTGCTGCTGGAACGCCTGCGCGCCGCCCTCGAGGCCGAGCGCCGGCTGACCAGCGATGCCGCCCATGAGATCCGTACGCCGCTGGCCAGCCTGCGTACCCACGCCCAGGTCGCGCTGCGCTCGGCGGACCCCAAGGCGCATGCCCGCGGCCTGCTGCAGGTGAGCCGCAGCGTCGAGCGGATCAGCACCCTGATGGAACAGATCCTCCTGCTCGCGCGCCTCGACGGCGACGCCCTGCTCGAACAGTTCCATCCGATCAACCTGGCCACCCTGGCCGAGGACGTGCTCTCGGAACTGGCGCCCCAGGCCATCGACAAGGACATCGAGCTGTCGCTGCACCAGGAGGCCGTGTACGTGATGGGCATCGACCTGTGGCTGCGGGCGATGGTCGGCAACCTGGTGGGCAACGCCCTGCGCTACACCCCGGCCGGCGGCCAGGTCGAGATACGTGTCGAGAACCGCGCCCAGCATGCCGTGCTGCGCGTGTGCGACAACGGCCCCGGTGTAGCGCAGGAAGAACAGCAGGCGATCTTCACCCGCTTCTACCGCAGCCCCAGCACCAGCAGCGGCGAAGGCAGCGGCCTTGGCCTGCCGATCGTCAAGCGTATCGTCGAACTGCATTTCGGCAGCATCGGCCTCGGCAAGGGGCTCGACGGCCACGGACTGGAAGTCCAGGTGTTCCTGCCCAAGACCCGGCCGGAGACATCGCGGACGCCCAGCTGAGCTTGGCGCGCCGCGCACCTGCGCATATCTGATAGCCTGCGCCGTCGCCGCGAAAGGGATAGGCTAACGGCTTCGCAACCTCCCAGGAGATTCCGATGAACATCGGTGAAGCGGCGAAGAAAAGCGGTCTGACGCCGAAGATGATCCGCTACTACGAATCGATCGAACTGCTCAAGCCGGCCGGCCGCAGCGCCAGCGGCTATCGCCACTACAACGACAACGACCTGCACACCCTGGCGTTCATCCGCCGCTCGCGGGACCTCGGCTTTTCCCTCGACGAAGTCGGCAGGCTGCTGACCCTCTGGCAGGACCGCCAGCGCGCCAGCGCCGACGTCAAGGCCCTGGCCGCCCAGCATGTGCGCGAGCTGAACCGCAAGATCGAGGAGCTCAGCACCCTGCGCGACACCCTCAAGGACCTGGTCGAACACTGCCAGGGCGACCACCGTCCCGACTGCCCGATCCTCAGGGACCTGGAGTCAGGCTGCTGCCACTGATCCGCAACAGCGGCCAGCGCGCCGTCCAGTCTTTCTCCCGCAGGCGCTGCCGATAGAGTTCCGGCTTGCCGGCGAAATGCGCCGTCGGCCGCACCCGCAGCGCCAGCAGATCGTCGACGCCCAGCGGCGCCAGCAGTTCCAGGCGCTCGCCGGCCAGGCGCAGCGCCACCGCCGTGCACGCCTCCGGCCAGTGGCACAGCGCGTCGGCGCAATCGCGGTAGGGCCGGTCGCCGTTGCGCAAATGCATGCGCGCCTGATTCTTAACCGACCAGGGCGCCGCGCGGCGACGCCGCAAAGCAGCCTCGAAGGCCACGTCGGCCCGTGGATCGAGCTCGTCGGCGGCGAAATACAGCACGTCGATGTCCGCCAGCGGCGTTGCCTCGCGGTAGCCGTGCAGGCGGTCCCACACCGCGTTGCGCACGAAGCCGGCGCCAATCCAGGCATCCTCCGGCCCGACCTCGCGCAGTGCGCGCAGCAGGCCCATGCGCCAGGCATCGGCGGCGACCAGTGCGAGGATCTCCTGCGCCGAGGTCATCCCGTGCGCCGCGCCGACCAGGCGAAGCGCCGCAGGACGCCGGCCGGCAGCAGGGCGATGGCCAGGCCGGCGAACACCAGCGCGCAGGCCAGCAGGCTGTCGGGGTCCAGGTGTTCGCCGAGCAGCAGCCAGCCGGCGAGCAGGCCCGACACCGGCACCGCGAGGGCGAATGGCGTGACCAGGCTGGCCGGGTAGTGGCGCAGGAGGAAACTCCAGATGGCGAAGCCCACCGTGGTCGCGCCGAAGGCGATGTAGAGCAGCGCGCCGAAGCCGCCCCAGCTCATGTGCAGCACGGCCTGCTCGATGGCCCGGGGACCTTCGAACACATAGGAAAGCGCCAGCAGCGGCAGCGGCGGGACCAGGCTGACCCAGCAGATCAGGCGCAGCATGTCGGTGGCCCCGGAGCGCTTGGTGGCGATGTTGGCGAAGGACCAGGCCAGCGCCGCCGCGATCACCAGCAGGAACGCCAGCAGGCTGTCGCCCAGCGGCCGCTCCAGGCCGATCAGGAGCAGCCCGGCCGCCGCCAGCAGCAGGCCGAACAGGCCGCGCGGCGAAGGTCGCTCGCCCAGCCACAGGGCGGCGATGAGGATGGTGAAGAACACCTGGCTCTGCAGCACCAGCGAGGACAGCCCGGCCGGCATGCCCTGGGCCATGCCGACGAACAGCAGGCCGAACTTGACCACCCCGAGGAGCACGCCGATCAGCAGGATGCGGCCCGGCGGAGCCGGCAGCGGGCCGCGCAGGAACAGCAGCGGCAGCGCCGCCAGGGCGAAGCGCAGGGCGCAGAACAGCAGCGGCGGGAAGTCGCCGAGACCGACCTTGATCACGACGAAGTTCAGGCCCCAGATCAGGGTGACCAGCAGGGCCAGCAGGATATGCGCGACGGGCATGGGAGGCTCCGGAAAAACTCGGCCCACGCTAGCAGGTGCGGCGGCGGCGGTCGCGGTACAGATGGCGGGAAAAACGCCCGCCAGGCATTCACTGCAACCAGGGCGGCGGCGGCTCCTCGCGGTTGCCGCGCGGCTCGTCCTCGGCCTGGCGCTGGGCCTGGCGGCGCGCCTCCTCGCGTTGCGCGGCCTCGATCTCGCGGAGCACCGCGCGCACGTCGGCGGCCTCCTCCGCTTCGACGAAGGTACCGCTGAGCGGGGTTTCCGGCGTCAGCCTGCCGGCTTCGTAGAGCGCCCACATTTCCCTGGCGTAGCGGGTCTGCCTGAGTTCCGGGGCGAAGCGGCCGAAGTAGGCGGCCATGTTGCCGACATCGCGTTCGAGCATGCTGAACGCATGGTTGTTGCCAGCCGCGTCGACCGCCTGCGGCAGGTCGATGATCACCGGACCGTCGGGCCCCAGCAGCACATTGAACTCGGAGAGGTCGCCGTGCACCAGGCCGGCGCAGAGCATGGCGACGATCTGGCGGATCAGGAAGGCGTGGTGGCGACGCGCCTCGTCGGCGTCCAGCGTCACGTCGTTGAGACGCGGCGCGGCGTCACCCTCGGCATCCGTCACCAGCTCCATCAGCAGCACGCCGTCGAGGAAGTCATAGGGCTTCGGCACCCGCACGCCGGCTCCGGCGAGGCGGAACAGCGCCGCCACCTCGGCGTTCTGCCAGGCCTCTTCCTGCTCGCGGCGGCCATATTTCGAGCCCTTGGCCATGGCCCGCGCCTGGCGGCTGTTGCGCACCTTGCGGCCCTCCTGGTACTCGGCGGCCTGGCGGAAGCTGCGCTTGCTGGCCTCCTTGTAGACCTTGGCGCAGCGCAAGCTGTCGCCGCAGCGCACCACGTAGACCGAGGCCTCCTTGCCGCTCATCAGCGGGCGCAGGACCTCATCGATCAGGCCGTCTTCGACCAGCGGTTCCAGGCGTCTGGGTGTCTTCATCGGTGCTACGCGGTTCCTCGGGGCAGGATGGAAGGCAAGGGGTCTGACGTTATACGGCAAACGCCGTGCCGAGCACAGCCGGGCGCAGCGGCTTTCCGCCGGACTGCGCACGGGTCGGCGCACTCAGGCCGGCGGCGGCGCGGTGATCTCGATGCTTTCCGCCACCTGCTCCAGCCGCTGCACCTCCACGTCCAGCGCCTCGGCGCTGTCGGCGTAGCGCCGGGCGACCTCGGCGAAGGCGTCGGCAACGGCGACGAAGGCCTTCACCAGGCGCGGGTCGAATTCGCTGCCGGCGCCGGCCTGGATCAGCAGCACCGCCTCGGCATGCGCCAGCGGCGTGCGGTAGGCGTGCCGGCTGGTCAGTTCGTCATAGCGATCGGCGATGGCGACGATCCGCGCCGCCAGGGGAATCCGTTCTCCGGCCAGGCCTTCCGGGAAGCCTCGGCCGTCCCAGCGCTCGTGGTGGCTGTAGGCGATCTGCCTGGCGAAACGGAGGAACCCGGAAGGTTGGCCGAGCCGGCGCTCGGCATCGGCCAGGGCGTCGCGGCCGACGCGGGTGTGGGCCTGCAGCAGGGCGGTGTCGGCGGCGTCGAGCTGGCCTGGGTTGAGCAGCACCCGGTCGGGCACCGCGACCTTGCCGATATCGTGGAGCAGCGCCGACTTGCTCAGCAGTTCGACGGCCTCAGGGGTCAGCGCGTCGGCGAACGCCGCCTGCGTCGCCAGCCGCTCGGCGAGCAGCCGGACGTAGCGCTCGATGCGCGGCAGGTGGCGGCTGCGCGGGTTGTCGCGGAGATCGCCGAGGGTCGCCAGGGCCTCGATGGTGACGTCCTGCAACTGCTGCAACTGGCGCGTACGGCGGCGCACCTCCAGCTCCAGGTATTCGCTCTTGTCGCGGAGGAAGTCGGCCGTGGCCTTCAGTTGCAGATGGGTGCGAACCCGCGCCAGGACGATCGGCGGGCTCACCGGCTTGCTCAGGTAGTCCACCGCGCCCAGCGCCAGGCCGCGCTGCTCGTCGGCCTGCTCGGCGCGGGCGGTGAGGAACATCAGCGGGATATCGCGGGTCAGCGGATCGGCCTTGAGCCGCTGGCAGACCTCGTAGCCATCCATCCCCGGCATGCTCACATCGAGCAGGATCAGGTCCGGCCGCGGCTCCTCGCGCGCCGCGCGCAGCCCGGCCGTGCCGCTGTCGGCGGTGCGCACGCGGTAGCGCTCCTCGAGCAGCTCGCGCATCAGCAGCAGGTTGTCCGGGGTGTCGTCCACCACCAGCACGAGCTCCTGCTCGGACCTGTCCAGCATGCTTTCCATCGCCCCTCCGACCTTCGCGACGCGGCCGCCCGGCGGCCGTCACTCCGTATTGAAGACGCTGATGGAAACTTCTGCACGCCCGGCCAGGCATGCCAGGCGACCGTTCAGGGCGTCAGGCGGAACCGCAGCAGCGAATCCTCAGGCTCGGCGCCGCTCTCCGTCTCGCCGAAGGCGCGGCGTTCGAGCGGGTCCTGGCCGAAGTACTCCTTGATCGGCGACTCGATGGCCTTGCCGCCAGGACTCACGTGACTGGCGCAACCGCCAAGGAACACCAGGACCACACCGATGACCAGCGCTTTCATCTTCGTACCCCCGTCTGCCCGGCCCGTCCGGACGCTGCGCCGCAGCATGGCGCAGCGCGGCTTAGGGATCGCTTAAGGATTCAGGCGGCGGCGCGGCTGGCGCGCCACTGGGGCAGGCCGATGAGCACCACGGCGCTGATGATCACCACCATCGCCAGAGCTTCCATGCCACCGATGTGCTCGCCGGCGAACAGGGTACCGAGCAGCACCGCCACCGCTGGGTTGACGTAGGCGTAGCTGGTGGCGGCCGCCGGGCGCACGTTGCGCAGCAGGTACTGGTAGGCGCTGAAGGCGATGATCGAGCCGAACAGGATCAGGTACACCAGCGCCAGCCAGCCGCTGGTGCTCGGCCAATGCTCCATGCGCTCGCCGCTGGCCAGGCTGCCGACCAGCAGCACCGCGCCGCCGACCAGCATTTCCGCGGCGCTGGCCATCGGCCCGGCCGGCAGCGACAGGCGCCGGCTCCATACCGAGCCGAAGGCCCAGGAAGCGGCGGCGAACAGGATCAGGCCGGCGCCGGCGGGGCTGGCCTGGAGGTTCGAGCCGAGGTTGAGCAGGACGATGCCGGACAGCCCGAGGACGATGCCGCCCCACTCCAGGGTGGTATTGCGCTGGCCGAAGAGCTGGCTGAACAGCAGGGTGAACAGCGGCACCGTGGCCACCGCCAGGGCCGCCACTCCGGAGGACACGCCCCAGTGCTCGGCCACCGTCACCCCGCCGTTGCCACAGCTGAGCAGGAGGATCCCGACGATCCCCGCCCCACGCCACTCGCGCCAGGTCGGCAGCGGCGCGCCGCGCCAGCGCAGCCAGGCGAACATCAGGCCGCCGGCGATGACGAAGCGCACCCCGGCCATCAGCATGGGCGGCCAGGACTCGACGCCGAAGCGGATCGCCAGGTAGGTGGAGCCCCAGATGAAATACAGGGCGAAGAACGCACCGAGAAGCAACAGCGGAATGCGACGGGCTGGCATGGAGGACACTCGATAGGACGGGCAGGAGAAAGACCTCATTTTATGAGCCCGCTACCCGGCGGTTAAGGCACAGCCGCTGGTTATCGCGGCGTAACACTTTTCTTTCCACGGAAATCGGCCATGCTTTCCGTCGATTCGACAATCGGGATCCACCATGGACAAATATGACCGCGCGCTCCTCGCCGCCCTGATCGACAATGGCCGCCTGACCTTCGCCGAACTGGCCCGGCGCATCAACCTGTCGCCGCCGGCGGTGGCCGACCGGGTCGCCAAGCTGGAGGCCGAAGGGGTGATCACCGGCTACCACGCCTCGGTGAACCTGGCCAAGCTCGGCCTGCCCATCGAGTGCGTGATCGAACTGCGGATCACCGAGAAGGATTGCCAGTCGGTGCTCGACGAACTGGCGCGGATTCCCCAGCTGACCCTCTGCCACCGGATCACCGGCGACGCCTGCGTGCTGATGAAGGCCGCCGTGGCCTCGATGCCGGAGCTGCAGGACCTGATCGACCGGCTGATGAAGTTCGGCATCAGCAAGACCTCGATGATCCTCTCCACCCCCTTCGCCGACCGCCAGCCGGCGAGCCTGCGGGGACAGGACGGGAATGGCGGATACGCGGCGTGAGCCCTTCGCCGGGGTTATCCGGCAGGCGTCGGGATCCGTACCTCATCGCCGCCACGAACCCGAAGCGTAGGGCGCATAACGCCAACGGCGTTATCCGCCGCAGCGGCACTCCCGGCCGATAGCGGAGCCGCCCTCACCCCAACTCTCTCCCTGAAGAGAGAGGGGATTATCCGTACAAGCGTCGAATTCGCTGTCTCCAACGCCGCCGACGAACCCGAACCGTAGGGCGCCGGCAAAAAAAAGGCGGTCCCGCTCGCACGGCACCGCCCAAGTCACGGAGTTGCTTACATCGTCGAGCGACAACGCCGCTCGCCCTATTGGATTACCGTTCGATGATCGCGGTCACACCCTGCCCACCGGCCGCGCAGATGGAGATCAGCCCGCGCCCCTGTCCAGCCGTCGAAAGCAGCTTGGCCAGGTTGGCAACGATCCGCCCGCCGGTGGCGGCGAACGGGTGGCCGGCGGCCAGCGAGCTGCCCTTGACGTTGAGCCTGCCGCGGTCGATCGAGCCCAGCGGCTGCTCGAGGCCGAGACGCGTCTTGCAGTACTCGGCATCCTCCCAGGCCTTCAGGGTGCAGAGCACCTGGGCGGCAAAGGCCTCGTGGATCTCGTAGTAGTCGAAGTCCTGCAGGCTCAGCCCGTTGCGCGCCAGCAGCCGCGGCACCGCGTAGACCGGCGCCATCAGCAGGCCTTCCTCGCGGTTGACGAAGTTCACCGCCGCCGCCTCGCCATCCTTGAAGTAGGCCAGGATCGGCAGGCCGCGCGCCTTCGCCCACTCCTCGCTGGCCAGCAGCACCACCGAGGCGCCGTCGGTCAGCGGCGTGGAATTGGCCGCCGTGAGGGTGCCACGCGCGCCGCGCTCGAACACCGGCTTGAGGGTGCCGATCTTCTCCAGGTCGATATCCGGGCGCAGGTTCTGGTCGCGGGTCAGGCCGCGGAACGGCGTCATCAGATCGTTCTGCCAGCCTTCGTCGTAGGCCGCGGCCAGCTTGTGGTGGCTCTCGAAGGCCAGCCTGTCCTGCTCGTCGCGGGGGATCTGCCAGGTCTGCGCCATCAGTTCGCAGGATTCGCCCATCGACAGCCCGGTACGCGGCTCGCCGTTGCGCGGGATGGCCGGGACCACATGGCGCGGGCGGATCTTCAGCAGGCTCTTTAGTTTGTCCAGGTTGCTCTTGCCACGGTTGGCCTCGAGAAGGATCTTGCGCAACCCTTCGTTGACTCCGATCGGCGCGTCGGACGTGGTGTCGACGCCGCCGGCGATACCGCTGTCGATCTGCCCGAGAGCGATCTTGTTGGCCACCAGGATCGCCGCCTCCAGCCCGGTGCCACAGGCCTGCTGGATGTCGTAGGCCGGGGTTTCCGGGGCCAGGCGCGAGCCGAGCACGCATTCGCGGGTCAGGTTGAAGTCGCGCGAGTGCTTCAGCACAGCGCCGGCCACCACCTCGCCAAGGCGCTCGCCGTGCAGGTTGTAGCGTTCCACCAGACCTTCCAGCGCGGAAGTGAGCATCTCCTGGTTGCTCGCCGTGGCATACACGGTGTTCGAGCGGGCGAAGGGAATACGGTTGCCGCCGACAATGGCGACCCGGCGCAGCTGGGTCATGGAAGAACTCCTTGCTGGAATCGTTTACGCCGAGCCGAGGCTCGACCCGTTAACTGAGCGGTCAGTGGCGCACAGGCTAACCTTAGCCGGTCGCGTCGCATTGGCCGCCCTGCCGTTATCCCGGTCAGCGCGGTCAATTGCGGCGAACAGGTGGCTGCGTAGAGTTGTCCACACTGTTACCCGCGTTCCCTCGGCATCGTTGGCCGGCGGAATCCACCTTCAGCCTTGGAGCCTTTCCACCGGGAGCTCGTTCCATGACCGATCGTTACATCGCCTTCGCCAACTCCCCCGTCGGCCGCCGCCTGGTTGGCGCCGTCGGCCTTCCCTCCCCGCTGCGCCTGGAGCGCTGGCAGGCCGGCCGGGTGCGGCCGGTGGACGGCCCGCTGGTGATCGGCGGGAACGGCGCGCTGGCCGAGGCCGTGCTGCCCTTCGCCGGCAAGCTGACCGACGCGGTATTCGCCGCCGTCGAGGGGCAGTTCGACCTGCCGCGCTGGACCGCCGAACACAGCCCGCGGGCCAAGGCGGTGCTGTTCGACGCCAGCGGCCTGACCCGCTTCGAGCAGCTGGTAGCGCTGCGCGACTTCTTCCAGCCGGTGCTCAAGGGCCTCGACAAGTGCCCGAAAGTGGTGGTCCTCGGACGCGCCCCGGAATCCCTCAAGGACCCGGTCGCCGCCAGCGTGCAACGCAGCCTGGAAGGTTTCACCCGGTCCCTGGGCAAGGAAATCCGCCGCGGCGGCAACGTGCAGCTGCTGTACGTCGGCAAGGGCTCCGAGGACCAACTGGAAGGCGCGCTGCGCTTCTTCCTCTCGCCGAAGAGCGCCTACGTCTCCGGCCAGGTGATCCGCCTCGCCGCCAACAGCGCCCAGGTCCACGACTGGAGCAAGCCACTGGCCGGCCAGCGCGCGCTGGTCACCGGCGCCGCCCGCGGCATCGGTGCGGCCATCGCGGAAACCCTGGCGCGCGACGGCGCCGAAGTGGTGCTGCTCGATGTGCCGCCGGCCAGGGACGCCCTCGAAGGCCTCGCCGCGCGCCTCGGCGGCCGCGCCGTGGCCCTCGACATCTGCGCCGCCGACGCCGGGCAGAAGCTGGTGGACGCGCTGCCCGACGGCATAGACATCGTCGTGCACAACGCCGGGATCACCCGCGACAAGACCCTGGCGAAGATGAGCAGCGACTTCTGGAATTCGGTGATCGATGTCAACCTCAATGCCCCGCAGGTGCTGACCCAGGCTCTGCTCGACGGCGGCAAGCTGCACGACAACGGCCGGGTGGTGCTGCTGGCCTCCATCAGCGGCATCGCCGGCAACCTCGGGCAGAGCAACTACGCGGTGAGCAAGGCCGGCCTGATCGGCCTGGCCCAGGCCTGGGCGCCGGCCCTGGGCAAGCGCGGCATCACCATCAATGCGGTGGCGCCGGGCTTCATCGAGACGCAGATGACCGCCGCCATCCCGCTGACCATCCGCGAGGCCGGCCGGCGAATGAACTCCATGAGCCAGGGCGGCCTGCCGCAGGACGTCGCCGAGACGGTGGCCTGGTTCGCCCAGCCATCGTCCGGCGCGGTCAGCGGCCAGGTGCTGAGGGTATGCGGGCAGAGCCTGCTGGGGGCTTGAGGCGGCCCTGTCGCCCACGGCGACGGCCTCCCGCACCGGGAAAACGCCGGCAGCCCCCTGCGGGCAGGTCCTAGCCGCGTCCCTGTTGCCCGCGCCGGCGGAATTCCACCGGCGTCTCGCCGACCCAGCGCTTGAACGCGCGATAGAAGGTGCTCGGCTCGGAAAAACCGGTGCGTTCGACGATCACTTCGATGCGCTCGTCGGTCTTCAGCAGCAGTTCCTTGGCCAGGCGGCAGCGGTAGTCGGTAACCAGATCGTTGAAGCGCACCCCGGCCATCGCCAGGCGTTCGCGCAGACGTCGGGCCGGCATGCCGAGGCGGGCGGCGACCTGCTCCAGGGTGGCGCCGCCGTCCACCAGCAGTTCGCCGATCAGTTCGCGAACCTGGCGCACCAGGTCCAGGCGCTCGACCTCGGCCAGTTGCCGGCGCGCCAGCGACTCGTGCATGCGCAGCAGTTCCGGGGCGGCATGGCGCGAGGGCTTGTCCAGCACCGCGGCGTCGAACACCAGCGCGTAGCGCGGCATGCCGAGGATCGTCGGGCAGCCATAGACCGCGCGGTAGCGCTCCATCGGCGCGCCGGTTTCGTTCATCAGTTGCACTTCCAGCGGCCTGAACTCGCCCTCGGTGAGCGCACCGAACAGGCGGATCACCGCGCCGGCGAGCATTTCCGGGAAGTGCCGGTTGATCGCCGGCGATTCGCCCAGCGACAGCACCGCGCGCTCGCCCTCCACCTCCAGTTGCGCCTGCAGGGTGTCGGACAGCAGGCGTACATAGCGCAGGGAATGGCGCAGGCCGGCGCCGAAGGTATCGCTGGAGAGGAACAGGTATTCCAGGAGCAGGCCGTGGAACGCCGGCAGGTGCTCGGCCAGGTGCAGGCCGACATGCTCTTCGCCGCACTCCTCGGCGGCGGCCTTCCAGAACAGGTTCTGTGCGGAATGGGGGAAACGGCCGGCCGGCAGGCCACCCGGCGGCAGCCCGACACGGACCAGGACCCGGTCCGGATCGCAGCCGCTGGCGCGCAGGGCGTCGATCACCGGGCGCATCAGCGCTACATCGTCGGTCAGATCACGCATGGTGTTTTTTCTAGTTATCCATGGGGCGGGCCCATCTTAGGCAGCTTTGCCGTCCCCTCTCAAGGAGAGGCCATAGAAATAACCCAACCCGCAGGATGGAAAAACCCTCAGATCGACTAGCCACCGGCGTGGTCGAAAATCTCGATGCAGACGCATCCCGGAGCCGATTGACCGCCCTGCCAGCGGCGCCGGCCAGGCGGCCAATGCCTGCGCCGGGAGCTCGACTAAGCTGACAGCCACCTATTTCGAGGAGATGTCCAATGCCCACCGCCTGGCTCGACCTGCCCGCCCCACCCGCCCTGCCCGGCCTGTTCCTGCGCGCCGCACTGCGCCGCGGCATCCGCGGCAAGGCCCTGCCCGAGCGCGGCCTGCGCAGCCAGGTCACGGTGGACCCGAAGCACCTCGAGCGCTACCGCCAGGTCTGCGGCTTCCGCGACGACGGCCTGCTGCCGCCGACCTACCCGCACATCCTCGCCTTCCCGCTGCAGATGGCGCTGCTCACCGACCAGCGCTTCCCCTTCCCGCTGCTCGGCCTGGTCCACCTGGAGAACCGCATCGACGTGCTGCGCGCGCTCGGCGGCCTCGGCCCGTTCACCGTGAGCGTGGCGGTGGAAAACCTGCAGCCGCACGACAAGGGCGCCACCTTCAGCATCGTCACCCGCCTGGAGGACCAGCTCGGCCTGCTCTGGATCGGCGACAGCAAGGTACTCTGCCGTGGCGTCAAGGTAGCCGGCGATATTCCGCCGAAAGCCGAGCAGGAGCCGCTGCCGCTGGAGCCGGTCGACAACTGGAAGGCGCCCGCCGACATCGGCCGGCGCTATGCCCGTGCCGCCGGCGACTACAACCCGATCCACCTGTCGGCCCCCAGCGCCAGGCTGTTCGGTTTTCCCCGCGCCATCGCCCATGGCCTGTGGAACAAGGCGCGCAGCCTGGCCGCCCTCGGCGAACGCCTGCCGGCCTCGGGCTACCGGGTCGAGGTGCGCTTCCAGAAGCCGGTGCTGCTGCCGGCCAGCGTCACCCTGCTGGCCAGCGCGGCGGCGGCGGACGGCCAGTTCAGCCTGCGCGGCAAGGACGACCTGCCGCACATGGCCGGCCAGTGGAGCCAGCTACAGGGCTGACGCCGGTCCGCCATGCCTTGAAGCTTCGGGCGCAAAGCCCGAAGCTATGCGGCTGCTTCCCGCCACCGCGAAGAACCCCGCATGAACCTGCACGAACTCACCGCGCGCCTGCACGCCATCCGCGACCGCAACGACTGGCGCCAATTCCACAGCCCGAAGAACCTGGCCATGGCCGCCAGCGTCGAGATGGCCGAACTGGTGGAGATCTTCCAGTGGCTGACCGAAGAGCAGTCGCGCACGCTGCCGGCCGACCAGCTCGAGCACGCCGGCCAGGAAGTCGGCGACATCGTCCTTTATCTATTGCTGTTCTGCGCGGAAACCGGCCTCGACCTGGAACAGGTGGTGCGCGCCAAGCTGGCTGACTGCGAAAGGCGCTTCCTGTCATGAGCGACCGCCACTTCGACGAGCTGGCGACGCGCTTCGCCGAAAAGATCTACGGCGGCGCCAAGGGCGCGATCCGCCTCGCGGTGCTCCAGGCGGACCTCGCCGAGGCGCTGCCGCAGCGGCCGCTGCGGGTCCTCGACATCGGCGCCGGACTCGGCCACATGTCGCTCTGGCTGGCCGCTCGCGGCCACCGCGTGACCCTCGCCGAGCCGGCGCAACCCATGCTCGACGGCGCCCGCCAGCGCTTCGCCGAGGCCGGGCAGGCCGCCGAATTCATCCAGGCGCCCTGGCAGGAACTGCCCGGCCAGCTCAGCGAGCCCTACGACCTGGTGCTCTGCCACGCCGTGCTCGAGTGGCTGGCCGAACCCCATGCGATCCTGCCAGTGCTGCACCGACTCTGCGCACCCGGCGGCTGGCTGTCGCTGGCCTTCTACAACCGCGACGCGCTGATCTACCGCAACCTGCTCAAGGGCCACTTCCGCAAGCTGCGCAAGGAACGCTTCGCCGGCGAGGGGCGGAGCCTGACCCCACAGCGCCCGCTCGACCCGCGCGAGCTGGAACAGGCGCTGGAAACGCGCTGGCGCATCGAGGCGCGCAGCGGCGTACGGGTGTTCCACGACTACATGCCGAGCGAGTTCCAGGCCAAGGCCGAGCCGCTCGACCTGGTGGAAATGGAACTGGCCTACCGCCGCCATCCGGCCTTCGCCGGGCTCGGTCGCTACCTGCACTGGCTGTGCCGACCGCAATGAAAGGCGCAGAATGCGGTCTGAGCCTGCAAGGGCCGCCGTCGTAGCGCGGCCACGGAGCGTCGAGCATGCCATCGCGACTGTTGATCCTGCCGTTACTCGCCAGCCTGGCCGTACTCGCTGCCTGCCAGGGCGACAATCCCTATCGCGCCAGCGCCCTGCCCTACCCGCCGCAACCGGCGGCGGCGGCCAATCCCGGCCTCGACCCCGGCGCCTACCCGGCGGCGCCGCGCGACTACGCCCGCTACCGCAGCTGGGACTGGGCCGCCGCCGGGATCAGCGGCTTTCCCCAGGGCCTGGACGACAACCAGCTACGCGACGCCGTCAGCCAGCAGCTCGATCAACGTGGCCTGCGTCCGGCCCGGCCGGGCACGGCCGCCGACCTGAAGGTCAGCGCCTTCCTGCGCAACGAGCTGCGCACCCGCCAGGTCACCGACTACTACGGCGGCTACTACGGCAACTACGGCGGCTGGCGCGATCCCTGGTACGGCTATGGCGCCAGCTACCCGGTGACCCGCAGCTACACCGTGCAGGTCACCGTGGTTCGCGTCGAGCTGGCCGACGCCCGCAGCGGCCAGCCGGTGTGGGGCAACAGCGCCGAGTTCGACTCCGGCGACTCCGCCAGCGAACAGGCCAAGGCCCTGCGCGAGGCGGTGAAGCGGGCGCTGTCGAACTACCCGCCGGGCTGATCGGCAAGCGCCCGGCGGCGGATCGCCTCCATTTTCCTCGGCGAGTTGGTCATCACCGCATCGGCCCCCAGGTCGCGCGCGGTGCGATAGTCCGCCGCGGTCTCGATGCCGAACATCACCACCTTCACCGGCTCGCGACGTACGCAGTCCATCGCCTTGCGCGTCCACAACCGCGCCGCCGGCACCCGGTAGGACGACTCGCCGAGGGTGAAGCGCTCGGTCACGGTCAGTTCGCGGCGCAGCTCGATGCCCATCCAGGTGCCCGCGGCCGGCGGCGTCTCGCAGCGCTCGCCAAAGGCCAGGCCGACCAGGCGGTTGCGCGTGGCGTCGCGGCTTTCGAACTGCTGTGCCTTGTCCGCGTAGCGTCGCGCCAGGTAGTCGTTGGCGGCCTTCTCGGTGGAATAGAAACGCACCCGCGACCAGGCCTGCTGGAGCTCCAGCTCGCGGGCCACGGCGTCGACCAGCGGCTCCACCGGCACCGACTTCATGTCGAGGAACACCGGCACCTGCGGCGGGATCACCCGCAGCGCCTGGCGCAGCGTGGGGATCGGCAGCGGCTTCTGGCGATAGGGATAGCTGCCGTCCGCGGCCTTGAACATGTAGCCGGCGTTCAGCTGCGCCAGCTCGGCCAGGCTCGACTGGCCGACCGCGCCGGCGCCCTGGGTCAGCGCGGCGAGATCGGCCGGACGGTAGAGCACCGGATGGCCATCGGCGCTCAGCTGTACCGACAGCCACAGCGCATCGCTGCCATTGTCCAGCGCCTTGCGGATCGCCAGCAGGGTGTTTTCCGGGTAGTCCGCGGTGCCGGCGCGATGGGCCACCAGCAACGGGCCCGGCGCATCCGCTGGCGGTACCGAGCGCGCCTGCGCACATGCGGTCAGCGTCAGGCCGACGCAAAAGATCGCAACACTTCGATTCATATCCACTCCCCTTCACCTGTATGGCGCTTTCGCGCCGACGTTTTCTCTAGAGACGTTTCGACGCCGCGTTTCCTCTTGCCTTTCATCCGGCGCTGAGCTTGGATGTGAACTCTGACTGGAGAAAAACCATGATCCGCCGAATCCTGCTGCTCGGCCTGTTCCTCAGCCTCGCAGCCTGCGAAACCACCCAGCTCGACCGCGACTTCGACAGTTCCCGCGACTTCGCCGCCTACCGCAGCTGGAGCTGGTCGCAACCCGCCTTCGTATACCGCCCCGACGATCCGCGCATCAAGAGCGACCTCACCGAGCAACGCATCCGCGAAGCCGTCGCCCAGCAGATCGACCAGCGCGGCCTGCGCCCGGCGCAGGGCAACGCCAGGGGCGACGTCACGGTGCGCGCCTACCTGATCGTCGACGATCGCCAGGACCAGATCACCACCAACTACGGCGGCGGTTACTGGGGCGGCTACTGGGGAGGATACTGGGGCGGCCCGGCGATGGCCGAGACGCGCACCGTGAATTACAAGGTCGCCACCCTCCAGGTCGACCTGTTCGACGGCCGGGACGGCAAGCTGGTCTGGCGCGGCAGCGGCGAGCAGATCATGCGCACCAGCCCGCCGAGCCCGGCCGAGCGCGAGCAGGCGATCCGCGAGACGGTGCAGAAAATCATGTCGCAATACCCGCCGCGCTGACATGCAGCTCAGCCACCGCCCGGTGGAGACCGGCGACCTGGAGACGGTCGTCGGCTTTCCCCAGGACCGCGACGAACTCTTCTACTGCTACCCCAAGGCGATCTGGCCGTTCAGCATCGCCCAGCTGGCCGCCGCCATCGCCGAACGCCGCGGCAGCAGCGTGGCCGTGCATGACGGGCGGGTGGTCGGCTTCGCCAATTTCTACCAGTGGCGGCACGGCGACTTCTGTGCCCTCGGCAACATGATGGTGGCACCGGCCGCGCGCGGCCTGGGCGTGGCCCGCTACCTGATCGGGGTCATGGAAAACCTCGCCCGCGAGCAGTACAAGGCGCGCCTGATGAAGATCTCCTGCTTCAACGCCAATGCCGCCGGGCTGCTGCTCTACACCCAGCTCGGCTACCAGCCGCGCGCCATCGTCGACCGTCGCGACCCGGACGGCCGGCGCGTGGCGCTGATCCAGATGGACAAGTCCCTTGAACCCTGACACCCACGCCCAGCGCGTCCTCATCATCGTCTCCAGCGGCCCGAGCACCCCGGCCCGCTGCGCCGCGCCCTTCCACACCGCCACCCTGCTGGCCTGCATGGACGCCGAGGTGACCCTGTTCCTCAGCGGCGAAGGCGTGCAGTTGGCGCGCCGCGCCGTCGCCGACCAGTTGCGCGCGCTGGACGGCGGCGAGCCGCTGCGCCACTTCATCCGCCAGGCCCGCGAGGCCGGCGCGCGCCTGCTGATGTGCCGCCAGCCCGGGGTGAACATCGACGAAAGCGAACTGATCGAGGAACTCGACGAGATCTCCAGCGGCGGCGAACTGGCACGGCTGATCCTCGAATCTGAGCGGGTGCTGACCCTATGAGCGCGAACCTGCACGGCCTGGAATTCCCCGACGGGCTGTTCTACGCCCCGGACTACAACCTGTGGCTGCGCGAGGAGACCGACGGCAACCTGACCCTCGGCCTGAGCGCCTACGGCTGCGCGCTGTACGGCGAGATATTCGCCTTCACCCCCAAGCGCGACGGCTGGCACATCGTGCGCGACCGCAGCTTCGGCGTGGTCGAATTCGCCAAGGCCGCCTCCTCGGCCCGCAGCCCGCTGGCCGGGACGCTGGTGGCGAGCAACGCGGCGGTGGTCAAGCGCCCGGCTCTGATCAACCGGGATTGCTACGGCGAGGGCTGGATGGTGCGGCTGCAACCGGACGACTGGGCTTCGGCGAAGGGCGCGTTTCTCCAGGGAGAGGCGGCGCGGGAGGCATTCGCGCAGCGGATGCGGCTGGATGGGTTCGATCCGCAGCATCCGGGGGTGCAGGCGCTGGATTTCTGAGATTCCCCGGGCTTACTCGCACTCTGCATGATCGGCGGATAACGTCGCTGGCGTTATTCGCCCCACCCCAGGTTCCCATCATCTCCAATCTCCCGAATCTCCCCGGAGCCCGCCATGCCCCCACCCCAACCGCCCCGCTTCGACGGCCAACGCTGGAGCAACGCCGACGACGACCGCATCGAGGTGCTGCCTGCCGACCCCGTCTGGCCGCAACGCTTCGCCGCCGAGGCCGAGGCCATCCGCGCGGCGCTGGCGCTACCCGGGCTGGGTATCGAGCATATCGGCAGCACCGCGGTCCCCGGGCTGGACGCCAAGCCGATCATCGATATCCTCCTGCTGCCGCCGCCCGGCCATGATCCGCGACGACTGGTAGCCCCCCTGGAGGGCCTCGGCTACCGGTTCTGGCACGAGAACCCGGACACCCAGCGGATGTTCTTCGTCAAAGGCATGCCGCCCTTCGGCGATGGCCGCAGCCACCATGTGCATGTCATGCCCCTGGCCGAGGCCGACCGCTACCTGCTGTTCCGCGACTGGCTGCGCAACCACCCCGACGACGCCCGCCTCTATGCCGAAACCAAGCATGCCTTGGCCCGCCGCCACCCGACCGACCGCGAGGCCTACACCCGTGGCAAGGACGAAGTCGTCGCACGGATTCTCGGCCGGGCGCTGGCGCCAAACGACACCGTCGCTAACGGCGGTCGCGAAGGAAGCACGATTCAGGGCGCGAGGGGCTGATATCGCCTTGATGAATCTTTCCGACAATACCCCCGGCGATTTCCCCGCGGCTCACGCCCGGGGACAACCTCCACCGTTGTGCTCCATCCCGAGCTTCATGCCGAATTCATGGCTGCCGGCCCGGTCGCGAACCGGCAGCCCGCTCACTCGCGGAATTGCAGTCCGATACGGGCTCGGCAGGCGCGTCTCTCCAGGCTGCCTTCCTTGAAAGCGCCGCAGGCGCGATCCTTCAAAGGCAGCGCCTGCTCGACCACGCTCACCCGCACCCTGTTCGCGGGTTGTCGCCGCTCGGCGGGTCGCGGCGCCTGGCGCAGGCTGAGCAGGTTGTCGGCCCCGCGTGGCTGGTAATTGCCATCGTTGTATACGGTCTGGCGCATGGCGGGAGCGGCGCTTTCCTCGATGGCCTGCGGCAGGGTGCTGGTGTTGCGCCGCGCCACCTCCTCGACGATCCTGTCCCAGTCCTTTCTCACGGCCGGGTCTTCGTCCCGCAGCGCCGGCCGGTTGCCATCCTCGGCCACCAGCGGGCTGGCGCCCGCCCGGAACAACGCCCCCGCCGCCAGCAGCGCCGCCAGGGTGATGCCGCCACCGATCGCCGCGAATACCAGCCAGCCGGCACCCACCCCTTGCCGGGAAGCGCGCCCGAGACGTGCCGGCGCGTCGCTGCGATCCGCCCGCATGCTCAGTAGAGCCCGGTGGCGCTGCCCGGCTCGAACAACGGCACCTGGTTGGCCAGGATCATGTTGTAGCTGAGCATGAACGGCACCCCGCCGTCGCCTTCGACGATCTGGCTGACCCAGCCGATGGGGTTGTTGAACAGCGAGCCGTCGGGACTGAGCACGCCGACGGCGGCGCTGTCCGGGTCGCCGTCCCAGGTCACGTCGCCCCAGTGCCAGCCGAGGCCGCGCACGTACTGCGCACCGAGCAGCGCGCCGAGGGCGAAGATCGCCGCGTCGTCGAGACTGCGCCCCTGCTCCCTCGCATCGCGCACGTAGTCGGTGACGGCAGCGACGATCTGCGCCGGCGTCTCGTCCGCGGCGACGCCGAGCAAGGCGAGCCCCTGTGTCTGCAAGTCCGCCAGTTGCTGTTGCAGGTCCGTTGAAAGCGGATTGATCTCGGCCATCCCTGTTCTCCCGAGGCAAGCGTGCGCACCCGTCCGTCGGGCGCGCCATGAAGCGCGTTATCTTACGGCTTCGCGCCGGCAAAAGCGCCCATCCCATGGCACCTGGCGGAACCGCCGAGCCAAACGCAGCGCAGTCGCCTCTTCCCGGTCACGCCGCCTTGGGCTCTACTGGCGACTCTACGCCCCTGCCCGAGACAGCCCCATGTCACTGATTGCCGCCGCCCAGAGCCGCGCTCACCCCGCCGACCTGCCGCGCAACCTGGCCGACCACCTGCGCCTGATGCGTCTCGCCCAGGCACGGGGCGTGCGCCTGCTGGTGTTTCCCGAACTGTCGCTCACCGGCTACGAACCCACCGCTGCCGCCGCCCTCGCCCAGCCGGCGGACACCCCCCTGCTGCAACCGCTGCGCCAGCTCGCCGAACAGGCGCGGATGACCACAGTGGTCGGGCTGCCGCTGCGCTCGCCGAAGCACGCCAAGCCGCTGATCGCCGCCCTGGTCCTCGGCGCCGACGGCAGCCTCGGCGTCTATGCCAAGCAGCACCTGCACCCGGGCGAAGAACGCCATTTTTCAGCCGGCGAAGGCGGCCCCCTGCTGGAGATCGACGGCCTGCCGGTGGCGCTGGCGGTGTGTGCCGACTTCAGCCAGCCCAGCCACCCGGCCCACGCCGCTCGCGCCGGCGCCCGTCTCTACATCGCCAGCGCGCTGATCAGCGAGAACGGCTACCCGGCCGATTCGGCCATGCTCGCCGGTCATGCCCGCGAGCACGGAATGGCCGTGCTGCTGGCCAACCATGGCGGGCCGACGGGTGGCTGGAAGGCGGCGGGTAGGAGTGCGTTCTGGAATGAGCGGGGAGCGTTGGTCAGGGAGACGACGGGGACGGGTGAGATGCTGCTTCTGCTGGAACGGGCCTTGATCCTGTGAAACTCGATGTGTCGTGGTCTACTGTTCCCGGGCACCGATTTAGGCAAAAGTCCTCACCGCTCAGAGTATTCGATGAGCACGCAGCGACGTGTGTTTTCCGCTGAGTTCAAACGCGAGGCTACCGCCTTGGTGCTGGCTCAAGGCTACAGCCATAACGAGGCCTGCCGGTCGCTCGGCGCGAAGGTTCGGCGTTGCGCCGCTGGCTGAAACAGCTCTAGGAGTAACGCCAGGACGTTGCCCCGAAGAGCAAGGTACTGACGCCCGAGCAGCAGAAAATCCAAGAACTGGAGGCCCGGATCAATCGGTTGGAGTGAGAAAACGCGGTCCTAAAAAAGCTATCGCGCTCTTGATGTAGGACGAACTCGGCCGTACGCGCGGATCGACCGGTTGAATAAGCAAGAGCCCGTGGAACTGGTCTATTCAGCCTTCGAGATTGCGCTGTCCTGCTACTACGCCCAAAGTTTTTGACGTAGCCGTGTTGATGCCCCGCGTAGGGCTCAAATCAATCAGTTATTCAACCAAAGTCGAGGCTTGGCTGGTAGCCGCAGCATCCTGGCCATATCACGGGAAGTCAGGTGACTATCGACCGTTTGCGAGTGCATCGGTTGATGTGGGAGTTGAGTCTGCCCAGCAGGCAGCCGGGCTCGCACGCCAGACCGGATAAGGACTGGTGATAAAAGTTCTGGTCATGGACTATGAGTAGCGCGGTCAGCCGCCCGTTCCGATAACGACTCTGGCGTAACCGGATGCGGCAGAGCATGAGCCGTTCAGGGGAGTTGTTAGGTCCATCCACCAATGGGAGCGCCTGTTCCGTGGCCTGACGTCGGAGTGGATCTCGTCGACTGGCCACCGGGCAGCGCTGGAGCCCCAGCGGTACATCAGCCATAACCTGATGTACCGCTAAAACAGGGCCAAGCCACATCAGTACAATGATGGGCAGCCGTCTGCGGTGGCGAAGAAAAACTTAACCGACTGTCTGGGATAGCTTGATCACTACATCAAGCCCCTGAAT
Source organism: Pseudomonas paraeruginosa (assembly GCF_003025345.2). Lineage (NCBI taxonomy): Bacteria > Pseudomonadati > Pseudomonadota > Gammaproteobacteria > Pseudomonadales > Pseudomonadaceae > Pseudomonas > Pseudomonas paraeruginosa. The sequence continues at coordinate 5,249,409 of NZ_CP020560.1, forward strand.
GACAATTGTCAAAATTTACTGCTACCTTCGGGTTGCACTTCAATACAGACCTAGGCAAGAATCTAGACCAGTATTCTCTTAATGCAAAGCTTACCATCGACCACCTTGGAGCAGGTCTAATCAGCGCCCTAGAGCCAAGTCGCCTTATTATTTTTTAATATCAATTAGCCATTACCAGAGAAACGCAAGAGGAAATTCTTATGTTTACCGGTATAGTACAAGGCACAGCCCGCCTTATCGAAATTGATACGAAGTCAAATTTTCGCACCCATACAGTTGAGTTACCTCCAGAGTTATCAACAGGGTTGGAATTGGGAGCCTCAGTTGCTCACAACGGTTGTTGCTTGACAGTTACACGCATAGAAAACAACCGTATCAGTTTTGATCTGATCAAGGAAACCTTGCTACTGACCAACCTGGGCGACTTAATTGTGGGCGACTTCGTAAATATTGAGCGGGCCGCCAAGCTCGGTGATGAGATTGGCGGTCATCTTATGTCTGGACATGTTATCTGCGTAGCGGAGATAGAAAAGGTTCAACTGTCTGATAATAACCACCAGCTTTGGCTTTGCATGCCAAACAAAGAAATTATGAAGTACGTACTTCATAAAGGCTTTATTGGCATTGATGGTATCAGCCTGACCGTTGGTGAAGTCAAAAGCCAAAGTTTCTGCGTGCATCTGATTCCTGAAACCTTGGAACGTACTACTCTCGGCAAGAAGTCCGTGGGAAGTACCGTCAATATCGAAATCGACCCACAGACCCAGGCCATAGTAGAGACAGTCGAACGTATATTATCTGCTCGTGATGCATCGATAGAGATTTCTTGACCGGTTTGGCGAGCAGTATTACCCGCTAACGTTCGAGTCGCTGCAGCAGCTTCAATGCCCCGCGCGAACCGGAATATGATGGCTGACCTGCCCCCGGGCACCGATCAGTTATCCGTCGTAAAAAGGGGACAGACTTATTTTTAACTCCGCGCCAAAGCAAATTACCATGCCCCAAAATACGAAGAAAGGAAGCAGAAAGGTGCAGAATTGGCGGAAGGCAGTGGGAGTCGAACCCTATTTTTAGGGAGGTCTTATTTGGTCTATGCTGGACAATCATTTATAAATCAATGGCTTGCAATAAGACAAAGTCGCCTTCACTGGCCATTACTGGCCAGTGTTTTCGACACTTTTTCGACAGCACAGGCCTTTTCTAGCTTTTGTACCCAGTATTGCAATATGGATGTGTTAGCGTGCCATTCTCCAAGTTAGAAGTACCGCCCTCGCTTCTCCGCACAACATGATCAATAGAAATAGAATTTCTATGTATATATCCATTGCATATATTACATGTCGGAGCCTTCCTTAGCACCTCCCGAAGGTAGATAGCACTTTTTGCATCCGAGTCGAACTTACCTCCTGCCACTCCGCGTTTATTTGCGGGTTTCTGTAGCGATAAATAACCAAATTCTTGTGTTGCTTGAATTGCTCTTACTATATCATCATTCTGCAAGCTCATTCCCATATTACTCATCACCATCTCGAAAAATTTAGATATATGAGGATGACTAACATGGGCGGTTCGATACTTTCTGTTAATTTGCTGTATCAGATACTCATAATCTAATAGAAAGCTTTCAAAACGCGGCCTTATTGAAGTGAAGTCATCTAGCTTCCCTTCACGAGATATTCGGTTAGCAAAATCAGTCATTGCTAGAAATGAAGCGCTTTTATGACGACCTTCTTGCGAGTAAAAATAAACTGCAGGATGCAGTCCTAAAGATGAGGGGTAATTGCTATTCAGAAGAGACGAAATTTTTCGCACTCTCTTGAGCACTGAAATCGTGGCGTTACCATCCTCATCATCGAGTGCACTCCCCTTGGATACTATATTAATCATATCAACAATAAGTGGCAGCGTCTGAGCAGAGTATAGCTTTCCTGCAATTGGTAGATCCAAGGTCTTTATAGGAGTCTGAAGCCTTGGGGAGAAAAGTATTTCGTTAATCTCAGCCGCAATTTCTTGAATTTCTATTTGCGCCTCTTTGGAAAATCCAGACCAATATTTATGCCCCTTGCCACTTCTTATTATAGCTCGTGCTGCAATGCTATTTGGTTTTCGGCGATCTTCTAGAAGTTTCAGTTCCGTTTTGTCAATTGGAGCAGCTTGCTGGTTAATTTTGAAGAAAGAGCTCTCTGCTTTCCTAGCGTCACCTTCAACCCATTGTAATTGAATAGCGAGAGCCCCTAGATTTTTCGAATGCCTGACTATATCGGGACGAACTTTTTCGGGGTGAGTAAGAGCTAAGCGAAAATCGCTGTATGCACCCACTGCTTTTTCAATAAGCTTTCTGGTATCTTGTGCAACTCTCAACTGTTCGTCGGGTACGATTCCATCATAGAACAGCTTAGATGCCTCACCGTCACCATAATCATTATTGACCCATGCAGCTAGAGCACTTAGCCGATGACTTCCATCGATAACAAACAAATAGCCACCAGCACTTCGCCAGAGAATAACAGATGGGATTAAATCTCCGGTTATAAAGCTGCGCACTAGTTCCGTAACTTTTTCAGCATCCCACTCATTGGTTTCGCGCTGAAAGTCGGGCTTTCTGAGATTAGAAAAAAAGAAAGAATCATACTTTATGTCTTCAATTGAAATTGTCTCTTTCTTTTTTCCTGAATTTACAACCTCTTCGATTTCGAAATCTTCTCTAGAAATCAGTGCGTCAAGATTTACTTTAGCCATGCCTAGCTCCTCAACACAAAGCCACTATAAGCTTAATAATTTCTTTTGCTGCTCCGACCTTTAAACTAAATTATTTTATAACCTAGCACCTTTGGTTTGACTCTAATCTCCCCGGGCATACCAACGCCTAGCTACTTCCTGTGTTATCGCTATCCCGCGCTTTGACTGGTCAAGTTTCGGTTGGCTTCATCGTAGCTCGGACTTGTCTGTCCGCACTCGGGGGCAATCTGTCCGCTAGCGATCCAAAGGGCGTACTGAGGGAAGGCCCGCACAAGCACGTCAATTTCGTCAGTGCTGACTCGTACAGCGCCTTTGCTGACATTCAGCCACCGGCTGTGATCGGTATTGCTCAGTTGACTGAGCTTTTTAGGGCCGACCTGCTTAATCAATAGTCTTGCTCTATCTGCTGAGCTTTCCATATAGAAATTATTCACACGAAGCGGTGAGGGTAACTATTGACTCGACTCATGGTCGGGTCAATAATTGCCTTCGAGGTAATTATTGACTTAAAGGGCGCAGCCCAACAAAGACCAACATAGTGCAGCAAAGGCCATGGAAGTGGAAGAAATCAAGGCTCAAGACCTCCGCGCGGCGCCCCCGGTGTTGCCCTGGCGGGACTTCGCGAACTGGATTGGCATGGGGGAAGAGCACGAAACCGTCCGTGGATGGATTCGTAAGGGCTATATCCCCGCGTACAAGATCGGCAAGCACGTGATGGTCAATGTTGCGCTCTTCACCCATCAGCTGATGGAAAAGGAGGAGTTCTGATGCTGTCAGGCAACCCTATCCATGCGCTGCTGACCTTCTTGGAAGGCTATCTGCTGCAAACGGCACAGCACCCTAGCGAACCCTTCGACCGCGCCCTGATGCTGATCGATGGCCTCATGGATGCCGGCTACCTCTCCCAACCGGAAGAATCCTATCTGGCCGACCTGCGGGTTGAAGCTCTCGCCTGGGGCCGTGCTCGCCAAGATAAGGAGGAAGCTGACCATGTCGTCTCCGAATTACTTGCGCCAAACCCACGCCCCGGACTGCGCCTGCTCTGTGTGCTGGTCCGCAAGGCAGGTCATCCCATTGCACAGCCCGTCGCCGTGTCCGGACTGCCGGCCCCCTGGGCTGCCCTATCTGGAAGATGGCCGCTGGCTCTGCCGTCCCCGTTCCTTCTGCGCGAAACACGACCCGTCCCGGCGTCCGCCGAAGTACTGGCACGTTGTGTACGACAGCGGGAAACCCACGCCCTTCGTGCCTGTGCGCGAAGCATTTCAATTGGAGGGCTGACCCATGCTCGCTAAGACCCTGAAAGCGCTGCTCCTGCTCTGCTTGATCCAAGCCGCCCGCACCGTGGCCGATCCGGTCAAGGGCCGCGCTCCCGGCTCGTCGGAACAGCTTCATCGTTCCGGCGAACGGAAGCACGGGCGCAGCGCACCCTTGAACGCCTCGCCCCTGAAACAGCCTCCGCTGGGGAGTGTGGGGCAGCTCTTCCGCCCCGCGCTCCCGAGCCCTCGGCGGCAAGAGCGGGATGACAAGGGCAGAGCCCTTGGTGTTGCTCTGCGGGTTCCAAGGGGAAGCGTTCCCCTTGGCCGTCGGCGACGACGTTGCGATAGGGATCGTTACCCGAATGGGCCGAGACGAACACCCGTGGTTGGCTTGGTTCGCTAGCGAATAGAGCCCGGCCCGAAGGGATCGCCCCACACATCACTTTCACCCAACACCGCTGAATGAAGGCGAAACAGCCGAATTTGCAGCAGCGGGACAACTCACGCCGAAAAAGGCGAATTGAAGGAGAAACACCGATGAACATGTTTGCAACCCAAGGCGGCGTCGTCGAACTGTGGGTCACCAAGACTGACACCTATACCTCGACCAAGACCGGGGAAATCTACGCCTCGGTCCAGTCCATCGCCCCGATCCCGGAAGGTGCCCGTGGCAACGCCAAGGGCTTCGAGATCAGCGAATACAACATCGAGCCGACCCTGCTGGACGCCATCGTCTTCGAAGGCCAGCCGGTGCTCTGCAAGTTCGCCAGCGTGGTCCGCCCGACCCAAGACCGTTTTGGTCGGATCACCAATACCCAAGTCCTTGTGGATCTGCTGGCCGTGGGCGGCAAGCCGATGGCGCCGACCGCCCAAGCCCCGGCCCGCCCGCAAGCGCAGGCCCAACCCCGCGCCCGGCCCAGCAGCCGCAGGGCCAGGACAAACAAGACAAGTCCCCGGACACCAAGGCGTAAGCCGTAGGAGGCCGCGATGCTCCGCTATCTCTCGCTGTTCGCGGTAGGTCTGGCCACCGGCTACGCCTGGGGCTGGATCGACGGCCTAGCGGCCTCCCTGGCTGTTTGAGGACTGCACGAATGGAAGGTTCTGTATCGGTTCAAGTGTGCAAGACCTGGGTCCAGAACGCGGACGGCACGGTTGGCTGTACGCACCTTGAGTGGATACAGACCTACCTGCTGCCGCCTGAGGCAGAGGGCTATTTGACTCTGCTGATGGGTGGTTTCGACCCGTCGGCCTTCCGCCTCGGCTTCGCCGGGACCATCGGGCTGTTCGCCGTTGGTTTGGGGGCTGGCTTGATCATTTCCGCCATGCGCAAAGCGCGCAATTAATGAGGTTCCAATCATGGAAAAAATGAAAACCCTGTTCCGCAACGCTTCCATCGCCACCGTCGGCCTGGCCGTGGCCAACGTCTCCTTCGCCGACTCGCTGATCGACGAGGCGACCAAGGAAGTGCTGACCCAAGCCGGCACCGACGGCTCGTCCGTGGCCAAGCTGGTGATCGCCGCCGTGGCGGTGCTGGTCGGCCTCGCCCTGGTCATCGGCGCGATGCGCAAGGCCTGACGTGATCTGGTCCCTGATGCTGGGCGCATTCATGGCGTCCGCGCTGCTGACGGGATTGAAAATCGGCCAGTATCAGTGACAGGAGGAGGGGCCGAAAGGCCCCTTTTTTATGCCTCGCTTCGTACTACTCATTTTCGCCCTGGTGCTCTCATCGGCGGCCCACGCGGACTTCTACCAATGGAAGATTTCCATCCCCGGAAATCCCACGGCCTTCTTTCCATCCTATACGGCGGCATGCCAGTACTACTTCGATAACACGTCGGCCAACTGGCTAAAGGAAATCAACAAACTGAGCTACAAGGAAGTTCAGTGCAATGTTTCGGGTACTGGTGGAATCACTTGGCAGACGTCGACCGCTATATTGACCGGCGACAGTTGCCCGGAAGGCACGGACTTCAATAAAGAGACCGGCGAGTGCAAGGAAAACAAGTGCGAAATCCTGGCCGGCTCGCTCTACGAAAAATCCCATCAAGCGCCGATCTCCCGCTTCATCAACTACCTCGGCTGCGAGATCGCCGTCAGTTCGATTGACGGTTGTATCGGCCCCGCTGAGGGTCAAGCCGGCGCGACGTACTGCAAGGTCATCGGCTCGTTCACCGGTAACTGGTTCACCTCCAATGGCTCCTGTGCCTTTGGCTGCGACGTGGGCCCGGGTGACGGTCCGCCTCCGGGTGGGGACGGCGGCACAGGGGGCGACGGTGGCAGCAACCCGCCCGGCGGCGACGGTGGAAGCGATGGCGGCACCAAGCCCGGTAACGGCGGTGGCGATGACGGCTCCAGTGGTGGCGGCGGCGGTGGGGGCGGTGGCGGTAACAACCCCTGTCAGGGCCATGTTGGCAGTGACTGCGGCACCACGCCCGGCGGTGACGGCAGTAGCGGCGGCGATGGCGACGGGTCCGGCTCCAGCGGCGGGACCGGTGGCGATGGCGGCGACGGCTCCGGCGGGGGAGGCCTGAAAGAGCCGAAGCAAGGCTCCTTCGACAAAACCATCAAGGAATACGACGACGCCATCGCCAAGGCGCAAAAGGACTTCCAGGAACTGCAAGGCAAGTTCGAAAGCGTCCTCGCTTCCAAGTTCGATATTCACCTGGGCACCGGCGGCGGCTCCCTGACGTGTTGGGACTTTACCGCTCTCGGTCAGCGCTACGACGTCTGCCTCACCCAGTACGCCCAAGAACTCTCCGTCATCCGCTACGTGTTGCTGTTCATCGCCGCGATCCTGGCCGGATGGATCGTTTTCTATCGCTCCTGAGGAAACGCCATGGACATTCCCTTTCTCTCCGACATTCTCGCCTGGATGCAATCCCTCTGGGACTTCCTCTACAGCGGTGTCTATGACTTCGTCACCGACGCCTTTGTCCTGCTGACCAAGATGGCCATCAAGGGCTGGTTCGAGATGCAATTGTTCGTCGCGGAAATCGGCTACAAGGCGTTCCGCGAAGTCGTCGGCGGCATTGGTATCGGCTCGACCATCACGTCCTATTACTCGTCCCTGGACGGCGACCTGCGCTCGCTGCTGGCGTTCTTCGGCCTGCCGGACGCGGTGAACATGATCTTCGCCGCCATTGGTACGCGCTTCTCCATGTCCTTCATCCCCTTCATAGGTAAGTGACATGGCGATCAAGATTCATCACGGCCCGAACGGCTCCTACAAGACCTCCGGCGCGATCCAAGATGACTTGATCCCCGCGATCAAGAAGGGCCGCGTCATCATCACCAATGTGCGCGGCCTGACCCGCGAACGGATCTTCCAAGTGATGCCGGAGACGCCCTCCAGCTGCGACGTCATCAACCTCGACCTCGAGGACCTGGAAGACATGGAAAAGATGCGCACCTGGTTCATGTGGGCGCCGCGTGGCGCGTTCATCATCTTCGACGAAACCCAACTGATCTTTCTGAAGTCCTGGCGCGAAGCCGACCTCAAGCGCTTCGACTTCCCGGACGGCCCGGAAGCGGCCAAGGCAGCCGGGCGGCCCATGGGCTGGCTGGATGCCTGGACCCGGCACCGGCATTTCAACTGGGACATCATCCTCACCACGCCGAACATCGCCTATATCCGCGACGACATCCGCATGACGGCGGAAAAGGCCTATCTGCACTCCAACCTCGCCGTCATCGGCATTCGGGGCCGCTACAAGGAAAGCCAGCACTCGGCGCAGGACAACAAACCGCCGGCCCGCGACGTGATCGTCGAGATCAAGAAAATCCGCCAGGAGACCTTCGCCCTCTATGAATCGACAGCCACCGGCTCCGTCACCGACACCATCGCCGGCAAGAGCCTTTTTAGACAACCTAAGATTCTTCTATTCATGGCAATTCCGGCCCTTGCTATTGGGTCTGTGGTTTATGACGGCGGCCCTCGTTTGCTCATGGGCGACCCTGTATCGCCGCCTGCTGCTGGAACTGCTGCGCCTGCTCAAGCCGGTCCTGCTGTGGGTGCTGCGCGTGCTACTGGTGCGGCTGGTCCTGATGCTGCTGATGATGTACCTGGGCACCCAGGCGTTCCGGGTGCTGCTCCTGTAGGCCATCCCTTCGCCGGCCGCGACTTCATCGTCAAGGCAACCCTGCTGTCCGCCTCCGGGCGCCGCACCTATCTGTTCGCCGTCCGGGGCCAGGACGGCAGCGAATTCACTCTTACCGATCGCGACCTGACCGACACCGGCTATGCCGTGGTGCCGCGGGGCAACTGCGCCGCGGAACTGAGCTTCAAGGGCGGTTGGTCCGGCTATGCCGCCTGCGCCGGGCGTAGCGCCTTGGGCAATGCGCCGCCGGCTCAGACCGCCGCGCCGAACGTACCGCCCGCCGCCGCGAACGGCGCCGCCGTGCGGGTGACGGTGGTTCCTGACACCAGCCGCTTGCCGCGCTCGATCAACTGAGGGGGAGCCGATGAACTGGACAAGCTATTTCGCCGCACTGGGGCTGGCGTTCCTGGCCTATCTGGCGGGCTTTTTCTTCGCGGTGGCGGTGACGCCGACGGGGCCGGTATGGCCGCTGTAGCCGGCCTGGCCGGGGCGCGCGCGAACGGCTCGTCTCGGAGTGAGCAAGCGCCACGGCGGGGCCGGCCGACGCCCCTGTAACACGTCAGATAAGCACCCCGCGATTTGGACATTAATGGACATTGTTAGGTGAAACCATGAAGAAAGTGACCCATCAAAACCGCCTCCTGCTGCAACCCGACGGACAACTGCTGGACTCCCCCAAGGGACGGCTCTTCGTTGATTCCATGACGGGGGCGTTCACCGACCTGTCAGGCGTGCGGATCCTGCGTTGCGGCGTGGACACGGTGCGGCAGTTGTACAACGGCAAGCTCCGGCCGGAAGTCATGGCGCTGTTTGACCTCTCGGTGGATGTGGTCGAGTTCGCCGGCTACGAATGGTCCAAGGGCCGCATCGGTCGCGACTCCGGCTATCAGTACCGTCTGCAGAACGCAGAATTGGGGCTGATCCTGCTGATCAAGAATCACAACATCAAGGTCGATACCCTTGGCTCGCACCTCAAGATCGAGGTGTCGCCCCATGCCCTCGACGGTGCCGACCCGCATATCCTCCAGGGCGTGCTGGATGACTTGGCCGCTGCCGTGCTGAGCCACTGCGAGACCAACCAAGCCGCTGTGCATATCGCCCTGGACGTACAAGGCTGGAAACCGCCTCGCGATCTGGTGGATCGCATGCATTGCCGCTCGCGTCGGGTGCGGCAAATCAGCGGGATCGAGCGGATCGAATTCGACGGCAACGCCTCGGTCTACGGGCGTGGCGAGACGTACATGTTCGGCTCGGCCAACGGCCTGCAACTATCGATCTATAACAAGACCCTCCAGGCTCGGGCCACCGACAAGCTCGACTATTGGGAAAGCGTGTGGGCCACCCTGAACGGGGATCCGTTCGGCGATGGTGACCCGGCCTATAACCCCCTGGAAACGGTGTGGCGGCTCGAATTCCGCTTCCATCACTCCATCGTCCAGCAGTTCTCCGAAGGCTCGCGTATGGCCTCGGGGGAGGTCATTGGCTGCCGCACCTATGAGGGGCTTTGCCCGCACCTGCAAGGACTGTGGAACTACGCCTGTGAAAGCTTCAAGTTGCTGAGCCGGACGGCGGTCTACGATCCGTTCTGGAGCCTGATCAGCCAGGACGCCCGCGTCCAAGTCGAGTGCGATCCGCTGATCGAGCGCACCGAGTACCGGCGCTATTACAAGACCGCCAAGGGATTCAGTGGGCGTAACTGCGAGATGTTCCTCGGCCAGTTCATCAGCCTGATTGCGCGGGAGCGCATTCCTGCAAAAAAGGCTATTGAGTCCGCCCGCAAACTGGAGTTCTGGCACGTTATCGAAGACCACTATCTCGCCAAGGGTTGGACTCGTCGCGATCTGGAAAGGCATATACACAAGCTGATGTGTGATCGGTATCTACGGCGCGGATACGCTATCTGATGGCGATCACCAAGCTTGAGGATGGCCGCTGGCTGGCCGACGTTGAACCGATCAAGGGCAAGCGTTTTAGGAAGCGTTTCAAGACCAAGGGCGAAGCCCAGCGGTTCGAAGCCACCGTGCGGCAAAGGACCATTGAAAACCCGGCCTGGACACCAAGGCCGAAGGATCGTCGACGCCTGTCTGAGTTGGTGACCCGTTGGACGTTACTCCACGGCCACGCCCTGACGGACGCTGACCGTCGTTCCCTGGTGCTGCGCAAGATGGCGGAACGCATGGGCGACCCCATAGGCTCGGTGGTAACCGGGAACATCTTCACCGAGTATCGGGCCAGACGCCTTGCGTCAGGCATCAGCGGCAAGACCTTGAACAACGAACTGGGCTACCTGCGGTCGCTGTTCAACGAACTGCACCAGTTGGGTGAAATCGACTATCCAGACCCGCTGGCCAAGGTGAAGGCGATCAAGCTGCAAGATCGAGAGTTGACCTACCTGACCCGCCAGCAGATAGAAACGCTGTTCCGTGCCCTCCGGGAACATTGCAAGACGCCTCATGTGGAACCCGTCGCCCTGGTCTGTCTGGCTACCGGTTGCCGCTGGGGTGAAGCTCAAGGGCTGACCCTGGATCGGGTCCGGGATGGAGCGGTGCAGTTCGTTAACACGAAGTCAAAGCGTCGCCGCTCGGTCCCGATACCTCCAGAACTGGAACAACGCCTGCACTCGCACCTGCGCCGCTACGGCAAGTTCTCCAACTGCCGCGACAGCTTCGACTTCGCCGTGAAGATGTCCGGCGTCGCCCTCCCCCGTGGGCAGAAATCGCATGTGCTCCGCCACACGTTCGCCTCGCACTTCATGATGAACGGCGGCAATATCCTGACCCTGCAAAAGATTCTCGGGCACTCGTCGCTGACCATGACCATGCGGTATGCGCACCTCGCCCCGGACTTCCTGCAAGACGTGATCAGACTCGGCCCGCTGAAAGACTTTCGACACTTCTTCGACACGACGGATTTTTCGACACCGGCGGAAACGCTGGAAGCCTAGAGCGGCAAGGGCTGTGGAAGGGGGATATGGCGGAAGGCAGTGGGAGTCGAACCCACCCAGGAACGGCTGCCGTCCCCCACCGGATTTGAAGTCCGGCCACGCCACCGGGCGTGATTGCCTTCCTCTTTGATTTGCAAGAAGTTTTCTTCGAGGCGGGAGCTTATCAGGCCAGCGTCCGAAGAAGAAATGCCGGATGTCATGGAAAGTCGTTCGCATGGCCGGGCGAGCAGAGCGTAGCCCAGCCTCGGAGCACTTCACAGGCGTTTCAGGCAATGGCAGTAGACGAAGTGCTGGACCCGGCCGGCGGGAGTGACGTGGTGTTCGTCGCGGTGCTCGGTGAGCTGGAAGGCGGAGCCGAACTCGGCGTGCAGTTCGTCGGCGTCGTAGCGCATGACCGGCAGGCCGCTGCATTCGGTCGGGCCGTCGGCGGCGAAGGTGGCGACGATCACGTGGCCGCCGTGGCGAACCGCCTTCATCACCTGACGCACGTAGGCGCGGCGGGCTTCGGCAGTGGTAAGGAAGTGGAACACGGCGCGGTCGTGCCAGACATCGTAGGTGGCTTCCGGCAGGTCGACGGCGGTGATGTCGCCGGCGATCCAGCGCACCTCTTCGCCGCGCGCGCCGAGGCGGTTGCGGGCGACGCGCAGGGCGGCGTCGGAGAGGTCGAGCACCGTCAGGTCGCCGAAGCCATCGGCGAGCAGGCCGTCGACCAAGGTCGAGGCGCCGCCACCGACATCGATGATCGCCGCCTCGCGGGGCGCGCCGATATGCCGGATCAGGTCGAGGGACAGCGTGGCCTTGGCCTGGAACCAGCTCACCGCGTCGGACGGCTTGCTCTCGTATACCCGTTGCCAGTGCTCTCGTTCGGACATGACGACCTCCTCCGTGTTGCGCTGCGACCCATTACCCACCAAGGGCATTAACGGCACATTAACGCCATCGGCAGTGTTGCGACAGGGCCGCTCCTCAACCGTAGGCACCGCGCAGAGCCACCCCGCCGCGCCTTCGCGCCGCCTGGCGGATCAGCAGCTGGTCCGCCGCCATGACCAGCGCCACGCCGCCGACGATCTTGCCGGCGTAGGCCCAGTCCATCGGCGCGCCGGGGGCGACGACGGACAAGCCGATGCCGGCCAGCACATGCAGCGCGACGAACAGCGCCCAGAGACTGGCCAGGCGATCGCCCAGCGGCATCCGGCAGGGCCGTGGGCGCGGGTCGGCGCGGCGCAGGCGGACGAAGGCCAGGCACATCAGCACGTAGGGCATCATGAAGACCATGCGAAGATCGACAGCGAAGTCCAGAGCAGTTCCTCGGCAGTGTGCGCCACCAGGCCGTAGAGCAGGAGCAGGACGATGCTCACAGGCCAGTACCGCCGAGTCGATCGGCGTGCCATGCCGCGGATGGACCACGCCGAACAGCGCCGGCAGCTCGCAGGCCTTGGCCGCTTCCACCGCGGCACGGTTGGTGCCCATGCTCCATGTTGGTGAAGAGGGTGTGGCGAAGATCCGGGTGACGTCGGTTTCCTCGGCCGGTACCGCGGCCAGCACGCCGAGGGTGCCGAAGATATTGAAGGCGCCGACGATCAGCCCGGAGGTCAGCACCGCGCGCGGGATACCGCGGCGCTGCAACAGGCCAGCTCGGTCCCCATGATGCCGTAGACCATCACTCCCAGCGCGGCCACCTGGCCCGGCGAGGGCGGGACGATGGAGTCCAGGCTGAAATCGTCGGCGAAGCCATGGTTCCAGCCGTAGTGCAGGCCGCCGACGCCCCGGGCGAGCATCGCGAGCAGCTTGAGCTGCGCGCCCTCAGGAAGTGCTGCGCGGCTTCGGTCGCGGCGTGCTCACCGTCCGCGAACGCGAGGCCTGCCAGCCGCTACTCAGCGGCCGCTCGGCGAAATCCAGCGCGCGGCTGATGGACACCTCCCCAGAGATGGTGCGCATGCACCGGAAGAAACTCTACGCCAAGCTGGAAGTCGGCTCGCAGTCGGAACTGTTCGCGCTGTTCATCGAGTGCCTGAGCCAAGGGCAGCGCGTCGGCCCCTGAGACTCAGGGCGAGACACCGCCGAGCAATTGTTCGGCCAGCGCCGAGCCCTCGCGCAGGCGGCGGTCATTGCCGATGCGGCGGGTCAGGCCGATGCGGTCGAAATGCTCAAGGATCTGGATGCTGCGCTTGCGGCCGATACCCAGGCGGTCGCGGAACTCCGCCGGACGGATCAGCCCGGACGGGTCGCGCACCTGCAGGGCGATCCCGGCCAACTGGCGCAGGGTGGCCTCCGGGTAAAACAGGTCGCGCACCACCTGCTGCACCTGGCCCAGGCGCGCCAGCTTGCGCAACAGGTGGCGCATGGCGGCTTCGTCCTGGCCCAGCTCGCGAGCCAGGTCGCGGACCCAGGGCGGGTCGTAGCGGCCGGCTTCGAGCAATGGCCAGAGGCGCGCGCGCAACTGTTCCTCGCTGTCGCTCAGGCGTACCTCGTGGCCGGGCAGGTGCAGCCAGGGGCCGCTGCTGTGCACGTCGCCGCCGGCCAAGGCGGCCTCCAGCAGGGCGATGAACACCGGCCGCTCGAGCTGCGGCAGGGCATAGCGGCGCAGGCGGTCGCGGTCTGGGCCGAGTTCGTCCGGCAATTCCTCATGGAAGCGCCGCAGGCCGGCGAGCAGTCGCTCGACCAGGGCGAACCAGCGCTCGCCGGCGAACAGCCGCGGGCCGAGGCGGGTCTGTACCTCGACCATCTCCTCCGGCAGCCGCCAGTGCTCGCGCGGGCGGTTGAACAGTTGCACCAGGCGTTGCGGATCGAGGCCGTTCTCGGCGGCGCCGAGCAGGGTCGGCAGCGCCTCCTCCAGGCTATCCTGGCGCAGCGCCTGGAGTTGCGCCAGACGCGCCGGGGTTCGCCGGTTGCGCGCCGGCGCGGCGCTGTCGAGCACCCGTCCGCCGCCGAGGGTGCGCTGCGCCGACTGGTCGCGCAGCACCAGGCGATCGCCGTGCAGGGCCTGGATCGGCGCGTTCAGCACCAGTTGGGCGAAGGCGCGATGGCCAGGCTCCAGTTGCTCGCCCTCGAGCAGGGCCAGGCGCCCGGTGACGTCCTGGGTCCCCAGGTGCAGGTGCACCGGGGTCCAGTGGGTGAAGTCGCGGAGTTCGTCGGGGAGCAGGCGAAAGTCGATGTCGACCCGCGTGGTCGGCGCGTGCAGCGCTGCCTGCAGCAGCCAGTCGCCGCGCTGGACCTGCTCCAGCGCGAGGCGCTCGCCGGCGATGTTCAGGGCCACGCGCTGGCCGGCCCAGGCCTGTTGCGCGGGCCGGTTCTGCGCGTGCAGACCGCGCACCCGCACCGGCCGCCCGGCGTTGCCGAGGAGCAGTTCGTCGCCCACCGCGACCTGTCCGGAGAAGGCCGTGCCGGTGACCACGATGCCGCTGCCGGCGACGCTGAAGGCCCGGTCCACCGCCAGCCGGAAATACCCTTCGCGGCCGCGCTCGCGGACTTCGCCGGCAAGCCCGCGCAGAGCCTCGCGCAACGCCGCCACGCCCTCACCGCTGCTGCTGGAGAGCGGAAAGATCGGCGAGCGCGCCAGCGGTCCGGAGGCCAGCAGGTGCTCGACCTGGATCTGCACCTGCTGCACCCGCTGCGGCTCGACCCGGTCGATCTTGGTCAGCGCCACCAGTGCCCGGCGGATACCGAGCAGCTCGACGATCGCCAGATGCTCGCGGGTCTGCGGCATCAGGCCGTCGTCGGCGGCCACCACCAGCAGCACGCAATCGATGCCGCTGGCGCCGGCCAGCATGTTGTGGACGAAGCGCTCGTGGCCGGGCACGTCGATGAAACCGGTGGGGCTGCCATCGCCGAGGTCGGCGTACAGATAGCCGAGGTCGATGGTGATGCCGCGCTGGCGCTCGGCCGGACGGCGGTCGCCCTCGATCCCAGTGAGGGCGCGCAGCAGCGAGGTCTTGCCGTGGTCGATATGCCCGGCGGTGCCGACGATCACGACAGTTCGCCCCGCAGCCGCGGCAACTGGGCGCGGAACGCCGGCTCGTCGTCGAGCTGGCGCAGGTCGAGCCAGAGGGCGTCGTCGTCGAGCCGGCCGATCACCGGCAGCGGCAGGCCGCGCAGGGCTTCCTCGAGGTTGCGCAGGGTGCGTCCGCGCAGGCGCCTGGGCTGCCTCGGACGCAGGCACAGCGCGGCGCTGGCCAGCCGCGCCACCGGCTGCGCGCCGCTGCCGATCATGCCCAGGGCGTCGACCACGGCGACCTCCCAGTCCTCGCCGAGCGCTTCGGCCAGCGCCGGCGCCAGCCGCTCGGCCTGGGCGCGGATCTCCGCCGCCGGGCGGCTGAGCAGGCGCAGGGTGGTCAGGCGTTCGGCGAGGCGATCGGGATCGCGGTACAGGCCGAGCACCGCCTCGAGGGCGGCGAGGGTCAGCTTGTCGACGCGCAGGGCGCGCTTGAGCGGGTTCTTCTTGATCCGTCCGACCAGTTCGCGGTTGCCGAGGATCAGCCCGGCCTGGGGCCCGCCGAGCAATTTGTCGCCGCTGAAGGTGACGATGTCGGCGCCGTCGGCCAGGGCTTCCTGCACCGTCGGTTCCTTGGGCAGGCCCCAGCGGGTCAGGTCCACCAGGGTGCCGCTGCCGAGATCTTCCAGCAGCGGCAGGCCGTGGCCATGGGCGATGGCCGCCAGTTGCGCGGTGGGCACGCTGGCGGTGAAGCCCTGGACGCTGTAGTTGCTGGTGTGCACGCGCATCAGCAGGCCGCTGCGCGGGCCGATGGCGGCTTCGTAGTCCCGGGCGTGGGTGCGGTTGGTGGTGCCCACCTCGTGCAGGCGCACGCCGGCGCGGGTCATGATGTCGGGAATGCGGAAGGCGCCGCCGATCTCGATCAGCTCGCCGCGCGAGATGATCCCTTCCTTGCGCGCCCCCAGGCTGTTCAGCGCCAGCAGCACCGCCGCGGCGTTGTTGTTGACCACGGTGACCGCCTCGGCGCCGGTGAGCTCGCGGATCAGTCCGGTGATCAGGTCGTCGCGGTCGCCACGCTTGCCGCTGGCCAGGTCGAACTCCAGGTTCAGCGGGTAGCGCGCGGCGAGGGTGATCGCCTCGATGGCCTCGTCCGGCAACAGGGCCCGGCCGAGGTTGGTATGCAACACCGTGCCGGTCAGGTTGAACACCCGCCGCACGCGGCTGGCATGCTGCGCGGCGAGGCGTTCGCCGGCACGGCCGGCGAGCACCGCCTCGCTCAGCTCGATCGCGGCGAGGGCGCCCTGGCGAGCCGGCTCGCGCAGTTCGTCGAGCAGGTCGCGGAGGGTCGCCAGCAGCGCCTCGCGGCCGTAGCGCTGGTGCAGGGGAGCGGCCGCCGCGCTACGCAGCAGGCGGTCGACCGAAGGCAAGCGAACGGAACTCATGGAGAAACCTTATCCACAGGGAAGGGGCCACCGACACGCCCATCATAGACGCGTCGGCGCGGGCCCGCAGCGCCTTCGGCTATTCGCCGCCGGGGGCCAGCAGAAGGTTGGGCGAACGCCGCAGGTAGCCATCCTCGGCCAGGCGCATGTCCAGCGCCAGGCTGGCCAGGTCGTCGGCGAGAGCATCGGCGTGACGGTCGAATTCCAGGTAGAACTGCTTCAGGTAGCCCTGGCAACCGGGGCAGGTCTCGGCGCGCAGCACGGCCTTTTCCGCCGGCTGCCCGTCATGCTCCAGGGACAGGTAGGCCAGGTGCTTGCTTTCCTCGCAGTGGCTGCACTTGATCCGCACGTAGTGCCATTCGCAGGCGCACAGCGAGCAGCTCAGGTAGCGCAGGCCGGTTTCCTTGCCGCCCTGGCGGATCATCCCGGCCATCGGCGGCGAGCCGCAGGCGGGGCACAGGGTCCGGCTCTCGGTCTCGACCACCGCGCCCTCCTCCAGCCCCAGCAGCCAGTGGCTCCAGGCTACCTGCAGGGCGGCGCCGAGGAACGGCACCAGGGCCGCCGGCAGGAGGTCGAACTGACCGCTGAGCAGGGCGATGGCCCAGGCCTTGCGCTGGCCTTCGTCGGCTTCGCGCAATTGTTCGAGTGCCGCGCCGACGGCGGCGTTGGCCGGCGCCGGGTAGCCCGCGAGCAGGGCATCCAGCCAGGGCAGCCAGGCGCCTTCGCGCACCAGCAGGTCATAGGCCAGCGGCGGCATGCCGTGCTCGCGACTCTTGCGCAGGCGCTCGGGATCGAGCGGGGCCAGCGCCGGCGGGTTGTCCAGCAGCGCCTGCTGGAGCTGGCAGAGACCGGCGACCAGGCGCAGGTAGTCGCCCATCGGGTGCCCATCGGCCAGTTGCAGCAGGCGCTCGCCACGGCGGGCGAACAGGTCGCGCGACGGCTGGTGCAGGTGCGGGGGAATGTTGGCGGCGGCTTCGATCTGCCCCGGTTGAAGAATGGTGCGTGACACGGGAACTCCTCGGGTCTGCGCCGGCGGGCCGATGGGCCACGCCGCAACGATCGGGCGCCCGGAGGGGCGCGGAATGAATGCAAAGGCCCCATCGCTGGGGCCTCCGGTCGGGCGATGGCGACACTATACGCGTCAGTGCTCCTCGCCCTTGCCGACTTCCTTCAGCCAGCCGTTGTGGTGCTTGCGCGCCCAGGCGCGGCTGACCTTGCCGTAGAGCATCGCGCCCATCGAGCCCTTGACCCAGATGCCGGCATAGATGTGCACGATGATGCTGGCGATCAGGACGAAGGCGGCGAAGGCGTGCAGCAGCGCCGACAGGCGGATCGCCTCGATGCCGAACCAGGCGCTGAAGTACTGGCGCCAGATCACGATGCCGGTGACCAACAGGGTCAGCATGCTCAGCAGCAGCACCCAGAACAGCAGTTTCTGCCCGGCGTTGTAGCGGCCGACTTCCGGGAGGTTCTCCTCGCGGTTGCTGACCACGTCGCGCCACTGCCTGAGCCATTGGATATCGCTCTTCTGCACCCGGTTGTGATGGGCGAAGCGCACCACCAGGCCGAGAAAGAAGACGAACATCGCCAGCCCCAGGAAGGGGTGCAGGATACGCGTCCAGGGCCCGCCGCCGAACAGGTTGGTCAGCCAGAACAGCGCCGGGTGGAACAACGCCAGACCGGACAGCCCGGCCATGAAGAACAGGATCGCCACGGCCCAGTGGTTGCTGCGCTCGTTGGCGTTGTAGCGCTGGATTTCATTTTTCATTTCCGACTCCTCGAGAGCGCCGCCGCTGCCGCCGGGTCGCGGAGGACCGGCGGCAGCGCCCGCGCGCAGGCTCAACGACGCTCGTGCGGGTCAAAGGTGTGTACCGACGGATCGACCTGGTGCACCGGTGCCTCGGCTTGCCCGTGGTCTTCCTCGTCGTCCGCGCGGTTGGGGCCGACGCGCACGTAGTGGAAGAACCCGGCGAGCACCGTGGCACCCATGGCCAGCAGCGCCAGCGGCTTGGTCACGCCCTTCCACAGGCTGACCATCGGACTGACGCTCGGCTGCTCGGCGAGGCCGGCGTAGAGCGACGGCTTGTCGGCATGGTGCAGCACGTACATCACGTGGGTGCCGCCCACCCCTTCCGGGTCGTACAGGCCGGCGTTCTCGTAGCCGCGGCTCTTCAGGTCGACGATGCGCTCGGCGGCGTGCTCCTTCATGTCCTCCTTGCTGCCGAAGACGATGGCGCCGGTCGGGCAGGTCTTCACGCAGGCCGGCTCCATGCCCACCGAGACGCGGTCGGAACACAGGCTGCACTTGTAGGCCTTGTGGTCCTTCTGCGAGATCCGTGGGATGTCGAACGGGCAACCGGTGATGCAGTAGCCGCAGCCGATGCACTTGTCCTGGTTGAAGTCGACGATACCGTTGGCGTACTTCACGATCGCCCCCGGGCTCGGGCAGGCCTTCAGGCAGCCCGGCTCGGCGCAGTGCATGCAGCCGTCCTTGCGGATCAGCCACTCGAGGTTGCCGGCCTCGTTCTCGTGCTCGGTGAAGCGCATCACCGTCCACGAGTCGGCCGTCAGGTCCTGCGGGTTGTCGTAGGTGCCGTGGTTGTGGCCGACCTCGTCGCGCAGCTCGTTCCATTCCGAGCAGGCGACCTGGCAGGCCTTGCAGCCGATGCACTTGGACACGTCGATCAGTTTCGCCACTTCCTGCTGGTTCCGCACCGAGGGCATCGGCGTGGTGGTCGCGGAGCGGGCGTGGATGTCCTGACTACTCATGTTTCACCTCACGCCTTTTCCACGTTGACCAGGAACGACTTGAACTCCGGCGTCTGGGTGTTCCCGTCGCCCACGAAGGGGGTCAGGGTGTTGGCCAGGAAGCCGTTGCGCGCCATGCCGGCGAAGCCCCAGTGGATCGGGATGCCGACGTGGTGCACGGTCTTGCCGTCCACCTGCAGCGGGCGGATGCGCTTGGTCACCACCGCCACCGCCTTGATGTAGCCGCGGTTGGAGGAGACCTTGACCTTGTCGCCGGCATTGATGCCCAGCTCCTTGGCCAGCGCCTCGCCGATCTCGACGAACTGCTCGGGCTGGGTGATCGCGTTCAGCCGGCAGTGCTTGGTCCAGTAGTGGAAGTGCTCGGTGAGCCGGTAGGTGGTCGCCGCGTAGGGGAACTCGTCGGCCGTGCCGAACAGCTCCATGTCGTTCTTGAACACCCGCGCCGCCGGGTTGCTGATCGCCTTGCGGTTGTCGCGGTGCAGGGGGTTCACCCCGATCGGCGTCTCGAACGGCTCGTAGTGCTCGGGGAACGGGCCTTCGGCCATCTTGTCGACGGCGAACAGGCGGGCCACCCCTTCGGGGTTCATGATGAACGGGTTCATCCCGGCTTCCGGCGGTACGTCGGCCTTGTAGTCGGGCACGTCGGTGCCGCCCCAGGACTTGCCGTTCCACCACACCAGGCGCTTCTTCTCCGGGTCCCACGGCTTGCCGCTGAGGTCAGCCGAGGCGCGGTTGTAGAGGATCCGCCGGTTCGCCGGCCAGGCCCAGGCCCAGCCGAGGGTCTGGCCCATGCCGTAGGGGTCGCTGTTGTCGCGGCGCCCCATCTGGTTGCCCTGCTGGGTCCAGGAGCCGGCGAAGATCCAGCAGCCGCTCGCCGTGCTGCCGTCGTCGCGCAGCAGGGCGAAGCCCGGCAACTGCTCGCCGGCCTTGGCCAGGATCATGCCGTTGGCCGGGTCGACCAGGTCGCTCAGGGCCTTGCCGTTGAATTCCCGGGCCAGTTCGTCCGGGCCCGGCTCGTCGGGCTTGAGGTAGGACCAGTCGAGGCCGAGGATCGGGTCGGGGAAGGCCCCGCCGTCCTTGCGGTACATCTCGCGCAGGCGGTGGAACAGCCCGGCCATGATGGCGATGTCCGGCCGCGCCTGGCCCGGCGGCTCGGCGCCCTTCCAGTGCCACTGCAACCAGCGGCCGCTGTTGACGATCGAGCCATCCTCCTCGGCGAAGCAGGAGGTGGGCAGGCGGAACACGGTGGTCTTGATGCTGGCGGTGTCGACGTCGTTGTACTCGCCGACGTTGCGCCAGAACTCCGAGGTCTCGGTCACCAGCGGGTCCATCACCACCATCCACTTCAGGCGCGCCAGCGCGGCGCCGACCTTGGCCTTGTTGGGGAACGAGGCGATGGGGTTGAAACCCTGGCAGAAGTAACCGTTGACCTTGCCCTGGTACATCATGTCGAAGTAGCGCAGCACGTCGTAGCCGGCGCCCGGCATGTCGAGCTTGGGCAGCCAGTCGTAGCACCAGTTGTTTTCCCTGGTCGCCGACTTGCCGAACCAGGCCTTCATCAGGCTGACGTGGAACTTGCCGTAGTTCTGCCAGTAGGACAGCTGTCCCGGGCGCAGCGGCTTGGCCGTGCGCTTGGCGATGTAGGCGTCGTAGTCCTGCTCGGCGTCCATCGCCAGGGTCAGGTAGCCCGGCAGCGAGTTGGACAGCAGGCCGAGGTCGGTCAGGCCCTGGATGTTGGAGTGGCCGCGCAGGGCGTTCATGCCGCCGCCGGGCATGCCGATGTTGCCCAGCAGCAGCTGGACCATCGCGCCGGTGCGGATCATCTGCGCGCCCACCGAGTGCTGGGTCCAGCCCAGGGCGTACATGATGGTCATGACCTTGCCCGGCTTGGAGGTCTCGGCGATTTCCGCCCAGACCTTGAGCATCATGTCCTTCGGCGTACCGCAGATGTTGCTCACCACGTCCGGGGTGTAGCGGCTGTAGTGCTGCTTGAGCAGGTTGAACACGCAGCGCGGGTGGGTCAGGGTCGGGTCGACCTTGGCATAGCCGTCCTCACCGATCTCGTAGCCCCAGGATGACTTGTCCGGATAGGTCCGCTTCTCGGCGTCGTAGCCGTTGAACAGGCCGTCCTCGAAACTGAAGCCTTCCTTCACGATGAACGAGACGTCGGTGTAGTTGCGCACGTATTCATGCTGGATCTTGTCGTTTTCCAGCAGGTAGTTGATCAGGCCGCCGAGGAAGGCGATGTCGGTGCCGGTCCGGATCGGCGCGTAGTAGTCGGCGACCGAGGCGGAACGGGTGAAGCGCGGATCGACCACCAGCAGCCGCGCCTTGTTGTGCGCCTTGGCTTCGGTGACCCATTTGAATCCGCACGGGTGGGCTTCGGCGGCGTTGCCGCCCATGATCAGCACCAGATCGGCATTCTTGATGTCGGTCCAGTGGTTGGTCATGGCTCCACGGCCAAACGTCGGGGCAAGACTTGCCACCGTCGGGCCGTGTCAGACACGCGCCTGGTTGTCGAATCCCAGGATGCCGAGGGAACGCATCACCTTGTGGGTGATGTAGCCGGCCTCGTTGGACGAGGCGGACGCGGCGAGGAAGCCGGTGGTCAACCAGCGGTTGACGGTCTGGCCCTGCTCGTTCTTCTCGACGAAGTTGGCGTCGCGGTCTTCCTTCATCAGCTTGGCGATGCGCTCGAGGGCTTCGTCCCACTCGATGCGCTTCCACTCGCTGGAGCCGGCCTCGCGCACTTCCGGATACTTCAGGCGGTTCGGGCTGTGGATGTAGTCCAGCAGGCCGGCGCCTTTCGGGCAGAGAGTGCCGCGATTGACCGGATGGTCGGCGTCGCCCTCGATATGGATGATGTTCTGCGCGACGTTCTTGGCGCCGTCGCCCTGGCTGTACATGATCAGGCCGCAGCCGACCGAACAGTAGGTACAGGTGTTGCGGGTCTCGACCGTGTGCGCCAGCTTGAAGTGGCGGACCTGGTCGGCGAAGGCCTCGGTGGGGGCCATTCCGAGCGCCGCAAGGCTCGATCCTCCAAGGCCTATACCGCAGACCTTGAAGAATTGCCGACGGTTCATATCCATCGTGCATCTCCTGCATCAGGCAAAGGACACCCGGGACATGGCCGGATGTCTCTGGTTGAAAGATAGCCAGCCTGGCGGCGTATGCCAGCCGGGCACGACTATGGGGCAGCGAACCCTACACGAACGCTGGGTTTTTCTGCCTTGACCAGAGTCATTACACGGCGGGGCAAACCTTGTCCAGCAAGGAATCCCGAATTGGGACGGGTCCGAAGGACGCGACGCGCGGGAGACGCAGACGATATCACTGCGCCATTATACTAATGGCTAGTGCCGGGCTGCCGTCGCAGGGGCGGCCCGGGCATGGGGTCAGAGCCCGATATTCCTAAGACGATTCGCGTGCTGCCGGTAGACCTGGGTCGGGTTGCTCTCGAACAGGCTGACCCTCTTGTTCATTCTCGACACTCCACTGGCATTGCACGGTCAGCTTGGCAAGAGCGCCACAGCGACGCCGAACGGCAGATTGCCAGCACTTACCGAGGCGTCGAGCCGACCTTGAGTCGAGGGGCGTGCGTCCCCCATTACGCGGCGTAACAGCGGCCGCCGGGCGACGGCTCGGCATATCGCCCGCAAGCCTTCCGATATCTGCCTTGACCGAATTGCCCGCGGGTCGTGGCAACCCGGCCGCATCCGCGTCGGCCGCATCTTTTTTATGGTGAAAAGGCCCAGGCCACCGGACCCATGCCATGCGCACCCCTTACCCGCCGCTGTCCCCCGCTCCCTACCCGCACCTGCTGGCGCCGCTCGACCTGGGTTTCACCCGCCTGCGCAACCGCGTGGTGATGGGCTCGATGCACACCGGGCTGGAGGATCGCCTGTGGGACTTCGGCAAGCTCGCCGCCTACTACCGCGAGCGCGCCCGCGGCGGTGTCGGGCTGATCGTCAGCGGCGGCTTCGCGCCCTGCCGCGAAGGCTGGCTGCTGCCCTTCGGCAGCAGCCTGACCAGCGCCCTGGAGGTGCCGGCCCACCGCCGCCTGACCCAAGCGGTACACGCAGAAGGCGGCAAGATCCTGCTACAGATCCTCCACGCCGGGCGCTACGGCTACCACCCGATGGCGGTCTCGGCCTCGCCGATCAAGTCGCCGATCAGTTGGTTCACCCCCCGCGAACTCACCGAGCGCGGTATCCGCCGAACCATCCGCGCCTTCGTCCGCTGTGCCCGGCTGGCCAAGGCCGCCGCCTACGACGGGGTGGAGGTGATGGGCAGCGAGGGCTACCTGCTCAACCAGTTCCTCTGCCCGCGTACCAACCGCCGCGACGACTCCTGGGGCGGCCCGCTGGAAAACCGCATGCGCCTGGCGCTGGAAATCGTCCGCGGCATCCGCCGGATCGTTGGCGAGCGCTTCATCCTCAGCTACCGCCTGTCGCTGCTCGACCTGGTCGAGGGCGGCAATACCTGGGAGGAGGTCCGGCGCATCGCCCTGGCCCTCGAGGAGGCCGGCATCACCCTGCTCAACACCGGCATCGGCTGGCACGAGTCGCGCGTGCCGACCATCGTCACCTCGGTACCGCGCTCAGCCTTCGCCGAGGTCAGCGCGCGGCTGCGCCACGAACTGAAGGTGCCGGTGATCGCCAGCAACCGGATCAATACCCCGGAGGTCGCCGAGGCGCTGCTCGCCGAAGGCAAGGCCGACCTGGTGTCGATGGCCCGCCCGTTGCTGGCCGACCCGCAGTTCGTGGCCAAGGCCGGCGCCGGCCGGGCCGGGGAAATCAACACCTGCATCGCCTGCAACCAGGCCTGCCTCGACCATGCCTTCGCCAACCGCCGCGCCACCTGCCTGGTCAATCCGCGCGCGGCCTTCGAGACCGAACTGCGCTACCGCAAGGCGCGCACGCAGAAGCGCGTCGCGGTGATCGGCGCCGGCCCCGCCGGGCTCTCCGCCGCCTGCGTGGCGGCCGAGCGCGGGCATCGGGTCAGCCTGTTCGAGGCTACCGGGGAGATCGGCGGGCAGTTCAACCTGGCCAGGCGGATCCCCGGCAAGGAGGAGTTCGACGAGACCCTGCGCTACTTCCGCGTGCGCCTGGAGCGCCTCGGCATCGACCTGCGCCTGGGCCACCGGGTGCGCCAGGGCGAGCTGGATGGCCAGTTCGACGAGGTGGTGGTGGCCACCGGCATCCAGCCACGCCGGCCGCGCATCGACGGCATCGGCGGGCCAACCGTGCTCAGCTACGTGGACGTGCTGCGTGGCGCGCCGGTGGGTGAACGGGTCGCCATCGTCGGCGCCGGCGGCATCGGCTTCGACGTCGCCACCTTCCTCGTCGCCGCGCCCAGCGACGGCCAGCCTCGGGCGCTCGGCGAATGGCTCGCGGAGTGGGGCGTGGACCTCGACAACAGCCAGCCCGGCGCCCTCCGCGAGCCCGCCGTGGCGCGACCGGCGCGCCAGGTATGGCTGCTCCAGCGCAAGCCCGGCGCGCCCGGCGCGCAGCTCGGCAAGACCAGCGGCTGGGTGCATCGTGCGCACCTGCGCCACAACGCCGTGCGCATGCTCGGCGGGGTGGAGTACCTGAAGATCGACGAGCGCGGCCTGCTGGTCCGCGTCGACGGCGAGGAACGCTGGCTGGAGGTGGACAACGTGGTGATCTGCGCCGGCCAGGAGCCGCTGCGCGAGTTGCAGATCAGCCAGGCGGCGGAGAGCCTGCGCTTCCACCTGATCGGCGGGGCGCGGGTGGCGGGGGAGCTGGATGCCAAGCGGGCGATCCGCGAGGGGGCCATGCTGGCGGCGCGCTTGTAGGCGGCTGACGGCGGTGACGCTATTGCGGCCGAGGGGCGGATAGCCGCGCGCGGTCAGCCGCCGGACGGGACCCGATGGGCGCGCGCTGCTCCCGCGTTTTCCTCCGCCGCCCGCGCCTGGTGCATACTGTGCGCCCCCCGTACCACTCCGGCCCGTCCCCCGCCCCGCGCGGGGCGCGTTCGCCGTCATCGATCCAGGAGCCTTCCATGCCCACTCCACCCTGGTGGCTGTTCGTCCTGCCCCTGCTCGCCGGCGCCTGCCTGCCGCTGCAGGCGGGGATCAACGGCCAGTTGGCCAAGCAGGTATCCAGCGTGCTCGCCGCGGCGCTGATCTCGTTCTTCGTCGGCACCCTCGGGCTGCTCGCCCTGACCCTCTCGCAGCGCGAGTTCCCCGGCCTGGCGGCGCTGCGCGGGCTGAGCTGGTGGCACTGGTGCGGCGGCTTCCTCGGCATGTTCTTCATCTTCATCGCCGCCTTCGCCGCGCCGCGCATCGGCGCGCTGATGTTCATGGTGCTGGTGCTCGCCGGCCAGCTGGGCATGGCCATGAGCCTCGACCACTTCGGCTGGGCCGGCTTTCGCGAGGCGCCGGTCAGCGCGCTGAAGCTGGGCGGGCTGGCGCTGATCGGCGCCGGCATCTGGATGATCCGCAAGGGCTGAGCTGGCTTGTTACGCTTGCGCCGGCAGACCTATAGTGGGCGCCGGCGTTCTCCACGCCTCCCCTCCGCGGAAAGGGCTGCGCCCAGGCGATCCACCCCACGCATCGCGCATGCGACTCCCAGGCCTGATGGCGGACAAGGCCGCACAGGAGATCGCATGACCCTTTCCGCACCCTCGGCGACGGCCGGATCAACCTCGAACAGCAACGCAAGTGCGCCAAGGAGCTGTTGCGCCAGTGGCGCCGCGAGCCGGCCAGCCGTACCTGGCCCCCGGGACAGGAGCCGCGCCTGGAGCTGGTCGAGATCGATCGGGTGCCGGGCGTCGAGCGCTTCGTCGGCATCGGCCAACTGGCGCCGGAACTGCTCGCCTGGCTGTGGACCCACCGCCGTCCGCTGGACGCCGAGGCCCTGGCGCTGGCCCGCGCGGCCTGGGACGCCTATCGCGCCCCGTCGCCGCAGCGCTGGGTGCGGCACTGCGTCGACAACTGCGCGAGCTGCCGGCCCTGCGCGACGGCCTGTCGCTGAGCGAGCGCCTGATCCTGGAAATCGTCCGCGACGGCGACCAGCCGAGCGCCGGCCAGGTATTCGCCGAACGGGACCGCCCGGTCTGGCGGGACGCGCCCCGACACTGACGCTCATCGCCCGGACGAGCGCAACGGGCGCGCAGCCACTATCATTGCGCGCCCTTTTTTTCCCGCCTCCGACCGCCGATGAAGAAGATCCCGCTCGCCGCCGCCGACCCCGACCGCCTGGACACCTGGGTG
This sequence comes from Pseudomonas paraeruginosa, assembly GCF_003025345.2. Taxonomy (NCBI): domain Bacteria; kingdom Pseudomonadati; phylum Pseudomonadota; class Gammaproteobacteria; order Pseudomonadales; family Pseudomonadaceae; genus Pseudomonas; species Pseudomonas paraeruginosa. The sequence goes on from NZ_CP020560.1 coordinate 5,275,824, forward strand.
AAATACCGCGAGGGCCTGTGCGGCGGCTGCAACGCGACCTGTTGCACGCTGCCGGTGGAGGTGCGTATCGACGACCTGATCCGCATGCGGCTGGTCGACGAGTTCGAACGCGAGGAACCGGCCAAGCGCATCGCCAGGCGCCTGGAAAAGGACGGGGTGATCGAGCACTTCAACCACAAGCGCGAGATCTTCACCCTCACCCGCATGGCCAACGGCGACTGCCTGTACCTCGATCGCCAGACCCGCCTGTGCACCATCTACGCGCGCCGCCCGGACACCTGCCGCAATCACCCGCGCATCGGCCCGCGCCCCGGCCACTGCGCCTATCGGCCGAAGTAGCTTCAGCCTGGCGGCACCACGCCCCGGCAGAGCTGGTACTGCCCCACCGGCGGCCGGCAGTGCAGGCGCTGGCGCAGGTCCTCCGGCAAGGCGGCGAACGAGCGCGAGCGGATCGCCAGCAGCGCGTCGCGGCGCAGCCAGCCGGCCAGTTCGTCGTCCGCCGCCCGTTGTGCCCTTCCGCCGCTGTAGAACGACGCCGAATACGGTCGCTTCGGCCAGAACACCAGCGGCCGCTCGCGCCAGCCGGTATCGCTGGCCAGCAGCGCGGCGGTGGACTTCTGCTCGGCGCGCCCGCCCAGCAGCAGGGAGCCGAGGAACAGCGCGAACAGCAGCGGCGTCAGCGCCAGGCAGGCCAGCCAGCCACGACGCAGCCAGGCGCTGCGTGCCAGCGGCGCGCGCAGCAGGTCGGCGGCGAGCAGCGCCAGGGCCGGCAGGCCGGGCAGCACGTAGGTCCAGAGGACATTGCCGGCGAAAGTGAAGAACAGGCACGGCATCAGTCCCCAGAACAGCCAGTAGCGGCGCCGCGACAGGCGTTGCCCGTCGATCTCCGCGCGCTGGCGCCAGCCCAGCCAGAGCAGCAGCGGCAGCCACAGGCTCCAGGGAAACGCCGCGGCCAGCAGGAACAGCCAGACGCTGCCGTAGGGATAGGCGTGCGCATTGCCGTAGCGGTCGCCGTCCCAGCCGGCGGTGACGAAGCGCTGCCAGTGCTCGCCGAGCAGGAAGTAATCGAGGAAGCCCGGCGTCTTCAGCTCGGCGAGGAGGTACCAGGGCAGCGCCACCAGCAGCATCAGCAGGCTCCCGCGAATCCACGGCAGCCCCTGCCACAGGGCCCGCCAGCGCCATTCCAGCAAAGCCCACAGGCCGATCGGCAGGCCGGCCAGGATCAGCGTCAGCGGACCTTTCGCCAGCAGTCCCAGGCCGAGGCCGAGGAACATCAGCCAGCCCTCGCGACGGCGGATCCCCGCCGCGCCATGCAGGCCCAGCCAGAAACCGCGCATGGCCAGGACCAGCGCCAGGGCCAGGGCCATGTCGGTCATCACCGCGCCGGAGGCGACGAAGAACAGCGCCGAGCTGCCCAGCAACACACAGGCGATGCCCGCCAGGCGCCGGTCGTCGCGCGCCAGCCAGTCCCATACCAGCCATAGCACCAGCATGCCGAGCAGCCAGTGCGGCAGGCGGCTGGCGAATTCGTTGGCGCCGAACAGCGCCTGGCCGCCGGCGCTGAGCCAGAAAGCCAGTGGCGGCTTGCCCCAGAACGGCACGCCGACGTCGTACCAGGGGGTGATCCAGTCGCCCAGTTCGGCCATCTTCCGCGCCACCTCGCCGTAGCGGGCCTCGGTGGTGTCCATCAGCGGATAGCTGCCCAGGCTCAGCAGGCGGATGACGAGCGCCAGGCCGAGCAGGCTCCAGGCCAGCGGCCAGCCGCGCAGCGCCCTCACGAATGCGCCCCGCCGACCTGCGCCGGCAGGTAGCGGTCGATCAGGTACAGCGGGCGGCGCCGCGCTTCCATGGTCATCCGCCCGAGGTACTCGCTGCACACACCGATGGCCAGCAGTTGCAGGCCGCCGATCAGGAACAGCGCGGCGATCACCGGCCAGTGCTCGTGGATCTCCGGCTGGCCGAAGATCCCGGCGAGCAGAGTCGCCAGCGCCGCCAGCAGGCTGAGCAGGCCGAGGTAGCCGGCGACCTTCAGCGGCGCGGTGGAAAAACCGGTGATGCCTTCCAGGGCGAAGTTCCACAGCCGCCAGTAGCGCCACTTGCTGTGGCCGGCGGCGCGGGCGGCACGGCTGTAGACGATGTCGACCTGGCGGAAGCCGACCCAGGCGAACAGTCCCTTCATGAAGCGGTTGCCCTCCGGCAGCTCGCAGAGGGCGTCGACCACCCGCCGGTCGAGCAGGCGGAAGTCGCCGACGTCACGCGGGATCGGCACCTCGCTGAGGCGGTTGATCACCCGGTAGAAGGCGCTCGCCGAGGCGCGCTTCAACCAGCTTTCGCCGGCCCGGCTGCGGCGTCGCATGTTGACCATTTCGGCGCCGCCGATCCAGGCGTCGAGCATCTGCGGGATCAGTTCCGGCGGATCCTGCAGGTCGGCGTCGATGACGATCACCGCGGCGCCACGCGACAGCTTGAGGCCGGCGCTCATCGCCTGCTCCTTGCCGAAGTTGCGGGTGAAGCGCGCCACCCCCACCCGCCGGTCGGCGCCCTGTAGCTGGGCGAGGATCGCCGCGCTGCGGTCGCTGCTGCCATCGTCGACATAGAGCACCTCGTAGTCGTCGCCGAGGCTCGCCAGGGCGGCGCTGAGGCGCTGGTGGAACGCCGGCAGCACCGCCTCCTCGTTGTACACCGGCACCACCACGCTGAGCAGGCAGGGGGCCTCGAGCTTCGTCGTCAGGGAAGGTTCGATCATCATGAGAAGGTCCAGAGTCGGTGGAGGTGATAGGTCGCCAGCAGCAGCGCGCCGGTGGCGGCGAGCTGCGCCAGGCGGTAGTCGAGCCCGGCGAGATCGCCGAGCAGCCACACCAGGGCGGCGCTGCCGAGCACCGAGAACAGGCTGACCAGGAGGAAGCGCGGCAGCGAGCGGAGTAGCGGGCCGCGCTGGCGGAAGGTCCGCCAGCGGTGCCCGAGGTAGGCCGCCAGCGCTCCGCAGGCGGCGCCCGCGCTGGCAGCCGGGGCGGCGCCGACGGCGAAGCCTTCGACCAGCAGGGTCAGCACCAGGTAATGGATGGCGGTGGCACAGGCACCGACCGAGACGAAACGTCCCAGGAGCATGCGCGGCTTCCTCTCGAAACAGCGAACGCCGGCATTCTAGGGAGTCGCGCGAAGCCCCGCGGTTAGCGCTGCGCAAGGTTCCTGACAGGATTTCGCAGGGTTTGCCGCATTGCCCGCGCAAGCCGCTCCGGACAAGGCCGGCGGGTCTGTTACCGGATATGAAAGGCGCTTGCCGCACGCGGCCGCGCGCATCGCTATACTGCCCGGCCGATCCGGAGGACCCCATGAGCCTGTTGCGCGACGCCTGGCGGCACGCCCCCACCCACCACAAGGTCTGGGCGCTGGCCGGGCCGATGATCCTGTCGAACGTTTCCGTCCCCCTGGTGCACCTGGTGGACAGCACGGTGGTCGGCCACCTGCCGCACGCCTACCAGCTCGGCGCGGTAGCCGTGGGCGGCAGCCTGTATACCCTGATGGTCGGCGTGCTCGGCTTCCTGCGCATGGGTACCACCGGTTTCGCCGCCCAGGCCGCCGGCCGCGACGACGGCGGGGCGCTGCGCCTGATCCTCGCCCAGGGCCTGGGCATGGCGCTGCTCCTGGCCCTGCTGCTCGGCGCGCTGGCGCTGCCGCTGAGCGGCTGGGCGCTGCAACTGATGCAGCCTTCCGCCGAGCTGACCGGCGAGGCCCGGGCCTTCTTCCATACCCGCCTGCTCGGCCTGCCGGCGGCGCTGGCCAGCTACGCGCTGGTCGGCTGGTTCCTCGGCACGCAGAACGCGCGGGCGCCGCTGGCGATCCTGCTGGGCACCAACCTGACCAACATCGTGCTGGTGCTCTGGTTCGTCCATGGCCTCGACTGGGGCGTGCAGGGCGCGGCGCGCGCCTCGGTACTGGCGGAATGGAGCGGCGCCCTGCTCGGCCTGGCCCTGGCCCGCCGCGACCTGGCCCGCCGTCCCGGACAGGCGCAGTGGCAACGGCTGCGCCACTGGTTGTCCTGGCTGCCGCTGCTGATGGTCAATCGCGATATCTTCATCCGCAGCCTGGCCCTGCAACTGGTGTTCTTCCTCCTCACCGTGCAAGGCGCCCGGCTCGGCGATGCCACGGTGGCGGCCAACGCCCTGCTGCTCAATGGCCTGCTGCTCACCTCCTACGCCCTCGACGGACTCGCCCATGCGGTGGAGGCACTGTGCGGCCACGCCATCGGCGCGCGCGACCGCGCCGCCCTGCGCCGCGCGCTGGTGGTGGCCGGCGGCTGGTCACTGCTGGCGAGCCTGGCCTTCGCCGCCCTGTTCGCCCTGTTCGGCCACCTGTTCGTCGACCTGCAGAGCGACATCGCCGGGGTCCGCCAGGTCGCCTACGCCTACCTGCCGTACCTGGCCTGCCTGCCGCTGCTGGGGATGTGGAGCTACCTGCTCGACGGCCTGTTCATCGGCGCCACCCGCGCCCGCGAGATGCGCAACGCGATGCTCGTCGCGGTGGCCGCCAGCCTGCCGCTCGGCTGGCTGCTACAAGGGCTGGGCAACCACGGCCTGTGGCTGGCGTTTCTCACCTTCATGCTGCTGCGCGGGCTGGTCCTGGCCGCCTACGGCTGGCGCCTGACCCGCCGCGACGGCTGGTTCGCCGCCCAGCGCGCCGGCAGCGGACTGTAGGCGAGCATCAGCGGGATACCGGCGGCGTGGGCGGCATGCACCATTTCGTTGGCCAGGCGTCCGCCGGGAAACACCAGTACCAGGTCCGGAGCGAAGTCGCCCAGGACCGCCTCGGCGTGACCGCGCAAGACTTCCTCGCCGCCACTGCGCTCCGGATAGTCGTAGGCGCGCGCCTGCGCTCCGCGCTCGCGGCACCAGTGCGCGGCGGCGTCCAGCAGCCCGCTGCCGGCATGCAGCAGATGACCGAGCAGTTCCACCGGCTGCAGCTCGTGGCAGCGCTCGAGCGCCAGGCGCAGGCGCCCGGCCTCCTTGAAGTGACGTCCCGCGCGGATCAGGAGGCGCATGCCGAACCCTCCTCCGGCCGGATCCCGCCGAACGCTTCGGTCATCGGGTCGATGCCGCTGCGTTCGAGCAGCGGGTAGGCCAGCGCGGTGATGTGATGATGGATGCGCCGGTAGTCGCGGAGCATGCGCTGGAACACATCGCCGGACTCAACCCAGGCGCCACGGTCGTCACGCAGGCGGCGAAAGCGCTCGCGGCTGGCATCGGCCTCCAGCCGTTGCAGCAGTTTCTTGCGCGCTACCAGGCGCAGCGCGGCTTCCAGGTCTTCGCGAAGGAACGCGCTGATCGCCAGGTGCAGGCTCTCGTCGAGCGCCGCCCGCAGCGGCAGCAACTGGCCCAGCTCGAACTCGCCGGCGGCCCGACTGCGCCCGGCCCAGCGCATCGCCAGGGGCATCAGGCTGTTGGCGACGAGGTCGCCGATGTGCTCGATGTTGATCGCGAACAGGAGGATTTCCTGGGCGCGATCGGCGTCGCCTTCGCTCAGGCCGTCCTGGCCGATGTCCGCCAGGTAGGCGCGGATCGCCGCGCTCAACTGGTCGAGGGCCTGGTCCTGGCGCCGCACCTCCGCCGCCACCTTCGCCTCCGGCCGTTGCAGCAGGCCGCTGGCGGCGCGCAGCATCAGGCTGGCCATGTCGGCCAGGCGCAAGACCTCGCGGGTGGCGTTGGCCAGGCCGATGTTGGCGACCGCCAGGCCGGCCTCGTCGAGGTAGTGCGGCATCCCTGGATCGGCTGGCTGCGCCTCCTCCGGCAGCAGGCGCGCCAGCAGCGCCGCCAGCGGCCCGGTGAAGCCGATCGCGAGCAAGGCCAGGGCCAGGTTGAAGGCGCTGTGGAACCAGACCACCGCGCCGCCGCCGAGGCCGGCGGCCAGGTGCCCCAGTGGACCCAGCCAGGGCAGCGCCAACAGGCAACCGAGCAGGCGCACCAGCAGGTTGCCCAGCGGCAGGCGCCGCGCCACCCGGCTGCCGGCGACGCCCAGCGCCGGCAGCGCGCCGCCGAGGTTGGCGCCAAGCACCAGGGCCAGGGCGATGGGTGGCGAGACCAGCCCGGCATGGGCCAGGGAGGCCACCAGCAGCACCACCGCGACGCTGGAATGACAGGCCCAGGTCAGCAGCGCGGCGAGCAGCAGGGCGATCAGCGGATCGCCTTCCAGGCCACGGACCACCGCGGCGAAAGCCGGCGACGCTTCGATCTGCTGCAAGGACTGGCCGAGCAGCGCCAGGGCCAGGAGCATCAGGCCGAGGCCGATCAGGCACTGGCCGAGGCTTTCCAGGCGCGGGCCATCGCCCAGGCGGAACAGCAGCAGGCCGAGCAGCAGGACCAGCGGCGCCAGCAGCGAGGTGTCGAAACTCAGCAGTTGCACCACCAGGGTGGTGCCGACGTTGGCGCCGAGCATCACCGCCAGCGCCGGCGCCAGGCCCAGCGTACCGCTGGCGGTGAAGGATGCGGCCATCAGGCTGGTGGCGGTGCTGCTCTGCAGCAGGCCGGTGATGCCGAGCCCGGCGAACAGGGCCAGCCAGCGGTTGCCCAGGTGGCGGCCGAGCCAGTTGCGCAGGGCGGTGCCGAAGCCGCGCAGCACGCCACTGGAGACCATGTGCGTACCCCACAGCAGCAGAGCCACGGCGCCGGCCAGGTTGATCAGGAGGATGGTTCCCTGCATGGCGGAACTCCGGTTCGGAATGGATCGTGGATGGAACGGGCTCATTGACCCATGGCCAGCCTGAGCGAGGCGCGATTGAGCGCGCTCGAGCAGTCCAGCAGGCACTTCACCTCGAGCTGGCTCAGCCGGCCGCTGGCGTAGGCGCGCACGCTGATCACCATCAGCAAGTGCGCGGCCTTCGCCAGGAACCGCACCGCCAGGCCGCATAGGACGCGACGCGGCATCCCCAGGGTTTTGCGCACAGCGTTCATGGCAGGCACCTCGGTGGCAGCGAGCGCCCCGGACGGAGCGCTCCCCGGGCTCAGAAACGCAAGGTCGCCCCCGACACCAGCCAGCGTTCGCGCTCGCCGCGCAGGTGAGCGCCGAGCAGCAGGTCGAGGTCCAGCCGCTGGCCCAGGTGCCAGCGCGGCCCGGCCTGCCAGCCGCTGTCGCCGGCCGACTCGCCGAAGCGCTCGGCGATCAGGGTCAACGGTTCGCCGAGCGCGTACTCCAGGCCGACGCCCCAGTTCCAGCGGTGCTGGCGAGCGCCCTCGGCGTAGGCATGGCCGAGGCCGGCCGAGGCATTCAGGCGCAGGGCGGTGGTTGGCTGGTAGCTCAACGGCAGGCTGAAGCCGGCGCCCTCGAAGGCGTGCCGGCGATCCAGGTAGACATCCGCCGTCAGTGCCAGGGCCAGCGCCAGGCCGAGTTCCTCGCGGGCCAGCAGCGGCGTCTTCAGTTCGGGACTCAGGCGACGCTGCCGCTGGCCGGCGTCGCCCTCGCCCACCAGCGCCGCGCCGAGTTGCAGCGACGGCAGGGCGGAGAAGGTGCAGGCCGGCGCCAGCACCGACTGGTAGCGGTTGGCGTGGCGGCGCTCACGCTGGTGCCAGGTGTCCAGGTTGCATTCGCCGACGGGATTGATCTCGCCATCGTCGACCCGGTAGGCGCCGCCCGCGGCGCGGGCTTCGGACAACAGGGCCAGCAGCAGGACCGCGGCGAGCGCGCCGGCGAGGAAGCCCAGGCGCCAGCGCAGGGCCCGCCGCAGCGGAGCCGGCAGCGGTTCGAACAGGGGCGCCCGTGGGCGCCGTGGGTGCAAGGTCATGAGGCGACTCTCCATACGTGGGTCAGGGGATGGCCGAGAGGCCGGGCGAAGCCCGGCCGATCGCTTAGAACCACTGGCCGAAGCGGCGGATGTAGAGCGTCTTCATGGTCTGCGCGGTGACGCAGTAGCAGAGCAGCGTACCCACCAGCCAGGGGAAGTATTCCCACGGCAGCGGTTGCAGGCCGACCATCGCGCCCAGCGGCGAGAACGGCACGTAGATGCCCAGCGCCATCACCAGGCCGGTCATCAGCATCACCGGCAGCGCCGCGGTGCTCTGGATGAAGGGGATCTTCTGGGTGCGCAGCATGTGCACCACCAGGGTCTGCGAGAGCAGGCCCTCGATGAACCAGCCGGACTGGAACAGCGACTGCATTTCCGGACTGTTGGCGGCGAACACGAACCACATCAGCGCGTAGGTGGTGATGTCGAAGATCGACGAGGTCGGACCGATCCAGACCATGAAGCGGCCGATGTTCTTCGCGTCCCACTTGCGCGGCCTGGCGAGGAATTCCTTGTCCATCTTGTCCCACGGCAGCGACAGCTGGGAGATGTCGTACATCAGGTTCTGCAGCAGCAGGTGGATCGCCAGCATCGGCAGGAAGGGAATGAAGGCGCTGGCGACCAGTACCGAGAATACGTTGCCGAAGTTGGAACTGGCGGTCATGTTCAGGTACTTCATGATGTTGCCGAAGGTCTCGCGGCCCTTGATGACGCCTTCCTCCAGTACCATCAGGCTCTTTTCCAGGAGGATGATGTCGGCCGATTCCTTGGCGATGTCGGTGCCGCTGTCCACCGAGATGCCGACGTCGGCGTCGCGCAGCGCCGGGGCATCGTTGATGCCGTCGCCGAGGAAGCCGACGGTGTGGCCGTTGGCCTGCAGCGCCTTGAGCACCCGCGACTTCTGCAGCGGCGTCAGCTTGGCGAACACCGTGCGCTCCTCGGCCAGGCGTTGCAGGCTGGCGTCGTCCAGCAGGTCGATATCGCGGCCGAGCAGCGGCTCACCTACTTCCAGGCCGACCTCGCGGCAGATCTTCGCGCTGACCACCGGGTTGTCGCCGGTCAGCACCTTCACCGCCACGCCGTTCTCGCGCAGCGCGGCGATGGCCGGGCCGGCGGTCTCCTTCGGCGGGTCGAGGAAGGTCAGCAGGCCGGCGATCACCAGCTCGCGCTCGTCGCCGGCGCCGTACTGGGCCTGGGATTGCGTGCGCGACAGGCTGCGGGTGCCCAGCAGCAGCACGCGGAAGCCGTCGCGGTTGTATTCCTCGGCCAGCGCCAGCAAGGCGCGGCGGCGTTCGTCGTCGAGCGGCAGGTCGACGCCATCCTGGTGCACCCGGGTGGCGATCTCGAGCATCTCCTCGACCGCCCCCTTGCACACCAGCAGGTGCTCGCCGCCGTTGCCCTCGAGGATCACCGAGAGACGCCGGCGGACGAAGTCGAACGGCAGCTCGTCGACCTTGCGCCAGGCGTCCTGCGGGGTGAAGCGCGGATTCTGCTCGACGAAGTTCACCACCGCGCGGTCCATCAGGTTCTTCATCCCGGACTGGTGGAAGCTGTTCAGCCAGGCCAGTTGCAGGACCCGGTCGCAGCGCCGGCCGGCGACGTCGACATGGTGCTCGAGGATGATCCGGTCCTGGGTCAGGGTGCCGGTCTTGTCGGTGCAGAGCACGTCCATCGCGCCGAAGTTCTGGATCGCGTTGAGGCGCTTGACCACCACCTTGCGCCGCGACATCGCCACCGCGCCCTTGGCCAGGTTGGCGCTGACGATCATCGGCAGCATCTCCGGAGTCAGGCCCACGGCCACCGCCAGGGCGAACATGAACGCCTCGGCCCAGTCGCCCTTGGTGAAACCGTTGATCAGCAGCACGATCGGCACCATCACCAGCATGAAGCGGATCAGCAGCCAGCTGACGCTGTTCACCCCGCGGTCGAAGGCGGTCTGCGCCCGCGAACCGACGATGGAGCGGGCCAGCGAGCCGAAGTAGGTGCGCGCGCCGGTGGCGACCACCACCGCGGTGGCCGTGCCGCTGACCACGTTGGTGCCCATGAAGCAGATGTTCGGTAGCTCGAGCAGGTCCTGCTGGTCGGCGGCCATGCGGTTGGCGGACTTCTCGCGGACCGCGCCGAGGGTGTCGTACTTCTCCACCGGCAACGCCTCGCCGGTGAGCACGGCCTGGCTGATGAACAGGTCGCGCGACTCGATCAGGCGAATATCGGCGGGGATCATGTCGCCGGCGGACAGGCGCACGATGTCGCCGACCACCAGCTCGCCCATGGGGATTTCCCGCAGCTCGCCACGCATGCCGCGCTCGTCGCGGCGCAGCACGGTGGCGGTGGTCCGCACCATGGCCTTGAGCGCCTCGGCGGCCTTGCCCGAACGGTACTCCTGCCAGAAGCGCATCAGGCCGCTGACCAGGACCATGCAGAGGACGATGATGACGCCGGTGAGATCGGTTTCCTCACCGTCCTGCAGCGGCAGCCAGAAGTCGGTGAAGAAGCTGATCGCGGAGAGCGTCATCAGCACGTAGATGAAGGGGTTGTTGAACGCTTGCAGCAGTTGCACCAGCACGTGCGGCGGGCGGTCGTGGGCCACTTCGTTGGGGCCGTCGGCATGCAGCCGGGCGGCGGCCTCGGCCTGGTCGAGGCCGTCCTGGCGGCCGCGGACGTTGGAGAGGGTGGTTTCCAGGCTGTTCTGCGCCTCGCGGGCGGCGCGCATGGACAGTCGGTCGTTGCGGCGCTCGGTATCGAGCTGGGTATTGCGTTGGGTCGCTACGCTCATGACTCGGGTCTCCTGTCGCGAGCAGCGCGACGGCGACACGAGTCGGTTGCCGGTCAGGTGACGGGCAACGGCGTGCCGGGTCGCGATGTTCGCGATCGGTGGAAATAAGGTTCGGCTGGTCCGGATGAGGCCCACTGCGCGCGGCCGCTCAGGCGGCACGCAGCAGGCCGACTTGGTGGTTCGTCCATGGCAGGCTCCTTGTGCGAAAGGTTCGGAGGATGGGGAAAGCGTCAGCCGCGTAGCGGGCGGCGGGCGCTCCCGGGGGTCTCGTCGACCTGCGTCTCCAGGCGGCGGCATTCCAGGCGACCGCCGGCCGGGCTGACACGCCAGGCGAGGGTCGCGGAAAGACCATGGGCTGGAGGAACGGCGCCGGGGGACTGGGCGGCGCGCACGCGTATCCTCGCCACGAAGGCGGATACGCCGGGGGAAACCGAATTATCGAAGTTCATGACTCACCTGTGCCCGACGAGCCGGACACGGGTGAGAAGCAGTGGGTCAGCCCAGGATGCCGCTCAACCGACCGACCCGTTGCGGGTTCCGTCGTACGTTGGTTTGGGTCCTCGCACCAGCCGGCGTTTGCATGGCCGGGCGACGACTACTGGGAATACTGTCCATGGCTCTCTTCGTAGGGGGAAAGAAAGTGCCCGGTTCTGCGGGCGGGGCTTTTATAGACCTCTCGCCAGGCGAGGTCAACCGAAAAAGCCGTTTCGTTCAGGCTTCTGTTGAACATCGGAAAATTCCTGCAAGAGACCGGCTGAAATCGCCGGCCCAGCCCTTCCTCAGGCAGCGATCAGCCCGGCCAGTCGCCGCGCCAACGCCGGTACGTCGCGCAGCGGATCGAGGCGCAGGCGGAAACGGGTCTGCAGGATGTCCAGCAGTTCGTCGACGTCGCTTACCTGGCGCTGCAGCGTCTCGCCATCGCCGGCGCGCTGGCCGAACAGCCCGTCGGCCAGGGTCAGGCGCAGGTCGCCCTCGCTTATGGCGGCCTTCAGGCCCTGGCGGAACACGCTCTGCGGGTGGGTCGAGGTGTACCAGTTGCGCGGGATGTAATCGAGCCACAGCTGCGCGCGCAGGTCGAAGCGGTACAGCGGCAGCCAGCCGTGGCGGCCACGTACGGCGCTTTCGTACAGGCCGGCGTGCGGATCGAGCAGGCGCACGCAGTGGGCCTGGCCGGGATCGCCCTGGTCGCCCGGCAATGGCAGCGCCCGCGGCGGGTTGGCCGAGCCGAAGCCGACGTCGACCAGGAATTCGCCCTCGGCCAGGTAGACACGCAGCATCAGGTGCGATTGCTGGGTCAGCGGCGCGTCCTCCGGCAGGCCCCAGCGCACCCGCGCCACCAGCAGCTCGAGACGATAGTCGAGGGCCAGCAACAGGCGTGCGAACAGCGAGTTGAGCTCGAAGCAGTAGCCGCCGCGGCTGCCCTCGACGACCTTGGCGAAGACCTTGTCGGCATCGATCCCGATCGGCCGCTCGAGCAGCACGTCGAGGTTCTCGAAGGCGACCCGGCGCAGGTGCGCACCGATCAGCCGGTCGAGGTTCGCCAGGCTCGGCGGACCGGGATCGTCGACAGCGAGGTGGTTCAGGTAGGCGCGGGTCTGGTCGGACGTCAGCGGGGTCATGGCGGGCTCCGGGAAAGTGGCCAGGTCGATTCTAGACGCATTCCCGGGCAACGCCGGAAGCATCGCCGGGCGCGACGCCACGGGTTCTGCTTGACTGTGCCCATCCCACCCGAGGAGCGCCGCCATGGCCCAGGCAATCGCCGCCTACCTGCACTATCTGTCGATCTTCCTGCTGTTCGCCCTGCTGGTCCTGCAGCATCGCCTGCTGCGCCTGCCGCTGGATCTGGAGCGCGCCCGCAGCCTGGCCGCCATCGACCGCGGCTACGGCCTCTGCGCGCTGGCGGTGCTGGCCAGCGGCCTGGCGCGGGTGCTGTGGTACGGCAAGGGCGTCGACTATTACCTGCACAACGGCGTGTTCCACGCCAAGGTCGGGCTGTTCGTCCTCGCCGCCCTGGTCTCGCTGCTGCCGACCGTGACCTTCCTCGGCTGGCGCGGCGCCTTGAAGGCCGGCGAAGTGCCGGTCGTGGCACCGGCCCAGGGCCGCCGGGTGGTACTGGCGGTACGCCTGCAACTGCTGTTGCTGCTGGTCATCCCGCTGCTGGCCTCGCTGATGGCGCGCGGCATCGGCCTGCGTGGCTGAGGCTTCAGTGCTGCCTGGCCCGTCCGCGCACGTCCAGCGCCGCCTGGCGCAACGCCTCGGAGCGGGTCGGGTGCGGACGGCAGGTCAGCGCCAGGGCGCCGGTGGAGTCGGGGATGCGCTGGTCACGCCGGGTAGCGGCGCCGGCTCCGAGCCGGTGGCGATGACGATGTCGCGCGCCTCCAGCAGCGAGTGGCTGCCGTCGGCGTGGGTCACCTCGACCCGCCCCTCGCCCTGTAGCCGCGCCCAGCCCTTGATCCATTGCACCTTGTGCTTGCGGAAGAGGAACCCGATGCCGCGGGTCAGGCCGGCGACGCTTTCGTCCTTCTGCCTCATCATCTGCGCCAGGTCCAGTTCCGGGCTGACCCGGATGCCGAGCCGGGCGAACTCGCCATCGCTCGCCGCCGTGTACAGTTCCGAGGCATGCAGCAAGGCCCTGGACGGCATGCAGCCGACGTTCAGTCAGGTGCTGCCGAGGGTCTCGCGGCCCTCCATGCAGGCCACCGCCAGGCCCGGTTGGCCGGCCCGGCTGGCGGCGTTGTAGCCGCCGGGCCCGGCACCGATCACGATCACGATCACGATCACGTCATAGCGTTGCATCATCCTGCTCCTCGGCTCTGCCGCCGCGCGCCCTCCCCGAAGCGCCGCCACAGCGGTGTGCGGGAGGCCGGGAGAGACCACGACGGCGATTGTATTTCGCTCGTCATGCAAAGTTTATATGATGACCGTAATTTTTCTGCACGCCCTTCCCACAGACGACAGGAGCGACACCATGGACCAGCCCAACCGCGAAGACCGCCTGCATGCCTGGCTCGCCATCGAGCGCGACACCCGTGCCCGCCTGGGCGCCAGCGGCACCCTGAGCCTGCGGCAGGTCGCCGCGCTCACCCCGCGCGAATTCTTCGACCGCATCGGCAACGGCGAACTGCCCTGCCCACCCTATGGCGAACTGATCGACTTCGTGCCCATCGAGTGGGCCGATGGCTACTTCCTCTTCCAGGGCACCCCGGACCGCCGCCACTACAACCCGCTGGGCAGCGTGCACGGTGGCTACGCCGCATCGCTGCTGGATTCCTGCATGGGCTGCGCGGTGCATACCCGGCTCCAGGCCGGACAGGGCTATACCACCACCGATCTGCGCGTCAGCTACCTGCGCGCGCTGACCGACAAGGTCGGCCCGGTGCGCGCCGAGGGCCGGGTAGTGCACGTGGGACGCTCGACGGCGGTGGCCGAGGGTCGCCTCTACGACGTCGACGACCGCCTCTACGCCGTCGGCTCGACCACCTGCCTGATCCTGCAGATGCCCGCCTGAACGCCTGCGTGGCCAGGGATGGCCCCGGGCGGTAAGATGACGGGCAGCATCCCAAGGTAGCGAAAGCCATGCGTTATCCCGAAGACCACAAGCAGAAGACTCGCCAGCGCATCGTCGAGGAAGCCGCCCGCCTGTTCCGCCAGGACGGCGTCGGCGCCACCGGCCTGCAACCGCTGATGAAGGCCCTGGGCCTGACCCATGGCGGCTTCTACGCGCACTTCAAGTCCAAGGACGACCTGGTGGAAACCGCCCTGCAGCACGCCGCCGCCCAGCTCAAGGAGGCGACCGCCCCGCTGGCCGACAGCGAGCGGCCGCTGGCGGCGCTGATCGGGCTGTACCTGTCGCCGCGCCATCGCGACGACCCCGGTGCCGGCTGTCCCTTGCCGACCCTGTCGGCGGAACTCGGCCAGCGCGGTACGCCGAGCCCGACCAGCGATGCGATAGTCCGCGATCGGCTGGAACTGATCGAGTCCGCCCTGCCGGGAGAAGACGCCGGCGAGCGCAGCGTGCTGCTGCTCGCGGCGCTGGTCGGCGCGCTGCAGTTGTCGCGCAGCGTACAGGACGAGGCGCTGTCGCAACGCATCCTCGCGGCGACCCGCAGGAAGCTGCTGGAACAGGTGGAAAGCGGCAACGGCGGATAGCGCCGCCGGTATCATTCGCCCTCTCGATGCAAGCGGCAGCAACCGGGCTTGCCCACGCCCGGCCGTTCTCCCCTCTCGTCAAAGTGCGACAGGCCGCTGCGGCACCTGCCACTCAGCCCAGGTAGCGCTCCGCCGGCCGCCGCCGCGACAGGTTCGGCCCGAGCTTCGCCCGCGCGCTCATCAGCGCCTGCCAGTCCGCCGCGTCCGGCAGCGACGGGATGGTCACCGCTTCGCCCCGGTCGAAGCCGACCAGCGCCGCGTCCACCAGGTCCCCGACCTCCATCACCATCTCCGCGGGAATGCCGGCGGTTCCGCTCCCGCTGCGCTCCCAGATCTCCGTGCGGGTGACGCCGGGCAACACCGCCTGGACGTACACCCCGCTACCGGCCAGCTCATGCTGCAGGGACTGGCTCAGGCCCAGCACGTAGGCCTTGGTGGCGCTGTAGACGGCGTTGAACAGCTCCGGCGCCAGCGCCACCACCGAGCCGAGGTTGACGATCGCGCCGCCGCCACGGCGGGCGAAACCGTCCGCGGCGCCAGCCGCCAGGCGGGTCAGGGCGACCACGTTGAGGGTGATCATCCGTTCCACCCGGGCCATGTCGGCATCCGCCAGCGAACCGTTCATCGCCACCCCGGCGTTGTTCACCAGCAGGCGGATCGAGGCATCCTCGCGCAGGCGTCGCTCCACGCGCAGCACCTCGTCGCGCTCGGTGAGGTCCGCCCGCAGGATCTCCACCCTGACCCCATGCGTCGCGCGCAGGCGCTCGGCGAGATCTTCCAGGCGCAGCTGGTCACGCGCCACCAGCAGCAGGTCGTGGCCGCGACGCGCCAGGCGTTCGGCATAGGTCGCGCCGATCCCGGAGGAGGCGCCGGTGACCAGGGCGACGCCCTGGCCGATCTTCTCGTTCATCAAGTTAGTCTCCGTTGGCGCGATATGCCGCGACAGGCTGGCGCGGAAGTATGACAAATATAATATTATGATCGACATATTTTTCGTCAAGCGTTCCCGTCTCGGTCAGGCCCGGGGAACCTTCATACAGCCGTCACGGAAAATGCCAATAAAAGGTCGGGACACTCCGGCCCCCACTTGCCCTAAGATGGTTTCGCTCATCGCGGGAGGATCATGCGTCATGTATCACGGTGAAAGACTCAACGCCTGGACCCACCTGGTCGGTGCGGTCGCCGCCTGCTCCGGCGCCGTCTGGCTGACGGTCCTGGCAAGCCTCAACGGCAGTCCGTGGAAGATCGTCGGCGTCAGCGTCTACGGCGTCACCCTGACCCTGCTCTACAGCATTTCCACCGCCTACCACAGCGTGCGCGGGCGGGCGAAGGTGGTGATGCGCAAGCTCGACCACCTGTCGATCTACCTGCTGATCGCCGGCACCTATACCCCGTTCTGCCTGGTCACCCTGCGCGGCCCCTGGGGCTGGACCCTGTTCGGCATCGTCTGGGGCCTGGCGCTGCTCGGCATGCTCCAGGAGATCAAGCCGCGCTCCGAGGCGCGGGTATTGTCGGTGGTGATCTACGCGGTGATGGGCTGGATCGTGCTGATCGCGGTGAAACCGCTGCTCGCCGCCCTCGGCAGCGCCGGCTTCACCTGGCTGGCGGCCGGCGGCGTGCTCTACACCGTGGGCATCGTCTTCTACGCCTACGATCACCGCTTCCGCCACTGGCACGGTATCTGGCACCTGTTCGTGATCGCCGGCAGCCTGCTGCATTTCGTGGCGATCTGGCGCTACGTGCTCTAGATCGCGCCCAACGCGTTCCCGTGCGCGGCAGGCGCCCCCGGCAATCAGCCCTTCTTCACCCGCGACAGGGCGATACAGGCCACCACGATCAGCACGCCGCCGGCGATGGTCAGCCCGTCCGGCACTTCACTCCAGAACAGCCAGCCCCAGCCGGCGTTGAAGACGATGCCGATGTAGCGAGTCACCGCGACGATAGTTGCGCTTTCATGGCTGAAAGCGCGGGTGAGGAACACCTGGCCGAGCAGCGAGACCACCCCGATGGCCAGCAGCAGTCCCCACTCGCGCAACGTCGCCGGCACCACGAAGTCGTTCCACATCAGCGGGATCGCCACCAGGGTCGCCACTGCCAGGAAGTAGAAGACGATCTCGTAGGTATGGTGGCGGGCGCTCAGTTGCCGGATCGCCACCGAGGCGCCGGCGGCGAACACCGCGCTGAGCAAGCCGATCGCCGCGTACACCGAATAGCTGGAATAGCTGAACGGCTTGACGATCATCAATGCGCCGAGCACCACTACCAGCAGCAGTCCATAGACTGCCGGCGGAATCCGCTCGCCGAGGAACAGCGCGGAGAACAGGATGACGAAGAACGGCGACATATGCGCCAGGATGCTCGCATCCGCCAGCGGGATGTGGGCGATGGCGTAGAAATAGCAGACCAGGTAGAGCGCCCCCATCACCCCGCGCACCAGCAGCATTGGCACACCCTGGCGCGACAGGCTCACGCCGGCCTGGCGCATCAGCAGGTAGATCAGCAGTGTGCCGATGGCACTGCGGAAGAACACGATCTCGGCGGCCGGCAGGGTGGCGCTGGCTTCCTTGACCAACGCGTTCATCACGCTGAAGGTGAAGGAGGCCAGCACCGCCAGCAACACCCCACTCTTCAGCAGGTCGAGCACCATTGGCGGTAGATGGCGTCCGCCGCCGGACGGCTGTCGATCGGATACAGGCTTGGATGGCACTGGCTCGCTCCTTGGCAATCGATGAATCGGGACACGGCGTTCTCGTAGCTCGCCAGCAGGCTGCGCGCCTGCGGCATGGCCAGGTCGAAGTGGGCGGCCAGCGCGACGATCAGCGCCAGCTTGCGGTAGTCCTCCAGCGGCACCCGCGGGAGCCGCCAGAGTCCCGCTTCGTCGCGGTAGACGCGGCGGAACGGCACGGCGGAAAAGTCGAAGTGGCGACCCTGCTCGTCGGCCGGCGAAAAAGGATCGACCAGCAATGCCGCGTAGCGCACGAACAGCAGGTATTCCTGGCGCTGCGCGTCGGACTCGACGAAGCCATCGATGGCCGCGCGCGGCAGCATCGTCTCGTGCACCGGGTAGTTGTCGTCGTTGAGGAACCGCAGCAGGTTCAGCGGCTCGGCGCCCATCCGCCGCAACAGTTCGCTCAGTTCGCACCAAAGGCGCCGCATGGCGCCGATGGCCGCCGGGGTGATCGGGCCTTCCGGATAGAGCTTGTACATGAAGCCCGGCGGTCCCTGCCGGGAGAACACCCGTTCGAGGGCGAACTCGCCGAGGAACAACGGGCTGTGTACATAGGTGGTGATGTTGCGGCCCTCCGCCGCTTCCGGGGACGCCAGGGGCACCACCTCCACCCCGCTACCGCCCAGGACCCGCCGCCAGGTCTCCCGGGCCGGGCAGCGCTGCCGGCTGGAGCCCAGGTAGACCCTGCGCTTGAGCGCCTTGGTCAGGGCCCGCAGCGGCTGTGTCTCGTCGATCACCTTGGTCGCCGCGTAATAGCTGGACAGGCTCAGCACGGTCGCCTGGCACCCCGCCGGCAGGGCGCTGCGCACCAACAGATTGGCGCCGATGAAGGCCGACATCAGCACCAGCGCGCGGACCCGCCCGAGTCGCTCCCAAGGCAGTTGCCGGACCACCTCCAGGTAGCTGTCGGCCGGCACGCAGAGCACCAGGGTCTGCCATTCGTCCTGCAGTTCGTCGGGCCGCTGGTAGAAGGCGTCCAGCGCCACGTTGCCGGACAGCCCGCGGAGTTGCCCCTGCCCTTCCAGTTGCAGGCAGGCGCCGCGCGCCAGGGCCGCGGCGATCCGCTGGCTGCGCTGGCCGGGATGGTTCAGCGCGGCCAGGCGGCCGACGCCATGCCGGCGCAGGTCCAGCGCGACCTGGATCGCCACCGCGCCCAGACCGACCAACAGGGCATTACCCAGGCTCCCATCATCGGCGTTCATCGACCGGACTTCTCCAGGATCAGGGTGTCGTACAGCGGCTGGCTGACCCGCTCCGCGCAAACCCGCCAGCCCTCGAGCTCGGCCGGTTCCACCGGGTAGTTGAACAGACCCTTGATGCCGCTGCCGTGACGCAACAGTACCTTGGCGTCGGCGCGCATGACCTGGCGGATCTGCGCCAGTACCGCGCTTTTCTGCTGCACCAGCGAAGCGATCAGGAAATGCGTGGCATCGCGGGAAAACGCCAGTTCCGCCGGCGGCCGCGAGGAAAACTGCATGCGGGCCTCCAGCCCCTGGCAGCGCGCGATCTCGCGGGCACACCCCAGGGCCTCCTCGTCGATGTCCAGGCAGCACAAATGCGCGCCGACCTCGCGCGCCAGCACCAGGGCCGACGTCGGCAGGGCCCCTGAGCCGACGAACAGGACCCGTGCATCGGCATCTATCCCGGCGCTGTCGAGTTCGCCGCGGATGGATTCCAGCAGGCCGCCCAGGTAGCGGCCCATCTCGCCGGGTTCATGCAGCGCGCCCTGGCAAAGGTGCTTCTCCAGTTCGCACAGGGCCTGCACCGCCGCGTCGCGCAGGCGCAGGCCGAGCGCCTGCAATGCAGGATCGTCCGAATCGGCCTGCCACTGCGCCCGGCTGCAATCCTCCCCGATCAGTCCGCTGAGGCGGTCGAGCTTGCGCCTGAGGATCTCGTAGCAGCCACAGCATTCGCGGGCATAGCCGGTGAGCAGGCGGATCTCGCACTCCAGTTCGCGGAGGGTTTCCAGCAACGGTGGGCGTCCTTGCATGGCGAGGCTTCCTGGCAGCGGAAAGGGTCAGTAGTTCAGGGTCAGGCTCATGGTCAGGTTGCGCGGCTCGCCGGGGGCGACCCAGACGTTGTTGTAGGAACGTTCGTAGTAGCGGCGATCGAAGATGTTGTTGAAGTTCACCCCGAGGGTGGCATTGCTCGCCAGCGGATAGTGCGCGAGCAGGTCGACGGTGGTGTAGGCCGGCAGTTCGAAGCCGCCGTTGCTGTCCCCGGCGCGCTCGCCGACGTAGTTGACCGCCGCGCCGGCGTCGGCACCGCGCAGCCAGCCGTCGGGGAATTCGTAGACGCCCATCAGGCTGCCGCTGTGCTTCGGCACGTTGAGCAGGCGGCTGCCGCGGGCGAGGTTCTCGTCCTTGGTCACCTCGGCGTCGATGTAGGCGTAGGCGCCGATCAGCCGCACCTGGTCGGTGAGCTGGCCGCTGAACTGCAGATCGAAACCCTGGCTGCGCGCCTCGCCGGCGGTCTGCTGGTAGCCGGGGTTGTCCGGATCGGCGGTGAGCACGTTCTTCTTTTTCAGGTGGAACGCGGCAAGGGTCATGCCCAGCCGGCCGTCGAGCAGGTCGAGCTTCACTCCCGCCTCGTAGCCGCGGCCCTCCTCCGGGTCGAAGGCCTTGCCGGCCACATCAGTGCCGCCGTTGGGCTTGAACGACTTCGAGGCGTTGGCGAACAGGCCGATTTCCGCGGTCGCCTGGTACAGCACGCCGATGCGCGGAGTGGTGGCACGCTGGGTCTGCTGCGAGCTGGTGTCGCGGAAGTTGCCGTTGTTGAGGCGGGTAGCGTTCATGTCCTGGCGGTAGCGGTCGAAGCGCACGCCGAGCAGGCCGCGCCACTTCTCGCTGAACTCGATCTGGTCCTGCAGGTTGAGGGCCATCGCGTCGACCTCCTCGTGGTTGCGGTCGTCGCGGCCGAACGGCGGCTTCGGCTGGCCGTAGACCGGCCGGCGGATGTCGATGGCATAGGGGTTGCGCGAGGGGATGCTGCGCAGGATCAGCTCGTCGTTGTGGTAGCGCTCGTACTCCAGGCCCATCAGCAACTGGTGGCGGATCGAGCCGGTATGGAGGTCGCCGAGCAGGTCGAGCTGGGTGATGCTGTCGTGCCACTCGAAGTCGCGGTAGCGGTACTCGCGGCGCAGGGTGTAGCCGTCGGCGGCGAGGCTGGAGTTCTCCGAGGCGTAGCCGTCCAGGTGGCCATGCTTGTAGTGGCTGGCCAGGCGCAGGCTCCATTGCTCGTTGAAGTGGTGGCGCAGGGTGGCCTGGAGGGTTTCGTTGTCGTTGTCGATCTTGCCATCGTCCGGTTCGCCGAAGAAGCGCGAGCGCGGCAGGCTGCCCAGGTGGTTGTGCGGCGCCACCGTGCCACGGTCGAAGACCTGGCGATTGCGCACCACCTCGGCCTCCACCAGCAGCGAGGTATCCGGATTCAACTGCCAGCTGAACGACGGCGCCACCAGCACGCGCTGACCTTCGGCATGGTCGCGGAAGCCCTTGCTGTCCTCCACCGCCAGGTTCATCCGGTAGAGCAGGTCACCCTCGTCGTCCAGCGGCGTGTTCAGGTCCAGGGTCGAGCGATAGCGGTCCCAGCTGCCGGCGCTGGCATGGAAACGGGCGAAGCGCTCGGCCTGTGGCTTCTTGGTCACCAGGTTCACCGTGCCGCCGGGGTCGCCGCGTCCGTAGAGGCTGGAGGCCGGTCCCTTGAGGGTTTCGACGCGCTCGATGGTGGCGCTGTCCGGCGCGTTCATGTAGCCACGGTTGGCACTGAAACCGTCGCGGTAGAACTCCGAGGTGGTGAAGCCACGGACGTTGTACTCGAACATCGTCAGGCCGCCGAAGTTGTTCTGCCGCGACACCCCGCCCGCGAAGTCCAGCGCCCGTTCGATGCGGCTGCTGTCGAGGTCGTCGAGCACCTGGCGCGGCACTACACTGATGGCCTGCGGGATGTCCTCGATACGGGTGTCGGTACGCGTGGCGCTGGCCGAGCGATTGGCCCGGTAGCCCTGCACCGGGCCCTCCGCGCGCTCTGCCTCGGCGGTGACCGTGAGGACTTCCAGCTCCGCGGGGCTTTCGGTTTCCGCCCAGAGCGCCGGACTGCTGCAACCGAGGCCGACACCGAGGACAAGCGACACACTGACTCTCATGGGAAATCGCACCAGAAAAGAAATGATATACTATAACGCTATCAGCTAGATTATCCTGTCGCAATACAATGACCGCTTCCAACCCGCCGCTCTTCAACGGCTTGTGACGCCCATCCACCCTTGCCGCAGCCAGCCCCGCCATGCCCAACGCCTTTTCGCCCTCCGGCCGCCTGCACAGCATCGACGCCCTGCGCGGCCTGGTAATGCTGTTCATGCTGCTCGACCATGTCCGCGAGACTTTCTTCCTGCATCGCCAGGTCGGTGACCCCATGGACGTCGCCAGCACCGAGCCGGCGTTGTTCCTCAGCCGCACCCTGGCGCACCTGTGCGCGCCGGTATTCGTCTTCCTCACTGGCCTGTCGGCATTCCTCTACGGCGAGAAACACCAGGGACGCCAGGCGGTCTCGGCATTCCTGTTCAAGCGCGGATTGTTCCTGGTCGCGCTGGAACTGACGCTGGTGAACTTCGCCTGGACCTTCCAGTTGCCGCCGACGGTGATCTACCTCCAGGTAATCTGGGCGATCGGCCTGAGCATGCTCGCCCTGGCCGCCCTGCTCTGGCTGCCGCGCCCGATGCTGGCTGGGCTCGGCGTGCTGCTGGTGGCCGGGCACAACCTGCTCGACCCCATCCACTTCGCGCCCGGCTCTTCCTGGCACCTGCCCTGGGCGGTGCTCCACGACCGTGGCTGGATCGAAGCCGGCGACGCCCTGCGCCTGCGCACTTCCTATCCCCTGCTGCCATGGATCGGGGTGATCGCCCTGGGCTACGCCGCCGGCCCCTGGTTCGCCAGCGCCACGCCTGCCGCCAGCCGGCGCCGCTACCTGCTGGCGAGCGGCGCCGGCCTGCTGCTCGGCTTCCTCCTGCTGCGCCTGCTCAACGGCTACGGGGAACAGCCCTGGACGCTCGGGGAAACGGCCGTCACCACCCTGATGGGCTTCTTCAACATCACCAAGTATCCGCCGTCGCTGCTCTTCCTCGCCCTCACCCTGGGCACCGGCCTGCTGCTCCTGGCCCGGTTCGAGCGTCTGGACCGGCAAGGGCCCGGCAAGGTGCTGACGGTCTTCGGCGCGGCGCCGATGTTCTTCTACCTGCTGCATCTCTACGTGCTGAAGCTGCTCTATCTGCTGGCGCTGGGCATCTGGGGCGCCAACCAGGGCGCCTACTTCGGCTTTTCCTCGGTGGCGGCGCTCTGGCTCTGCAGCGTCCTGCTGGCAGGGGCGCTGTACCCGGCGGTGCGCTGGTTCGCCGGCGTGAAGGCGCGACGGCGGGATATCGCCTGGTTGAAGTACTTCTGAGGCGCGAGGCAGCCAGGAGGATTTCGGAGAGCCCCGTGCGGAAAGCTGCCCACACCCCTCTCCCGTAAGCGGGAGAGAGGTGGAGCGGAGTCACCGGGAAATCCCCCTCAGCGCGCTTCGCGCCAAGGCGGCCGCAGCGCCTCAGGCGTACTGGATCAGGCTCCAGACAACCGCTTTGCCGTTGTGCGGCGGCATGGTGTTGCCGCGGGCGATCGGCGCGGTGGTCGACGGTGTATCGCCGGAGCGCCAAACGCCGCTTTCCGGGCATTTCTCGCCGGTCTTTGCCTTGGTGCCGAGTGGAACTTTGCTCATGTTCGCTTTCCTTGTAGGGACGCCAGGACGATCTGGCTCCCGGATACTGAGCAAATTCCCGGCGGCATGCCGCTGGGCGAAGCAGGAAATGGAGGGTTACGGAGGTTTCCCACACAACCAGCAGAATCCTACTAGCCCCACCTGGAACGAAATGGCCGGCGGGAGCATCGCGCGCCCGCCGGCCACCGTTTCGTTCGTTCCCGTCGCGGACGGGCTACCCGCTCAGGACAGGTAGGCCGAACGGGTAAGCCCGAGGCGCAACGCATCCAGGTACTGGTTGCGCTCGCGGGCGGTGAGCTTGGCCCCGGCGACCTTGTCGCGATAGAGGGTCATCAGTTCCTCCGGTGACAGGTGCACGTAACGCAGCATGTCCTCGATGGTGTCGTGGGTCTCGATGCCGGCGTGGTAGACGCCGCCGTCGGCGCGCTGGTAGACGTTCACCGAGTCGGTGTCGCCGAACAGGTTGTGCATGTCGCCGAGGATCTCCTGGTAGGCGCCGACCAGGAACACCCCGATCAGGTAGTCCTCGCCCTCCTTCACCTCGTGCACCGGCAGGCTGGTCTCGATGCTCTGCTCGTCGACGTACTGGGTGATCTTGCCGTCGGAGTCGCAGGTCAGGTCCTGCAGTACCGCGCGCCGATCCGGCTCCTCGCCCAGGCGATGCAGAGGCAGGATCGGCAGCACCTGGCCGATGGCCCAGGTGTCCGGCAGGCTCTGGAATACCGAGAAGTTGCAGATGTACTTGTCGGCGAGCTTGTCGTTGAGTTCGTCGAGCACCTGCCGGTGGGAGCGCTGGCGGGCCTTGAGCTGGTTATGCAGGCGCCGGCAGATGGCGAAGTAGCACTGCTCGGCGAGCGCCTTCTGGGCCAGGCTGATCTTGCCGTCGGCATACTGCGCGGCGGCGTCGCCGATGTAGTGGGTGGCGCGCCAGTAGGTCTCGGTGACCATCTCGGCATCGGTCGGGCCGAGCAGTTCGGCCAACCAGCGGACGATCTCCGGCTGCTCGTCGAGATCGACGATCTTCGGCACATCGTCGATATGCCGCTCGACGTCGGTAACCTGGGTGATCAGCACCGCGTGGTGCGCGGTCAGCGCGCGGCCACTCTCGGAGAAGATGTGCGGATGCGGCAGACCCTGGGCATCGCAGAACTCCTTGAGCATGCCCACCACCACGCCGGCATAGTCGTCGATGTCGTAGTTGATCGAGCTGGCATTGCGCGAGTGGGTGCCGTCGTAGTCCACGCCGAGGCCGCCGCCGACGTCGATGTGGTCGACCGGCAGGCCGAGCGCGCGCAGCTCGCCATAGTAGCGGATGGCTTCCTTGAAGCCGTGCTGGTAGTCGGCCAGGTTGGCGATCTGCGAGCCCATGTGGAAGTGCAGCAGGCGCACGCCCTGGTCGAGACCGGCCTTGCGGAAGCGCTCGACCACCGACAGCAATTGCGCGGCGGAAAGGCCGAACTTGGCCTTCTCGCCACCGGTATCGGCCCACTTCGACGAAGCCAGCGAGGACAGCCGCACGCGCAGGCCGACCTGGGGCTGCACGCCGACGGTGGCGGCCTCCTCGATCACCAGCTGCACCTCGGACTCCTTCTCGATCACGATGAACACGTTGTGCCCGAGCTTCTGCCCCATCAGCGCCAGCCTGATGAACTCGCGGTCCTTGTAGCCGTTGCAGACGATGGTGCCGCCCTTCGGCGCCAGCGCCAATACCGCCATCAGCTCCGGCTTGGAACCGGCTTCCAGGCCGATGGAGACGTTCTCGGTGGCGATGATGTTCTCCACCACCGCTTCCTGCTGGTTGACCTTGATCGGATACAGCGCGGTGTAGCGGCTCTGGTACTCCAGGCGCTGGATGTTCGCGTCGAAGGCGCCGGTGAGCTTGCGCACGCGGTCCTGCAGGATATCCGGGAAGCGCACCAGCAGCGGCAGGCTCAGGCCCGCCTCGCGCAACTGGCCGACCAGCTCGTAGAGATCGATGGGCGTCGAATCGGCCCCCTGCGGACGCACTTCGACGTTGCCGCCATCGTTGATGGCGAAATAACCCGCCCCCCAGTGGCGGATGCCGTATACGCCGCGGCTGTCGGCCACGGTCCAGTTGCTGCCATCGTCTTTGCGAGTCCGTCGAGCGGCCATGCGCGGTGATCTCCTCAATGTCGGGGTCGGCGGGCGCCGGGATCTCCGGACGGCCCTGGGCCGGCGCGCCTGTGGTGGAGGCTAGCCGGGGGATGTGACGTTGCCGTGTTGACCGCCACACTGGGCGGTAGTTTAGGAAAGCCGAGGAAATCCGCTCGTGCGGGTATCCGCGGTCTCCCATCTAGGGAAAGGGCTGGCGCGGCATCGACGATGCCGGACCTGCCCGCTCTCTGCAGGGGAGAACGCGGTCAGCCGCCGGATTTCTTCGCCTTGAAGCCGCGCTTGAGGAGTTCGTCGATCAGCAGGTCGACATGCTCGCCCTGGATTTCCACCACGCCGTCCTTGAGGCTGCCGCCGGTGCCGCAGCGTCGCTTCAGCGCGCTGGCCAGTTCCTTCAGCGCGTCGCCGGCGAGCGGCAGGCCACTGATGGTGGTCACCGTCTTGCCGCCGCGGCCCTTGGTCTCGCGGCGCACGCGCGCGATCCCGTCGCCGACAGGCGCTACGGCCTGCCCGCAGATGCAGGCGTCTTTGGGCTGCTGGCAGTCCGGGCAATGCCGGCCGCCATCCGTGGAATACACCAGCCCGCCGAGGGCGGACAGGGACGAAGCTTTCTTGACCACCGGGCGTTTCCCCCAGAATGGCCTCGACGGGCCAGGTCAACAACGATGGCCGGCGGGAGCCGACCGCGACGCCCCACTCAGGCAGGGGCTGCGCAGGGGCGGTATGGGGACCGCCCCGAAAAGGTCGCGCAATTTAGCAGCATTGCGGGCAAATGCTAAGAGCGAAAATGCGCCATTGATCGGTGAAATGGCGACATCGCCGGCTCAGGCATCCAGGTACAGGCGCAACGCGCGCAGGGAGTCGGGGCAGTACGGCAGGCTGCGCGCCTCTTCCAGCGCCCGTTCGGGGCGGATGAAACGGGCTTCGGAGATTTCCTCGGGTTGCAGGCGCAAGGGTGCGTCGGAAACCGCGGAATAGACCACGCACCAGAGGCGGTTGCCCGGTTCGTCGAAGAGGAAGCGGCCGTGCTCGCGCAGGGGCACGTCGCGGATGCCCAGTTC
Source organism: Pseudomonas paraeruginosa (assembly GCF_003025345.2). Taxonomy (NCBI): domain Bacteria; kingdom Pseudomonadati; phylum Pseudomonadota; class Gammaproteobacteria; order Pseudomonadales; family Pseudomonadaceae; genus Pseudomonas; species Pseudomonas paraeruginosa. The sequence goes on from NZ_CP020560.1 coordinate 5,302,190, forward strand.
TTCCTCCAGTTCGCGCGCGGCGGACTCTGCGTAGGCCTCGCCGGCCTGCACCATGCCGCCGGCGGCGAGATCCCAGTAGCCGGGATAGACCGCCTTGCTCAGGGTCCGGCGCTGCACGCACAGCTCGCCGGCGGAGTTGAACAGCAGGATGAAGGTGCCGCGGCCGATCAGCCCGCGCGTGCGCAGTTCGGCGCGCGGCAGGCTGCCGAGCGGGCGGTCCTGCTCGTCGACCCAGGCGATGAGTTCGGCGTCGGAGGCGGCCCGGTGGGCCACCTCCTCGGCACTGATCGGCGCGGCCATCGGTCAGCCCTGGGAGAGCAGCTGGCGCAGGTCGATCACCGCGGCGTTGGCGCGGGAAATGTAGTTGGCCATCACCAGCGAGTGGTTGGCCAGGATGCCGTAGCCGCTGCCATTCAGCACCATCGGGCTCCACAGCGGCTCCTGCGCCGCCTCCAGTTCGCGGATGATCTGCCGCACGCTGACCGTGGCGTTCTTCTTCGCCAGCACGTCGGCGAAGTCGACCTCGATGGCGCGCAGCAGGTGCGACAGCGCCCAGGCCTGGCCACGGGCCTCGTAGAAGACGTTGTCGATCTGCAGCCAGGGAGTTTCCTGGACCACCTCCTCGACCTTCGGCGCCTCGCCCGGCTGTACCTCGTCGGGGTTCTTGATGTTGGTGTTCAGCTTGACCCGGCCAACGCTCGCCGACAGTCGCTGGGAGAGAGAGCCCAGGCGGGTGGCGACGTCGCCCAGCCAGTTGTTCAGGTTGTCGGCGCGCGCGTAGAACTGCGCGTTCGGCTGGTTCGGGTCGGACAGCCGGGCCAGGTAGCGGTCCAGCGACTTGATGCCTTCCTGGTACTCCGACTCGGACGCCGGCAGCGCCCAGCTCTTGTTGTCGAAGTTGAAGCGCGGCTCGGCGCGGGCCAGGTCGGCGTCCTCGGTGGACTGGGACTGCGAGCGGGCGAAGTCCTTGCGCAGGGCGCGGCTGATGTCGCGGACCTGGACCAGCACGCCGTATTCCCAGCTGGGCATGTTGTCCATCCAGATGCCCGGCGGGAAGATGTCGTTGGAGATGTAGCCGCCCGGCTTGGTCAGCAGGGTGTCGACCACTTCCTTGAGGGTCTCCACCGTGGTGTAGCCGGTGACCATCTGCCGGCCGGCGCGCTCGGCGGCGGCCTGGGCGTCCTGCTGCACGGGGAACAGGTCGGGTTCCTGGCTCCAGTACCAGCCGACCAGCATCGCCACCAGCAGGTAGACGCCCAGCAGGCCTCCTACCACGCGCACCAGCCAGGGGCCGCCGAAGTAGGTACGCACATCATCCACGGAATTGTCCACGCGATCGCGCATGGTCCCACGACGCTTCTTCCAGTCCAGCATGGCAAGGGTCCTTAAAAACAGCTCGATAGATGGGGGATTGGACCATGGCGAACGCGTTCCGTGCCAAGCGCCAATCCTTCCAGGACGCCGAAACCTCGGCGTCGTCGGCTTTCAGCGTAGTGGAAGCCGGTTTTGTGCCGGAATGCTCAGTGAGAATTTTCCGAAACAGGCATAAGCATGCCGTAGTCCGTCGCACAAAGGCACCCACCAACAGGTGGGGATGACATTTGGAAAAGAAAAGGCTCCTCTCGTCAGCCGCCCAACGGCCGCTGGCTTTCATGGCGATAGGTGATAGCATAGAGCCATCATTCGCAGCGACGCTCTGCCGCGAAGACCACGAAAGAAGCGCGTCATGATGACCGAGCACGATGACCCGACCCTGGACCGCCTGAAGCACCACTTCGCCCAGCGAGTGATCCATCAGGCCCGGCAGGTTCTGGAGGTCTGGCAACGCCTGACCCGCGCGGAGTGGAACAGCGACGGGATGGAAGAACTTTCCGATGCCACCCTGCGCCTGCGGCGCTACGCCGAACGCTTCGAGCAGGCCGAGCATGCCCAGCTGGCCGGCGCCATCGACCGTACCCTGGACATGGTGGAAGCCAACCGCGGCCGACTCTCCAGCGAGTCGATCAGCGAACTCAACCAATTGATGCAGCGTCTGTCGCGCACCGGCCTGCGACATGGCGACCAGCTCGAGCACACCGTCCTGCCGCCGCTGCGCAAGCCGGTCTACCTGGCCCTGAAGGATCGCGAGCGCGCCGGACGCCTGGCCCAGCAACTGGAGTTCTTCGGCCTGCAGGCACTGACCTGCGAGACCGCCGACGGCTTCCGCGGCAGCATGCGCGAGCGCTACCCGGCGGCGATCGTCATGGAAGTCGACTTCGCCGGCCCCGCCATGGGCCTGCAACTGGCCAGCGAAGCCCAGGCCGGTCTCGAACACAAGCTGCCGGTGCTGTTCTTCAGCGACAGCGAGACCGACACCCCCACCCGCCTGGCCGCGGCCCGCGCCGGCGGCCAGGAGTTTTTCACCGGAACCCTGGACGCCTCCAGCGTGCTGGAAAAGATCGAGACCCTCAGCCGCCTGAGCTTCTACGAGCCGTACCGGGTGCTGATCGTCGACGACTCCCGGGCCCAGGCGCTGCACACCGAGATGATCCTCAACAGCGCCGGGATCATCACCCGCGCGCTCACCGAGCCGCTGTCGGTGATGGCCGAGCTGAGCGAGTTCCAGCCCGACCTGATCATCCTCGACATGTACATGCCCGAATGCCTGGGCACCGAACTGGCCAAGGTGATCCGCCAGCACGAGCGCCACGTCAGCGTGCCGATCATCTACCTGTCCGCCGAGGACGACCTGGACAAGCAACTGGACGCCATGAGCGAAGGCGGCGACGACTTCCTCACCAAGCCGATCCGCCCGCGCCACCTGATCGCCACCGTGCGCACCCGCGCCAGCCGCGCGCGCAGCCTCAAGGCGCGGATGGTGCGCGACAGCCTGACCGGCCTGTACAACCACACCCATACCCTGCAACTGCTCGAGGATGCCCGCCTGCGCGCGCGCCGCGATGGCCGTCCGCTGAGCTTCGCGATGCTCGACATCGACCACTTCAAGCAGGTCAACGACCGTTTCGGCCACCCCATGGGCGACCGGGTGATCAAGGGCCTGGCGCTGTTTCTCAAGCAACGCCTGCGCAAGACCGACCACATCGGCCGCTATGGCGGCGAAGAGTTCGCCGTAGTCCTCCCGGACACCGACCTGGACGCCGCGCGCCTGGTGCTCGACGAGATTCGCCAGCGCTTCGCCGAGATCCACTACCCGGCGCAACCGGCCGACCTGCGCTGCACCTTCAGTTGCGGCATCGCCGAGCTGACCCCGGACCTCGATATCAAGAGCATGGCCAAGCAGGCCGACGAGGCGCTGTACCGGGCCAAGCACGGCGGGCGCAACCGGATCGAGGTGTACCGTTCCTGAACCGGCTAATGGCGCTTTGTCATTACGTGGTAACCGAACGGAAATAACCTGCGGTCTCGCCGTTCCGTTGTCGGACGAGACCCGTCATGCGCCTCAAGCAACTCACCAACCTCAACACCCTGCTCCTGCTCACCGTCTGCCTCGCCCTGGGAATCACCCTGTGGTGGTCGCAGCGCGCCATGGAGCGTCCGTTCCAGCTGCTCGATCGCTACCTGGAGCTGTCGCAGCGCTTCGACGAACAGGTCGCGCGCAACATCCGCCAATACCTCGGCAGCGGCGACGCCGTGCGCCAGCAGGCGGCGCTGCAAGCCCTGGATCACCTCGAAGAGGCCCTGCCCCAGCTGCCTCCGGAACTGGCGCGGACCCTCGCGCCGAGCCTCGCGGACCTGCGCGGGTTCAGCGCCGGCGAGCTGCTCGCCGCCGGCAAGCTCGCCGGCGACCCGCAGGGCCTGTTGCTGCAGGCCGAGCGCGACCTGGCCGGCAACCTGGAGCAATGGTCCGCTTACCTGGAGGCCGCGGCGGATCAACCCCGGGCCGGCGCCTATCGCCCGCCGCTGCTGCTCGCCAGCCTGCACCTGACCCGCCTCAGCCTGGCCCGCGCCAAGCTGGTGGAAAGCGCCAACCCGGCGCTGGCCGGCGACGTCGAGCGCGAGCTGGCCAGCCTGCGCGAGCAGGCCGGGCGGATCGACGCCCTGCCGCTGCTCGGCGTGCTCGACGAGCAACGCTCGGCCAGCGACGACTTCGCCGCCATGATGGGGCTGGCCGGCGCCACCGAGGCCGGCGCCGGCAATGCCGAAGACCGCGGCGTGACCCTGCGACGCGAACTCGCCAGCCTGCTGCAGCGCTATCCGGACGAGCTGCGCCGCACCCGCGACCTGATCGAACGGCGCCAGCAACTGTCCGCCGACACCGGTTCCAGGCTCGATGCGGTGCGCCAGGCCCTGGCCACCCTGGAACCGCAGGTGCGCGGCGAGCGCCAGCGCCTGCAAGGCCAGGTGCGCCTGATCCAGGGTGGGATGATCGTGCTGATCCTGCTCATCGCCCTCGCCATCGACAGCCTGCAACGGCGCCTGGCACGGGTGCTCGGGCAACTGGTGCCGGCGCTCTCGGCCTGGGCCGACGGCGACTTCTCGCGGCCCATCGCCCTGCGTACCCGCACCGAAGACCTGCGCAATCTGGAAGACTCGCTGAACCGCCTGCGCAGCTTCCTTGCCGAGCTGGTCGGCGCGATCCACCGCCGCGCCGAACAGGTCGCCGGCAGCAGCCAGACCCTGGCCGAGGTCAGCAGCGGCCTGCACGCCGGAGTCGAGCGCCAGGCCGGCGATACCGGGCAGATCCGCGACGCCCTCGGCGACATGGAGGCGGCGATCCAGCAGGTTGCCGGCGATGCCAGCCAGACCGCCGACGCCAGCCGCAGCGCCGGCCAGGCGGTGGAACACGGCCAGCGGGTGATCGGCCAGAGCCTGGGCGGCCTGCGCGAGCTGGTCGACGAGGTGCAGGGCAACGCCCAGTCGATCGAACGCCTGGCCGAGGAGTCGGCGACCATCGGCAGCGTGCTGACGGTGATCCGCTCGATCGCCGAACAGACCAACCTGCTCGCCCTCAATGCCGCCATCGAGGCCGCCCGCGCCGGCGACCAGGGCCGCGGCTTCGCCGTGGTCGCCGAGGAAGTCCGCTCGCTGGCCCAGCGCACCGCCGGCGCCACCGAGGAGATCCAGCAGCTCATCGGCCGCCTGCAGCAGGCCGCGCGGCAGTCGGTGGAGGCCATGCGCAGCCAGGTCGAGCACGCCGAACGCACCGCCGAACAGGCTGGCGCGGCGGAGGGCGCGCTGGACGAAGTGGTCGCCGCGATCCACACCATCGGCGTGATGGCCGAACGCATCGCCGAAGGCTCGACCCAGCAGAGCCAGGCGGTCGGCGAGATTCGCTCGCACAGCGAACGCATCCACGCCCTGGGCGGGGAAAACCTGCGCCTGATCGGCCACAGCCGCGAACAGGGCGAGCAACTGCGGCAACTGGGCGGCGACCTGCGCACCACGGTGCAGGCCTTCCGCCTGTGAGCCTGCGGCGACGTGCCGCAAGGCGCCGGCGGAACCGCTTCCCGGCGAACCGGTCGGATTCGGTTCAGCGGAACCGGGGCAGGACCTGATCAGCCGCACGGGGCTCGATCGGGCCCGGCTTTCCGCTATCATTCCGGCTTTTGATCCGACGAGATATCCATGCGCCGCCTGCTGACCCTGATCCTCCTGCTGGTCGCCCTGCCCGCCGGCGCGGGCCTGTTCGATAGCCGCCCCTCCGCACCCCTTGGCGGCAGTGTCGATGGCGGCGACTTCCTCAAGGTCGACCAGGCTTTCAAGCCCAGCGTCGAGCGCAGCGACGCGCAGCACGTGCTGCTGCGCTTCGTCAACGCCGAGGGCTACTACCTCTACCGCCACCGCTTCCAGTTCAAGGTCGAGCCAGCCCAGGTCAGCCTCGGCCAGGTGCGGTTGCCGGCGGGCAAGCAGCACCACGACGAGTACTTCGGCGATACCGAGGTCTACTACGACATCGTCGACCTGGAGATTCCCCTGAGCAACCCGGCCCGGCAGCCCTATACCCTGGTGGTTACCTACCAGGGCTGCGCCGACAAGGGTCTCTGCTATCCCCCGGAAACCAGGCGCTTCGATATCGACGGCGGCGCCGCGACGCCGGCCACGGGCGACGCGGCCAGCAAGGGCCCGCTCGAGCACAAGGGCAAGCGCAGCCTGCTGTTCTTCTTCCTCGCCGGCCTGACCCTGACCTTCACCCCCTGCGTGCTGCCGATGCTGCCGATCCTCTCCGGAGTGGTCCTGCGCGGCCGCCCGGGCGGCGGTCGCGGCTTCGTCCTGTCGCTCGCCTACGTGCTGCCGATGGCGCTCTGCTTCGCCCTGCTCGGCGCGCTGATGGGCATGTTCGGCGCCAGCCTCAACCTCCAGGCGCAGTTGCAGTCGCCCTGGGTGCTGGTGCCGTTCGCGGCGTTCTTCGCGCTGTTCGCCGTGGCCATGTTCGGCTTCTTCGAGCTGCGCCTGCCCGGCTTCATCCGCGAGCCGCTCGACCGCCTGGCCGGCGATGCACGCGGCGGCTCGATCCTCGGCGCCGCGACCCTCGGCGTGCTCTCCAGCCTGCTGGTCTCGCCCTGCGTCTCCGCCCCGCTGGCCGCCTCGCTGCTCTATATCAGCGCCAGCGGCGACGCCTGGGGTGGCGGCCTGCAACTGTTCGCCCTCGGTCTCGGCATGGGCACCCCGCTGGTGATCTTCGGCGCCGGCGGCGGCGCCCTGCTGCCCAGGAGCGGAGCCTGGATGAACGGCGTGCGCAATGCCTTCGGCGTGCTCCTGCTGGCGGTCGCCGTGTGGCTGCTGGAGCGGGTAGTGTCCGGCCCGGTGGCGCTGATGCTCTGGGGCATGCTCGCCGGCGGCGCCGGCCTGGCCCTGGGCGCCCTCGAATTCACCCCGAAAAGCGCCGGACGCCGCCTGCTGCAACTGCTCGGCCTGATGTTCCTGACCTACGCGGTGGCCGCCTGGGTCGGCGCCCTGCAGGGCGAGTCGGATCCGATCCACCCGCTGGGTCGCTCGGTGCCGTCGATCCACGCCGGGCCGCCGAGCACGCCCGGCGAGTGGCGGAACCTGACCACCCCGGCGCAGCTGGACGCCGCCCTGGCCGAGGCGCGCCAGGCCGGCAAGCCGGTGCTGCTGGACTGGTACGCGGACTGGTGCATCAGTTGCAAGGTCATCGAGCGCCAGGTCCTCACCGATCCCGCGGTGCAGGCGCAACTGCCGGCTTATCGCCTGCTGCGCTTCGACATCACCGAAAGCAACCCGGCCCAGCGCAGCCTGCTGGACCGCTACAACCTGTTCGGGCCGCCGGCGATCCTGTTCTTCGCCCCCGGCGGTGACGAATGGAGCGACTTGCGCGTCATCGGAGAGATCGACGCCGCCGGGCTCGCCGAACGGCTGCGCCGGGCCGCTACCCGGCAGTGACATGCGCTGACACACTTCTGCCGCAATTGCCGGTCAACATGCGGCGATCTACTGCAATCTAACAGTGACTGGACAGTCATAAGGAAATTCCGGCATAGTGCCCGCTTGCCGTTTGCAGCCTGTACAGGACAATCAACAAGACAATGGCGACCCTCCTCGTATTGCACGGGCCGAACCTGAACCTGCTGGGTACCCGCGAGCCCGGCACCTACGGTTCGACCACCCTCGGGCAGATCAACCAGGACCTCGAGCGCCGCGCCCGCGAAGCCGGCCATCACCTGCTGCATCTGCAAAGCAACGCCGAATACGAACTGATCGACCGGATCCACGCCGCGCGCGACGAAGGCGTGGACTTCATCATCATCAATCCGGCGGCATTCACCCATACCAGCGTCGCGTTACGTGACGCGCTGCTTGCGGTGAGCATCCCATTCATCGAAGTGCACCTGTCGAACGTGCACAAACGTGAACCTTTCCGGCATCACTCCTACTTCTCCGACGTGGCGGTAGGGGTGATCTGCGGTCTCGGCGCCACAGGCTACCGCCTGGCCCTGGAATCCGCCCTTGAACAACTTCAACGCCCCTGACCTCACTGGGAGTGCTAGCGCTAATGGACATTCGTAAAGTCAAGAAACTGATCGAGCTGCTGGAAGAGTCCGGTATCGACGAGCTGGAAATCCGCGAAGGCGAAGAGTCGGTACGCATCAGCCGTCACAGCAAGACCGCCGCCCAGCCGGTGTACGCACAGGCTCCGGCCTTCGCCGCACCGGTCGCCGCGCCGGCACCGGCAGCCGCCGCTCCGGCCGCCGCTGCCGCGGAAAGCGCCCCGGCCGCGCCGAAGCTGAACGGCAACGTGGTTCGCTCGCCGATGGTTGGCACCTTCTACCGCGCCGCCTCGCCGACCTCGGCCAACTTCGTCGAAGTCGGCCAGAGCGTGAAGAAAGGCGACATCCTGTGCATCGTCGAAGCCATGAAGATGATGAACCACATCGAAGCCGAAGTAAGCGGCACCATCGAGTCGATCCTGGTGGAGAACGGCCAGCCGGTTGAGTTCGACCAGCCGCTGTTCACCATCGTCTAAGCCGCGGGGAACCTGCGATGTTGGAAAAAGTGCTGATCGCCAACCGCGGCGAAATCGCCTTGCGCATCCTTCGCGCATGCAAGGAGCTGGGGATCAAGACGGTGGCGGTACACTCCACCGCCGACCGCGAGCTGATGCACCTGTCGCTCGCCGACGAATCGGTGTGCATCGGCCCGGCCCCGGCCACCCAGTCGTACCTGCAGATCCCGGCGATCATCGCCGCGGCCGAGGTCACCGGTGCCACCGCGATCCACCCCGGCTACGGCTTCCTCGCCGAGAACGCCGACTTCGCCGAGCAGATCGAACGCTCCGGCTTCACCTTCGTCGGCCCGACCGCCGAGGTGATCCGCCTGATGGGCGACAAGGTCTCGGCCAAGGACGCCATGAAGCGCGCCGGCGTCCCCACCGTGCCGGGCTCCGACGGCCCGCTGCCGGAAGATGAAGAGACCGCCCTGGCGATCGCCCGCGAGGTCGGCTACCCGGTGATCATCAAGGCCGCCGGCGGCGGCGGCGGGCGCGGCATGCGCGTGGTCTACGACGAATCCGAGCTGATCAAGTCGGCCAAGCTGACCCGCACCGAGGCCGGCGCGGCGTTCGGCAACCCGATGGTCTACCTGGAGAAGTTCCTGACCAACCCGCGCCACGTGGAAGTCCAGGTGCTTTCCGACGGCCAGGGCAACGCCATCCACCTCGGCGACCGCGACTGCTCCCTGCAGCGCCGCCACCAGAAGGTGATCGAAGAGGCGCCGGCCCCCGGCATCGACGAGAAGGCCCGCCAGGAAGTCTTCGCCCGCTGCGTCCAGGCCTGCATCGAGATCGGCTACCGCGGCGCCGGCACCTTCGAGTTCCTCTACGAGAACGGCCGCTTCTACTTCATCGAGATGAACACTCGCGTGCAGGTGGAGCACCCGGTATCGGAGATGGTCACCGGTGTCGACATCGTCAAGGAGATGCTGCGCATCGCCTCCGGCGAGAAGCTCTCGATCCGCCAGGAGGACGTGGTCATCCGCGGCCATGCGCTGGAATGCCGGATCAACGCCGAAGATCCGAAGACCTTCATGCCCAGCCCGGGCAAGGTCAAGCACTTCCATGCCCCGGGCGGCAACGGCGTGCGCGTCGACTCGCACCTCTACAGCGGCTACAGCGTGCCGCCGAACTACGACTCGCTGGTCGGCAAGGTCATCACCTACGGTGCCGACCGCGACGAGGCGCTGGCGCGGATGCGCAATGCCCTGGACGAGTTGATCGTCGACGGTATCAAGACCAACACCGAACTGCACAAGGACCTGGTGCGCGACGCCGCCTTCTGCAAGGGCGGGGTGAACATCCATTACCTGGAGAAGAAACTGGGTATGGACAAGCACTGATCCGTCAGTCGCTGCGCACAAGGGCTGCCTCCGGGCGGCCCTTGTCGTTTCCGCCTGCCGGCCGCCCCAACGGTGCTATCCTCGTCGCCCCTCCACCACCGGACTCCTGCATGGAACGCATCCGCCGCTGGTACCGCCAATCGCTGGCCGCCGCGACCGAGGCCGCGACCTGCTTCGCCCTGGGTTTCAGGGAAAGCCTGCAACCCGCCGCCCTCTTCCGCTCCGCGGGCCTGTGCATACTCGTCAGCGTGCTGTGCACCTGGCTGTTCGTGCATTTCTTCGAACCGATCATCCGCCTCTGCGGCTGGGCCGCGCTGTACACGGCATTCAGCGTGGCCAACTTCGCCCTGATCCCCAACGGCTCGCTGATCGAGGCCGGCAGCGGTGGCCCGTACTTCGATCCGCTGGCGGCCTTCAACGGCCTGGCGGGACTGGCGCAACTGGCGTTCTATTTCGTCGGCTATGCCGCGCTGTTCTTCGTCGCCCTGTACGCCGCCAGCATCGTCTTCGGCATCCGCCTGGGCCTGCGCATCGGCCTGCTCGGACAACTGAAGGAGCAGGTCCGCCAACGCTACCCGCGACTGGCACCCGCTTCCGGCGAAAGGATCTCGCTGTGGCGTGCCGCCGGCTTCCGCCTGGCGCCCTGGCTGGGCGTTTCCGGATCGATCCTGGTCGGCCTGCTGGTTCCGCTCTACAACGGTGTACTCCTGCTACTGGCGCTGGCCTACCTGAACATCCGCTTCCTGCTGCCCGCCACGCTGGCCGGGCTGGCCGATGCCGGCGAGCAGCTCGCCGTGCTGCGCGCCCGCCGCGGCAGCCTGTTGCTGTTCGGCCTGCTGATACTGCTCCTGGCGCTGGTGCCGCTGCTCAACCTGCTGCTGCCGGCGGTGCTCGGCGGCGGTACCTGCCACCTGGCCAATCGCGGCCTGGCGCAACTGCGCGGCGAGGCCACGGCAGAGAGTGGCAGCGCCGGCTAGCCTCAAGTAAGCTTGCGCGGTGGAAAACGGGCCGCCCCTGGGCGGCCCGTTTCGTTTACAGCCGCAACAGAGGTCGCCCCATGCCCTGGTTACAAGTTCGCCTGGCCATCACCCCGGAACAGGCCGAAACCTACGAAGATGCCCTGCTCGAAGTCGGCGCCGTCTCCGTGACCTTCATGGACGCCGAAGACCAGCCGATCTTCGAGCCGGACCTGGGCACCACCCCGCTGTGGTCGCGCACCCACCTGCTGGCGCTGTTCGAAGCGGACACCGACGAGACCGCCCTGCTCGCCCACCTCGCCTTGCTTACCGGCGGCGAACTGCCCGAGCACCATGTCGAGGAAATCGCCGACCAGGACTGGGAACGCAGCTGGATGGACAACTTCCAGCCGATGCGTTTCGGCCGCCGCCTGTGGATCGTGCCGAGCTGGCACGCCGCCCCGGAGCCGGACGCGGTCAATCTGCTGCTCGATCCGGGCCTGGCCTTCGGCACCGGCACCCACCCGACCACCGCGCTGTGCCTGGAATGGCTCGACGGCCAGGAACTGGCCGGCCGGCAGGTGCTCGACTTCGGCTGCGGCTCGGGAATCCTCGCCATCGCCGCGCTGCTGCTCGGCGCCGAACGGGCGGTCGGCACCGACATCGACCCGCAGGCCCTGGAAGCCTCGCGCGACAATGCCTCGCGCAACGGCATCGAGCCCGCGCGGTTCCCTGTCTACCTGCCGGCGGACCTGCCGCGGCAGCAGGCCGACGTGCTGGTCGCCAATATCCTCGCCGGCCCGCTGGTTTCCCTCGCCCCGCAACTGACCGGCCTGGTCCGTCCCGGCGGCCTGCTGGCACTGTCCGGCATCCTCGCCGAGCAGGCCGAGGAGGTACGCGAGGCCTACTCCGCACACTTCGATCTCGACCCGACTGCCGAACGCGAGGGCTGGATCCGCATCAGCGGCCGCCGCCGCGCCGATTGATGGCGCGCCGCCAGCCACCACTGATCCCGCCCCACTGCCTTCGTGCAAGAAGCTTGGGGTAGACTAGCCGCCGGATTTTCCCTACGGATCGCCGCATGAGCGAAAGCGTCATCACCCAATGTCCCCATTGCAGCACCAGTTTCCGCGTCAGCGACGCGCAACTGGGCGCCGCCAATGGCGCGGTCCGCTGCGGCACCTGCCTGAAAGTCTTCAACGCCCTGCAGCACCAGGTGGGCGGAGCGCCGCGCGCCAGTGCGCCAGCGCCATCTCCGGCGCAGCCCGCGGTGGCGCCACCCGCCCCGTCCGCCACCACGCCGACGCCAGCCCCGGCTTCGCGCCCGCGCGACGAAACCCTGTGGATCCATGACGACCTCGACCTGGACAGCCTCAACCTCGACGAGGAACTGGCCAAGCTCGACGAATTCGAGCTGGACCAGGAGTTCTCCAGCATCGAGAAAGCCCCGCGACCGGCGGAAAGCCTGCTGGCGCGCCGCGACGACGAACGCGATCCACATGACGAACGCTGGGCCGAGGCGCTGATCGCCGATGCCGAACCGGCCCAGCCGGCGCGCGGCAATCCGCGCCAGGAACCGAGCCTCGGCGAACCGCTGGCGGAAGAGCGGGTATCCTTCGTGCCGCTGCGCCGCGCCGAGGATCCGCCGGAACTTCGCCTCAGCCTCGATGACGACGACGAGCCCCGCCTCGGCAAGCGCCGCCACGGCCTGAGCGCCCTGGATGAAGACGACGAGGAAAGCGCCGAGGAACAGTCCGTCGCGCCCCAGGGCAGCGCCCGCAAACCGGACGAGGCGCCGGTCGAGAGTCTCGACCAGTTGCGCGACGAACCGCTGCAACTGGCCTGGGAAAAGCCCAGGCGCCAGTGGCCGCGCCGCCTCGGCTGGCTGCTGCTGATCCTGCTGGCGCTCGGCGGCCTCGCCGCGCAGTACGTCGCCTACCACTTCGACGAACTGGCGCGGCAGGACGCGTACCGTCCCTGGTTCGCCCAGTTCTGTCCGGAAATCGGCTGCACCCTTCCCTCCAAGGTCGACGTGGAGCAGATCAGGAGCAGCAACCTGGTGGTCCGCAGCCACCCCGAGTTCAGCGGCGCGCTGGTGGTCGACGCGATCATCTACAACCGCGCCAGCTTCTCGCAGCCCTTCCCTCTGCTGGAACTGCGCTTCGCCGATCTCAACGGCCACCTGATCGCCAACCGCCGCTTCAAGCCCGGCGAGTACCTGGGCGGCGAGCTGGCCGGCCGCACGGAGATGCCGCCGCAGGTCCCGATCCACGTGTCGCTGGACATCCTCGACCCGGGACCGAAGGCGGTGAACTACAGCCTGAGCTTTCATTCTCCGGAATGACCGGAAACGCGCTTGCGGTCGCCGACGGAGCGCGACGGCCAACCGCTCGCGAAGGGCGCCGGACGCAAGTGCCGCTCGTCTTCCAACTGTAAGAACTAAGGAAGCGGCTGTTCAGAATTTATCCAAAACAGCCTTTATCCGGTCATCCAGAGCGGGTATCATGCCCTCCCTTTTTTCGCAGCACCGCAAGACAGGGAAGCCCCATGTCGGTGGTACGCATCGGCCCATATACACTGCCCAACAGACTGATCCTCGCGCCGATGGCCGGGGTGACCGATCGTCCGTTCCGTCAGCTTTGCCGTCGCCTTGGCGCCGGGATGGTGGTATCGGAGATGGTGACCAGCGACGTCCGCCTGTGGAACAGCCGCAAGTCGCGCCTGCGCCTGATCCACGATGGCGAGGACGAGCCGCGCTCGGTGCAGATCGCCGGCGGCGATCCGGCGATGCTGGCCGAGGCGGCGCAACGCAATGTGGAACTCGGTGCGCAGATCATCGACATCAACATGGGCTGCCCGGCGAAGAAGGTATGCAACAAGGCAGCGGGGTCCGCCCTGCTGCGGGACGAGGCGCTGGTCGCCGAAATCCTCGATGCCGTGGTCAGGGCGGTCGACGTACCGGTCACCCTGAAGATCCGGACCGGCTGGGACCGGGACAACCGTAACGGCGTCACCGTCGCGAGGCTCGCCGAACAGGCGGGGATCCAGGCTCTTGCGGTGCATGGCCGGACCCGCGCCGACCTGTACACCGGGGAGGCGGAGTACGAGACCATCGCGGCGATCAAGCAGGCCGTGTCGATACCGGTGTTCGCCAATGGCGACATCGATTCGCCGGAGAAGGCCAGGAAAGTCATCGAGCAGACCGGGGTGGACGCCCTGCTGATCGGTCGGGCCGCCCAGGGGAGACCGTGGATTTTCCGCGAGATCGACCATTACCTGCGGACCGGCGAACACCTGCCGGCGGCGCCGCTTCCCGAAGTGGAGAGTATCCTGCTCGAACACCTCGCGGAGCTGCACCTTTTTTATGGGGAAGAAATGGGTGTGCGGATCGCCCGCAAACATGTGGGGTGGTATCTCGCGACTCTGCCGGGCGCAAGGGAATTCCGCGCCCAGTTCAATCGTTTGCAGGACACGGATGCGCAGTGCGCCAGCGTCAGGCAGTTCTTCGCCGAGCGCCAGAACAACGGAACAGGGGTGGCCGCATGACAACGATGACGACCGAGACTTTAGTGAGTGGAACAACGCCCGTGAGCGACAACGCCAACCTGAAACAGCACCTCACCACGCCGACGCAAGAAGGGCAGACCCTGCGCGACAGCGTGGAGAAGGCATTGCACAACTATTTCGCCCACCTCGAGGGGCAGCCGGTCACGGACGTGTACAACATGGTGCTCTGCGAAGTCGAAGCGCCGCTGCTGGAAACCGTCATGAACCACGTCAAGGGGAACCAGACCAAGGCCTCCGAGCTGCTCGGCCTGAACCGCGGGACCCTGCGCAAGAAACTCAAGCAATACGACCTTCTTTAAGAGCGGCGGCGGGCTCCGGCCAAGGGCGCGCGCCCGGCCGGCACCCGCGGCCGCAAGCCAGCCCTCAGGACCCTTGCAATGACCGACCAAACCACCCGCCTGCCCATCCGCCGCGCGCTGATCAGCGTTTCCGACAAGACCGGCGTCGTCGACTTCGCCCGTGAGCTGGTCGCCCTCGGCGTGGAAATCCTCTCCACCGGCGGCACCTACAAGCTGCTCCGGGACAACGGCATCGCCGCCGTGGAAGTGGCCGACTACACCGGCTTCCCGGAAATGATGGACGGTCGGGTGAAAACCCTGCACCCGAAGGTGCATGGCGGCATCCTCGGTCGCCGCGACCTCGACGGCGCGGTCATGGAGCAGCACGGCATCAAGCCGATCGACCTGGTGGCGGTCAACCTGTATCCCTTCGAGGCCACGGTGGCCAGGCCCGACTGCGACCTGCCGAGCGCCATCGAGAACATCGACATCGGCGGGCCGACCATGGTCCGTTCGGCGGCGAAGAACCACAAGGACGTCGCCATCGTGGTCAACGCCGGCGACTACTCCGCCGTGGTCGAGGCCCTCAAGGCCGGCGGCCTGACCTACGCCCAGCGTTTCGACCTGGCCCTCAAGGCGTTCGAGCACACCTCCGCCTACGACGGCATGATCGCCAACTACCTGGGCACCATCGACCAGACCCGCGACACCCTCGGCACCGCCGACCGCGGCGCCTTCCCGCGCACCTTCAACAGCCAGTTCGTCAAGGCCCAGGAAATGCGCTACGGCGAGAACCCGCACCAGAGCGCGGCGTTCTACGTCGAGGCGAAGAAGGGCGAGGCCAGCGTCTCCACCGCCATCCAGTTGCAGGGCAAGGAACTGTCGTTCAACAACGTCGCCGACACCGACGCCGCCCTGGAATGCGTGAAGAGCTTCCTCAAGCCGGCCTGCGTGATCGTCAAGCATGCCAACCCCTGCGGCGTCGCCGTGGTGCCGGAAGACGAAGGCGGCATCCGCAAGGCCTACGACCTCGCCTACGCCACCGATAGCGAATCGGCGTTCGGCGGCATCATCGCCTTCAACCGCGAGCTGGACGGCGAAACCGCCAGAGCCATCGTCGAGCGCCAGTTCGTCGAGGTGATCATCGCGCCGAAGATTTCCGCCGCCGCTCGCGAGGTGGTCGCCGCCAAGGCCAACGTACGCCTGCTCGAATGCGGCGAATGGCCAGCCGAGCGCGCCCCGGGCTGGGACTTCAAGCGGGTCAACGGCGGCCTGCTGGTACAGAGTCGCGACATCGGCATGATCAAGGCCGAGGACCTGAAGATCGTCACTCGCCGCGCCCCTACCGAGCAGGAGATCCACGACCTGATCTTCGCCTGGAAGGTGGCCAAGTTCGTCAAGTCCAACGCCATCGTCTACGCCAGGAACCGCCAGACCGTCGGCGTCGGCGCCGGCCAGATGAGCCGGGTCAACTCCGCCCGCATCGCCGCGATCAAGGCCGAGCACGCCGGCCTGGAAGTGAAAGGCGCGGTGATGGCTTCCGACGCCTTCTTCCCGTTCCGCGACGGTATCGACAACGCGGCCAAGGCCGGCATCACCGCGGTGATCCAGCCGGGCGGCTCGATGCGCGACAACGAAGTGATCGCGGCGGCCGACGAGGCGGATATCGCGATGGTGTTCACTGGCATGCGCCATTTCCGCCATTGAGTATCACGGCGGCTGAGCGCGACGCGGTCAGCCGCCCTACCCACGAATTTCACGCAGGGCGGATAACGCGGCGCGTTATCCGCCGTTGCGCCAGGAGAATCCCATGAACGTACTCATCATCGGCAGCGGCGGTCGCGAACATGCCCTGGCCTGGAAGGTCGCCCAGGACCCGCGCGTGGCCAAGGTCTTCGTCGCCCCGGGCAACGCCGGCACCGCCACCGAGGCCAAGTGCGAGAACGTCGCCATCGACGTGCTGGCCCTGGAGCAACTGGCCGACTTCGCCGCGAAGAACGTCCAGCTGACCATCGTCGGTCCCGAGGCGCCGCTGGTGGCGGGCGTGGTCGACCTGTTCCGCGAGCGCGGCCTGGATATCTTCGGCCCGACCGCTGGCGCCGCCCAGCTGGAAGGTTCCAAGGCCTTCACCAAGGACTTCCTCGCCCGCCACCGGATCCCCACCGCCGCCTATCGCAACTTCACCGAGGTCGAGCCGGCCCTGGCCTACCTGCGCGAGCAGGGCGCGCCCATCGTCATCAAGGCCGATGGCCTGGCCGCGGGCAAGGGCGTGATCGTCGCCATGAGCCTGGACGAAGCCGAAGCCGCCGTGCGCGACATGCTCGCCGGCAATGCCTTCGGCGACGCCGGTTCGCGCGTGGTGATCGAAGAGTTCCTCGACGGCGAGGAAGCCAGCTTCATCGTCATGGTCGACGGCAAGAACGTGCTGCCGATGGCCACCAGCCAGGATCACAAGCGTGTCGGCGACGGCGACAGCGGGCCGAACACCGGCGGCATGGGCGCCTACTCGCCGGCACCGGTGGTCACCGCCGAGGTCCACCAGCGGGTGCTGGACGAAGTGATCTATCCGACCGTGCGCGGCATGGCCGAGGAAGGCAACGTCTATACCGGCTTCCTCTATGCCGGCCTGATGATCGACAAGAGCGGCGCGCCCAAGGTCATCGAATTCAACTGCCGCTTCGGCGATCCGGAAACCCAGCCGATCATGGTCCGCCTGGAGTCCTCCCTGGTGCTGCTGGTCGAGGCCGCCCTGGCCAAGGCGCTGGACAAGGTCGAGGCGACCTGGGACCCGCGTCCGACCGTAGGCGTGGTACTGGCCGCCGGCGGCTATCCGGGCGACTACGCCAAGGGCGAGGTCATCGAAGGCCTGGCCGAGGCCGCCGCGCTGGACGGCAAGGTGTTCCACGCCGGCACCGCGCTGAAGGATGGCCAGGTGGTCACCTCCGGCGGCCGCGTGCTCTGTGCCACCGCCATCGGCGAGAGCGTGTCCGCCGCCCAGCAGCAGGCCTATCGCCTGGCCGGGAAGATCCGCTGGAACGGCTGCTTCTACCGCAAGGACATCGGCTACCGTGCCATCGCCCGCGAGTGCGGCGAGTCCTGACCGGACCCGAGGCCGCGGCGCTTGCGCGGCCTATGCCGTTGCCACGGCCACTTGGCTATAATCCGGCCATTCACCTTCGAAGGGACTTCGCCGTGGTACGGCTTCGGATCGCCATAGGACTACTCGTCAGCTGCCTGCTGCTTCTGCTCGGTCCGATCTCGCCGGCGGTCGCGGACGACTCCGGCGTTTCCAGCGTTCCCCTGCAAACCACCGCCACTACCCCCAGCGCCAACCAGAACTGGCGCGTGCTGCGCGACGAGAGCGCGCAGCTGCGGATCGCCGACGTGTTGCAGCGCAAGGAACAGTTCCGTCCGCTGGCCAAGCGTTCCTTCATCTTCCCCGCCAGCACCCAGGCGGTCTGGCTACAGGTGCAACTGCCCGAACAGAAGGCGCCGAGCTGGCTGTGGATCTTCGCCCCGCGCGTGCAGTACCTGGACTACTACCTGGTGCAGGACGGCCAGCTGGTCCGCGACCAGCACACCGGCGAGTCGCGACCGTTCCAGGAACGCCCGCTGCCGTCGCGCTCCTACCTGTTCTCGCTGCCGGTCGACGGCAAGCCGATGACCCTGTACGTGCGGATGACCTCCAACCATCCGCTGATGGCCTGGTTCGACCAGATCGACGAAGCCGGCCTGGTCGGCCTGGAGAAGCCGGCCTACGCCTTCGGCATGCTGCTCGGCGGCATGCTCCTGCTGCTGATGTACAACCTGATCCGCTTCGCCTACTCGCGCAGCGCCAGCAGCCTGTGGCTGGCGGCTGTGCACGCGGCGCTGGCGGTCTGCGCCGCGGCCAACCTGGGGCTGGTGGCGTTCTGGCTGCCGGGACTCAGGTTCAACCAGTCGCTGACCGCCGACCTCGGTGCCCTCGGCGCCGCGGTGAGCCTGCTGTGGTTCGCCTGCAGCTTCTTCCGCGGCACCGCGGAAAGCCGCCTGAACCGTCTGCTGCAAGGCGAGGCGCTGCTGATCCTGGCGGTCGGCGCGATCATCGCCTTCACCCAGCAACTCTGGTTCAGCTGGCTGATCTACCTGCTGGTGATCCTCAGTTCGCTCAGCGTCCCGCTGGTCGCGGCCTGGCACTGGTATCGCGGCTACCAGCCGGCGCGCCTGATCGTCGCCGGGATGATCGTGTTCAACGCCGGCTTCATGGTGTTCCTGCCGGTACTGTTCGGCACCAGGCAACTCGATCCGGGCTGGCTGGTGCTCGGCGTGTTCAGCTTCGCCACCCTCGCCGGGCTGGTCCTGAGCGTCTCGCTCACCGAACGCCAGCGGCTGATCCAGCAGCTCAACCTGCAACAGCGCACCAGCGAGGCGGCGCACACCGCGGAATTGCAGACCAAGGCCGAGTTCCTGGCCAAGATCAGCCACGAGATCCGCACGCCCATGAACGGCGTGTTGGGGATGACCGAACTGCTCCTCGGCACCCCGTTGTCGGCCAAGCAGCGTGACTACGTGCAGACCATCCACAGCGCCGGCAACGAGCTGCTCACGCTGATCAACGAGATCCTCGACATCTCCAAGCTGGAGTCCGGGCAGATCGAGCTGGACGAAGTGCAGTTCGACCTCAACGCGCTGATCGAGGACTGCCTGGATATCTTCCGGGTCAAGGCCGAGCAGCAGCGCATCGAGCTGATCAGCTTCACCCAGCCGCAGGTGCCGCGGGTCATCGGCGGCGATCCGACGCGCCTGCGCCAGGTGGTCCTGAGCCTGCTGGACAACGCGTTCAAGCAGACCGAGGAAGGCGAGATCCTGCTGGTGGTGGCCCTCGACGAGCAGAGCGGGGCGCCGCGCCTGCGCATCGCCGTGCAGGACAGCGGCCACCCGTTCGACGCCAAGGAACGCGAGGCGCTGCTCACCGCCGAGCTGCACAGCGGCGACTTCCTTTCCGCCAGCAAGCTCGGCAGCCACCTCGGCCTGATCATCGCCCGCCAACTGGTGCGGCTGATGGGTGGGGAGTTCGGCATCCAGTCCGGCAGCAGCCAGGGCACCACCCTGTCGCTGACCCTGCCGCTCGACCCGCAGCAACTGGAGAACCCCACCGCCGACCTCGACGGCCCGCTGCAGGGCGCGCGGCTGCTGGTGGTGGACGACAACGAAACCTGCCGCAAGGTGCTCCTGCAGCAGTGCAGCGGCTGGGGCCTGAACGTCAGCGCGGTGTCCTCGGGCAAGGAGGCGCTGGCCCAGTTGCGCACCAAGGCGCACCTGCGCGAGTACTTCGACGTGGTCCTGCTCGACCAGGACATGCCCGGCATGACCGGCATGCAACTGGCGGCGAAGATCAAGGAAGACCCCAACCTCAACCACGACATCCTGCTGATCATGCTCACCGGGATCAGCAACGCGCCAAGCAAGATCATCGCCCGCAACGCCGGGATCAAGCGCATCCTGGCCAAGCCGGTGGCCGGCTATACGCTCAAGGCGACCCTCGCCGACGAACTCGCCCAGCGCGGCGTCAGCGGCGTCACCAACTACCTCCACCCGGCCAAGGAAGCGCAGGCGCCGAGCCTGCCGAGCGACTTCCGGATCCTCGTCGCCGAGGACAACAGCATCTCCACCAAGGTCATCCGCGGCATGCTGAACAAGCTCAACCTGCAGCCGGACACCGCCAGCAACGGCCAGGAGGCGCTCGCCGCGATGAAGGCCACCCAGTACGACCTGGTGCTGATGGACTGCGAGATGCCGGTGCTCGACGGCTTCTCCGCCACCGAGCAGCTACGCGCCTGGGAAGCCCACGAACAGCGCCCGCATACCCCGGTGGTGGCGCTCACCGCGCACATCCTCAGCGAGCACAAGGAGCGCGCGCGGCTGGTCGGCATGGACGGGCACATGGCCAAGCCGGTGGAACTGTCGCAACTGCGCGAGCTGATCGCCTACTGGGTCGGCGAACGCGACCGCCGCCGCCAGGGCGACGCCCTGCCCTCCTGAGGGCAGCGACGTACTCCGGCGCTGCACCCGGCCTCCGCCACGGCGGATAACCGCACGCGGTTATTCGCCCTGTACCCAGGCGGCGCCCGACTCCCGACGCCGACGGCGTTGTCCGCCGACACGCGGGCTCGTTGTCACCTGCCACGCGAACCGGCATATTGCCAACCCGCCGGACATCGCGCCGGCCCGTCGCACGCTATGCTCATGCCCACCCCCGGACCGGAAGCGCCTCCATGCATTTGCTGTTCAGCGTCTACCTGAAGATGCTGGTGCTCTATAGCCCCTTCTTCGTGCTGTCCTGCTTCATCAGCCTCAGCCGCGGCTTCGGCCCGCGCGACCGCAAGCGCATGGCCTGGCGCGTGGCCCTGGCGGCGCTGATCGCCAGCGTCGCGCTGTACCTGTTCGGCCGCTACATCTTCATCCTCTTCGGCATCACCGCCGACGCCTTCCGCATCGGCGCCGGCAGCGTGCTGTTCATCTCCGCCCTGGGCATGGCCCAGGGCCGCGCGGCGGTGCAGAGCGACAACGTGCAGCAGGACGTGACCATCGTCCCGCTGACCATTCCCCTCACCGTCGGCCCCGGCACCATCGGCGCGCTGCTGGTGATGGGCGTCGGCCAGGGCTGGGAGGCCAAGCTGATCTCCCTGGTGGCGATCTTCCTCGCCTGCCTGACCCTCGGCACCACGCTGTACCTTTCCGACCGCATCGAGCGCCTGCTCGGCGACCAGGGGCTACAGATCGTCAGCCGTCTGATGGGTCTGTTCGTCTGCGCGCTGGCGGCACAGATCATCGTCACCGGCCTGAAGGGATCGCTGTTCCCCGGCTGAGCGCACCAGCCTGAGGCGGACGCCCTGGATGCCGTACCCGGACGCACCGCGATGGTGCCCGAGCGGAACGGCGGCGATCCCCAGGACGCGCCGCCGGCCGTAGGGAGGGACGTCAGCGCGAGGTCTTCCCATCCGGCGCCCACGAGCGCTTCTTCGTGGATATCCGGCGAAACCCCGTTGAAAACGCAGCCTGCCCCGGCATGGCCAGGTCTCCTCGGCATGTTCCACCGGCGCCTCGCGACGCCTTTTCGCCGCCCGATGCCGGCCAGCGCCAAGAAGAGGCACAGCCTTTGCTCTGGAGCCTCAGCGAAGAGATCCAGGCCGCAGTGCGCACCCCGCCGTCCCCAGGGACGGATGCCCCGACGACAAGCACGACGCCTCCTGAAAACTGCCGCCCCGACCGCTGGTGAATGGAGAACAACACCAATGAAACGTCGCAGTCTGCTCAAGGCCTTCACGCTGTCCGCGTCCATCGCTTCCATGGGCCTGTCCTGGTCGATCCAGGCCGCCGAAACCATCAAGGTCGGCATCCTCCACTCGTTGTCCGGGACCATGGCGATCTCCGAGACCTCGCTGAAGGGCATGGCCCTGATGACCATCGACGAGATCAACGCCAAGGGCGGGGTCAACGGCAAGAAGCTCGAAGCGGTGGTGGTCGACCCGGCGTCGAACTGGCCGCTGTTCGCCGAGAAGGCCCGCCAGTTGCTGACCCAGGACAAGGTCGCGGTGGTCTTCGGTTGCTGGACCTCGGTGTCACGCAAATCGGTGTTGCCGGTGTTCGAGGAACTCAACGGGCTGCTGTTCTACCCGGTGCAGTACGAGGGCGAGGAACTTTCGCCGAACGTCTTCTATACCGGCGCGGCGCCGAACCAGCAGGCGATCCCGGCGGTGGAATACCTGATGAGCGAGGACGGCGGCGGCGCCAGGCGCTTCTTCCTGCTCGGCACCGACTACGTCTACCCGCGCACCACCAACAAGATCCTGCGCGCCTTCCTGCACAGCAAGGGCGTGGCCGACAAGGACATCCAGGAGGTCTACACGCCGTTCGGCCACAGCGACTACCAGACCATCGTCGCCGACATCAAGAAGTTCGCCGCCGGCGGCAAGACCGCGGTGGTCTCCACCGTCAACGGCGACTCCAACGTGCCGTTCTACAAGGAACTGGCCAACCAGGGCCTGGAAGCCACCGAGGTGCCGGTGGTGGCCTTCTCCGTGGGCGAGGAAGAACTGCGCGGCATCGACACCAAGCCGCTGGTCGGCAACCTGGCGGCGTGGAACTACTTCGAGTCGGTGAGCAATCCGGTCAACGAGAAGTTCGTCGCCGACTGGAAAGCCTACGCCAAGGCGAAGAACCTGCCGAACTACGCCACCGCGGTGACCAACGACCCGATGGAGGCCACCTACGTCGGCATCCACATGTGGGCGCAGGCGGTACAGAAGGCTGGCAGCACCGAGGTCGACAAGGTCCGCGAGGCCATGGCCGGACAGAGCTTCAAGGCGCCGTCGGGCTACACCCTGGTGATGGACAAGAGCAACCACCACCTGCACAAGCCGGTGATGATCGGCGAGATCCAGGACGACGGTCAGTTCGAGGTGGTCTGGAAGACCCCCGAGCCGCTCCGCGCGCAACCCTGGAGCCCGTTCATTCCGGGCAACGAGAAGAAGCCGGACTACGCGGCGAAGAGCGACTGAGTTCTGCCGTGAAAAACCCTGTCCCCCTGGCCAGGCGCTCCCCTGCACGGAACGGGGACGCCCCGGTCACGCGCCGGACAGCCCCCTCTCCCTTCAGGGAAAGGGGCACCGACCGGCCACACCGCACGTCGTCCAGGAACCCCAGCATGTCCCTTGCCCACCTCACCCGCCTGCTCCAGACCTGTGCCCTGGCCCTGGCCAGCCTCCTCGCCGCGCCGGCGCAGGCCGGCCCGGCCCAGGACTTCGCCGCCGCCGACAACGGCGCCCGCGCCCGCCTCCTCGAACACTGGGCGGCGACGCCCGACGCGGGACGCCTGGCCTTTCTCGAAGCGCTGCGCCACAACCGCGTGGCGCTGGACAGCCACCAGCAGCCGTTCCTCCTCGGCGCCAACCAGCGTTTCCAGGCCGCCGAGGGCGATGCCCCGCCGGACGGCGAGCCGAAGCCGCTGCGCCTGAACAACCGCCTGCGCGGCCTGCTCAACACCGCCCTGGCCAGCCACCAGTTGGTGGCCAACGACGTGCCGCAGCGTCTGGCCGCCGCGCAGCAGTTGCAAAAGACCGCCAGGGCCGCGCAGCGGCCGCTGCTCGAAGCGCGCCTGCGGATCGAGAGCGACGCCGGCGTGAAGGAGGCCCTCGGCCTGGCCCTGGCCAACCTGCAATTGAACGATCCCGACCCGGCCTTGCGCCTTTCCGCCGTGCGCCTGCTCGGCGAGTCCGGCGACCCGCTGGCGCGGACCCGCCTGGAAAACCTGCTCGACCCGGCGGTAGAACCGGAGGAAGGCGTGCGCGTCGCCGCCGCCACCAGCCTGGCCCAGGTCAAGCGCCGGCTGCTGGTCGGCGACCTGCTCGGCCAGGCCTTCAGCGGCCTGTCGCTGGGCTCGATCCTGCTGCTCGCGGCGCTCGGCCTGGCGATCACCTACGGCCTGCTCGGGGTGATCAACATGGCTCATGGCGAAATGCTCATGCTCGGCGCCTACTCCACCTACGTCGTGCAACTGCTGCTCCAGCGCCTGGCGCCGGAATGGCTGGCGCTCTACCCGCTGCTGGCGCTGCCGGTGGCATTCTGCGTCAGCGCCGCCATCGGCATGGCCCTGGAACGCACTGTGATCCGCCATCTCTACGGCCGACCGCTGGAAACCCTGCTCGCCACCTGGGGCATCAGCCTGGTGCTGATCCAGCTGGTGCGGGTGCTGTTCGGCGCGCAGAACGTCGAGGTGGCCAACCCGGCCTGGCTGTCCGGCGGCATCCAGGTGCTGCCGAACCTGGTGCTGCCGTGGAACCGCATCGTCATCATCGGCTTCGCCCTGTTCGTGCTGCTGCTCACCTGGCTGCTGCTGAACCGCACGCGGCTCGGCCTGAACGTCCGCGCGGTGACCCAGAACCGCAACATGGCGGCCTGCTGCGGGGTGCCCACCGGGCGCGTGGACATGCTCGCCTTCGGTCTCGGCTCGGGCATCGCCGGGCTCGGCGGGGTAGCCCTGTCGCAGGTCGGCAACGTCGGCCCGGACCTCGGCCAGGGCTACATCATCGACTCCTTCCTGGTGGTGGTGCTCGGCGGTGTCGGCCAGCTCGCCGGCAGCGTCCTCGCCGCCTTCGGCCTGGGCGTGGCGAACAAGGTCCTCGAACCGCAGATCGGCGCGGTACTGGGCAAGATCCTGATCCTCGCGCTGATCATCCTGTTCATCCAGAAACGCCCGCAGGGGTTGTTCGCCCTGAAAGGGAGGGTCATCGATTGAACCAGCCACTCACCGTCAGCCTCGCCCGCAAGGCCGGCGTCCGCGTCACCGGCATCGCGCTCGGCGCGGCCTTCGCCGTGCTGCTGGCGATGCCGCTGCTGCACCTGCTGCCGCCGGACAGCGCGCTTCATGTCTCCGCCTACAGCCTGACCCTGACCGGCAAGATCCTCTGCTACGCCATCGTCGCGCTGGCCCTCGACCTGGTCTGGGGCTACGCCGGCCTGCTGTCCCTCGGCCACGGGCTGTTCTTCGCCCTCGGCGGCTACGCCATGGGCATGTACCTGATGCGCCAGGCCGCCGGCGACAGCCTTCCGGCATTCATGAGCTTCCTTTCCTGGAACGAACTGCCCTGGTACTGGGCCGGCACCCAGCACTTCCTCTGGGCGCTGTGCCTGGTGGTGCTGGTGCCCGGCGCGCTGGCCTTCGTCTTCGGCTACTTCGCCTTCCGTTCGCGGATCCGCGGCGTGTACTTCTCGATCATGACCCAGGCCCTGACCTTCGCCGGCATGCTGCTGTTCTTCCGCAACGAGACCGGTTTCGGCGGCAACAACGGCTTCACCGATTTCCGCAGCATCCTCGGCTTCCCGATCACCGCGCCGGGCACCCGCGCCGCGCTGTTCCTCGCCACCGTCGCGCTGCTCGCGGCCAGCCTGCTGCTCGGCTGGCGCCTGGCGCGGAGCAAGTTCGGCCGGGTCCTCACCGCGCTGCGCGACGCCGAGAACCGCCTGATGTTCTGCGGCTACGACCCGCGCGGCTACAAGCTCTTCGTCTGGACCCTGAGCGCGGTGCTCTGCGGCCTCGCCGGCGCGCTGTTCGTGCCGCAGGTTGGGATCGTCAACCCCAGCGAGATGTCGCCGACCAACTCCATCGAGGCCGCCGTCTGGGTCGCCCTCGGCGGGCGCGGCACCCTGCTCGGGCCGCTGCTCGGCGCCGGCGTGGTGAACGGCGCGAAGAGCTGGTTCACCGTGGCCTTCCCGGAATACTGGCTGTTCTTCCTCGGCGCGCTGTTCATCCTCGTCACCCTGTACCTGCCGCGCGGCCTGCTCGGCCTGCTGCGCAAGGAGAAGGAGTAATGAGAGCCACACCGCACCCGATGCTCGAACCGGCCTTCCACCCCGGTCTGGATACCGCCGGCAGCGGCCGCGACGCCATCGGCCTGGGCGCCGCCACCAGCGGCCGGCTGGACGCGCGCCACGGCACCATCCTCAGCCTGGAAGACATCAACGTCAGCTTCGACGGCTTCAAGGCCCTGCGCGACCTGACCCTGTACATCGGCGTCGGCGAGTTGCGCTGCATCATCGGCCCCAACGGCGCCGGCAAGACCACCCTGATGGACGTGATCACCGGCAAGACCCGCCCGCAGAGCGGTACCGCGTATTTCGGCGACACCCTCGACCTGACCCGCATGAGCGAGGTGCAGATCGCCCAGGCCGGGATCGGCCGCAAGTTCCAGAAGCCCACGGTGTTCGAGGCCCTGAGCGTGTTCGAGAACCTCGAACTGGCGCAGAAGGCCGACAAGTCGGTGTGGGCCAGCCTGCGCGCGCGGCTCGACGGCGCGCAGAAGGAACGCATCGAGGAGGTGCTCGCCACCATCCGCCTGCTGGAGTCGCGGCGGCGCCCGGCGGGGTTGCTGTCCCATGGCCAGAAGCAGTTCCTCGAGATCGGCATGCTGCTGGTGCAGGAACCGCAGTTGCTGCTGCTCGACGAACCGGTCGCGGGCATGACCGACGCCGAGACCGAATTCACCGCCGAGCTGTTCAAGTCCCTGGCGCGCAAGCACTCGCTGATGGTGGTGGAGCACGACATGGGTTTCGTCGGCAGCATCGCCGACCATGTCACCGTGCTGCACCAGGGCCATGTGCTGGCCGAAGGCTCGCTGGCGGAGGTACAGGCCGACGAACAGGTGATCGAGGTCTACCTCGGTCGCTGACGCCAGCCATCCGCTCGGCGGGTAGCGCCTGCCAAGTGGCGCCCGTCGCGTAGGAAGAATGACCGCTCGCGGTTATCCGCCATGGCGGGTTCGGAATAACGACGGCGCCAGCCCTCACAGGACAATGGAAGAAAGCCATGCTGCAAGTCGACAAGCTCCACCAGTACTACGGCGGTAGCCATATCCTCCGCGGCCTGAGCTTCGAGGCGAAGGTCGGCGAGGTGACCTGCCTGCTCGGCCGCAACGGGGTGGGCAAGACCACCCTGTTGCGCTGCCTGATGGGCCTGGTCCCGGCCCGCGAGGGCCAGGTCGCCTGGGAAGGTCGTTCGCTCAGCGGTCTCAGGCCGCACCAGCGGGTCCGCGCCGGGATCGCCTACGTGCCGCAGGGACGGGAAATCTTCTCCCGGCTGACGGTGGAAGAGAACCTGCTGATGGGGCTGTCCCGCTTCAGCGCCAGGGACGCCCGGGCCGTGCCGGACTTCATCTACGAGCTGTTCCCGGTCCTGCGCGAAATGAAGCGACGGCGCGGTGGTGACCTCTCCGGCGGCCAGCAGCAGCAACTGGCGATCGGCCGCGCCCTGGCCAGCCAGCCGCGCCTGCTGATCCTCGACGAACCCACCGAAGGCATCCAGCCTTCGGTGATCAAGGAGATCGGCACGGTGGTCCGCAGCCTGGCGGCGCGCGGCGACATGGCGATCCTGCTGGTCGAGCAGTTCTACGACTTCGCCGCCGAACTGGCCGACCAATACCTGGTGATGGCGCGCGGCGAGATCGTCCAGCAGGGCCGCGGCCGCGACATGGAGAACGAGGGCGTGCGCGGGCTGGTGGCGATTTGAACGGGCTGGGACACACTGCCGCTGGCGCAACCGGGGCCTGCGCTGGCAATCTCTATGCCCTCGTCTTTCCGCAGGAGGTCGAAATGACCGTCACTCTGCGCCCGGCCGTCCAGGCCGACGCGGGCTTCGCCGCGCTCTGCGTCGCCGCCGCCTATGCCCCATGGATCGCGGTGATCGGCCGCAAGCCCTGGCCGATGACCCAGGACTACCACCAGGTGATCGCCAGCGACCGGGTCTTCATCGCCGAGCACGGCGGCCAGCCGGTCGGCCTGCTGGTGACCCGGGAAACCGCCGATGGCTTCCTCGTCGACAACCTCGCCGTGCTTCCCGAGTGCAAGGGCCGGGGCATCGGCCGGCAGTTGCTGGAGCACGCCGAGCGCGACGCGGCGAGCCTCGGCTACCGCTCGCTGTACCTCTACACCAACGAGCGGATGACGGAAAACATCGCGCTCTACGCCAGGGCCGGCTACCTCGAATACGAACGCCGCCAGGAACAGGGATTCCGCCGCGTGTTCATGCGCAAGGCCCTGGCCTGACCCGACCGATGACCGCCGCCCTCCCCGAGCTGAACTTCCATCCCGCCTGGCACGCCCAGCTGGAACTGGCCTATGCCCGCGCCGGCGACGCCACCCGTCCGGTGACGCGGCGCCACGCCGGGCCGTTGCGGGTGCAGAAGCACCTGTACGGCGAAGGCCCGGAAGTCTGCCAGCACATCCTCGTGCATCCGCCCGGCGGCATCGCCGGCGGCGACAGCCTGGCCTTCGACGTGCGCCTCGGCGAACGCGCCTGGGCCCAGCTCACCAGCCCCGGCGCGGCCAAGTGGTACCGCGCCGCCTGCCCGTCGCGGCAGACCCTGGAGATCCACCTGGAGCCCGGCGCCACCCTGGAATGGCTGCCGCAGGAAACCATCGTCTTCGCTGGCGCCCAGGCCGAACTGGAAACCCGCATCCAGCTACGCGGCGACGCCCGCCTGTTCTACTGGGACATGGTCGCGCTCGGCCGCCCGGCCAGCGGCGAGCGCTTCGCCAGCGGCCATTTCGTCGCGGCCCTGGACATCCGCCGCGACGAGAACCTGCTCTGGCACGAGCGCCAGCGCATCGACGGCGGCGACCGCCTGCTCGACTCGCCGATCGGCCTCGGCGGGCACCCGGTGCTGGCCACCCTCATCGCCAGCGGCGAGATCGACACCGACCTGCTGCAACGCTGCCGCGCGCTCCCCTGCGCTGGCCGCGGCAACCTCAGCCAGTTGCCTGGCGGCCTGCTGGTGGCGCGCTGCCTGGCCGACGAGGCGCTGCACGCGCGAGCCTGGCTGATCGAACTCTGGCGCCTGCTGCGGCCGGCGCTGCTCGGCCGCGAGGCCGTTCCCCCACGCATCTGGAGCACCTGAGATGGACTTGTCCCCCGCGAGAAAGACAAGCTGCTGATCTTCACCGCCGGCCTGCTCGCCGAGCGCCGGCTGGCGCGCGGCCTCAAGCTGAACTACCCGGAGGCGGTGGCGCTGATCTCCGCCGCCCTGCTGGAAGGCGCGCGCGACGGCCGCAGCGTCGCCGAGCTGATGCACTACGGCACCACCCTGCTGAACCGCGAACAGGTGATGGAGGGCGTGCCGGAGATGATCCCGGACATCCAGGTGGAGGCCACCTTCCCCGACGGCACCAAGCTGGTGACCGTCCACCAGCCCATCGCCTGAGGCCGGCCATGAGCGCTTCGATCCGCGACGCCGGCGTCGCCGACCTGCCCGGCATCCTCGCCATCTACAACGACGCCGTGGGCAATACCACGGCGATCTGGAACGAAACCCCGGTGGACCTGGCCAACCGCCAGGCCTGGTTCGACGCCCGCGCCCGCCAGGGCTACCCGATCCTGGTGGCGAGCGACGCCGCCGGCGAAGTGCTCGGCTACGCCTCCTACGGCGACTGGCGGCCCTTCGAGGGCTTCCGCGGTACCGTCGAGCACTCCGTCTACGTGCGCGACGACCAGCGCGGCAAAGGCCTCGGCGTGCAACTGCTGCAGGCGCTGATCGAACGTGCGCGGGCCCAGGGCCTGCACGTCATGGTGGCCGCCATCGAAAGCGGCAATGCCGCCTCGATCGGCCTGCACCGGCGCCTCGGCTTCGAGATCAGCGGGCAGATGCCGCAGGTGGGCCAGAAGTTCGGCCGCTGGCTCGACCTGACCTTCATGCAAATGAACCTCGATCCGACGCGCAGCGCGCCCTGAGCCCCAAGGAGCCCCCATGACCCCCGGTGAATACGACATCCAGCCCGGCGATATCGAACTCAACGCCGGCCGCCGCACCCTCGCCCTGAGCGTGGCGAACACCGGCGACCGGCCGATCCAGGTCGGCTCGCACTACCACTTCTTCGAGGTCAACGACGCCCTCGCCTTCGACCGTCCGGCCACCCGTGGCATGCGCCTGAACATCGCCGCCGGCACCGCGGTGCGCTTCGAACCGGGGCAGAGCCGCGAGGTGGAGTTGGTGGAGCTGGCCGGCGAGCGGCGCGTCTACGGCTTCGCCGGGCGGGTGATGGGCGACCTCTAGGCCCCGTTCCCGACTGGCCAGGTCCGAGGAAAGACAGCGAACACCGACGATCGCCAAAGGAGCGTTCGATGAAAATCAGCAGACAAGCCTACGCCGACATGTTCGGCCCCACCGTCGGCGACCGCGTGCGCCTGGCCGACACCGACCTGTGGCTCGAGGTGGAGCGGGACTTCACCGTCTATGGCGAGGAAGTGAAGTTCGGCGGCGGCAAGGTCATCCGCGACGGCATGGGCCAGAGCCAGCTGGGCGCGGCGCAGGTGGTCGACACGGTGATCAGCAATGCGCTGATCCTCGACCACTGGGGCGTGGTCAAGGCCGACGTCGGTCTCAAGGACGGGCGCATCCAGGCCATCGGCAAGGCCGGCAACCCGGACATCCAGCCCGGGGTGAACATCGCCATCGGCGCCGGCACCGAGGTGATCGCCGGCGAGGGCATGATCCTCACCGCCGGCGGCATCGACACGCACATCCACTTCATCTGCCCGCAGCAGATCGAAGAGGCGCTGATGAGCGGGGTCACCACCATGATCGGCGGCGGCACCGGCCCCGCCGCCGGGACCAACGCCACCACCTGCACCTCCGGCCCCTGGCACATGGCGCGGATGCTCCAGGCCGCCGACGCCTTCCCGATGAACATCGGCTTCACCGGCAAGGGCAACGCCAGCCTGCCGCTGCCGCTGGAGGAGCAGGTGCTCGCCGGCGCCATCGGCCTTAAGCTGCACGAGGACTGGGGCAGCACCCCGGCGGCGATCGACAACTGCCTGGAGGTCGCCGAGCGCCACGACATCCAGGTGGCGATCCACACCGACACCCTCAACGAATCCGGCTTCGTCGAGACCACCCTCGGCGCCTTCAAGGGCCGCACCATCCACACCTACCACACCGAGGGCGCCGGCGGCGGCCACGCGCCGGACATCATCAAGGCCTGCGGCTTCGCCAACGTGCTGCCCAGCTCGACCAACCCGACCCGGCCGTTCACCCGCAACACCATCGACGAGCACCTGGACATGCTGATGGTCTGCCACCACCTCGACCCGGCCATCGCCGAGGACGTGGCCTTCGCCGAGTCGCGCATCCGCCGCGAGACCATCGCCGCCGAGGACATCCTCCACGACCTCGGCGCGTTCAGCATGATCAGCTCCGACAGCCAGGCCATGGGCCGGGTCGGCGAAGTGATCACGCGCACCTGGCAGACCGCCGACAAGATGAAGCGCCAGCGCGGCCGCCTCGACGGCGACGGTGCGCGCAACGACAACTTCCGCGCCAGGCGCTACATCGCCAAGTACACCATCAACCCAGCGATCACCCACGGCATCAGCCATGAAGTGGGCTCCGTCGAAGCCGGCAAATGGGCCGATCTGGTGCTCTGGCGCCCGGCCTTCTTCGGCGTCAAGCCGAGCCTGATCCTCAAGGGCGGGGCCATCGCCGCCAGCCTGATGGGCGACATCAACGGCTCGATCCCCACGCCGCAGCCGGTGCACTACCGACCGATGTTCGCCAGCTACGCCGGCAGCCGCCACGCCACCAGCCTGACCTTCGTCAGCCAGGCCGCCTTCGCCGCCGGCGTACCGCAGCAACTCGGCCTGCGCAAGGCCATCGGCGTGGTCAGGGGCTGTCGCGGCGTGCAGAAGACCGACCTGATCCACAACGGCTACCTGCCGACCATCGAGGTCGACGCACAGAACTACCAGGTACGCGCCGACGGCCAGTTGCTCTGGTGCGAACCGGCCGACGTGCTGCCGATGGCGCAGCGTTATTTCCTGTTCTGAAGGGTAGAGAGGGAGGCGAGAGACACAGCCTTCAGCGCAACTGGCTGTCCTTGCTGCCGCGGCGGTTGTAGCCGCTGAACTTCGCCTGTTCCCTGTCGTGCTCGGCCTGGCAGTTGACGCACAGGCGCACGCCGGGGATCGCCCGGCGCCGCGCCTCGGGGATCGCCGCGTCGCACTCTTCGCAATGGGTCAGGCTCTCGCCGCGGGGCAACTGGCTGCGCGCGCGGGCGATGGCGTCCTCGATCGTGCTGTCGATCTGTTCCTGCACCGCACCGTCGTTCGCCCACCCGCTGGCCATGACTGACTCCTCTGGCTGAAACCCTGGAACTTCCAGATATGGGCGTTCGCCCGCGGCTTTGCAAGGGCGGCGCGACCATCGGCCTGGCGTGGCGTGGCACAATCGCCGGCCAAGCCTGAAGGTACGCCGCATGATGGGACCGTTCCGCCGCCTCGCCCGCCTGATCGACCAGGGCCGCCAGCTCGACGCCGCGCTCGCCAGCGATCCGTTCGCCCTGCCGGCGCCGGAGACGCGCCATAGCGTCCAGCAACTGCACGGCCTGTATCCGCGCCGTCATCCCGGTCTCTACGCACCGGTACTCGGCAGCCTGGCGCTGCTGCTCGGCGCCGCGCCGCTGGGCCTGGCCGCGCTGCGCCTGGTATTGCCGGAGACTCCTTTGCGGCCGCTGGGCTGGCTTTCCGCCCTGCCGCTGCTGGCGGCCTGGCTGTGGCTGGTCGCCCTGCTCTCCCGCGGCGCCAGCCTCGGCCCGCGCCTGGCGCGCGATGCCAGCCTGCTGCTGGTCGGCGCCGGGCTCCTGCTGCGCCTGGCCAGCGGCGAGACGGCGGGCCTGGTGGCGCTCGGCGGCGGCGCCTGCGCCTGGCTGCTGTTCAACAGCCGGGCGATGCAGCGCTACATGGAACTGGCCTACGCCCAACGCCTGTACCGCGCCCAGGCGGCCAACCGCCCCGGCTCGGCGCAGCGGCGCCTGGCCAACCAGGCCGCCTACCGCGAACGCAAGCGGCGCGAGCGCTCCGGACGAGCCTGAGGCAGACTGTCGCCTGCGACCTTCTGCGCATTGGCTGGCCGGCGTGCCGGCGCGTAGGGTAGCGCCTTCTCCATCCTCGGCCTCAAGGACGACCCGGACATGAAGATCGACTCAGCCTCCAGCTCTCCGAGCCTGGCCCAGCGGCAGATGATGACCCGCACTCCCGACCAGGCTTTCCAGCGCGACTTCCAGGCCGCCTACGCGCGCCTCGCGGTTGCCGCCGACGGCAGCGCGGAGCAGGCCGGGGCGCTGGCCGACACCCTCGGCGCCACCCAGCAGGAATACAGCCGGCTGCGCGGCGTCAGCCTGGAAGACCAGTTGCGCTTCGCCCATGTGCTCAACCGCGCCTGTGAAAACGGCGCGCAACTGGACGCCCGTGGCTTCCTCGCCCGCCTGGGCGCCGACGACCTGCAGGCGCTGCAGCGCAACCTGGGCCTGGCCGAGCCGATCCGGGTCGAGGCGCTGAGCGAGGAAGGCGCGCGCAACCTGCTGTTGCCCGAAGGCTACAGCGTCGACCTGGACGGCGACGGCATCACCGAGGTGGGCGCCGCGAAGATCCGCCACTTCCCGCCGCGCGATGCACCGCAGGCCTTCCTCGACCAGTGGCTGGCGCTCACCGCCGGCATGGACGGCGCCGCCTATTCGAACGCCCGCGACGGGTTGCAATGGGCCTTCGACATCCGCGCCATGGCCGGCCAGCCCCTGGCCACCGACCAGTTGGCCAGCTACCGCACGGCGGTGGACGACTACCTGGGCATGCTCGCCGAGCACCGCCACGCCCTGGCTCCCGGCCAGTACGAGCGCGACCTGCCGCTGTACCAGGCGCTGCGCCAGCGCCTGGCCTGAGGTCGCCTACTCCTTGACTTCCATGTAGTCGCGGGCCCAGGCCTGGTACTCCTCGGGGAAGGTGTACTTCTTCGACAGCTCCGAGGCGGTCAGGTCCGAGGCGACCGCGCCGCGCTCCTCGCGCAGGCAGTCGTAGGTCGCCTTGATCGCGGCGAAATAGGCGGCGTGGCCGTTGACCACGATGCGCACGCCGAGCCGCGCCAGGCGGGCGTCGTCACGCAGTTGCGGATTGCCGTAGGTGACCAGCATCAGCGGGATGTGCAGGTGCTCGGCGATCGCCTCGAGGTGGGCGAAGTCGCGCACGCCGACCAGGCAGATGCCGTCGGCGCCGGCTTCCTGGTAGGCCAGGGTGCGCTGGATCACCGCGTCGACGTCGATCAGTTCGGCATTGGTCCGGGCGATGATGGTCAACGCCGGGTCGACCCTCGCCTCCAGGGCCGCACGGATCTTGCCGACGCCTTCCTCGACGCAGATCAGGTCGGTGGACTTGCGCCCGAACTGCGCCGGCAGCAGGGTGTCCTCGATGGTCAGCGCGGCGATCCCGGCGCGCTCCAGCTCGACCACCGTGCGCATCACGTTCAGCGCGTTGCCGTAGCCGTGGTCGGCGTCGGCGATCACCGGCAGGCGCGCCACCCGGCCGATGCGGGTGGCCTGCTCGACGAATTCGCTGAGGGTGATCAGGGCGAAGTCCGGCGCCGCCAGGACCTGCAGGGAAGCCACCGAACCGCCGAGGATGCCGCACTCGAAGCCGAGGTCGGCGGCGATGCGCGCCGACATGGGATCGAACACGGAAGCGGTGTGGTAGCAACGGGAGGAGTCCAACAGCGCGCGAAACATCGCACGCAACTCATGGTGTGAGGCTCTATGCATGGCGAAATCCAGGACAACACGGCAAGACGGAGTGGGAAAGCAGCGCCAACATAGCACCATGCGCAGGCCCCTTGGCAAATCCGTATACAAAGGTCGGGGCCGCCCGCACGGGCGTGCTAGGAGGTTTTCGCCGATCGCCGGCGGTGAAATCCGCGACGCTCTCGCATACACTGCGCGGCCGTTTTTTTCCCGGACCGTTTCGCGCCATGAACCCGAGCACCGCCGCCCGCGCCCTGGGCATCGATTTTGGCACCTCCAACTCCACCGTCGGCTGGTGGCGGCCGGGTATCGAACCGCTGATCGAGCTGGAGGACGGCAAGATCACCCTGCCCTCGGTGGTGTTCTTCAACGTCGAGGAACGCCGCCCGGTCTACGGCCGCCAGGCGCTCGGCGAGTACCTGGAGGGCTACGAGGGGCGGCTGATGCGCTCGCTGAAGAGCCTGCTGGGCTCCAAGCTGCTGAAAAGCGAGACCACCGTGCTCGGCAGCGCCCTGCCGTTCAAGGACCTACTCGGCCTGTTCATCGGCCAGCTCAAGGCGCGCGGCGAAGCCGCCGCCGGGCAGGCCTTCGACGCGGTGGTGCTGGGGCGCCCGGTGTTCTTCGTCGACGACGACGCGGACGCCGACCGCGAGGCCCAGGACACCCTGGTGCAAGTGGCCAACAAGCTCGGCTTCAAGGAGGTTTCCTTCCAGTACGAGCCGATCGCCGCGGCCTTCGACTACGAGCGCGGCATCCAGCGCGAGGAACTGGTGCTGATCGTCGACATCGGCGGCGGCACCTCGGACTTCTCCCTGGTGCGCCTGGCGCCGGAGCGCCGCGACGTGGCCGAGCGCCAGGACGACATCCTGGCCACCGGCGGCGTGCACATCGGCGGTACCGACTTCGACAAGCAGCTCAGCCTGGAAGGCGTGATGCCGCTGTTCGGCTACGGCAGCCGGATGAAGAGCGACGCCTTCATGCCCACCAGCTACCACCTGAACCTGGCCACCTGGCACACCATCAACGCGGTGTACGCGCAGAAGTCGCAATTGGCGCTGAAGAACATGCGCTACGACATCGTCGACAGCACCGGCATCGATCGCCTCTTCAAGCTCATCGAGGAACGCGCCGGGCACTGGCTGGCGATGCAGGTGGAAGACAGCAAGATCCGCCTGACCGAAACCGAGCGCCTGCACCTCTCGCTGGAGCGCATCGAGGCCGGGCTGGGCGTGGAGCTGACCCGCGAGCTGTTCGAGAGCGCCATCGGCGGCCTGCTGGAGCGCGTGCGCAACAGCGTCACGCAGTTGCTGGCCTCGGCCGGGATCGGCGCCGAGCGGGTCGACACGGTGTTCTTCACCGGCGGTTCGAGCGGCATTCCGGCCTTGCGCCAGAGCATCTCGGCGATGCTGCCCAACGCCCGCCACGTCGAAGGCAACCTGTTCGGCAGCATCGGCAGCGGCCTGGCCATCGAGGCGAAGAAGCGCTACGGCTGAGCCGTCCTGGCCGCGCCCCTGCCTTAGGGTGGATAAGGGTCACACCGGGCCCGCCATGGCGGATAACCGCGAGCGGTTATTCGCCCTACGCCAAGATCACGCCACACCCGTCCGTAGGGCGGATAACGCCACTGGCGTTATCCGCCGCCACACCGAGCCCGACGAGGGCGGGGGCTCACTTCTTCAGGCAGGTGCTCATGAACGCCTTGCGTTCGTCACCCTTGAGCGCCTTGGCGGTGGCGTCGGCGTTGCAGGTCTTCATCTTCTCCTGCTGGGTCGCCGCCTTGGCGCCGCCGCCAGCCTTCAGGCAACTGCTCATGAACGCCTTGCGCTCGTCGCCCTTGAGCGACTTGGCGCTGGCGTCAGCGTTGCAGCTCTTCATCTTCTCCTGCTGCGCGGTGGCCTTGCCGCCGGCAGGCGCGCCGGCCTTCAGGCAGCCGCTCATGAACGCCTTGCGCTCATCGCCCTTGAGCGCCTTGCTGGTGGCTTCGGCGTTGCAGGCGGTCATCTTTTCCTGCTGCGCGGTGGCAGCGAAACCATGGGCCGAGACGGCCATGGCCAATACGAACATCGGGATACGCAGGATATTCATCGAACTCTCCTTGAAGGGCTGCACGTTCGCATGCAGGTGCGCTGAAGTCTAGCGACTGCGGCGGGCTTTGCAGGGGCTGGGAACGCGTCCTGTGCGCTTGCGACAAGCGTCATGTTTCGCAGCTAGACTGACGCCTCGCACGAGGAGGAGTTCCATGCAGCAGGTCATCGCGGTGAGTCTTTGCGCCACCCACGCGTTCAGCAAGCAGGGGCGTCCCGCCATCCGTCTGCTGAAGGGCCTCGGCGTCGAGGGCGACGCCCACAGCGGCGTCACCGTGAAGCATCGCTCGCGGGTGCGGCAGGACCCGACCCAACCCAACCTGCGCCAGGTCCACCTGATCCACGCGGAATTGCACGACGAGTTGCGCGCCGGCGGCTTCGCCATCGCCCCCGGAACGCTGGGCGAGAACATCACCACCCGCGGCATCGATCTGCTCGCCCTGCCCACCGGTACCCGCCTGCGCCTGGGGGAAAGCGCCATAGTCGAGCTGACCGGCCTGCGCAACCCCTGCGCGCAACTGGACAACTACCAGCCCGGCCTGACCGCCGCCGTGCTCGGCCGCGACGAACAGGGCAACCTGCTGCGCAAGGCCGGGGTGATGGCGACCGTCCTGGAGGGCGGCGAGGTGCGCCCCGGCGACGCCATCCACGTCGAACTGCCGCCCCCGCCGCACCGGCCGCTGGACAGGGTCTGAGGCGATGCGCGGCAATTCCCGGCGAACTCTGCGCGAGGGCCCGCGCTCCAATGTTGGCAAGCACCGCTCAACCACAAGGAGTCACAGCATGTACAAGCAGTCACTGGCGGCACTGTTCGTGATGGCAACCCTGGCCGGCTGCGCGTCGACCAAGGTCCAGAACCCGGTCAACTACATCACCTTCCGCGACGAACCGCTGGTCAAGAACGTCGAGAAGGGCATGAGCCAGCAGGAAGTCCTGCGCATCGGCGGCACGCCGTCGGGCACCCAGAAGCGCCTGATGAAGCCGGGCAGCTGCAACAGCTATATCCTCAACCGGGACGGCCAGCAGCAACCCTTCTACGTGAGCTTCGACGGCAGCGGCAAGGTCGACGGCTCTGGCTTCATGACCTGCTCCGAGCTGGACCGCCACGAACGCGACGCGCGCCCCTGACACGACGCCCCGCTTCCCCGGGAAGCGGGGCGCCTGCCTTCAGGCCCTGGACAGGGCCTCGATCAGTTCGGCCTTGCGCATCCGCGAGCGACCACGGATGTCGCGCTTGCGCGCCAGCTGCATCAGCTCGTCGCGGGTCATCTCGCTCACCGCGGTGCTGCCCTGGCGTTTGCCACGGCTCGCCGAACCGCGATTGGCCGGGTGTCCGGAGCGAGTCTGCGCCGCGCGGTGAGCCGAGTCCTTGCGTTCGGCGCGTTTGGCCGTCTCGCTCTTGGCGCGGCCGGAGCCACCCTTGCGCTCGCCACCGCCGGACTGCTTGTTGACCGTCGCCCAGGCGCGCGCCTCGGCCTCCGACTCGCTGACGCCCTTGGCTTTGTAGCTGTCCTCGATATGCTCGGCCTTGCGCTGCTGCTTGTCGCTGTACTTGCTCTTGTCGCCACGGGGCATGGGAAGTCTCCCTTTGCGATGGGTTCATCGCTTGGGACCGGGACGCGACGGCCGACGTTCAGTCAAAATGACCCGGCGGCGCAAACCCCTTGACCTTGCCCCAGGGACAATCCTTAGTCTGCCGCTATCCCGCTGCAGGAACCGGCAATGCTCACCATCGGCCAACTGGCGCGAATCTTCGAAGTCTCTACCAGGACCCTGCGCCACCACGATGCGCTCGGCCTGTTCGTCCCCGCGCGAATCGGTGCCGACAACGGCTATCGCTACTACCGGCCGGAACAGATCGGGCAACTCTCGCGCCCCCTCGCCCTGCGCCGGCTCGACGTACCGCTGGAAGCCATCGACCGGTCGAAACGCGGCGGCGCGCTGGACGATCCCGAGCGGCTGCGGCACTCCCTGCTGCGGCAGCAGGACAACCTGCGCGAGGAACTCAGCGCCCGCCAGCGTCTGCTGGCGGAACTCGACCGCACCCTGGCGACATTCGCCCATTGGAGGATCCGCAGCATGCACTCACGAATCGTCGAACGTCCCGCCTTCAGCGTGGTGGGCATGGAATACATCGGCAACGCCCAGGACGACAGCATCGGCCAGCTCTGGGAGCGGTTCATCCCGCGCGAGCACGAGATCGCCGGCAAGCACGATCCCGACGTCTCCTACGGCATCTGCGCGCAGCGGCCCAATGGCGAGTTCCACTATGTCGCCGGCTTCGAGGTGCAGGAAGGCTGGCCGGTGCCCGACGGCATGGTGCGCTTCGTGGTGCCGGCGCAGAAGTACGCGGTGTTCACCCACAAGGGCACGGCGCCGCAGATCGCCGAGAGCTTCCAGGCGATCTACAGCCACCTGCTCGCCGAGCGTGGCCTGGAACCCAAGGCGGGGGTCGACTTCGAACACTACGACCAGCGTTTCCGCGGACCGCTGGATCCGAATTCGCAAGTCGACCTGTATATCCCTATCTACTGACTCAACGCTTGCCGGCCGGCGCCTTGGCCGGCTGGCGCATGCGCTGCAGCAACGCAGTGCACTGGTTGTCGTCGCTCTTGCTCGGCGCCACCAGCGCCAGCAGGCTGGCCGCCGGCCCCACCGCCACGCCGAGCGCGATCATCCCCGCGCCGCGCGCCACCAGCGGCCCGGCGTGGACCCCGGCGTCGGGCCTGGCGAAGGTGCCGCGCACGTAAAGCGGCGAGCGCAGCGAGAAGATCCGCAGGCCCTTGCTGTGCGGAGTGACATCGAGGTCGAGCTGCTCGTTGGCGAAATTCACCGTGCCATCGACGTTGACCAGCGCGTTCTCGGTATCGAAGACGAACAGCCGGCTGCTCATCAGTCCCTTCTGCAGGCCGAAGTCGGCGGCAGCGCAGTTGATCTTCACCTCGTCGTCGCCGAACAGCCTGGTCACCAGGTAGTTGCCGACGTTGAGGCCGGCGATTTCGGTGAGGCCCTTGCTGATCGCGCCGTCGTTGATCAGTATCTTCAATTCGCCATCGGCGCCGCCGAGGATCTTCGCCACCGAGTTGCCGCTGCCGCTGAGACTGGCGTCGCCGTTCAGCTCGCCGAAGCTGGTCTGCATCGGCGCGAAGCCGGGGAACAGCTGTTTCAGCTTGAAGCCGCGCGCGCTCATCCTCACCCGGCTCTGCATCGGCTGCTTGCCGCCATCCAGGCGGATGTCCGACTCCAGTCTGCCGCCGGCCACGCCAAAGCGCAGCGGCTCCAGGCGCAGCAGGCCGTCGTTGAGCACCAGGTGGGTGTAGAGGTCGCTGATCGGCAGCTTGTCGCTGTGGACGATGCGCTTGCCGGTGAATTCCACGTCGGCGTCCATGTCGCGCCAGCGCTCGGTGCGGAACTCTTCCACCGGCAGCACCCTGTCGCCCGGCTGGCGGGCGGTCTGCCCGCGCTTCTGCTTCTCGGCATTGCTGTCGGCGCCGATCAGCGGGCCGAGGTCGACGAAGCGCAGCTGTTCCGAGGTCAGCTTGCCGGACAACTTCGGCCTCGGCTGGCGGGCGACGAAGGTCAGGCTGCCGTGCAGGTCGCTGGCGCCGACCTTGCCGTTGAAGTTCTCGTAGCGGAACAGCGCGCCGCCCTCCTCCTTCAACCGCGCCAGCAGATGGCCGTCGGTGGAGTAGGCCGGGGTGTCCGGCAGGGTGATGCCGGTCAGCGGATACAGGTTGGCCATGCTGGTGCCGGACAGTTTCAGGCGCAGGTCGAGGGCGCCGAGGTTGAGCGGATCGGTCAGGGTACCGACCACTGCGGCACGGGTGCTGCCGGCACTGACCTCGGCCTGTAGCGGGAAGGGCTTGCTCGCGTCCTGCAACGCCAGCATCCCGCCGACCTTGCCCGCGCCGGACAGCGCCTGGCCCTTGTAGGTGCCCTTGACCTTCCAGCCGAACACGTAGTCCTGGGCGTTCGCCGCATCGCCACGGGCCAGCGCCTTGCCGGCCAACTGGCCGAACGGCACCGGCTTGCCGAGCGGGTCGACCAGCACTTCCAGGCGGGTCTTCAATCGCTGGTCGTCGAGGCTGACGCTACCCTTGTCGAAGCCGATCTCACGGATGTCCAGTTGCCAGGCGGACGGCTCGTCGCTGTCGCTGGCGGGCAGGTCGAAATCCCAGTTGGCGCGGCCGTCGGCCAGACGCAGGAGGTCGGCGCGTGGCTGGGTCAGCTTGATCTGCGGAATGCGGATGGTCTGCCAGAGCAATGGCAGCGGCGCCAGGCGGAATTCGATGCGCTCCAGGCTGGCGAACTCGTTCGCTCTGGTCTTGCCCGCCGTCCAGTCCGGGTTGCCGAGGGTGATGTCCTCGGCGCTGAAGCGCGGCCAGGGAACCCAGGCGCGCCAGCCTTCCTCGCCCTCCTCGCGACGCCAGGCCACGGCCAGATTGCCGTTGATGGCGAACGGGCGGTTCAGCGCCGCCGAGACCTTTTCGTTGAGGGTGGGCTTGATCAGGTTCCAGTCGAAGGTAGCGATGAACACCACCAGCGCCGCCAGCAGCAGGAGCAGGCTGGCGAGGGTCCAGGTCAGGATCTTTCGGCCGCGCGTCATGCACAACTCCTTTTCGCCGCGTCGGTTGTCGGGCAGGCGCGGCAGCGCGCCTCGCTCAGCCTGTCAGTGTGCAGGCCGGCCCATGGTCTCGCCAGCGCGAATGCGCCGGCCCGTTCCGTTAGGACCGGCGAAACGCCGGCATTGCTCCCCGACGCGCGCATTTCAGGCAAAAGGCCAGTTCGGCGCAGGGACGATAAAACTTTTTCGACCGCGCGGGACTCACACCCTAGGTAAGCAGAAAAAGCCGACCGCAGAGCCGGCCCTCTTTTCACCGGATCAGCCTCAAGGAGAAAACCGATGACCACCGTTCAACTGACGGACGTCCAGACCCTTCGCGACCGTGCCCGCAAGAACATCCAGGAAGGCGCGGTGACCGAAGGCTATTCGGCCGATCGCCAGACCGTCCTGCGCCTGCTCAACGAAGCGCTCGCCACCGAGCTGGTCTGCTTCCTGCGCTACAAGCGCCATTACTTCATGGCCACCGGCCTGAAGGCCAGCATCGCCGCCGCCGAGTTTCTCGAGCACGCCAACCAGGAAATGCAGCACGCCGACCAGTTGGCCGAGCGCATCATGCAGCTGGGCGGCGAGCCGGACTTCAATCCGCGCGGCCTGGAGGAGCGTTCCCACGCCGAATACGTGGAAGGCAAGACCCTGAAGGACATGGTCACCGAGAACCTGATCGCCGAGCGCATCGCCATCGACAGCTATCGCGAGATCATCACCTACCTCGGCAACGACGATCCCACTACCCGGCGCATCTTCGAAGAAATCCTGGCCCAGGAAGAAGAGCATGCGGACGACATGGCCGACATCCTCGACGACCTTGCCTGACAGCCCGTTCCAGGGCCCACCCGAGAGCCGACGCGCACCGCGTCGGCTTTCTTTTGCGGCAAATAGATTCAATTAATAGATTAAATAGAGAAAAGCTTCAGCTGCATCGAGGCTCGTCTGAAAAATCGCAATATAGCCATGAAAACCCTTATATAGAGCGGTCATAACAACAATCATCGGGATCGATAGGCATTATCATCGAGCTTCGTTTTCCAATCGATTTATCCGAACTGACAATGACTCCAACGAAACGCACACCACCCACTTGGAGTCACCCCCATGAAAGGTTCCCTGATCCTCGGCCTCACCCTCGCCGCCCTGACCACCAATGCCGCCTTCGCCGCCGACGGCGCCAGCCGCACCGTCGACCGCCTGCACCAGGACATGACCAGCGTCGAGCTGCGCATCGCCGGCAACGGCAGCGAGCGGACCATCGACCGCCTGCACAAGGACATGAGTCAGGCCGAAGCCCGCCTGGCCGACAACGGCAGCGAACAGACCATCGATCGCCTGCACAAGGACATGAGCCAGGCCGAAGCGCGCCTGGCCGACAACGGCAGCGAACGGACCGTCGACCGCCTGCATCGCAGCATGAGCCGTTTCGATCTGCGCACCGCCTGATCGCCCGCGACGCCGCAAGGCGCGAGAAAAGCCCGGCTCGATGCCGGGCTTTCTTATGGCCCGCTCCCCACTCACACCCCGCTGAACCAGTTGTAGCCCTGGTCCTCCCAGTAGCCGCCGGGATTGCTGTTGCTGACGAAGATTTCCACCACGTGCTTGGCGTTCTTGAAGCCGAGCTTGGTGGGAATCCGCAGGCGCAGCGGGTAGCCGTTCTCCTCCGGCAGCGCCTGCCCGGACATCTCCAGCGCCAGCAGGGTCTGCGGATGCAGCGCGCTGGGCATGTCGAGGCTGGAGTAGTAGCGGTCGGCGCACTTGAAGCCGACGTACTTCGCCGAGGTGTCGGCGCCGACCAGCTCCAGGAAGGTGCGCAGCGGCACTCCGCTCCACTGGCCGATCGCGCTCCAGCCCTCGATGCAGATCAGTTGCGTGACCTGGCTGGCCTGCGGCAGCCGGCGCAGTCGTTCCAGGCTCCAGGGGCGCTTGTCGCGGACCCGCCCGGAAACCTGCAGGCGGTATTCCGGCAGGTCGATCTCCGGCACGTTGTAGGCCGGGTAGAACGCGTTGAAGGGGAACGGCGAGACCACCTGCGACGGATCGAAGATCGGCGCCAGCCGCGTACGGCTGAACAGCCAGGCCTGGACCCGGTCGTTCCAGCGCGACATGGCCCAGAGTACCTTGTCGACCGAATCGCCGTCCTGCAGCCGGCACCCCGAGAGCATCGCCAGGGCGCCCAGGGACAGGCCTCCGCGCAACAGCAGGCGGCGTTGCAGGTCGACCATTTGCCGCTCGCTGGACGGGTCGATCGCGATCC
The DNA here is from genome assembly GCF_003025345.2 of Pseudomonas paraeruginosa. Lineage (NCBI taxonomy): Bacteria > Pseudomonadati > Pseudomonadota > Gammaproteobacteria > Pseudomonadales > Pseudomonadaceae > Pseudomonas > Pseudomonas paraeruginosa. The sequence goes on from NZ_CP020560.1 coordinate 5,345,821, forward strand.
TCGCGCGCTTCTTCTCCGGCCCCTTCATCCTTCGCTCCTCCGTCCGCGCCGCCACTCGCGGCCAATGATCATCGGCACCAGGGTGCGCGGCACCAGCAGCACCAGCAGCAGGTGCACGACGACGAACCCGACGACCCCGGCCATGGCCAGGAAATGCACCCAGCGCGCGCCCTGGAAGCCACCGAACAACACGGTCAGCCCATGCAGCTGCACCGGTTTCCAGATCGCCAGCCCGGACAGCACCAGCAGCGCACCGAGCGCCAGGACCAGCCAGTACAGCAGGCGCTGTACCGCGTTGTAGCGGCCCGGCTCATGGACCAGGCGCAAGCCGACGGCAAGGCGCAGGTCGCGCCAGACGCCAGCCGCGCTCAAAGGCAGGAAGTCGCGACGGAAATGCCCGCTGGACAGTCCGTAGGCGAGGTAGCACAGGCCGTTGCCGAGCAGCAGCCACATGGCGGCGAAATGCCAGGCGATGGAACCGCCGAGCCAGCCGCCGAGGGTGGCCCAGGCGGGAAAACGGAAATCCAGCAGCGGCGAAGCGTTGTAGATGCCCCAGCCGCTGCCGATCAGGCAGGCCATGGCATAGGCATTGAGCCAGTGGCAGAGCCTCACCGGCCAGGCGTGCAACGCACGGTTCATGGTCTTTCTCCCAGGAAACCCGGCCGGGACGGACGCGCCGTCCCGGCGAAACCTCACATCGGCGGGGTCACGCCGTCCTTGCCGACCGAGATGGCCAGGGCGGTGAGGCTGCCGTCGGCGCCCTTCTGCGGGAACAGCACGACCTTGGCCCCAGGCTCGAGCAGGCTGCGCTCGCCCGGTTCGAGACTGACGATCGGTACGTCGTCCGGCACCACCACGGTCTTCTCGCCATCGCCGTATTTCACGGTCATGCGCCGGCCCTGGCTGACCACCAGGTTGCCGACCGTACCGTTGGTCATGGTCGAGGCGCTGCCATCGGCGTTCTCCCAAGGCCGGTGGCCTTCGCCGCTGCCACGCAGGCTGGGGGCGAACACGTGCACCTCGAGGGCCTTGAGGGTGCCGTCGGGCTGCGGCACGGCGGCGGTACCTATGAAGCTGCCGGGTTGGATGTCCTCCGGTTTCGCCAGCGACACGGCGCGGATCGCGGTCTTGTCGGTGAGTTTCACCGTCAGTTGCTGGCCGTTGCGCGCCTTCACTTGCAGGTGGTCGGCGGCAGCCTGCTGGATGGTGCCGCGCAGCGGCTGCGCCATGCCCGCCGGCGGTTGCGCGGCGAAGCTGGCGGCGCTGGCCAGGAGCAGGCCGAAGAGCAGCGCGGGGGAAGCCTTGAGTCGAAGCATCGGTCGATCCTCGGTGGGGAGTTGAGCCTCGATGGTCGCCCCGGCGGCGGTACCCGGAGATGACCTGCGCATGACAAAAATGTCACCGAATCCGCGCCGCGCGCTGGCTAGAATGGCGGCGAACGAAGGGGGACGAGACATGCGCATCCTGGTGGTCGAAGACGACGCGAAGACCGGCGAATACCTGAAGAAGGGCCTCGGCGAGTCGGGCTATGCGGTCGACTGGTCGCGGCACGGCGCCGACGGCCTCTACCTGGCGCTGGAGAACCGCTACGACCTGGTGGTCCTCGACGTGATGCTGCCCGGCCTGGACGGCTGGCAGATCATGGAGGTGCTGCGCAAGAAGCACGACGTGCCGGTGCTCTTCCTCACCGCCCGCGACCAGTTGCAGGACCGCATCCGTGGCCTCGAGCTGGGTGCCGACGACTACCTGGTGAAACCCTTCTCCTTCACCGAACTGCTGCTGCGCATCCGCACCCTGCTGCGCCGCGGCGTGGTACGCGAGGCCGAGCAGGTGCAGCTCGCCGACCTGCACCTGGACGTGCTGCGGCGCAAGGTCAGCCGCCAGGGCCTGCTGATCGCCCTGACCAACAAGGAGTTCGCCCTCCTGCACCTGCTGATGCGCCGCGAGGGCGAGGTGCTGTCGCGCACCCTGATCGCCTCGGAGGTCTGGGACATGAATTTCGACAGCGATACCAACGTCGTCGACGTGGCGATCAAGCGCCTGCGCGCCAAGGTCGACAATCCCTTCCCGAACAAGCTGATCCATACCGTGCGCGGCATCGGCTACGTCTGCGAGGAGCGCCCGTGCCCGCCCGCCGCTCCCTGACCCTCTACGCGGCGCTGCTGTTCGCCGCGGTGGCGGCGCTGGTGGTCAGCGCGGTCGGCTTCTACCTGTACCGCTCGGTGGAAGAGGCGATGCTGCGCCGCAGCGACGTGATGGTCGCCGGCCGGGTCGAGCACTTCCGCAACCTGCTGCGCGACAACCTCACCCTGGCCGAGCTGAAGGCGCGCCCGCGGCTGTTCGAGAACATGCTCGGCAACGAGCAGGACATCCTGCTCCTCGGCCAGCCCGGCGAGGCGCCGATCGTCGCGGTCAACCCGCGCCACGAACGCCTGCCATCGCTACGGCTGGTCGCCGCCGGCCAGGCGTTGAACCCGTCCGCCGTGCACGCCGCGCTGACCCACGACGGCATCGCGATGCGCGTGCTCGCCGCCGAGGTCCTGGTCGGCGGCCGCGAGCCGTTGCAGATCACCGCCGCGCACCTGCTGCTGGGCGAGACGCGGATGCTCGCCCAGTACCGCGAGCGGGTCATCGCCGCCGTGCTGCTGGCGTTCCTCGGCACCGCCCTGCTCGGCTGGCTGGTCCTGCGCCACGGCCTGCGCCCGCTGCGCACGCTGGCGGCGAAGGCGGCGGAGATCCATCCGACCAGCCTGGACACCCGCCTCGACGTCGCCGCCGCGCCCGCCGAGTTGCAGCAGGTGGCGCAGTCGTTCAACGCCATGCTCGAACGCCTCGACGACGGCTACCAGCGCCTGCAGCAGTTCTCCGCCGACCTCGCCCACGAGATCCGCACGCCCATCGGCTCGCTGCTGGGCCACGGCCAGGTGGCTCTGCGCCAGCCGCGCAGCAACGAGGAGTACCAGGCGCTGATCGCCTCCAACCAGGAAGAGCTGGAGCGCATCTCACGGATGGTCGAGAGCATCCTCTTCCTCGCCCGCGCCGACGACGTGCGGGCGGCGGTGCAACGCAGCCGCCTGGACCTGGGCGAAGAGCTGCGCCGCCAGGCGGAGTATTTCGAAGGGCTGGCCGAGGAGCGTGGGCTGAGCCTCGACGTCCGGGTCAACGGCCATTTGCGCGCCGACCCGCAACTGTTCCGCCGGGCGCTGAGCAACCTGCTGGCCAACGCGATCCGCTACGCCAGCGCCGACAGCCTGATCGAAGTGCGCGGCCTGCGCCGGTCGGGGGAATTCCTGCTGAGCGTGGAGAACGCCTGCGACATGCTGCCGGCCGAACCGCTGTCGCGCCTGTTCGACCGTTTCTACCGTGGCGACGCCGCGCGCAGCGACGCCCAGTCCAGCGGACTCGGCCTGGCCATCGTCCAGGCGATCATGCGCCTGCACGGCGGCCGCGCCGAAGCGAGCGCACCGGCGCCGGGACGCATCCGCTTCGACCTGGCGTTCCCGGCTCAGGACTGAGCGGGCTTCTCGCCGGCGTCCGGCTCGCCGTCGGAGCGGCCGATGTTCGCCGGTGCCTCCACCACCAGTTCCTCCGGCACCTCCTCGACACGCGGGTCGAGGGTCGCGGCCATCGGGCTGACCGTGTCCGGCATCGCCACGTGCTGCAACGGCGCCTCGTCGACCCGGTGGACCCCGGTAACGCGCTTGGGCTGCACCCAGAACACCAGCACCACCGCGTAGCCGGACACCAGCATGTAGAACAGCCCAGGGCCGAAGTGGCGCATCAGCGCGCCGGCCACCAGCGGACCGATGCAGGCGCCGACCCCGTAGGTGGTCAGCAGCATCGCCGACAGCGCGACCCGGCGCGGCTGCTCGACGTGGTCGTTGGCCAGCGCCACCGCCAGCGGATAGAGGGTGAACAGCAGCATGCCGGTGACGAAGCCGTTGGCCAGCAGCAGCCCGTACGGCAGTTCCACCAGGCCCCACATGGGAATCGAGGCCAGGCACAGCAGTACCGCGTTGCCGCGGATCAGCCAGCTGCGGTCGAGGCGGTCGGAAAGCCAGCCCAGCGGCCATTGCGCGCAGAAGCCGGCGACGATGCACATGCCGACGAAGAAACTCGATTGCGAGGCGTCCAGGCCGTTGCGGTTGGCGTAGACCGGCGCCAGGCCGTAGAAGGCGCCGACCATCAGGCCGGCGATGAAGATCGTGCCCAGCGCCTGCGGCACGCGCTGCCAGAAGAAACGCACTTCCAGCGGCGCGGCGACCAGCTTGGCCGGGTGCACGCGACGGGTCATGGCCAGCGGGATCAGGCACGAGGCGAAGCAGATGGCGACCAGCAGCAGCGGCTTGTAGTCGAGGGTCGGGCTCAGCGCCAGCAGGCCCTGGCCGAGCACCAGGCCGAGGTCGACGGCGACCATGTAGCCGGCGAACACCTTGCCGCGCTGGTGACTCTCGGCCTGCTCGTTGAGCCAGCTTTCGATCACCATGTACTGGTTCATCATCACCGCGCCGGTGATGAAGCGCAGCAGCAGCCAGACCTCCAGCTGGTCGACCAGGGCATGCAGCAGCACGGTCACGGTGGCGATCCCGGCGCAGGCCACGTAGGAGCGGATATGACCGAAGCTGGCGATCAGCTTGTGTCCGAATTTTCCACCGCAGACCAGGCCGAAGTAGTAGGACGCCATCAGCCCGCCGACCCACAGGTCGCCTGCGCCTTCCTGGGTCAGGCGCAGGCCGATGTAGGTGGTGAACAGGCCGGAGCCGGCCAGCATGAGCAGGGTGGCGGTGTAGAGCGCGGGAAAGGTGACGAGCGGGCTGAACATGACGGTTCCTGGACGGACGGGCCCCACGGCCGGCATCCGCCGAGCATTGATAGGTTCGGGAAGGATCGACGCTGCTGGCCGATCGCGGGCGCAGGCCGCCTTGCGTTCGGCGAGACTCCGACGCCGCGCGGCGGCGGCAAGCCACGTCGCGACGCACAGGGCGGCATTATCCCCGCTCCGGAGCGGCCCCGCCACGGGCGCCGCGGGCGTTCCGTCGGTTCAGCCGCGTCCGGCCGCGAGCGACTCGCGCGGTGGCAACCGATATACCCAGATGCGCCGCAAGACAGTGAGGAATTGCCGTCCCAGGCGTCCGCTGTTGTAGGTCTGCCCGTAGCGCCGGGCGATTTCGCGGACCTCGCGGGACAGCGCGGCGTAGCGACGCGCCGGCAGGTCCGGGTAGAGGTGGTGCTCGATCTGGTGGCTGAGGTTGCCGGTCAGGATATGGAACAGCGGCCCGCCCTCCAGGTTGCTGGAGCCGCGCAGCTGGCGCAGGTACCAGTGGCCACGGGTCTCCCCCTCCAGCACCGAGGGCGGGAAGACCACCGCCTTCTCGGTGAAGTGGCCGCAGAAGATCACCGTGAAGGTCCACAGGTTGCGCAGCACGTTGGCCAGCAGGTTGCCGACGAACACCGCGCCGAAGCCGCCGGCGAACAGGCCGAGAAGCGGGAACAGCAGGTAGTCCCTGGTCCACTGGCGACCCAGCTTGGCACGCAGGCGGCGTAGCAGCGGCAAGAGTTCGGCCTTGTCCAGGCGCCCCTTGGCGTACTGGTCCAGGCGCAGATGCTGGATCGCCACCGCGTACTGGAACAGCAGCGCCTGCAACGTCACCCACAGCGGTTGCCAGCGGTAGAACGGCTTCCAGCGCTGTTCCGGGAACAGCCGCACGATCCCGTAGCCGACGTCGTCGTCCTTGCCCAGCACGTTGGTGTAGGTGTGGTGGATATGGTTGTGGGTGTGCCGCCAGAAGTCGGACGGCCCGGCGATGTCCCACTCGTAGGCGCGGCCGGCGAATTCCGGATCGTTCATCCAGTCGTACTGGCCGTGCATGACGTTGTGGCCCAGCTCCATGTTCTCGAGGATCTTGCCCAGGCCGAGGAGCAGGCTGCCGAGCAGCCAGGTCGGCGGCAGCCAGCCGAACATCAGCAGCGCCCTGCCGCTCCAGCAGCAGAAGCGCACCGCCGCACGGACCCGGCGGATGTAGCGCGCGTCGTCCGCGCCGAGATCGGCCAGGGTACGCTTGCGCAGGGCGTCGAGTTCGGCGCCGAAGGCCGCCAGTTGTTCCGGGGTCAGTTCGCGGTCGTCGCGCATCGCAGGGCTCGCAGGTCGGTTCACAGGTCCAGCGCCAGGTCGCCGTGGGCGGCGCTGACGCAGAGGCGGATAGGCTGGCCGGGCTCGCTGCACAGCGCGCCGCTGCGCAGGTCACGCACGCAGCCGCTGAGCAGGACGCAGGTGCAACTGGCACAGATGCCCTGGCGGCAACCGTGGGCCGGGCGCAGGCCGTGGGCCTCGGCCTGTTCCAGCAGGCTGGCGGCGCTATCGCCGGAGACTTCCCGCTGCGAACGGGCGAAGCGCAGGCGTACCTCGCGCGGCGCCTCCCCGCTGCGCCAGCGCGGGACGCTGAAGGATTCCGTCTGCAAGCCGGCGAAGCGTGCCCCCAGTTGCTCGCCCACCGCCTCGACGAAGGCTGCCGGCCCGCAGGCCAAGGCCTGGCTGCGCGCCAGGTCGGCCGGCCAGCCCTCAAGATGGTCGGCCTGGAAATGTCCCGCGAGGCAGCCGGCGGCCGGCGAGCCGCGGGTCAGGCTCCAGCGCAACTCCAGGTTCGGGTGGCGCGCCGCCAGCGCCTCCAGCTCGCCGAGCCAGGCGCGCTGGCCGGGATGACGGACGTAGTGCAGCCACAGCACGGGACCGCGATAGCCGTTCTCCAGCGCCTCGCGGAGCAGGCCGAGCAGGGGCGTCAGGCCGCTTCCGGCGGCCAGCAGGCAGACCGCCTCGGCCTGCATCGGCCAATGCAGATCGCCTTGCGCGGGCTGCAACTCGACACGCTGGCCGACTTCCAGGTGCTCGCACAACCAGGGCGAGAGCGCCCCGTCCGGGTGACGCCTGACGGCGATTTCCAGGCGTTCGCCGAGCACCCGGGTCAGGCTGTAGCTGCGCCCGACCCGTACCCCATTGCGCTCCGCCAGCAGCTGGACATGCTGGCCCGGCCGCGCCACCGGCCAACCGGGGGCGGTACGCAGGGTCAGGGCGAGCATGTCGTCGGCCACCCAGTAGCGCGCCTCGACCCGCGCATAGTGGCGGTTCAGCGATGCCAGCGGATGGGCGTGGCGCAGCAGGCCGTCGACATCGGCCTCGCGCAGCCAGCCACGAGCGGCGAGACGGCGCAGGGGTGCGAGCAAGGGGGTCAGGAGAGCGAGGGGAAGCAAAGCCATCGAGGATATTTCAGTGAACGATCGTTCACAAAACTTTGCCCGTTCTGCGCAATCGAGTCAACAAGCGTTCACTGATGTATCCTTCGACCGCTGCCGTCCCCGGTTCGACCGGGCCGCGGGCTTTTGCTACAGTCGCCGGTCCGCCAAAGGAAGCCGTATGTCCTCACCCCGCGCCGAACAGAAACAGCAGACCCGCCACGCGCTGATGAGCGCCGCGCGCCACCTGATGGAAAGCGGGCGCGGTTTCGGCAGCCTCAGCCTGCGCGAAGTGACGCGCGCCGCCGGGATCGTCCCGGCCGGCTTCTACCGGCACTTCAGCGACATGGACCAGCTCGGCCTGGCGCTGGTCGCCGAGGTCGACGAGACCTTCCGCGCCACCCTGCGCGCGGTGCGCCACAACGAGTTCGAACTGGGCGGGCTGATCGACGCTTCGGTGCGTATCTTCCTCGACGCGGTCGGCGCCAACCGTTCCCAGTTCCTCTTCCTCGCCCGCGAGCAGTACGGCGGCTCGCTGCCGATCCGCCAGGCCATCGCCTGCCTGCGCCAGCGCATCACCGACGACCTGGCCGCCGACCTGGCGCTGCTGAACAAGATGCCGCACCTCGACGGCGCGGCCCTCGATGTGTTCGCCGACCTGGTGGTGAAGACCGTGTTCGCCACCCTGCCGGAGCTGATCGACCCACCCGCCGCCGACCTGCCGCCACACCTGATGCCAGCCGCGAAGATCACCCACCAGTTGCGTTTCATCATGATCGGCGGCAAGCACTGGCACGGCCTGCCCGGCTGAGCCTGCCCTCCCTCGCCAATCTCTCCGCGCGGCGCCCGGCCGCGGGCTAGACGCGCGCGCACTTTTTCGGTGCGGCAAAAAAGTCGTTGCGCACCATCCTGGCGCGCTGCAATATTTTGTTACATCCCTATGGCCCCGTTTTCCCGGTACAGGCGTCCCGCATCGACCTGGCAAGGCCCTTGCTGGTGCTTGTTGTGATCCCTTTCCTGTCGCATTGCGGAAACTGCCCATGCTGGTCATTCATCAACGCCTGCCCGACCGCCCGCCCCGCTGGGACGAAGAACTCCACCTGACCTACGAGGCCCGCAGCAAGAGCCGCCTGCGCTGCTTCGCGGCAAGCGGCGAGGAGGTCGGCCTGTTCCTCGAGCGCGGCCTGCCGCCGCTGGCCGACGGCGATTGCCTGGAAGCCCGCGACGGCCGCGTGGTGCGCGTGTTCGCCCGGGCCGAGGAACTGCTTCACGTGACCTGCGCCAGCCCGCTGGAACTGGCCCGCGCCGCCTATCACCTGGGCAACCGCCACGTCGCGCTGCAGGTTGGCGAGGGCTGGCTGCGCCTGCTCGACGACTACGTGCTCAAGGCCATGCTCGAACAGCTCGGCGCCACGGTGGAGGCCATCCAGGCACCGTTCCAGCCGGAGCATGGCGCCTACGGCGGCGGCCATCATCATTCGCACCACGGCGAGGCGGAATTCAACTACGCCCCGCGCCTGCACCAGTTCGGCGTGCGCCGGTGAACAGCATCTGGGCGCGCCTGCGCCTGGCCAGCTCGCAGTTGCCGATCGGCGGCTACAGCTATTCCCAGGGCCTGGAGGCGGCCCTCGACAATGGCTGGGTGCGCGACGCCGAGAGCGCGCGGACCTGGCTGGTCGACCAGTTGCAACTGAACCTGGCGCGCTTCGAGGCACCGCTGCTGGCCGGCCTCCTGCGTGCCGCGCTGGCCGGTGACTGGGCCGCCTGCGATGCGGCCAGCGAACGCCATCGGGCCAGCCGCGAGACCCGCGAGCTGGCCCAGGAAAGCCGGCAGATGGGCTTTTCCCTGCAACAGTTGCTGCAAGCCCTGCCCGAACTCGACGACGCCGGCCGCGCCTGGCTGGCGCGCCAGGATCCACCCAATCTCGCCGCCGCCTGGGCGATGGCCGCGCGCGCCTGGCGCCTGGACGCCGAGGAGGCGCTCAGCGCCTGGTTCTGGAGCTGGCTGGAGAACCAGTTGGCGGTGCTGATGAAAACCCTGCCGCTCGGCCAGCTGGCCGCACAGAAACTTGCTTCCAGCCTGCTGCCGGACCTCGACCGCGCCTGCGCCGAGGCCCTGCGGCGGCCTGCCGTCGAGGGCAGCGCCGCGTTCGGCCTGGCGCTGGCCAGCATGACCCACGAAACCCAGTACAGCCGTCTGTTCCGTTCCTAGGAGAAACCCCATGACATCCCAACCCCTGCGTGTCGGCATCGGCGGTCCGGTGGGCTCCGGCAAGACCGCCCTGACCCTGGCCCTGTGCCGCGAACTGCGCGAGCGCTACAACCTCGCGGTGGTCACCAACGACATCTACACCCAGGAGGACGCGCAGTTCCTGGTGCGCAACGAGGCCCTCGCCCCCGAGCGGATCATCGGCGTGGAGACCGGCGGCTGCCCGCACACGGCGATCCGCGAGGACGCCTCGATCAACCTGGAGGCGGTGGACCAGCTCAACCGGCGCTTCCCCGGCCTGGAGCTGATCCTGGTGGAGTCCGGCGGCGACAACCTGTCGGCCACCTTCAGCCCCGAACTGTCCGACCTGACCCTCTACGTGATCGACGTTTCCGCCGGCGACAAGATCCCGCGCAAAGGCGGCCCCGGCATCTGCAAGTCGGACCTGCTGGTGATCAACAAGATCGACCTGGCGCCCCTGGTCGGCGCCTCCCTCGAGGTGATGGACGAGGACGCCCGGCGCATGCGCGGCGACAAGCCGTTCGTGTTCAGCAACCAGAAGACCGGCCAGGGCCTGGCCGAAATCATCGCCTTCATCGAGCGCCAGGGCCTGCTGACCGCCGCCTGACGCCGCCTCGCCACGACAAGGAACCGCCCATGAAACTGCCCAAGCTGCTCGCCACCCTCGCCCTGCTCGCCGCGCCGGCGCTGGCCTTCGCCCACCCTGGCCACGGCGAACACGGCCTGGTCGCCGGCCTCGCCCATCCGCTCACCGGCCTCGACCACCTGCTGGCGATGTTCGCCGTCGGCCTCTGGGCCGCCCAGCAACAGGGGGCCGCGCGCCTCGCCCTGCCCTGCACTTTCGTCGGCACCATGCTGGTCGGCGGCCTGCTCGGCTTCGAGGGCCTGCAACTGCCGTTCATGGAAACCGGCATCGCCGCCTCGGTGCTCGCCCTCGGCCTCTGCGTGGCGCTCGCCGTGCGCCCGCCGCTGCCGCTGGCAATGGCCGCCACCGCGCTGTTCGCCCTGGCCCACGGGGTCGCCCACGGCCTGGAGCTGCCGGACCTTTCCAGCCCCTGGCTGTACGCGCTCGGTTTCGTCGCCGCCACCGCCGCGCTGCACGCCGCCGGCTATGCGCTGGTGCGTCTGCTGCCGCAGGCGGCGGCGCCGCTGGTGCGTCTCGCCGGGCTGGCCTCGGCGGGCGCCGGGGTCTGGTTGCTGGCCGGCTGAGCCACCGCGCCTCCCTCAGCGCCTGATCAGCACCCGTCGGCCTTGGTGCACGAGGCGCAGGCCGTGGGTCTGCGCCAGCATCGCCAGGGCCAGCGGCAGGTCGTCGACGGGAAAGGTGCCGGAGACCCGAAGCGGGCCCAGCGACGGCTCGCACTCGATGCTCTTGCCCCCGTAGCGCATCAGTTCTCCCACCCACTGCCGCAACGGCATCTCGTCGGCCACCAACAGGCCCTGGCGCCAGGCCAGCGCCGCCTCGCCGGCGGACTCGATGGGGCCGATCCGCTGGCGATCGAAGCGCACCCGCTGGCCGGCCTCGATCACCCGGCCATCCGCCGCGCTCGCAGCGTCCTCGGGACGTACCTGGACCGCGCCTTCGTACACCGCCAGCACTGTCTCCGTGCCCTCGCGCCGTACGCTGAAGGCGGTACCCAGCGCGCGCATCAGGCCCTGTTCGGTGCGCACCAGGAACGGCCGCGGCGGCTCGCGCCGGTCCGCCGCGGTGCGGATGTAGATCTCCCCGCGATACAGGCGCAGCAGGCGCTGGCCAGCGTCGTAGCGCAGGTCCAGCGCGCTGTCGGTATTCATCTCGACCTGGCTGCCGTCCTCCAGCGTCAGGTGGCGCCGCTCGCCGACGGCGGTGAGGTGGTCGGCGCCGAAGCCGTCGCGCCAGAGCTGGGCGCGCCAGCCCCACCAGGCCAGCGGCGCACCGCCGATGAACAGGGCCAGGCCGCGCAACACGGCGCGCCGGCCGCTCCCGCCCGGCCGCTCCAGGGTGCGCCGTGCCAGTGCCGGCGGCAGGCTGCCGATATTCGCCAGCAGCCGCTCGGCGCGCCGCCAGGCACGCTGATGCTCGGCACTGCGCAGGCGCCAGGACTCCAGCTCGGCCTGTTGCGCCGGGGCCAGCGGTCCTTCCTGCATCAGCAGCAGCCAGGAGGCCGCCTCCCCGAGCACCTGCGGGGCGATCGCCTCGGCGGCCGGCGGGCCGGCGAAGCCCGTTTCGTCGAGTCGCTGCGCGCGTGCGGCGGTGGCGTCAGTCATCGGGCATCAGGCTCAGGCAGGTCAGGAAGCCCTGGTGGATGTATTTCTTCACCGTCGGCAGCGCCACGTCCAGCGCCTCGGCGATGTCCTTCTGCCTCATGCCGTCCAGGGTCGCCATCAGGAATGCCTGTTTCACCCGCGGGCGCAGGGTGTCGAGCAGCGCGTCGATCTCGTGCAGGGTCTCGACGATCACGCTCTGCTGCTCCGGCGACGGCTGCAACGGCTCGGGCAGCGTGGCCAGGGCCTCGAGCCAGGCGAGTTCCAGCGACTGGCGGCGTCGCCAGCTGACCAGCACGCAGGTGGCGATGCGCGTCAGGTAGGCGCGTGGCTGGCGGATCGCCTCGCGCTGCGCGGCGTCGTGGCTGGCGAGGATGCGCAGGAAGGTGTCCTGGGCCAGGTCGTCCGCCACCTCGCGGCCCCAGGAACGTAGCCGGTAGGCCAGCCAGCCGCGCAGCCAGGCGTGGTTTTCGAGGTACAGCGTGGCGACGCTGCCGCGGTCAGCGGAAAGACAGGGGCTCGGTGCATTCATCGATGAGGAGTCGGATCGGGCTGGGCTCAAGTGCAAATGAAAACTATTATCACTAATTTGCCACGCACCACAATGCCAATCCCGCGAGGGGTTGGCGGATGCGAAAAGTTTCTCCGGGAATATCCCTTTTTCGATCTCGTGCGACAGAGGGGGTGAGAGCCCGCGAATGACGGGCAGCCATCCAGCGAGCGAAGAAGCATGTCCCGAACACCTCGTTTCCCCCGCCCGTCGCGTCCCCGGACGCGCCTCTCCCCGATCACCCTGGCCCTGCGTTGCGCGTTATGCGCCCTGGCCGCGGCCGGCACCGGCCTGGCGGGCGCAGCCCCGGCGCAGGACACCAGCCAGGTGGCGCCCAGCGGTACCCGCCTGGACGACCCGACAGCACGCGACTACCGGATTCCGGCCGGTCCCCTGGGCGCCTCCCTCGGCGCCTTCGCCAGCCGTTCCGGGCTGTTGCTGTCGTTCGATCCCGAGCTGACCCGCGGCCGCAACGCGCCGGCGCTGGACGGACGCTACACGGTCCTCGAAGGCTTGCAGCGAGTGCTGTCGCAGACCGACCTGCAGGTCATGGCGGGCTCGACCGGCGCCTACCTGCTGGTCGCGCCACGCAGGTCCGGGGAGGCGCCGGCCGAACTGTCGCCGGTGGTGGTCTCGGCCGCCGAGCTGGCCGACCCGCAGAAGGACACCTACAGTGCGCCGCGCTCCTCGGTGCACCTCTCCAGCGAAGACATCGACCGCTTCGGCCGGGTCTCGGTGGGCGACCTGCTCAAGGGCGTGCCCGGCGTCCAGGTCGGCGACAGCCGCAACGGCGGCGCGCTGGACGTGAACATCCGCGGCATCCAGGGACAGAGCCGGGTGGCGGTGCGGGTCGACGGCGCGGAACAGGCGCTGGACGTCTACCGCGGCTACGCCGGCACCCAGCAACGCAGCTACATCGATCCCGACCTGATCAGCAGCGTGACCATCAACAAGGGACCTTCGAACAAATCGGGGGCGATCGGCGGCACGGTGGACATGCAGACCCTCGGCGTCGACGACATCCTGGTGGACGGCAAGGACATCGGCGTGCGCTTCACCGGCGACGTCTGGAACAACGGCGTCGCGCCGCAGCACCGCAGCGCCAGCTCGAAGGACGAGGACCTCGGTGCCACGCCGCACGACGACCGCGGCAGCCTGTTCGGTTCGCAGGCGCAATCCGGCAGCGCCGCGTTCGCCTACCGCAACGAACGCCTGGACCTGGTCGCCGCCTACGCCCACCGCAACCAGGGCAATTATTTCTCCGGCAGGAAGGGCCAGGACCGCTACCGCGTCTACGACCACCGCGGCAGAGAGGAAAACAGCGTGGCGACGGTCTACGAGGCCGGCGAGGAAGTGCTCAACTCCTCGTCGGAGACAGAATCGTACCTGCTCAAGGCGACCTGGCGGATCGCCGACGAGCACCGCCTCGACCTCGGCTATCGCCGCTACGACGGACGCAACGGGGAGATCATGCCGTCGGACATCTTCCGCCTCGGCACCGCGGGCATCTACCAGTACCCGCTGAGCGAAGTGAAGATCGACACCTACACCGCGCGCTACCACTACCTGCCCGAGGGCAATTCCCTGCTGGACCTGAACGCCGGCCTGTGGCTGACCGAGGCGAAGACCGACACCCTGACCTCGGTGCTGGCGCCGCGCTCGCAGGCCTATCGCCCCGACCGCAACTGGACCCGCCAGGACAACCGGCGCATCGGCGGCGACCTGAACAACGTCGCGCGCCTGGCGACCGACTATGGCGACTTCAAGCTCGACCTGGGCGGCTCGTTCCAGTTCGAGGACCTCCAGCCGCAGAAAAGCGTGGTCACCACCCTTCACGATATCAACGCCCAGCGCACCCTGCGCGACGGTTCGCGGCAGGAGTACAGCCTCAACGGCAAGCTGGAGTACAAGCCGGTCGAGCGCCTGACCCTGTGGGGCGGCGGCCGCTACAGCCACTTCCGCAGCAAGGACAACGGCATCTCCGCCACGGCGCGGCGCGAGGATCGCGACGTGCGCTTCATCACGGTGAGCAGGCCCGACTACTACGGCTCGATGATGTGGTTTCCCGACCAGAACGGCGAGTACACCGATGCCACCGACCCACGCCTGCACAACGGCATCGTCACCGACAACACCAACAATCCGTTCGAAGGCATTCCCTTCGACGAGATCGGCCCGGCCGAGGTGACGGTCCATCCCTCGGCGGTCACCAACGTGGTCACCGGCTACGACTACGCCGGCAAGCGCAGCAGCAGCGGCGGCGGCTTCGCGCCGGCCTTCGGGATCAACTTCGAGCTGGCCCAGGACACCTTCGTCTACGCCAGCTACACCCAGGGCCTGCGCCTGCCGTCGCTGTTCGAGACCAGCCGCGGCACCCTGCAGGTCGAGCCGGGCAAGGACCTCAAGCCCGAGCGTTCGCGCAGCTGGGAGATCGGCGTCAGCGCATTGCGCGAAGGCCTGCTGGCAGAACGCGACTCGGCGGCGCTCAAGCTGGCTTACTTCAACAACACCATCAGGAACTACATCACCCGCTACTACGACCCGAGCCCCGGCCTGATGGGCCTGATGACCTTCAGCAATACCGACAGCTACCGTACCAGCGGCCTGGAACTGCAGTCGCACTACGACGCGGGTCGGCTGTTCAGCGACCTGTCGGCGACCTACTACCTGAAGACCGAGACCTGCGACGCGGCATTCGCCGCCAGGCTGCGCGCCAGCGCGAACCAGTACCGGCACACCGAGAATACGCCGGACTGCACGCCAGGCAGCTTCATGGGTTCCTACACCAACACGCAGAACCCGCCACGCTTCTCGGCCAACCTGCTCGCCGGCCTGCGCTTCTTCGACGAGACCCTGACCCTGGGCGGGCGCATGACCTATACTTCGGGCCCCACCGCGACGGTGGACAAGCCCTGGCAGACCGGCGCCACCACCCCGCAGATCGAGTACCGCTCGGTGCAGCTGTTCGACCTGTTCCTCAACTACAAGCTGTTCGAGCACACCGAGCTGAACGCCTCGCTGCAGAACCTCACCGACCGCTACTACCTGGACCCGCTGGCGCAGAGCTTCATGCCCGCGCCGGGGCGCACCCTGCGGGTGGGGATGCGGGCGAAGTTCTGAGTCCCGCCCGCCCCCTCAGGAGTTGTCGGAGGAGCGCCGCGACAGCGTGCGCCAGCGCCGCTCCGGTAGGGCGAATAACCGCCCAGCGGTTATCCGCCGAAGCACCGGGCCACCCGCCGCCCTGCCCTCCGGGGCTGTCCGGAGGAGCGGCGCGACAGCCTGCGTCACCACGACAACGGATAGCTCACCACCACCCGCGTCTGGTCGAAGTCGCTGTTGAAGCTGCGCCGGTTGCTGGCGTGGTTGAGCCGCACGTTGAGGCGCGCCAGCGGGCCGCTCTGCACGGTGTAGCCGAGCTCGACATCGCGTTCCCATTCCTTGCCACCGCTACCGACCCTGGTGGTGGCATTCGAGCCATGGCCGTAGCGGACCATGCCGATCAGGCCGGGCCAGCCGAGGCCGACGAAGTCGTAGTCGTAGCGAACCTGCCAGGAGCGTTCGTCGGCATTGGTGAAGTTGCCGTTGAACATGTCGTTGCCCATGCTCCGCCCGCTGCTGCCGTAGACCGACTGCCAGCCACTGTCGCCGCCGACCTTCTGCAGACCGAGGTAGAAGGTGTGCAGGCCGATACCGGCGGAAAACAGACCGTAGAGGGTGTGGCTGTCGATCTCGCCGGCGCGCGCGGCGCCGTCGTCGCGGTCGACGAACAGGCCGAGGTTGGCGCCCAGGGTCCAGTCGCCGACGCGCTGTTTGTGCAGCAGGTTGGCGTAGCTCTGCCGGTAGATGTCTTCCAGTTGCCCATGCCACAGCCCGACCTGGGTACGTTCCCGGTTGAAGCGGTACTCGGCGCCGGCGTAGTTGAAACCGTCCGAGTTCTGCGTCGGCGCGCTCCAGGCCGACAGGTCCTGCATGTCCGCCGAATTGCGCAGGCTCACCGCGTCGAAGCGTCCGGCCTGCAGGGCCAGGCCCGGCAGCTCGCGGGAAACCACGGCGAAGCCGCGGAATGTCTGCGGCAGCAGGCGGCCGTCGTCGTAGCGCAGCAGCGGAATGTCCGGGAGCATCTCGCCGATCTTCAGCTCGCTGGCCGAGACCCGCAGCTTGGCGGCCAGGCCGACGCGGCCGTAGTTGTCCGCCGCGCGGCCGTCGTCGTGCAACGGCAGCAGTTCGGAGTTGCTGGTGCCGCGTCCGCTGTTCAGCTTCACGCCGAACAGGCCGATGGCGTCCAGGCCGACGCCGACGGTGCCGGGCGTGTAGCCGGAGCTGAACTTGAGGATGAAGCCTTGCGCCCATTCGTCCACCAGGCTCTTGCCGGCGTCGTGGTCGCGGAAATCGCGATTGAAGTAGTAGTTGCGCAGGACCAGGTCGGTCTTCGCATTCTCCAGGAAGCCGCCCTCGGCGGCTTGCGCGGCAAGACAGGCGAGCATGGGCAGGACCGCCCCTGCGCTGCGCGGGACTGCGGTTTTACGACGGATTTTCATTGTTATTGTGCTCCGTTTTTCAGGGACGACCGGGCCCCGGCAGCCTCTGCGGGCCACCTGGCGGCGACGGTCGGGTCAGCGGCGGGGCGCGGGCCCCGCCGCCAGGGTCAGAACGGGTACTGGCGCGGCGCGTGCTGCACGCTGATCCAGTGGTCGGTGGTGAATTCCTCGATGGCCCAGTCGCCGTTGAAGCGACCGAGCCCGGAGTTCTTCTCGCCGCCGAACGGCGCGTTGGCCTCGTCGTTCACCGGGATGTCGTTGACGTGGGTCATCCCCGCGCGAACCTGGCGGGCGAAGCGCACCGCGCGCTCCAGGTCGCGACTGAACACCGCGCTGGACAGCCCGTATTCGCTGGCATTGGCCAGCTCCAGCGCATGCGCCTCGTCGCGCGCGCGGAGCAGGCCGACCAGCGGGCCGAAGATCTCGTCACGGGCGATCTCCATGTCGGCGGTGACCTCGCCGTACACATGCGGTGCCAGCAGTTGGCCGTCGACGCCCCCCTCGTACAGCGGCTTGGCGCCTTCCTGGCGGGCCAGGCGGATCTTTTCCAGCAGGCCTTCGAGCTGGCGCGCGTTGACGATCGGCCCGACCGCGGTATCGGCGCGCTGCGGATCGCCGACCCGGAGGCCCTTGACCCGCTCGACGAAGCGCGCGGCGAAGGCGTCGTAGAGACTGTCCTCGACGATGATGCGGTTGATCGCCATGCAGATCTGCCCCTGGTGCAGGAACTTGCCGAACACCGCGGCGTTCACCGCCTGCTCCAGGTCGGCGTCGCCGAGCACCACGAACGGGCTGTTGCCGCCCAGCTCCAGCGCCACGTGCTTGAGATGCGCGCCGCCGCTGGCGATGCGGCCGATGTTGCGGCCCACCGGGGTCGAGCCGGTGAAGGTCACCAGGCCCGGCACCGGGTGCTCGACGAAGGCGTCGCCGATCTCGCTGCCGGGACCGACCACCACGCTGAACAGCCCGGCCGGCAGCCCGGCTTCCTCGAAGATCCGCGCCAGCAGCAGTCCGCCGCAGACCGGCGTGTCGCTGGCCGGCTTGACCACCACCGCGTTGCCCAGCGCCAGGGCCGGGGCGATGGAACGCTGGGTCAGGTGCAGCGGGAAGTTCCACGGACTGATCACGCCGACCACGCCGATCGCGCTGCGGTAGACCCGGCTTTCCTTGCCCGCCACGTCGGAGTCGACGATGCGCCCGTGCACCCGTGCCGGGAACGACGCCGACTCAAGGGTGATCGCGCGCGCCGCGCCCCATTCGATCTCGGCCTTCAGGCGGGTGCTGCCGGACTCGCGGATGATCCAGTCGACGATCTCCTCACGGCGCCGGTCGAACACCTCCACCACCTTGTACAGCACCGCCGCGCGTGCCGAGGGCCCGAGCGCGGCCCAGGCCGGCTGGACCTCGGCGGCCTTGGCGTAGGCGGCCTCGAGGTCGTCGCGGTCGGCCTGCTCGATTTCCAGCAGCAGGCTGGCGTCGTACGGGTTGCTCACCTTCAACCGCCGGCCGGCCCGGCCATGGCGCCATTCGCCGGCCAAGGGCTGAAGACCGAGGTCGGTATAACGGGAATCGCTCATCGCTCTTCTCCTCTTTCGAAAATCACAGGGGTTTCTTCGCCGCCGCATCGACAGGCGCTTGCGCCGTCACGCGCGGCCGCAGGTGGATGCAGGCGATCGCCAGCGCGCCGACCACGCCGGGCACGGCGAAAGCCAGGAAGTTCTGCTGGAACGGCAGTTCCAGTGCCAGCAGGCTGCCACCGAGCAGTGGCCCGGCGATGGCGCCGAGGCGGCCGACCCCGGCGGCCCAGCCGACCCCGGTGGAGCGCACCCAGGCCGGGTAGAACTGCGCGGCGTAGGCGTGGATCACCGCCAGGGTGCCGATGGTGGTGGCGCCGGCCACCACCAGCAGGGTATTGAGCAACCAGGGTCCGGGGCGCAGGCCGAGGGCCGCGAGCGACGCCGCGGCCAGGGCGAAGAACAGCACCAGGGTGCGGCCGGCGCCGAGACGGTCGGCCAGCCAGCCGCCGAACAGCGCGCCGAGGGTGGCACCGATGTTGAGGGTGACCAGGAACGCCAGGCTCGAGCCCAGGGCATAGCCGCCGCCGGCCATCAGTTTCGGCAGCCAGGTGTTGAGCCCGTAGCTCATCAGCATGCACATGGCGAATGCCAGCCACAGCAGCAGGGTGCCGAGCGCCTGGCGGCCGTCGAACAACTGGGCGACCCGTCCGCGCGCGCGCTCCGGCGCGGCGCCGACCGGCAGTTGGGTACCGGGCCGGTAGGCGGGATCGACCCTGAGCAGCAGCGCGTCCAGTTCGGCGCGCCGCCCCTTGAGTTCGAGGAACGCCGCCGACTCCGGCAGCCAGCGCAGCATCAGCGGCACCGCCAGCACCGGCAGCACCGCCACGTAGAACACCGACTGCCAGCCCCAGGCCGGAATCATCACGATCGCCAGCAGCGCCGAAAGCACCGCGCCGACCGAGTAGAACGCCGACATCACCGTGACCAGGGTACTGCGCCGGCCGGCCGGGGCGAACTCGCTGATCAGGTTGATCGCGCTGGGCACCAGCGCGCCGAGCGCCAGGCCGGTGAAGAAGCGACCGGCACCCAGCTCCAGCGGGTCGCGGGCGTGGCCGGTGAGGAAGGCGGCGAGGCTCGCCAGCAGGGTGGTGGCGATCACCAGGCGGCGCCGGCCGAAGCGGTCGGCCAGCGGCGCCAGCAGGGTACCGCCGAAGAGCATGCCGAACAGCGCGCAACTGCCCAGGGTGCCGGCCTGCACCGGGCTGAGTTGCCACTCCTGCATCAGCCGCGGCACCACCGAGCCGTAGATGACCATGTCGTAGCCGTCGAACAGCATGATGAAACACCCCCAGCCGAGGATCAGCCAGTGAGTACGGTTAAAGCGGGCAGCATCGATCACCGCCGCAGCGGATTGCCTGTTCATACCAACCTCTCTTGTTCTTGTTATCGGCGCACGCGGGCGTCTGGTCGGCACCGCCCACTCTGGCACGGGGCGGTGCCGTGGAACATCAGGGTTCGATGGTTTGCGTCGGCACCTCGATCAAAACCGGGCGATCAGCGGCCAGGGCTTGCTTCAAGGCGCTTTCCAGTTCTTCGCGGGTGGCCGCGTGGAGCGCCTCCACGCCATAGCCGCGGGCGATCGCGCAGAAGTCCAGTCCCGGCACGTCGAGCCCCGGCGCATCGGGCACCTCGAGCACCCCGGCGAACCAGCGCAGGGCGCCGTAGGTGCCGTTCTTGAGGATGATGAAGACCGCCGGCACACGGTATTGCGCGGCGCTCCAGAGCGCGGTGATGCCGTAGTTGGCCGAACCGTCGCCGATGATCCCGATCACCTGCCGCCGCGGCTGCGCCAGTTGCGCGCCGACCGCCGCCGGCAGGCCGAAGCCGAGGCCGCCGGCGGCCGGGAAGAAGTAGCTGCCCGGCTCGCGCATCTCCACTCGCTGCCAGAAAGCGGTCACGGTGGAGGTGGATTCCTTGACGAAGATGGCGTCGCGCGGGGCCAGCGCATCGATCACGTCGAACACTGTCTCCGGACGCAGCGGTCCGCCCTCCTCGGCCAGCGCCGGCGGGCGCGGCAGCGCCTCGGGCAGCGGCCGCGCACTGGGACGGACCTGTTCGAGCAGGGCCTCGAGGCTCAGGCCGATGTCGCCGACCAGCGCGTCGCCCATCGGTGCCCGCGCGGCCTCGCCGGGATCGCAGGTGATCTGCACCAGCTCGGCGCCGGCCGGCAGGTAGTCGCCGGGGGCGAACTGGTGGTAGCGGAATACCGGCGCGCCGACGACCAGGATCAGGTCATGGCCGTCGAGCAGCCGGCTGATCCCGGCGATGGCCGCCGGCAGTACGCCACGGAAGCACGGGTGGCGGGTGGGGAACGGGCAGCGCGAAGCCGAGGGCGCGACCCAGGCCGGCATCCGCAGCTTTTCCGCCAGTTGCACGGCCAGGCCATTGGCGTTCGCCCCGTCGACGTCCGGGCCGAGCACCAGCACCGGGTTGCGCGAGCGCGACAGGCGCTCGCCGAGCTCGGCCAGCAACGCCGGGGCCGGCAGCGCGGCGCCACTGACCTGGCGCGCGGCCAGGTGCTCGACGCCGGCCGGCGCCGGCTGCGCCCAGTCGTCGTAGGGAATCGACAGGTACACCGGCGCACGCGGCGGCAGGCTGGCGATCTGGATCGCCTGGCTGAGCGCGCGCGGCACGTCCTGGGCACAGGCCGGTTCGTGGCTCCACTTCACCAGCGGCTTGGGCAGTTGGCCGGCCTCGACGTTGGCGAGCATCGCCTCGACCCCGATCATCGAGCGCACCTGCTGTCCGGCGCTGATCACCAGCGGGCTGTGCGAATACCAGGCGTTGGTCAGCGCGCCCATGCCGTTGCCGGTGCCGGCCGCCGCGTGCAGGTTGACGAACGCCGGGCGGCCGCTGGCCAGGGCGAAGCCGTCGGCCATGCCGACCACCGCGCCCTCGTGCAGGCCGAGGATGTAGCGGAAGTCCTCGGGGAAGTCCCTGAGGAACGGCAGTTCGTTCGAGCCGGGATTGCCGAAGACGGTGGTCAGGCCGTGGCGGCGGAGGATCTCGTAGGAGGCGGAATGGACGGTTTTCATGCAGGCCTTCAAGGTCGTTTCCTGGATTTGCGCTACTGTTGCAGCCGCTCGATAATCAATCAAATCGATACTCTTTCTATAAAAAATAGAAGTGATCTATATGAGCCCGATCGACCTCAACCTGGTCCGCACTTTCGTCACGCTCTACGAGGCCGGCAGCGTGACCCTCGCCGCCGAGCGCCTGTTCGTCACCCAGCCGTCGGTGAGCTACGCCCTGGCGCGCCTGCGCGAACTGTTCGACGACGCACTGTTCACCCGCACCCGCGACGGCATCCAGCCGACCTTCGTCGCCGAGCAGCTGTACGGCACCTTCCGCGAGTCGCTGACGCGCATCGAGGGGGCGGTGCAGAGCATGCGCCACTTCGATCCGGCGACCACCGAGCGCCGCTTCCGCATCGCCCTCACCGACCTCGGCGAAGTCGGCTTCCTGTCGCTGATCCTCGAACGTCTGACCCGCGACGCACCGTTCGCCGAGGTGGAGGTGCTGCCGTTGCAGGTGGACGAGGTCGGCGCCTGGCTGAGCAGCGCCAAGGTCGACGCCGCGATCTGCCGCCAGCCGGTGCCCGGCGCGCGCAGCCAGCGGGTCCTGCACGAACGCTACGTGTGCCTGCTCAGCGACCGCCACCCGCGGATCGGCGACTGCCTGAGCCTGGAGCAGTACCTGGCCGAACGGCACATCGTGGTGACCCGCACCTCCGGCCACGGCATCGCCGAGGACGTGCTCAAGGCCATGCAGGTGCAGCGCCGCATCAGCCTGCGGGTACCGCACTTCTCGGTGCTGCCGAAGATCATCCCGGGCACCGAGCTGCTGACCATCCTGCCGGCGCAGATCGCCCACCGCTTCGTCGCCGAGGGCGGCATGCGCATGCTCGACCTGCCCTTCGACCTGCCCCCGTTCGACGTCTCCCTGCACTGGCACGAGAGCAGCGAACGCTCGGCGGCGCTGAACTGGTTCCGCACCACCATCGCCGAGGCGATCATCGCCGCCCAGCGCTGACGCCACGGCGCACCTCATGTCGTCTCCCCGAGTGCCGCCGGCCGCCGGCGCCGGGCGTCGAGCAACGGCAGCAGCGCGGCGGCGCCGACGAACACCGCGGCGAACACGCCGTAGAGGGCCAGCGGCCGCCAGCCGCCATCGAGGAGCACACCGGCCGCCAGCGGCGAGAGGATCGCCCCGCCGCGACCGACGCCGATCGCCCAGCCGACCCCGGTGGCGCGCACCGAGGCCCCGTAGCGGGTCGGCGCCAGGGCATAGAGGCCGGCCACGCAGGCGTTGGCGCAAAGACCGATCAGCAGCCCCAGCGCCAGGGCCGCGCCAGGCAGCCCGGCGCTCAGCGAGAACGCCGCCAGCAGGCCCGCGGTGAGCAGCATGAACAGCGCCAGCACCCGTTCCAGGCGGAAGCGCGCGGCGAGCCCGCCGAGCAGCGCGGCGCCGAAGATCCCGCCGATGCTCAGCAGGGTGCCGCCGGTGATGCCCTGGGCGCTGGACAGGCCGGCGGCAACCAGCAGCTTCGGGGTCCAGCTCATGACGAAGTAGAAGCCGAACATCACCAGGAAGAACAGCGCCCAGAGCAGCAGGGTGGTACGCCCCTGCGCCACGCCGAACAGGCCGGCCAGGCGGCTGCCGCGCCGCGCCTGGCGCTCGCTCGCGGGCGCCAGTTCGGCGAGCTCGGCACGGCCCAGGCGCCGCGCCAGCGCATTGACCCGCTGCAGCGCGCGGCGTGGCCGGCGGGCGAGGAGGAAGTCCAGCGACTCCGGCAGGCACAGGCAGACCAGCGGGATCACCGCCAGGGTCAGGCCGCCGCCGAAGGCGAACACCGAGCGCCAGCCCCAGGCGTCGATCAGCCCCACCGCGAGCAGCCCGCCGAGGGTCGCGCCCAGGGCATAGCCGGTGGATTGCAGGCTGACCGCCAGCCCGCGCCAGCGGCGCGAGGCGTACTCGCTGGCGATCACGTTGCTGCTGGCGAGGATGCCGCCGATACCCAGTCCGGTCAGCCCGCGCAACGACGCCAGTTGCCAGGCCGCCTGGCTCAGCGCCGAGGCGAGCATGCCCAGGCCCGACAGCGCCAGGCAGGCGAGGATCAGCGGGCGGCGCCCCCAGCGGTCGGCCCAGGGCGCGATGAACAGCGAGCCGGCGGCCATGCCGAAGAGGCCGGCGCTGAGCAGCAGGCCGAGTTCGGTGCCGCCGAGGCTCCATTCGCTGGCCACCGACGAGGCGGTGAAAGCCATCACCAGCACGTCGAAGCCATCGATCAGGTTGAGCACGACGCAGACAGCCACCGCCAGCCACTGGAAGGGCCGCATCGGTTCGTCGTCGAGGACGCGGCGCAGGTCCTGGTTCATGGACGGCCCTCCCCGATCGGAGAGGAGGGAAGGCACGGCAGGCGGAAGCCAGACGCGGGAATGCAGGAATCCATCATCGGGAAAGCCCTTTTTCTTGTTGTTGTACGCACGGCAAGCGCAGGCACCCTGGCAGCGTTACGGCGATCGGGCAATACAATTGGATCCATTGATAAGGCAAAAAGCAGGATCACCAGCACCTATCCAGCCTTCTGCACTGGCTAGGAGGGGCTCTGAAACGCGAAGAAGCACCCGTTCTTTCACGTAAAACTTTTATGTTCGGCTATCGAACAGATTATTTTTTGTACAGAAGCGATTGACTTGGAATAATTCACTCGCAAATCATTGGATCCAATACAAGAACAACCAAGAGGATCCGACGATGTTTCCGAAGAACGCCTGGTACGTGGCCTGCACCCCCGACGAACTGGTCGGAAAACCGCTCGGCCGGCGCATCTGCGACGAGCCGATGGTCTTCTACCGCGGCGAGGAGGGCCGGGTGGTGGCCCTCGAGGACTTCTGCCCGCACCGGGGCGCGCCGCTATCGCTGGGCTTCGTCGAGGACGGCGTGCTGGTCTGCGGCTACCACGGCCTGGCGATGGGCGAGGATGGCCGCACCCGTTCGATGCCGGGCCAGCGGGTCCGCGGTTTTCCCTGCATCCGCCAGTTCCCGGTGGTGGAGCGGCACGGCTTCGTCTGGGTCTGGCCGGGCGACGCCGGGCATGCCGACGCCACGCTGATCCCTCGCCTGGAATGGGCGGAGAGTCCCGACTGGGCCTATGGCGGCGGGCTGTACCACATCCACTGCGACTACCGCCTGATGATCGACAACCTGATGGACCTGACCCACGAGACCTACGTGCATGCGTCCAGCATCGGCCAGAAGGAAATCGACGAGGCCGCGCCGAGCACCCGGGTGGAGGGCGACGAGGTGATCACCTCCCGCCACATGGAGAACGTCATGGCCCCGCCGTTCTGGCGCATGGCCCTGCGCGGCAACGGCCTGGCCGACGACGTGCCGGTGGACCGCTGGCAGATCTGCCGCTTCACGCCACCCAGCCACGTGCTGATCGAGGTCGGCGTGGCCCACGCCGGCCACGGCGGCTACCGGGCGCCGGCACAGCGCAAGGCGGCGAGCATCGTGGTCGACTTCATCACCCCGGAGAGCGCCACCTCGATCTGGTACTTCTGGGGCATGGCGCGCAACTTCCAGGCCCACGACCAGGCGCTTACCGCGAGTATCCGCGAAGGCCAGGGGAAAATCTTCGGCGAAGACCTGGAAATGCTCGAAAGCCAGCAGCGCAACCTGCTGCGCCACCCACGCCGCGACCTGCTGAAACTGAACATCGACGCCGGCGGCGTGCAGGCCCGGCGCATCATCGAGCGACTGCTGGCGGATGAACGCCAGGCCGCCGCCCCTGACCGTGCCCAGGCCTGACGGGAGCCTTCGCCATGATCGAGGTCATCGTCGGCGCCATCCGCCTGGAGGCGCAGGATATCCACAGCTTCGAACTGTTCCGGGCCGACGGGGCGACACTGCCATCCTTCGAGCCGGGCGCGCACATCGACCTGCACCTGCCCAACGGCCTGGTCCGCCAGTACTCCCTCTGCGGGCCGGCCGAGCGGCCGCGCCATTACCGCATCGCCGTGCTGCGCTGCCGCGACTCGCGCGGCGGCTCGGCCGCGGTGCACACCGAACTGCGGGTCGGCCAGCGGCTGCGCATCGGCGAGCCGCGCAACCTGTTCCCGCTGTCCACCGAGCCCGCACCGCGCCTGCTGTTCGCCGGCGGCATCGGCATCACTCCGCTGCTGGCGATGGCCGAACGCCTGGCCGGCGACGGTGCCGATTTCCAGCTGCACTACTGCGCGCATTCCGCCGAGCGGGCGGCCTTCGTCGACTACCTCGGCCACTGCGCCTTCGCCGACCGCGTGCACTGCCATTTCGACCATGGCGACAGCGCCCGCCGCGCCGACCCGCGCGCCCTGCTCGCGGCCAGTCCGCGCGACACCCAGCTGTACCTCTGCGGTCCGGCGGGCTTCATGCGCTGGATCGAAAGCGCCGCCCGCGACCTGGGCTGGGAGGAACACCGGCTGCACCGCGAACACTTCACCGCCGCGCCACAGGAGGCTGCCGCCGACACGCCGTTCGAGCTACAGCTGGCAAGCAGTGGCGCGCTGATCCGGGTGGCGGCCGGGCAGACCGCGCTGGCGGCACTGCGCGAAGCCGGGGTGGAACTGCCGGCCTCCTGCGAGCAAGGCATCTGCGGCACCTGCCTGACCCGTGTGCTGGACGGCGAGCCAGACCACCGCGACCTCTACCTCAGCGATGAAGAGCAGGCCGCCAACGACTGCTTCACGCCCTGCTGCTCGCGTGCGCGCAGCCCACGGCTGCTGCTGGATCTCTAGTTCGCGGAGGTGTCGCCGTGGAGCACGGTGACGCCCTGTCGCGCCGGATCGAAGTAGTCGGCGTAGCGCAGGGTGGCGTTGGCGTGTTCGCGCATGATTGCCTCGGCGCGCGCGCCCTGGCCGTTGACCAGGGCGTCGACCGCGGCGTGGTGTTGCAGATGGGCGAAGTTGAAGCGGCGGAACTCCTGCTCGAGGTTGTCGCGGTCCACCGCCAGCGCGCTCACCGAGGCGAATGGCAGGTGGTCGTTGCGTGCCAGCGCCGCGGCGATCGCCGGGTTGCCGCTGGCCTCGACGACGGTGCGATGGAAGCGCATGTTCATCGCGTGATAGCGCTCCAGTTCCTCCAGCAGCACATGGCCCTTGGCGAACAGTCGGTCGCCCTCGGCCAGGCATTCTTCCAGGATCGCCCGCGTCTCGGCGGACAAGCCGCGCTCGGCCGCCTGGCGCGCCGCCAGTCCTTCCAGCACGCCGCGCACCTCGACCGCGCCGGCGATGTCCTCGCGGGTCATCGCGCGTACCGTGTAGCCGCGCCCGCTCTTGCACAACAACCCCTCCTGCTCCAGCGTGCGCAGGGCGATGCGCACCGGCATGCGCGACACCTGCAGGCGTTCGGCGGTGGGGATCTCGACGATGCGCTCGCCGGCGGCGAGCTCGCCGGAAGCGATCAGCTTGCGCAGCTCGGCCAGTACCCTTTGGCCCGGTTTGCTCATGGATTCAGCTACTCGATCGGGACGACCGGGGCATGATAGCGCGCCCCGGCCACCCTCGCCGGTCAGCTTTCGCGGTGGATGGCGAAGCCGGCCCAGGACTGGCTCACCGGCATGATCTCCAGGCTGTTGATGTTCAGGTGGGCGGGCTGGTTCATGATCCAGAAGATGGTCTCGGCGATGTCCTCCGGCTGGATCGGCCGCGCCCCGGCGTAGGTCTTGTCGTAACGCGCCTGGTCGCCGCCGAAGCGGACCAGGGAGAACTCGCTTTCGCACAGCCCCGGCTCCAGGTTGGTCACGCGCACCCCGGTGCCCTGCAGGTCGCAGCGCAGGTTCAGCGAGAACTGCTCGACGAAGGCCTTGGTGCCGCCGTATACGTGGCTGCCCGGGTAGGGCCAGCGGCCGGCCACCGAGCCGAGGTTGACGATGCTCGCCCCGGCGCCGTGGGCGATCAGCCGTGGCAGCAGCAGGCGGGTGCTGTAGAGTAGGCCCTTGATGTTGGTATCGACCATGGTGTCCCAGTCGTCCAGGTCGCAGGACTGCGCCGGGTCGGTGCCCAGCGCCAGGCCGGCGTTGTTGATCAGGCCGCGCAGGCGGGCGAACTCTTCCGGCAGGCTGTCCACGGCCGCGTGCATCGCCGCGCGGTCGCGTACGTCCAGGGTCAGCGGCAGCACCCGGGTCTGCGCCGACAGCTCGGCGGCCAGCGCCTGCAGGCGTTCCTCGCGACGGCCGGTGAGCACCAGCGACCAGCCGGCCTCGGCGAAACGACGGGCGCAGGCTTCGCCGAAGCCTGAGGTGGCGCCGGTGATGAACAGGGTGGACGACATGGGCATCTCCTCGTACGGGGCGGAAAAACGGTATCCGGGGATTCTAGAGGCTCGCGGCGCGCCATTGCCCATACAGTTGCAGGCGACTTCACCCGTCCCCGGCCAGGAACTGAACAGCGCGGCGCAACCCGCGCCGGACCTGCGCTACAGCGAATGACCGGCAATCTGTCCACAGGACATCGCACGGTTTTCCTGAACAACTGTGGCAGCGCGCTGGCGTTGGGCCTGGGGACAAGTCGTCCCGACGAAGCGCTGGACAGTTTCTGATCGATAGCCCGCAAGGCTCGCCAGACCGGGTTCCTGGCGATTCTTACCCACCTTGTCCACAGGGCCTCGCACAGAAATCCTGAACAACCCCGGGCGGCGTTATCCACAGCCCGGGGCGTCCGCCTCAATGCCCGCCGAGATAGGCGTTGCGCACCTCCTGGTTGCCCAGCAGCTCCTCGCCGCTGCCGCTCATGCGGATCTCCCCGGTGACCATCACGTAGGCGCGGTCGGAAAGCCTCAGCGCATGGTTGGCGTTCTGCTCGACGAGGAAGAGGGTCATGCCGCTGCTGGCCAGCTCGCGCAGGGTCTGGAAGATCTGCTTGACCACGATCGGCGCCAGGCCCAGGGACGGCTCGTCGAGCAGCAGCAGCTTCGGCCGGCTCATCAGCGCGCGGGCGATGGCGAGCATCTGCTGCTCGCCGCCGGACATGGTCATGGCGCGCTGGTTGCGCCGCTCCTTCAGGCGCGGGAACAGCTCGAACATGCGCTGCATGTCCGCCTCGGCGTGGTCCATGCCGATGGGGATGGTGCCCATCAGCAGGTTCTCCTCGACGCTCATGTCGGGGAACACCCGGCGTCCTTCCGGCGCTTGCGCGATGCCATTGGCCGCCACGTAGTGCGCCGACTTCTGGCGAATGTCCTGGCCGCGGTAGAGGATCTGCCCGGCCGCCGCGCGCGGCTGGCCGAAGATCGACATCAACAGCGTCGACTTGCCCGCGCCGTTGGCGCCGATCAGGCTCACCGTCTCGCCCTCGTCGACTCGCAGCGAAACCTTCCTCAGCGCCTGGATCGGCCCGTAGAACACGTCCACTTCACGGAATTCCAGCAACGCCGCGCTCATGACAGCTCCTCTTCGTCGGCACCGAGATAGGCGGCGATCACCTTCTCGTCATGGCGGATCTGTTCGGGGTCGCCACGGGCGATCACGTCGCCGTGGTCGAGCACGATGATGTGGTCGGAGATGTTCATCACCATGCCCATGTCATGCTCGATCAGCAGCACGGTGATCCCGTGGTGGTCGCGCAGGTAGCGGACGATGTTGCTCAGGGCGTGGGTCTCGGCCGGGTTGAGGCCGGCGGCCGGTTCGTCCAGGCAGATGATTTCCGGCCGCGTGCACATGGCCCGGGCGATCTCCAGGCGCCGCTGCTGGCCGTAGGACATTTCGCCGGCCAGGCGGTTGGCGCAGTCCACCAGGTCGACCACCTCCAGCCAGTAGAACGCGTGGTCCAGCGCCTCGCTCTCGGCGCGGCGGTAGCCGGGAGTGTCGAGGATGCCGGCGAGCAGGTTGCGGTTGACGAACATGTGCTGCGCCACCAGCAGGTTCTCCACCACCGACATGTCCTTGAACAGGCGGATGTTCTGGAAGGTCCGCGCCAGCCCGGCACGGTTCACCAGGTGGGTGCCGCCGAACATCTTGTAGTAGAGACGGCTGCCCAGTTGCGGCGGCTTGACGAAGTCGTCCAGCTGGAACGGCTCGCCGAGCACCTGGATGACATCGGTGGTGCGCCCCCGGGTGTTGAGCAGGATGTTGCCGCCGGTGGCCTTGTAGAAGCCGGTGAGGCAGTTGAACACGGTGGTCTTGCCGGCGCCGTTGGGGCCGATCAGCGCGGTGATCGAACCGCGCTCGACGTCGAGGTTGACGTCGTTGAGCGCCTTGATGCCGCCGAAGTGCATCATCAGGTGCTCGACGCTGAGGATCCTGTCGCTCATGGCGCCACCCCCTTGCGCGGAGCGAAGCCCACGCGGCTGATGCGGATCAGCCCGCGCGGCCGCCAGATCATCATCACCACCATGAGGATCCCGAGCAGCAGCACGCGGATGTCGGCGAAGCTGCGCAGCAGCTCCGGCGCCACGGTGAGGACGAAGGCGGCGATCACCACCCCGACCGTCGAGCCCATGCCGCCGAGCACGACGATGGCGAGGATCAGCGCCGACTCGAAGAAGTTGAACGAGGACGGGTTGACGAAGCCCTGGTAGCTGGCGAAGAACACCCCGGCCAGCCCCGCGGTGGAGGCGCCGAGCATGAACGCCGAGAGTTTCACCAGCACGTGGTTGAGGCCCATCGCGCGACAGGCGATCTCGTCCTCGCGCAGCGCCTCCCAGGCGCGCCCGACCGGCATCCGGGTCAGCCGGTGCTTGATGTAGAGCACCAGCAGCACGACCAGGAACAGCACCACGTAGATGAACAGGAACTTCATGTTGGGGTTGTAGGCAATGCCGAGGAACTCGTGGATCGGCACCCCGCCGTCCTTGGCCCGGCGGCCGAACTCCAGGCCGAGGAAGGTCGGCGCCGGCGCCGGCATGCCGTTCGGCCCGCCGGTGAAGGACAGCCAGTTGTTCAGCACCAGGCGGATGATCTCGCCGAAGCCCAGGGTGACGATCGCCAGGTAGTCGCCGTGCATGCGCAGCACCGGAAAGCCGAGGATCGCCCCGGCCACCGCTGCGCCCAGCGCGGCCAGCGGCAGCACGCTCCAGAAGCCCAGGCCGAGGTACTGGTAGCCCAGCGCCAGGCCATAGGCGCCAATGGCGTAGAAGGCCACGTAGCCGAGGTCGAGCAGCCCGGCGAGGCCGACCACGATGTTCAGGCCCAGGCCCAGCAGCACGTAGATCAGGCCGAGGATGACCACCGCCAGCAGGTACTTGCTGGCGAAGAACGGGAAGATCACCGCGGCCACCAGGATCAGCGGCACGATCCAGCGCAGCCGGGTCTTGTAGCCCGGCGGCAGGACGTGGACGCCGCTGCCGGCCCCCTCGAAGCGCTCCAGCACGGCGCGCCCGCCGCGGGTCTGCAGGTAGAGGCTGAGCAGGAAGCGCCCGCCCATGACGATCGCGATGATCCAGGCGACCCGCTCGAAATGCAGGTTGAAGCCGTAGCCGTCGAGGACCACGCCGACGATGGGGCCGAACACCACCAGGGCGATCAGCCCGGAGAGCACGGCATCGAGGACGCACTGCTTGAGATCGATGGAAGTCTCGTTGCTCATCGTCGTCCCCTTACACCTTGGCGATCTGCGGGCGGCCGAGCAGGCCCTGGGGACGGAAGATCAGGATCAGCACCAGCAACGAGAAGGCGAACACGTCCTTGTAGTCGGTGTTGACCATCCCCGAGAACTGCGCCTCGGCCACTCCCAGCACCAGGCCGCCGAGCATCGCCCCGGGCAGCGAGCCGATGCCGCCGAGCACCGCCGCGGTGAACGCCTTGATGCCGATGATGAAGCCGGCGTAGAAGTCGAAGGTGCCGTAGTTCATGGTGATCAGCACCCCGGCCAGGGCGGCCATCGCCGCGCCGATGACGAACACGTAGGAGATCACCCGGTCGGTGTTGATCCCCAGGATCGAGGCCATCTTACGGTCCTGCTGGGTCGCCCGGCACATGCGCCCGAGCCTGGTGCAGCGGATCACGTAGGTGAGTACCGCCATGCCGATCAGCGAGGCGACCAGGATGAACAGCTTGGTGTAGGTGAGCTGGACGAAGCCGTCGCCGACGTGGAACTTCAGGGCCCCGTCGAGCAGGGTCGGGATCCCCTGCTGGCGCGGGCCCTGGGCCACCTGCACGTAGTTCTGCAGGATCAGCGACATGCCGATCGCCGAGATCAGCGGCGCCAGGCGCGTGGAGTTGCGCAGCGGCTTGTAGGCGATGCGCTCGATCACCCAGCCGTAGGTGCAGGTCACCAGCACGGTGAACAGCAGGGTGCCGAGGATCAGCAGCGGGAAGTTCTGCAGGCCGAAGAAGGCCAGCAGGGCAAGGGCGATGGCCGAGAGGTAGGCGGAGATCATGTACACCTCGCCATGGGCGAAGTTGATCATGCCGATGATGCCGTAGACCATGGTGTAGCCGATGGCGATGAGGCCGTAGACCGAGCCGAGGGTCAGCCCGTTGATCATTTGCTGGAGGAAGATGCCGTCCATTTTTCAGTCTCTTCAGGGCGAATCGCGACGGCCTTTGTAAGGCGCGCCGGCGCTCACCGGTGAAAGCGGACGGGTGCTACTGAAACGGCCCCGGATCGCGGGGCTCCAGACCGACCACACGCAGACGTCTTCGGCGAATCCGCACTACGGCGGCAAGCACGGGCGAGCACTTCAGCAGCTCCCGGACTTACCCATGCGCCGGGCCTGTGCCCGGCGCATGGCGGTCGAGCGCGATCAGGGCAACTGGTGATACTTGCCCTTGTCGTCCCACTCGTAGACCACGTAGTCGGAGACTTTCAGGTCGCCCTTCTTGTCCCACTCCTTCTTGCCCATCACGGTCTGCACCGGATGCGACTTCAGCCACTCGGCGGCCTTGGCCGGATCGTTGGCGCCGGCGCCCTTGAAGGCCGCCGCCAGGGACTGGATCGAGGCGTAGGAGTAGAGGGTGTAGCCTTCCGGCTCGAAACCGCCGGCACGGAACTTCTCCACCACCGCCTTGCCGTCGGGGATCAGCCGCGGGTCGGCGCCGAAGGTCATCAGCACGCCCTTGACGTACTGCGGACCGCCGGCGGTGGTCGCCAGTTCGTCGGTGACCACGCCGTCGTCGGACATGAACCTGGCGGTCAGTCCCTGCTCACGCATCTGCCGTACCAGCGGACCGGCTTCCGGATGCAGGCCGCCGAAGTAGACGACCTCGGCACCGGAGGCGCGGATCTTGGTGACCAGCGCGTTGAAGTCCTTCTCGCCGCGGGTCAGGCCCTCGTAGAGAACCTCTTTCACGCCGAGCTTGTTCAGTTGCGCCCTGGTGGCGTCCGCCAGGCCCTGGCCATAGGTGTCCTTGTCGTGGATCACCGCGACCTTCCTGGCCTTGAGCACCTTGACGATATAGTCGCCGGCGACCACGCCCTGCTGGTCGTCACGGCCGCACATGCGGAACATCCCGGAGAGTCCGCGCTCGGTGACCTGCGGGTTGGTGGAACCGGGGGTGATGGCGATGATCCCGGCCTCGTCGTAGACCTCGGATGCGGGGATGGTCGAAGAAGAGCAGAAATGGCCGACCACGGCGATGGCCTTGTCCTGGTCGACCAGGCGGTTGGCGACGGCCACGGCCTGCTTCGGTTCGCAGGCGTCGTCGGCCTTGACCAGCTTGATCTTCTCGCCGTTGATCCCGCCCGCCGCGTTGATGTCTTCCGCCGCCTGGGACGCGCCGCGCCAGTATTGCTCGCCGAAGGAGGCGTTGGCGCCGGTATGCGGTCCGGCCACGCCGATCACCACGTCGGCCAGCGCATGCGTGGAAAGACCCATCACGGAAGATACCGCTAGAGCCAGGATGCCTTTTCTGAACAGCTTCTTGGACATGGGGTGTTGCTCCTGAAAATGATGTTGGCGCTCGTAACTACGATGTTGTTGTTGTGTTTCGCTCAACAGGCAGAGCAAGCGGCGTGCCATTCGTTTTTTTCCTGAGTGGCCGGCCACAAGAACTTTAGCCCTCCTTTCCGTTTTTATCTTTGTTATTGGAAATCAGTCATTTAATTGCTTCCGCGGCATTTCTTCCTGGAAGCTGGAGCCCAGGCATCGCGCCACCTGTGCCGCCCCTAGGAATAACTCTACAACGATATTAACGCGGTTAGGAACTGCACAGCACTGGTGCATCCGGCGCACTAATCGAGGTCCTCTTTTTTCATTAACATGCAGGCCAGAGCGGTTTTTCAAATTAATATGAACATGAACTTCCAGGCATTCTGTACCCGATGGAAAGAGTCGATCCGGATACGACGCGAACATATCCGTGCGCGACAGCTTTTTTTTTCAAAGGCCCTGTGACGGATTGGCCATGGGCGGGCGACGGCTCTATCGCGAGTCTCGCCGGGCAGTAATAAGCGCCGCTGGCGCCTCCCGCAAGCGACCTTTCCTCCCCTGGTCATTCCGTTTATTCATATAGCGCCCCGTCCGCACCCGCCGCGCCAGGAACCCGCCATGCTGAACAAACGCCGCCTGCCGTCGATGACCGCCCTGCAATGCTTCGAAGCGGTGGCCAGGCACCTGAGCTTCACCCGCGCCGCCGAGGAGCTGAGCCTGACCCAGAGCGCCATGAGCAAGCAGGTCGCCCAGCTCGAGGAGCAGTTGCAGCACGCCCTGTTCCGCCGGGTGCGCAAGCGCCTGCAGCTGACCCCGGCCGGCGAGCTGTACCTGGCCGAGGTGCGGCGCATCCTGCAGCAGGTCGAACTGTCCACCCGCTTCCTGCTCTCCTACGGCGGCGAGACCGAAGTGCTGCGGGTGGCGACCCCGCCGACCTTCGGCGCGCGCTGGCTGATCCCGCAACTGAACGGCTGGCGCCACCGCCACCCGAACATACACCTCGACCTGCGCCAGGAACTGGAGCCCGACGACCTGCGCCAGGGCCATTGCGACCTGGCGTTCTTCTTCGGTCCCGGCACCCTGCCCGGAGCCGAATGCATCCGCCTGTTCGGCGAGGAACTGGTGGCGGTCTGCGCGCCCGCCCTGCTGCCAGCCGGCGGGCTGGACGAGCCGACCCAACTGGCCGGGCTGGTGCTGCTGCAGAACGCCAGTCGCGCGGAAGCCTGGCACGACTGGTTCGCCAGCCTCGGACGGAACTGCCAGGGCTGCTACCACGGGCCGCGCTTCGACACCTTCTACATGTGCATCCGCGCCGCCCAGGCCGGCTGCGGGGTGGCTCTGCTGCCACGCTTCCTGGTCGAGGAGGAACTCGCCGAAGGCAAGCTGGCGATCGCCTGGCCGCACGCCCTGCCGAGCCAGGAGGCCTACTACCTGGCCTATCCCGAGCATGCCGCGGAAGTGCCCAAGGTGCGCCATTTCGTCGAATGGATGGTAGAGCGCCTGGAGCAGGAGCAACCCTCAGCGGGCCCCCGCCAGACGCGCCACGGCCCGGTTTGACGTTTCCGCTGCGCGGAACCATCTTTACTCTCACTCGGTTCACCTCGGAACGTCCCATGCTCACTGGCGTCACGGTTCGAATCCGCCTGCTGGTCCTGGCGTTGCTGCCCCTGACAATGCTCGTCACGGTCATCGCGATGGCGCTGGCCAACGCCAGTCGACTCGATGCCAGCTTCCAGGACCTTTTCAACAACCGGATGAAGCCCATCAGCCAGCTCAAGATCGTCGCCGACGCCGTTGCGGTCAGCGTGGTCGACGCCCTGCACAAGTACCGTGCGGGCGTCTTCGATGAAGAGCACCTGCAGCAGGAGTTGAGTGGGGCGCTGTCGCGCATCGAGAAGTCGTGGGCCGACTATTCCGCAGACCACCGGACTGCCGCCGAGAAGGAAATCATCGAGTCGCTGGTCCCCACCCTGGAACAGGTCAAGCGGATGACCCTGGCATACGGCGAGCAGGCCAAGGCCGGAAGCCTGCGAAACGTCGAGGCCGGAACGTTCAATCGCGAGATGTATGGTGCGTTCGATCCCCTGGGAACCGCGCTGTCGACGCTGATCGACCTGCAGCTCAGCGAAGGCGCCAAGCTCAACGAGCAGATGGAGAAACGCTACGACTCCATGCGCACCACCTTCCTGCTCATCGGCGCCGCAGCCCTGGTCCTCATCGTCGCCGCGGCCTGGTTCATCAGCCTGTCGATCATGCGCCCGCTTTCCGATCTACGCGGGGTGATCCGCCGCGTGCAGGACTCCTCGAATCTCACGCTCCGCGCCGATGCGCGCGGGCGCGACGAAGTGTCCGATACGGCGCGCGCCTTCAATATGATGCTGGAAAGCCAGCAGGCGCTGCTCCGCCATCTCGCCGAAACGGCCAGGAAGCTGACCGTCACCTCGGACGAGATGAGCGCCATCAGCAACCAGGTCAGCCATGTCGCCACGTCCCAGGGCGACCAGACCGACATGGTCGCCACGGCGGTACACCAGATGAGCATGGCGGTCCAGGACGTGGCGCGGAACGCCCAGGCCGCCGCGGCCAGCGCGGAATCGGCGAACAGCGAGGCGCACACCGGAACCGGCCTCGTGCATGCGAACCTCGACGCCATCCAGGGCCTGTCGGTCATGGTCGGAGAGGCGGGAGCCGTCATCGACACGCTACGCAACAAGACCGATGAAATCAGCACCGTCCTGGAAGTCATCCAGAACATCGCCCAGCAGACCAACCTGCTCGCCCTCAATGCCGCGATAGAAGCCGCACGGGCGGGCGAGGCCGGACGCGGGTTCGCGGTGGTCGCCGATGAAGTGCGCAGCCTGGCCACCAATACGCACAAGGCCACCGAAACCATCCGCGAGATGATCGAAGCCCTGCAGGCAGGCGCCAGCAGCGCGGTCAGCGTGATGCAGCAGTCACGCGAGCAAGCCCAGGTCAGCGTCCAGCGCGCCCACGAGGCGGGAAAGGCGCTCGGTCTCATCGCCCAGGCGGTCGAAGGCATCGCCCAGAGCAACGCGCAGATATCCACGGCGACGGAAGAACAGACCGCCACCGCGAGCGAGGTCAGCCAGAACATCGACTCGCTCAATGCCAGCATCGGCGAAGTCGCCGAGGGCGCGGTGAAGACCTCCACCTCCAGTGTCGAGCTGGCGAAGCTGGCAAACGGGCTGGAGCAGCAGATCCAGCGCTTCACCGTCTAGCAAGCGCGGCAGGGAGCGGCCTCACCGGCCCTGCCGCACCGGTAGGCGTTTGTCAGGACGCCAGCAGGCTGCGGTCGAAAACGAACGCGCCGCCCGGCTTCGGGGTGAAATGCAGGACGTGTTGCGGGCGCCCCATGGGCGGACGCTGGCGTTCGCCGGTGTCCTCGACCCAGCCAGCCTCCTTCATCCGCTCCAGGCGCCCGCGCAGGCTGGAATGCTGGACTTCCTGGCCGATGGCGCACTCGAAGGCCTTCAGCGCCTCGGCCACGGTGAAGCGCGGCGCCAGCAGGAACAGCGGCAGGGCGCTGTATACCGATTTGCTCGCCAGGCGCTCGCAGGCCTGCTGCACCAGCTGGAGATGGTCGAACGGCAGGGCGAAGCGTTCGCTGCGCACCTCGCGCAGCGGCACGAAGTCGAGGTCGTCGTCCTCCACCCGGGTGTCCGGACCGACCAGCACCAGGTAGA
Source organism: Pseudomonas paraeruginosa (assembly GCF_003025345.2). Classification (NCBI taxonomy): domain Bacteria; kingdom Pseudomonadati; phylum Pseudomonadota; class Gammaproteobacteria; order Pseudomonadales; family Pseudomonadaceae; genus Pseudomonas; species Pseudomonas paraeruginosa. The sequence continues at coordinate 5,382,741 of NZ_CP020560.1, forward strand.
ACACGCTCAGCGACCAGCCGCGCGGGTCGCGTACCGCGTTGCCGACCGTGGCCACCTGCTCGATGTAGGCCGGCTCCAGCCGCGCCTTGTCGCGCAGGGCGCGCACCGCCGCGTCGTCGAGGCTGTGGTCGGCGCTGCGGCCGTTGACCAGCACGCCGGGCAGTGCCCACTGCCCGGCGAAAGGCGCCTGGGCACGGCGGATCAGCAACAGCTCCAGTCCGTGCCCGGGGTTGAGGCGCAACGCCACGATATCCACGCTGGCCAATACTTCCGCTGAACTCATCCTCACTCCTCCTCACACCGCCCGGCGCGCGACGCCATAGCAGTGCAATTCATCCTTCACCTCCGGCAGGCACCAGGCCTCCGGGATTTCCAGTCCTTCGCGCAGACGCTGGCGGATCATCGAGCTGTGCAGCGCCAGCCGCTCCTCCGCCACCAGCCGGCCGAAGCGCCAGCACAATTCGGCGGCGCGTTCGAAGCGCGGCAGCTCCGCCTCGTTATCGGCACCGATCAGCAGGGCGATCCGCGGCGACGCCAGGCCACTGCGCGCGGCCAGGGCCTCCAGCAGATCGATGCTGTAGACCGCCGGACGATCGGGCATCAATCCTGCTTCGATCGGCTCGCAGTACACCCGCCGCGGATCGATGCGCCGGGCCAGCCGCGCCAGCCAGCGGCAACGCTGCTCGAAGTCGCTCATGCGCTTGCCGAAGGCGTGCCGGTGGCTCGGCACCAGGGCGACCCGCTCGGCGCAGAGCAACGCCCGGCGGATCACCGACTCATGGCCGGGGTGCGGCGGGTCGAACGCCCCACCATAGACCGCGAGAGCGAAGTCGGGGGCGCGTCCGCCGCTCATCCCAGCAGGCAGTCGGCGAATCCGGGAACTTATTTCATCACGCATAGAAAATACCTTCCACTGCGAAATTTTGTAGTACAGGTGCTTGACGACTTATTTCACGTGATGAATTATGTACCCACATTCAGCCCCAACCCGTCAAGCGGAGGCTTCCATGAATCGCCCCAAGATCGCCAGCTTCGATGTCGACGCCCAGAAAGGCTTCACCCCGCTGTGCCCGGACGAACTGCCGGTGCCCGGCGGCGACGCCATCGGCGCCGCCCTCAACCTGTTGGCCAGCCGTGCCGCGCTGCGCCTGGGCAGCAAGGACGCGCACAGCCCGAAGGCTGCCTGGGTAGTGGAAAGCGCCGCGCAGATGCTGCGGCCGCTGGCCTATCCGGACGCAGACCTGACCTGGGTCGCCCACTGCGTGCCGGGTACGCCGGGCTTCGAGCTGCTCGACGAGCTGCCGCGGCCGATCGACTACGACTTCTTCGTCTGGAAGGGCGTGGAGCCGGACCTGCACCCCTACGGCGCCTGCTACCACGATCTGGCGGAACGCCGCAGCACCGGGGTCATCGAATACCTGAGGCAGAATGGCGTGAGCCATGTGCTGGTGGGTGGCCTGGCGCTGGACTACTGCGTGAAGAACACCGCCCTGCAACTGCGCCGCGCCGGTTTCGAGGTGCTGCTCTACCTGCCCGCCTGCCGGGCCATCGCCGAGGACACCGCGCAGCGGGCCTGCGACGAGATGCGCGACGCTGGGGTGATCCTCTGCGCCGACCTGGAACGACTGGATAGCGCCCTCGCCGGCGCCGACAAGGAGAAGTGAACATGGCCGAAAGCGTCTTCGCCGAGCGCATCGTGCAGAACCTGCTCGATACCGATTTCTACAAGCTGACCATGATGCAGGCGGTGCTGCACAACTACCCCAACGCCGAAGTGGAATGGGAATTCCGCTGCCGCAACAGCGAGGACCTGCGTCCGTACCTGGCGGAGATCCGCTACCAGATCGAGCGCCTCGCCGAGGTCGAGGTGACCGCCGACCAGCTCGCCTTCCTCGAGCGTATCCCGTTCATGAAGCCGGATTTCATCCGTTTCCTCAGCCTGTTCCGCTTCAACCTGCGCTACGTGCACACCGCCATCGAGGACGGCCAGTTGGCGATCCGCCTGCGCGGCCCATGGCTGCACGTGATCCTCTTCGAAGTGCCGCTGCTGGCCATCGTCAGCGAGGTGCGCAACCGCTATCGCTACCGCGAGGTGGTCCTGGAGCAGGTCGGCGAGCAGCTCTATCGCAAGCTCGACTGGCTCTCCGCCCAGGCCAGCAGCGAGGAACTGGCGGAGTTCCAGCTTGCCGACTTCGGCACCCGCCGGCGCTTCTCCTACCGTACCCAGGAGGAGGTCGTGCATATCCTCAAGCGCGACTTTCCTGGCCGCTTCGTCGGCACCAGCAACGTGCACCTGGCCCGCGAGTACGATCTCAAGCCGATCGGCACCATGGCCCACGAATGGCTGATGGCCCACCAGCAGCTCGGCCCGCGGCTGGTCGACAGCCAGGAAGCCGCGCTGGACTGCTGGGTCCGCGAATACCGCGGCCAGCTCGGCATCGCCCTGACCGACTGCATCACCATGGATGCCTTCCTCGCCGACTTCGACCTGTACTTCGCCAAGCTCTTCGACGGCCTGCGCCACGATTCGGGCGACCCGCTGGCCTGGGCGGAGAAAGCCATCGCCCACTACCGCCGGCTGGGTATCGACCCGCTGAGCAAGACCCTGGTGTTCTCCGACGGGCTGGACCTGCCCAAGGCGTTGCAGCTGTTCCGCGCGCTACGTGGCAAGATCAACGTCAGCTTCGGCATCGGCACCAACCTGACCTGCGATATTCCCGGGATCGAGCCGATGAACATCGTCCTGAAGATGACGGCCTGCAACGGCCACCCGGTGGCGAAGATCTCCGACGCCCCGGGCAAGACCCAATGCCGCGACGGGAACTTCGTCGCCTACCTCCGCCACGTCTTCAACGTGCCGGGGTAACCTCTTCGAACCTAAAGGGAGCACGAACATGCAACAGATCCAACGCGACATCGCCCAGGCCCTGCAGGTCCAGCCGCCGTTCCGGACGGAGGCCGACGTGCAGGCGCAGATCGCCCGGCGCATCGCCTTCATCCAGCAGTGCCTGAAGGATTCCGGGCTGAAGACCCTGGTGCTGGGAATCAGCGGCGGCGTCGACTCGCTCACCGCCGGCCTGCTGGCCCAGCGCGCCGTCGAGCAACTGCGTGAGCAGAGCGGCGACCAGGCCTACCGCTTCATCGCCGTGCGCCTGCCCTACCAGGTGCAGCAGGACGAGGCCGACGCCCAGGCTTCGCTGGCGACCATCCGCGCCGACGAAGAGCAGACCGTCAACATCGGTCCCTCGGTGAAAGCCCTGGCGGAACAGCTGGAAGCCCTGGAAGGCCTCGAGCCGGCGAAGAGCGACTTCGTCATCGGCAATATCAAGGCGCGCATCCGCATGGTCGCCCAGTACGCCATCGCCGGCGCCCGTGGCGGCCTGGTGATCGGCACCGACCATGCCGCCGAGGCGGTCATGGGGTTCTTCACCAAGTTCGGCGACGGCGCCTGCGACCTGGCTCCGCTCAGCGGCCTGGTCAAGCATCAGGTGCGCGCCCTCGCCCGCGCCCTCGGCGCGCCGGAGAACCTGGTGGAGAAGATCCCCACCGCCGACCTCGAGGACCTGCGCCCCGGCCATCCGGACGAGGCCTCGCACGGCGTCACCTATGCCGAGATCGACGCCTTCCTGCACGGCCAGCCGCTGCGCGAGGAGGCCGCGCGGGTGATCATCGATACCTACCACAAGACCCAGCACAAGCGCGAGCTGCCGAAGGCGCCCTGAACCTCTCGGCCCGCGCGGCAACGCCCGTCGTCGACGGGCCTTGTCGCGGGCGGGAATGCGCCTGTCGCAAACAGGTCTTCAAGTCCTCGCGACGGCGCGCTAGAAGGAGACTGTAATCCCCGCGAAGGCCCGCCATGCGCCCCAGAATTCCTGCCCTGCTCCTCGGCCTCGTGCTGGCCGGCCAGGCCCACGGACACACCTCCCCGTTGCTCGACCCGGTGCGGCAGATCCACGCCTTCGGCGACAGCTATTCGGATAACGGCGAAAGCCAGCGGCTGACCCGCGAGATGCTCGCCAAGGGCGTCGCCGGCGCCCAGGCGTTACCCGGCGAAGTCTACTGGCGGGGCCGCTGGAGCAACGGCCCGACCGCCGTCGAGGTGCTCGCCCGCCAGCTCGGCGCGCAGTTGGCCGACCATGCGGTGGGCGGCGCCAAGAGCGGAGCGGACAACTATTACGGCTGGATGAGCGCCTACCGCCATACCGGCCTCGCCGGCCAGGTCGACGCCTACCTCGCCACCCTGGAGGGCAAGCCGGCCGACGGCCAGGCGCTGCATTTCATCTTCGTTTCCGCCAACGACTTCTTCGAGCACGAGGATTTCGCCGGCGAGCAGCCCCTGGAACAACTGGCCGGCAGCAGCGTGGCGAACATCCGCGCCGCCGTGCAGCGCCTTGGCGACGCCGGCGCACGGCGCTTCCTGGTGGTCAGCTCGACAGACCTGAGCGTGGCTCCGGCGGTGGTCGCCGGCAACCGGGTGGAACGGGCGCAGCGCTACCTGCAGGCGGTCAACGCCAGCCTGCCGATCCAGCTCGCCGCCCTGCGCAAGACCCGCGGCCTGGAGCTGAGCTGGTTCGACCACCAGACCTTCAGCAGCCACCTGCGGCGCAACGCGGCGCGCTACGGCCTGGTGGAGCTGGACGCGCCCTGCCAGCCGACCCTGCCACGGGTCCGCCCGGCCTGCGCCAATCCCGACCAGTACTACTTCTGGGACGAATGGCACCCGACACGGCGCGTACACCAACTGGCCGGCGAGGCGATGGCGGCGCGCTACGCCCGCTGAGCCTGGCGCGAGGCCCATGAAAAAGCCCGGCATCGGCCGGGCTTTTTCGTGCGGCGATCGCGCGCGATCACTTCAGGGTCAGGGTGCCCTTCATCAGCGCGGAGTGGCCCGGGAAGGTGCAGAAGAACATGTACTGTTCGCCTTCCTTCAGCTTGGAGACGTCGAAGGTCACGGAGTCTTTCTCGCCCGAGCCGATCAGCTTGGTGTGGGCGATGATGCGGCTGTCGTCGGGCTTCAGGTAGTCCTTGTCCAGGCCGGAGGCCATGCCGTCGGTGACCACGCCCTGCATGTCGGCGGCGGTGCTCAGTACCCAGTTGTGGCCCATGACGTTCTTCGGCAGGTTGCCGGGGTGGGACAGGTTGACGGTGAACTGCTTGCAGCTCTTGTCGATGGTGATCGCGTTGGTGTTGAACTGCATCTGGTCGTTACCCTGGATGTCCACCGAGCACTCGGCAGCCAGCAGCGGCGCACTGAGCAGGGACAGCAGGGATACCGCAGCGAGTTTACGTAGCATGGAGCAGCCTCCTAGGCAGGTTGGGCGATGAATCCTGAAAGAGCAGACTGCCCGATCGGGCGCCGAGTTCCACTGATTCAGGTCAAACCCGAACCGGACATGGCGGGGCATCGAGCGGGATCTGCCCGGCGTTTACTACGGGGAACCCCAGTTTTAGCACAGAAGTGCCGCTTCGCGCCTGCGACGCAACGTCCGGCAACGCTTCGGACGGCTTGGTCGAAGCGATCCGAGCCGCTACCCTGTGCGCCTTTTTCACCCCCGACAGGAGTCGAACATGACCTTGCGTTCCGTCTGCGTATTCTGTGGCGCCAGCCCCGGCGCCTCCCCGGTCTACCAGGAAGCCGCCGTGGCCCTCGGCAGGCACCTGGCCGAGCGCGGCCTGACCCTGGTCTACGGCGGCGGCGCGGTCGGCCTGATGGGCACCGTGGCGGACGCCGCATTGGCCGCCGGCGGCGAGGTGATCGGGATCATCCCGCAGAGCCTGCAGGAAGCCGAGATCGGCCACAAGGGCCTGACCCGCCTGGAAGTGGTGGACGGCATGCACGCGCGCAAGGCGCGCATGGCCGAGCTGGCCGATGCCTTCGTCGCCCTGCCCGGCGGGCTCGGCACCCTGGAAGAGCTGTTCGAGGTCTGGACCTGGGGCCAGCTGGGCTACCACGCCAAGCCGCTGGGCCTGCTCGAAGTCAACGGCTTCTACGACCCGCTGCTGGCCTTCCTCGACCACCTGGTCGACGAACGCTTCGTCCGCGCCGAACACCGCGGCATGCTGCAGCGCGGCGCCAGCCCGGAGGCGCTGCTCGACGCCCTCGCCGCCTGGACGCCGAGCGTGGCGCCGAAGTGGGTCGACCGCACCCCGCTGTAATCCACTCCCCGCTCAGGACGGCGGCAGCAGGCTCAGCGGGTCGAGCGGCCGGCCGTTCTGGCGGATCTCGAAGTACAACTGCACCCGGTCGGCATCCGAGGAGCCGGCCTCGGCGATCTTCTGGCCCTTGCTGACCATCTGTCCCTCCTTCACCAGCAAGCGGCTGTTGTGCGCGTAGGTACTGGTGTACGAGGTACCGTGCTGGATGATCACCAGGTTGCCGTAGCCGCGCATGTTGTTCACCGCGAACACCACCTTGCCGGCCAGCGAGGCCTGCACCGGCTGGCCCAGGGTGCCGGCGATGCGGATGCCCTTGTTGAGCTTGTCGGAACTGGAGAAGCGGCGGATCACCGGCCCCTTCATCGGCCACTGCCAGCCGCGCAGGGTCACCGACGGCGGCGGAGGCGGTGGCTTGCGCGCACGGGCGCTCGACGAGGAGCGGCGGCTGGCGACGTAGGTCGACTTGCGCCCGTCGAAGCGCACCACCTGGCCGACCTTCACCGCGTAGGGCGGGCGGATGCCGTTGGCGCGCGCCAGGTCCTTGTAGTTCCAGCCATGGCGGGTGGCGATCGAGTAGAGGGTATCGCCGCGCTTGACGCGGTATTCGCCGCGCACGACCTTCGGCACCGACGCTCCCGGAGCGGGAGCCTTGGAGCTGCACGCGGATACCGCCAGCAGGACGGCGATCAAGAGCAATCTGAAAAACACACGGAATCCTTTTTCCGATGGAACCCGGCCGGCGGCGGCGACGGTTGCAGGCCCGCACTATACCCGTTCGCCGGCCAGCCCGTTGGACCCGTCGCCGTCCCGTTCGCTCCCGTCCGACCTCGCCCGGCGGCGGCCACCAAACGAAGACGCCCCGCAAAGCGGGGCGTCCTCTCGACTCGATCCGCGACCGCGCGTCAGGCCCCGCCAGCCTGCTGCACGATCACCGTCTGCGCCGGCATCGGCGCCGGGAAGTCCGCGCCGAGGGCGTCCTTGATCACCTTGTTGGTGTCGAAGTAGACCTGCCAGTAATGGTCGTTGTGGCAGTACGGACGCACCGCCAGCACCGGTCCGACCAGGTTGAACTCGAGGATCTCCACGTCCACCGGCGGCTCGCCGAGCACGTTGGGAATCGCCGCGACACGCTGCCTGAGCAGGGCGATGGCCGCCTGGTAGTCGGCGGCGCCGGAGAGCTGCGCCTTCAGTTCGACCCGGCGGAACGGGTTGTGGGTGAAGTTCTGGATGTTGTCGCTGAAGATCTTGTTGTTGCCGACCATGGTCAGCACGTTGTCCGGGGTGTTGATCGCGGTGGTGAACAGGCCGATCTCCTTGACCGTGCCGGTCACTCCGCCAGCGCAGATGAAGTCGCCGACCTTGAACGGCCGCAGGACGATGATGAAGCCGCCGGCCGCCAGGTTCGCCAGCAATCCCGACCAGGCCATGCCGATGGCCAGGCCGACCGCCGCGATCAACGCCGCCAGGCTGGTGGTCTGGATGCCGAAGAAACCGAGGATGCCCACCACCAGGAGGATGTTCAGGGTCACCGTGATGAACGAGCCGACGTAGCGCAGCACGGTCGGGTCGACCTTCTGTCGCTCCAGGGACTTCTGCACCATGCCGACGGCGAAGCCGATCAGCCAGCGGCCGATCACCCAGAAGGCGATGGCCGCGAGAATCTTGATGCCGAAGGCGAAGGCGTACTGGGACACCGTCGCCCAGAGCGCGTTGATCTTCTCGGTACCTACGTTGACGATCGTCGTGTCATCCATATCGCTCACCCTGCGCAAGGAAGGAGTCTGGCTCCGTACGAGAACCGCCCCTGGCACCGGAAAGGCAGGCTCCGGCCCCTGGCCCGACAACGTCCGTAGCGGATCCTGGAAAAGCTAGCACGCCGCCGCGAATTTGCCGGCCGGCCGCTTCGTTGTCCCCAAACGGCGTGGGCGAGGCTGTGGACAAGCTGGGAGAAAAACGCCGCGGCCCCCGATTGGCAGGGCCTGGCGAGGACTGCTCGGTTCTTGATCAGCGGCCGCCTTCCGCCACCGGCAACACGGTCACCCGCACCTCCGGATCGTGGCTGCCGCCGCCGAGGATCACCCCGCGCAAGGGCGACACATCGGAGAAGTCGCGGCCCCAGGCCAGGGTGATGTGCTCCCGGTCGGGGAGGATGTTGTTGGTCGGGTCGAAGTCCACCCAGCCGTTGCGCGGGCAGTACAGCGAAACCCAGGCGTGCGAGGCATCGGCGCCGATCAGGCGCGGCTGCCCGGGCGGCGGCCGGGTCAGCAGGTAGCCGCTGACGTAGCGCGCCGCCAGGCCACGCGAACGCAGGCAGGCGAGCATCAGGTGGGCGAAGTCCTGGCAGACTCCGCGGCGGCGCTCCAGCACCTCGCTCAAGGGCGTCGCCACCTGGGTCGCCTGGGCGTCGAAGGCGAACTCGCGGAAGATCTTCTCCATCAGCGCCGCCGTCGCCACCAGCAGCGGCCGGCCAGGCGGGAAGCAGGCGGCGGCGAACTCGGCGAACGGCCCCTGGCGGCGGACATAGGGCGAATCGACCCGGTAACGGCAGGCATCCAGTTCGGCGGCATCCAGCGGCCGCCCGGAAAATGCCAGTCCGGCGGCGACCGCGTCCCAGGCCGGCGACGCCGCCAGTTGCGCCGGCGCGTGGGCGAACACCTCGACCTGCAGGCGCGCGCTGACCCGCAACTCCTCGTGCGGCCGCTCGAAGGCCAGCCGGCTCAGCGGATTGCCGAACGCATCCTCGCCATCCTCGCGCCGGCTCGGCCCCGGCTCGACCAGCAAGGCGCGCTCATGGCAGCGCTGCCAGGCGCAGTCGCGCGGCCACAAGTGCGCCAGTTGCCACGACAGCGATACCGGCGCCGCGTAGCGGTAGTGGGTGTCGTGCAGCACCTGGTAGCGGGCGCCACGGAGCGGAACGGAGCGAAGGGCGGGAGCGGACATCAGGTGGATACCGTTCTCTGGCTGACGTCGTCGACATGGGCGAAATGGCGCAAGCCTAGCCGATCCGAGACCTGCCCGGCGCTGCCGGCGATCTCGCGCAGCAGCCGCGCCAGCCCGGCGAGCACCTCGTCGAGCCCGGCCGCGCCGAACAGCGGGCTTTCCAGGGTTGCCAGGTCGAAGCCGCGCAGGCGTTCGCCGAGGGCCTTCAGTTCGCGCTCGCGCGGCGCGCCGAACTCCTGGTGCAGGTGTTCCAGGGAACGCTCCAGGGCCTGTAGCTGGAAGCGCAGCGAGTGCGGGTTCTGCTCGTGCAGCAGGAGCAGGTCGAGCACCGGGATCAATTGTGGCGAGGCCAGGTAGCGCGAGCGGTAGGTGATGCCGCTGTTGCCCAGTTCCAGCAACCCGTCCAGCGCGCCCGGGTCCCAGGCGGTGCCGGCGTCGAGGAAGGCGGCGATGCTCTCGGCGAAGAAGCGCACGCGTTCGATGCGCCGGCCGATCATAAGGAAACGCCAGCCATCATCGCGGGTCATGTCGTCGAGGGCGAAGCCGGACAGGGCTGCCAGGGACATCAGCAGCCGGTCGAGGAAATCCAGCGCCTCGCCGAGATCGGTGCGCGCCGGGTCGAGCGCCAGGGCATCGCGCTGCAGCGCCAGCAGCGCCAGCCAGTTCTCCCCCGACAGGCGCCCGCGCACCTGCGCCGCCGCCCCGTGCAGGCGGCGCAGGTTGGCGCACAGGCTGGCCGCCCAGTGCTCGTCGAGCAATGCCCGCAGCAGGCGCCGTTCCAGCGCCGCGGGCGCATCGGGCAGCAGGCCGATGTCGGCGGCCAGGGCCAGGGCGCTGCGCAGCGCCTCGTCGTCGCCGTCGGCATCCACGTAGCGCGACAGCACCACCCGCAGTAGCCGTGCGTGGTCGTCGCAACGCTCGGCATAGCGACCGAACCAGAACAGGTTTTCCACTACCCGCGACGGCAGGTACGGGTCTTCGCGTACCAGGTCGCGCACGCCGAGCGAACGTGGCCGCAAGGGCTCGCCACCGACCGGGCGCTCGGCGAGCACCCAGGTGTCCTTGCTGGCGCCGCCGCGCTGCATCGACACCACTTCGGCATCCGCCGCGGAAGCCACCCGGGTCAGCCCGCCGGGCATCACCCAGTAGCGCCCGTCGCTGGCGGCGACGGCGAACACGCGCATACCGATCGCCCGCGCCTGCAGAGCGCCGTCGGCGCCGTCGTCGCGCCACACCGGCGCCAGGGACAGCTGCGCCAGGCGCTGCGCCACGTAGGCCTGCGGCTGCTCGCGCAGGCGCTCGTCGAGCGCGGCCAGGCCGGCGGCATCGAGGGCATGGCCGAACAGCGGCTCGAACCGCTGGCCGGGAAAGGCCGGCTTGATCACCAGCCCAGGCAGTTCCGCGCTTATCGCGTCCAGTGCCTGCGGCTCGCCGCACCAGCGGGTAGCGACCGACGGCAGCGACAGCTCCTCGCCGAGCAGGCGGCGGCTCGCCGCCGGCAGGAAACCGAGCAGGCCGGGCGATTCCAGCACCCCGCTGCCCAGCGCATTGGCCATCAGCACCCGTCCCTGGCGCACCGCCTCGAGCAGGCCTGGAATACCCAGGGCGGAATCGTTGCGCAGTTCCAGCGGATCGCAGAAGTCGTCGTCGAGGCGGCGCAGTACCGCGTGCACGCGCTTGAGGCCACCGAGGGTCTTCAGGTAGAGGGTGGCGTCGCGCACCGTCAGGTCGTGCCCCTCGACCAGCGGGAACCCGAGCTGGCGCGCCAGGTACAGGTGTTCGAAATAGGTTTCGTTGAAGCGCCCGGGGTCAGCAGCACCACCAGCGGCGTCTCGCCGTCGCTGGCGGCCTGGCTGGCGAGGGTTTCCTGCAGGGTGCGGAAGTACCCGGCCAGGTACTGCACGCGCAGGTCGCGGTACAGTTCCGGCAGGGCCCGCGAGACGATCTGCCGGTTCTCCAGCGCATAGCCGGCGCCGGATGGCGCCTGGGTACGGTCGGCGAGCACCTGCCAGCGGCCATCGGCATCGCGCACCAGATCGACGGCATAGCTATGCAGGAAGATCCCGCCGGGCGGCTGGATGCCTACTGCCGGCCAGAGGAAGTTCGGATGGCCGTAGACCAGCTCGCTGGGCAGCAGCCCCTCGGCGAGCAGGCGCTGCTCGCCGTACAGGTCGGCCAGCAACGCGTTGAGCAGCCGTGCCCGTTGCGCCACGCCGGCGGCGAGCGGCTGCCACTCGGCGGCCGACAGCAGGTTCGGCAGCAGGTCTAGCTCCCAGGGCCGGTCGGTGCCCTTGGGATCGGCGTAGACGTTATAGGTGACCCCGTTTTCCTGGATCTGCCGCTCGACCAGCGCCTGGCGCTGGCGCAACTGCGCCGGGCCGCTGCGCTCCAGTTGGCGGAACAGGCGCTGCCAGTGTGGACGCACGCCGCCCTGGCGATCGAGCAATTCGTGGTAGGCCGTGTCGCGTGACGGAGGGTGGGCGGGCAGCTCGGGCATCGCGGGCTCGCGGGGCTGGGTTTGCGGTCACTGTAGCGGACTCGGCGGCACGCCGCCGGAGCAAAGCGACGAGGCGTCGCCAGGGGCGGTAGCACAGCCTCCGCAAAGGACCGGGGCAGTTCCCGTGGCGCAAGACTTGTGCCAGAGCCAGCGGCCGCGCCCGGCACGCGCTCCGGCCCCGACTGCGCACCGGCAGGGTGCGCGCATGCGGGTCGCGCGCCCCTCTACGGGGCGCCCCGCCGCCGCGCTGAATCAGCGCGGGATGTTCGGCTGGCGCGGTTTCTTCCTGCCCTTGGCGAAGGCCGCCGCCTTGTTCTGCTGGCCCTTGCTCCACGGTTTGCCGCCGTCGCTGGCGCGTGGCGGCAGGCCGGTGTGCTGGGTCAGCAGCTTGCCGGTCTTCTTGCTGCCGGCCGGCGTGGAATTCTTCCGCCGCGCGCTCTGGTACTCGCCGGTGTCCGGCTGGTAGGTCGGCACCAGGTGCTGCTTGCCGTTGCCGATCAGGTCGGCGCGGCCCATGCGCTCCAGCGCCTCGCGCAACAGCGGCCAGCCCTTCGGATCGTGGTAGCGCAGGAAGGCCTTGTGCAGGCGGCGCTGCTGGTCGCTCTTGACGATGGTCACGCCATCGCTCTTGTAGGTGACCTTGCGCAGCGGGTTCTTGCCCGAATGGTACATCGCGGTGGCGGTGGCCATCGGCGACGGATAGAACGCCTGTACCTGGTCGGCGCGGAAACCGTTGCGCTTGAGCCAGAGCGCCAGGTTCATCATGTCCTCGTCGGTGGTCCCCGGATGCGCGGCGATGAAGTACGGGATCAGGTACTGTTCCTTGCCCGCCTCCTTCGAGAACTTCTCGAACATCTGCTTGAAGCGATCGTAGGTGCCGATCCCCGGCTTCATCATCTTGTCCAGCGGACCGCGCTCGGTGTGCTCCGGGGCGATCTTCAGGTAGCCGCCGACATGGTGAGTGACCAGTTCGCGGACGTACTCCGGCGACTCCACCGCGAGGTCGTAGCGCAGGCCGGAGGCGATCAGGATCTTCTTCACCCCCGGCAGCGCGCGGGCCTTGCGGTACAGCTCGATCAGCGAACTGTGGTCGGTGTCGAGGTTCTCGCAGATGCCGGGGAACACGCAGGACGGCTTGCGGCAATGCTTCTCGATGTCCGCACTCTTGCAGGCGATGCGGTACATGTTAGCGGTCGGCCCGCCGAGGTCGGAGACCACCCCGGTGAAGCCGGGCACCTTGTCGCGCATCTCCTCGATCTCGCGGATGATCGACTCGTGCGAGCGGTTCTGGATGATCCGTCCCTCGTGCTCGGTGATCGAGCAGAAGGTGCAGCCGCCGAAGCAGCCGCGCATGATGTTCACCGAGAAGCGGATCATCTCGTAGGCGGGGATCTTCGCCTTGCCGTAGGCCGGGTGCGGCACGCGCGCGTAGGGCATGCCGAACACGTAGTCCATTTCCTCGGTGCTCATCGGGATGGGCGGCGGATTGAACCAGACGTCCACCTCGCCGTGCTTCTGCACCAGGGCGCGGGCGTTGCCCGGGTTGGTTTCCAGGTGCAGCACGCGGTTGGCGTGGGCATAGAGCACCGGGTCGTTGCGTACCTTCTCGAACGACGGCAGGCGGATCACGGTCTTCTCCCGGGTCAGCCTGGGATTCGGCAGCAACTGCACGACCTTGGCTTCCTGCGGGTCCTCCACCGCGCCCTTTTCCTGCTCGATGGCGCAGGCGGCGGTGTCCTGGGTGTTCACGTAGGGATTGATGATCTTGTCGACCTTGCCCGGCCGGTCGATCCGCGTGGAATCGAGCTCGAACCAGCCTTCCGGGGTATCGCGACGGACGAAGGCGGTACCGCGCACGTCGCTGATCGCGCTCACCGGCTCGCCCTGGGCCAGGCGCTGGGCGATCTCCACCACGGCGCGCTCGGCATTGCCGTAGAGCAGGATGTCGGCGGTGGCGTCCATCAGGATCGAGCGGCGCACCTTGTCCTGCCAGTAGTCGTAGTGGGCGATCCGCCGCAACGACGCCTCGATGCCGCCGAGGATCACCGGCACATGGCTGTAGGCTTCCTTGCAACGCTGGCTGTAGACCAGGCTGGCGCGGTCCGGGCGCTTGCCGGCCAGGCCGCCGGGGGTATAGGCGTCGTCGGAGCGGATCTTCTTGTCCGCGGTGTAGCGGTTGATCATCGAGTCCATGTTGCCGGCCGCGACCCCGAAGAACAGGTTCGGCTCGCCGAGCTTCATGAAGTCGTCCTTCGACTGCCAGTCCGGCTGGGCAATGATGCCGACGCGGAAACCCTGGGCTTCCAGCAGGCGGCCGATGATGGCCATGCCGAAGGACGGGTGGTCGACGTAGGCGTCGCCGGTGACGATGATGATGTCGCAGGAATCCCAGCCGAGCTGATCCATCTCTTCCCGGCTCATCGGCAGGAAGGGCGCCGGACCGAAACACTCGGCCCAGTACTTGGGATAGTCGAACAGCGGCTTGGCGGCTTGCATCACGGGCACCGGGTATCTCTAGGAATGGGGAGCGCAAAAACGCGGGCGCGGAATATAGCACAAAAAATGAGCAATTCCGACGTTTTCACTAGGTATTGCCTGTCGTCGGGCGGCTCGTGGAAATGCCATCATTTAGCCATCTAACTTCTATACTGCGATCACTGTCATCTCACCCGGCCTCGACGACAGGCCCCCGGGAGAGTCATCGTGCGCCACCCCCTTGCCCTGATCGCGGTCCTCTTCCTGTTGCTGGCGGGCGCCACGTCCGGCGCCGCGTCCGGACCGCCCGGCGGCGCCTGGCTGAACGGCTCGCTGGCACTGCTCGAGGACCCCGACGGCAGCCTGCAGGTGGACGACCTCGAACAGCCGGAGCGGGCCGAGCGCTTCGTCGCCGCCCAGGGGCGCACCAGCGTGGGCCTCAGCCGCAGCGTGTGGTGGCTGCGCCTGGACCTGCCGCCGCGCGAGGCGGTGCCCGGAGGCTGGTGGCTGGAAGTCGCCAGCTCCAGCCTGCTGGACCTGCGCCTGTACCTGCCCGACGGCCAGGGCGGCTACCGCGAGCGGCGCAGCGGCGACGCCGTGCCCTTCGCCGAGGGCCGCGACCATGCCTATCGCCACCCCCTGTTTCGCCTGCCCGCCGACGATGGCCCGCTGCGCGTCTACCTGCGCAGCCACGACCCCGGTGGCAATGCCTTTCCGTTGCGGCTCTGGAGCCACGACGAGCTGCTGGAATACCGCAGCCAGGGCAACCTGCTGTTCGGCATGGCCTACGGGCTGATCCTCGCCCTGCTGCTGTACAACCTGTTCCTTTTCAGCAGCCTGCGCGACCGCGCCTGTTTCTGGTACGTGCTGACCGGGGCCAGCGCGCTACTGCTGACCCTGAGCATCAGCGGCCACGGCTTCGAATACTTGTGGCCCGAACATGCGCTGCCCTGGTGGCTGAACCGTCTGACGCTGCTGGCGTTCTGGGGCATCTGCGTGATCCGCTTCAGCCAGAACCTGCTGCAGAGCCGCCAGCACGCCCGCCGGGCCCATCATCTGCTGAACGCCTGCTGCCTGCTGTTCCTCGTCTGCCTGGCGCTCAACGCCGGCGGCTGGCGCTGGCAGGCCGGCGGGATGCTGGCGGCGACCCTGCTGGCGAACCTGCCGATCGCCATCGGCCTGGCCCTGCAACGCTGGCGCCAGGGCTCGGCCACCGCACGCCTGTACCTGCTCGGCTTCGGCCTGGTGCTGGGCAGCGTCAGCCTGGAGCTGATGCGCGCCACCGCGCTCGTCCAGCCGACCTCGGCCAACACCATGGTGTTCCCGCTGGCGCTGACCCTGGAGGCCCTGCTGTTCTCCCTCGCGCTCGCCTCGCGGATCCAGGACCTGAAGCAGGAAAGGGCCCAGGCCCTGGAGCAGGCCGACCAGGAGAAGAACGCCCGCCTGGCCCTGCTGCACAGCGCCCAGCGCGACCTGGCGCGCGCCGTGGAGGTGCGCACCAACGAGCTGAGCGAAGCCAACCGCCTGCTGCAGATGCGTGAAGCGCAACTGCAGTACGCCGCCCTGCACGACCCGCTGACCGGCCTCGGCAACCGCCGCCAACTGCTGGAGTTCGCCGAGCGCGCACTGGAAGACGCCCGTCGCCACGGCGACAGCATGGCGCTGCTGCTGATCGACCTGGACCACTTCAAGCCGATCAACGATACCCACGGCCATGACGCCGGTGATTTCGTCCTGCAAAGCGTGGCCCAGCGCCTGCGCCAGTGCGTGCGCGCCGATGACTGCGTGGCGCGCCTGGGCGGCGACGAATTCGCCGTGTTCATCGGCGGCTCGAACGCCGAACAGCACGCCCGCGAGATCGCCGAGCGGCTGTTGCGCGAGCTGGCGAAACCGGTGGAGTTCGCCAAGCAGTGGCTGGTGATCACACCGAGCATCGGCGTCGCCCTGTTTCCCGGCGACGCCCTGCAGTTCGGCAAACTCTACAAGGCCGCCGACCAGGCGCTGTACCGGGTCAAGGGCGCCGGCCGGGCCGGCTACGCGATGGCCGCCGACGCGCAGCGCGAGACGGCGCCGGCACTGCCCTGGCCGTCCGCCCTGGCGCCGGACCGGAGCTCCTGATCAATGGGCGTAGCGCCGTGGCACCCGCGCGGTGACCTTGCTCAGCAGCTCATAGCCGATGCTGCCGCAGGCACGCGCCACCTCGTCCACCGCCAGTTGCGCGCCCCATAGCTCCACCGGATCGCCGACGCGGGCGTCCGGCAGGCCGCCGAGATCGACCGTCAGCATGTCCATCGATACCCGGCCGGCCAACCGCGTGCGTCGCCCGCCGACCAGCACCGGGGTGCCGGCTGGCGCGTTGCGCGGGTAGCCGTCGGCGTAGCCGCAGCTGACCGTGCCGATCCGAGTCGGGCGTTCGGCGACCCAGCCGGCGCCGTAGCCGACGCTCTCGCCCGCCGCCACCTCGCGCACCGAGATCAGACGCGCGGTCAGGCTCATCGCCGGCTTCAAGCCCAGCTCGGCGGCGCTCAGGTCGGCGAAGGGGGTCGCGCCGTAGAGCATGATCCCCGGCCGCAGCCAGTCCATGTGCGCGGCCGGGATGGTCAGCACCGCCGCCGAATTGGCCAGGCTGCGCTGGTCGAAATCCAGGTCGAGCAGGCCGAGGAAGCACTCCACCTGCTGCTCGGTGAGCGGATGGTTGCGCTCGTCTGCGCAGGCGAAGTGGCTGATCAGGTTCAGCTCGCGAACGCCGGGGTGGTTGCGCAGGCGCGCATGCCACGCGCGCAGCGCGGCGGGATCGAAGCCCAGGCGGTGCATGCCGGAGTCAAGCTTGAGCCAGACGTTGAGCGGTGTATCCAGTCCGGCGGCGAGGAACGCTTCGCCCTGCTCGAGCCCCTGGATCACCAGGTCCAGCCGCAACTGGCCGGCGAGGGCGTATTCGCTCGCCTCGAAACAGCCTTCCAGCAGCAGGATCCGCGCGTCGGCGTGCAGGGCGCGGACCTCGGCAGCCTCCTCCAGGCAGGCCACGGCGAAACCGTCGGCCTCGTCGTGCAGCGCCGTCACCACTTCACGCGCACCGTGGCCATAGGCGTTCGCCTTGACCACCGCGAACGCCTGGCGCTGCGGCGCGCAGCGCTTGGCCAGGATGTAGTTGTGGCAGATCGCGGAAAGATCGACGGTGGCAACGAGTGGACGCATGGTCTCGGGTCCTGCAAATGAAACGGGCGCCTATGGTAAGGCGCCCGCCGGGCAAGACCCAAGCCGGGTCATTCGTCTTCGAAGTTGTACATGCCGGCGGCGAGGTTCTCGAAGCGCGTGTACTTGCCGATGAAGGCCAGCCGCACGGTGCCGATCGGGCCGTTACGCTGCTTGCCGATGATGATTTCGGCGACGCCCTTGAACTCGGTCTCCGGGTGATACACCTCGTCGCGGTAGACGAACATGATCACGTCGGCGTCCTGCTCGATCGCACCGGATTCGCGCAGGTCGGAGTTCACCGGGCGTTTGTTGGGCCGCTGCTCCAGGGAGCGGTTGAGCTGCGACAGGGCGATCACCGGGCAATTGAATTCCTTCGCCAGGGCCTTCAGCGAGCGGGAAATCTCGGAAATCTCGTTGGTCCGATTGTCGCCGCTGGAGCCGGGGATCTGCATCAGTTGCAGGTAGTCGATCATGATCAGCGCCAGGTCGCCGTGCTCGCGCACCAGGCGACGGGTCCGCGCACGCATTTCCGAGGGGCTGATGCCGGCGGTATCGTCGATGAACAGCTTCTTGTCGTTGAGCAGGTTGATCGCCGAGGTCAGGCGCGGCCAGTCCTCGTCGTCGAGTTTGCCGGAACGCACCTTGGTCTGGTCGATACGACCGAGCGACGAGAGCATACGCATCACGATGGAGTCGGAGGGCATCTCCAGGGAATACACCAGCACGGCCTTGTCGGTGCGCATGACCGCATTCTCGACCAGGTTCATGGCGAAGGTGGTCTTGCCCATCGACGGACGCCCGGCGACGATGATCAGGTCGGCCGGCTGCAGGCCGCTGGTCTTCTCGTCGAGGTCGGTGAAACCGGTGGATACCCCGGTCAGCGCCTCGGTGGTGTTGAACAGGTAGTCGATGCGGTCGATGGTCTTGACCAGGATGTCGCTGATCCCCACCGGCCCGCCGGTCTTCGGTCGCGCCTCGGCGATCTCGAAGATCTTCCGCTCGGCCTCGTCGAGGATCTCGTTGGCGCCGCGCCCTTCCGGGTGGAAGGCGCTGTCGGCGATCTCGTTGCTGATGCCGATCAGTTGGCGCAGGGTGGCGCGCTCGCGGATGATCTGCGCGTAGGCCTTGATGTTGGCGACCGACGGGATGTTCTTCGCCAGTTCGCCGAGATAGGCCAGGCCGCCGACCTGCGCCAGCTGTCCTTCCTTCTCCAACTGCTCGGAGAGGGTCACCACGTCGATCGGCTGGTTGCCTTCGGCGAGCTTGTAGATGGCGCGGAAGATCAGGCGATGGTCATGGCGGTAGAAATCGCCGTCGGACACCGAGTCCGACACCCGCTCCCAGGCGTTGTTGTCCAGCATCAGGCCACCCAGCACGGCCTGCTCGGCCTCGATCGAGTGCGGCGGCACCTTCAGGGCTGTGGTTTCCAGGTCGTATTGCTCGGGGCTGGTGATCTCGTTCATAGACTCGACGCAAGAAAAAGGAACAGCGGAAAAAACAACGGGCACGGTGCCGTTGCCGGTACCGTGCCCGATGTTAGCGGACTGCCGCGGACACGCATATGCCCGCCCAGCCCTACCGATCGGATCGCTTACTCAGCGACGATGATCAGCTTCAGAGTGGTTTCCACGTCGGTGTGCAGGTGCACGGCGACGTCGAACTCACCGGTGTTGCGCAGCGCGCCGTTGGGCAGGCGAACTTCGGCTTTTTCCAGCGGGTAACCGGCAGCGGAAACGGCTTCGGCGATGTCGCGGGTGCCGATCGAACCGAACAGCTTGCCTTCGTCGCCAGCGTGGGCGCCGAGGGTTACCACCAGCTCGGAGAGCTGGGCAGCACGGGCTTCGGCAGCGGCCTTCTTCTCGGCGGCAGCCTTTTCCAGCTCGGCGCGGCGGGCTTCGAACGCAGCGACGTTCTCGGCGGTGGCGACGGTGGCCTTGCCCTGCGGCAGCAGGAAGTTACGGGCGTAGCCGCCCTTGATGTTCACCTTGTCGCCCAGGTTGCCCAGGTTGGCGACTTTTTCCAGCAGGATGACTTCCATTTGAGTCTTACCTCTTAACTTTTAACCTTCACCGTTCGTGGAGCCCTGGCGCCGGGCCAGGCGTCCACGAAAATCAAACAGACTGTCGACAACCGCCAAAAGACAGATCAGGTTCCCCAGCAGCAATACAGCCAGGTACAGGCCCACCAGCCAGCCACCCGCCAGGCGCTTCAGGGCGATCAGGCCATGCCCGAGCGCCACGCCGGCGATGATCAGCGGCACGCTGCACAACGGACCGAGCGCCGCGGCCTGCACTTCCAGCGCCGGGACCACGACGGCCCCAGCAGCAGGATCACGGCAACCGCCGGCGCCAGCCGCAGACTCCGGAATTCGCGGCCGAAGCCACCCGGGTTGTACAGCGAGGCCTGCCAGTACCGCGCCAGCATCAGGCAGAGCAGGCAGGTCACCTGCAGCGAGGACGCCATGACCCCGGTCAGGGTCGGCACCAGCGCCACCTGCAACTTTTCCAGCTCTTCGCCCGACAGCTGGGACTCCCCGCGAAGCTGGGTCAGGACCTTGGAGACTTCCGTCGCCAGGACGCCGATCAGCTCGCTGGAGGTATGCCCCAGCACCAGCGCGAATACCACGCCAACTGCAACACTGCCCAGCAGCACATGGCTCCAGGACATGCTGGCGCGCAGGATCTGCGCCAGCGTCAGGGTTCCGAGCAGGACCAGAAGGATGCTCGGATCGCCCAGGTACCACCAGAACATCGCCGGTAGCACCGCCCAGGCCAGGACGCCGAAGGCGTCGCCGAATCCGCGCCGCAGCAGCACCAGGCTACCGGCGGCGGCACTCAGCCAGAACAACAGTGGAACAACCGCGGAGCCTGCCACGGCGAGCGTGGCCTGCATGCGGCCGCGCATGGTGAACTCAGCCAGTGCGCGCATGCGATCTATCCCTTACCAGCGTCCGACTGCCCGATCTCAACGGCCGTGGCTGTCGGTGTAAGGAAGCAGGGCCAGGTAGCGGGCGCGCTTGATAGCGGTCGCCAGCTGACGCTGGTACTTGGCCTTGGTGCCGGTGATACGGCTCGGAACGATCTTGCCGGTTTCGGAAACGTAGGCCTTCAGGGTGTTGAGATCCTTGTAATCGATCTCTTTCACGCCTTCGGCGGTGAAGCGGCAGAACTTACGACGACGGAAGAAACGTGCCATGTGATTGGCTCCTCAATACTGGTCCGGAATTACTCGTCAGCGTTATCGCTATCGCTGTTGTCGTCGCCATCGGCGCCTTCAGCGTTATCGTTCGGACGCTCACGACGCTCGCGACGCTCGTTGCGGCTTTCTTCAGCCTTGAGCATCTCGGACTGCTCGGTGACAGCTTCGTCGCGACGCATGACCAGGTTACGGATCACGGCGTCGTTGTAACGGAAGTTGTCTTCCAGCTCAGCCAGGGCCTTGGCGCTGCACTCGACGTTCATCAGAACGTAGTGGGCCTTGTGCACGTTGTTGATGGCGTAGGCCAGCTGACGGCGGCCCCAGTCTTCCAGGCGGTGGATCTTGCCGCCGTCTTCTTCGATGGCCTTGGTGTAACGCTCGACCATGCCACCGACTTGTTCGCTCTGGTCCGGGTGAACCAGGAACACGATTTCGTAATGACGCATAAATGCTCCTTACGGGTTGCAGCCTGCCGCGGAACGGTCAGGCAAGGAGTGAATGTTTTCTTGGCTTGCCTGGCGGAGAGGCGAACGAACGCCTGCCCACGCGGCAAGGGGCGACATTCTAGAGAAGGGCAACCGGCGAAGCAAGGAAGATTGGCGAATATTTGTACAGCACCGGGAATGCAGCGGGACCGTCGCGCGACGGCCCCGTCCTCGCTCAATCCAGCGGGGTGCGCTGGCGAAGGATCTCGAACAGGCAGACGCCGGTGGCGACCGAGACATTCAGGCTGCTGACGCTGCCGGCCATCGGCAACCTGGCGAGGAAGTCGCAATGCTCGCGGGTCAGGCGGCGCATGCCCTTGCCTTCCGCGCCCATCACCAGCACGGTCGGTCCCTTGAGGTCGAGCTGGTAGAGGGTCTTGTCCGCCTCGCCGGCGGTGCCGACCACCCACAGGCCGCGCTGCTGGAGCTTTTCCAGGGTGCGCGCAAGGTTGGTCACCGCCACCAGCGGGATCACCTCGGCGGCGCCGCAAGCGACCTTGCGCACGGTGGCGTTGAGGGTCGCCGACTTATCCTTCGGCACGATCACCGCCAGCACTCCCGCCGCATCGGCGGTGCGCAGGCAGGCGCCGAGGTTGTGCGGGTCGGTGACGCCGTCCAGGGCCAGCAACAGCGGCGCGCCTTCGGCCCGCTCGAGCAGTTCCTCGAGCATGTTCTCGCCCCAGACCTGGCTCGGACTGACCTCCGCGACCACCCCCTGGTGGACGCCTTCCGCCCACTCGTCGAGTTCACGCCGGTCGCGCTGCCCTACCGGGATACGGAACCCGGCGGCCAACTCGGTGAGCACCTGGACCCGCGGATCGTGGCGGCCCTCGGCCAGCCACAGCTGCTTGACCCGCTTCGGGTGGTGACGCAACAACGCTTCCACGGCGTGCACGCCGTAGACCTTTTCCCACTGACTCATGACTTGGCCTTACGTTTGCGTGCCCCGGTCGCTGCCGGAGCGCTATCGGCCTTCGGCTTGGAAGGCCCCTTGCGATGCTTGGTCGGTTTCCCCGGCTTGGCGGCAGCAGGCTTGCCGCCCCTGGCCTTGCCCTTGGCGTTCTTGCCGGCCGGGGCGGCCTTGCCCTTCTTCCCACCCTTGTCCTTGCCGCCGCCGTCGCCGACACGCGCCTCGGCGAGCAGAGCCTTCTTCACTTCGCGACTCTTGCGTACGTCGGTGTTGCCGAGCATCTCCGCGGCCTGGGCCAGCAGTTCCGGCGCCACCGGCGGCAGCGCCTGCACCTTGCCGGCCTTGCGTCGCGGCACCACCGCGGCGTCGGGACTGGCCAGCGCAGGCTCCAGGTCGACTTCGGGCACGGAGGCACCCTTGCGCCCCTTCGGCGCCTTGCCGGCATTCGCCGACTTGTCGCCATTACGCTTCTTGCGTCCGATCGGCGCGCTCAGCACGTTCCCGGCCAGCTCGAAATCGATCTTCCGTTCGTCCAGGTCGACCCGCGCCACTACCACTTCCGTGGTGTCGCCGAGACGGAAGCTGCGCCCGGTGCGTTCACCGCTGAGGCGATGGTGCACGGCGTCGAAATGATAGTAGTCGCCGGGCAACGCGGTCACATGCACCAGGCCTTCGACGAAGATATCGGTCAGCTCGACGAACAGGCCGAAACCGGTGACGGCGGTGATTACGCCAGGGAAGGTCTCGCCGACCCGCTCGCGCATGTATTCGCATTTCAGCCAGTTGGTCACGTCGCGGGTCGCCTCGTCGGCACGCCGCTCGGTCATCGAGCACTGCTCGCCCAACTGGTCCAGGCGCAATTCGTCGTACGGATAGATGCGCGCCTTGGGCATGCTTGCCGCACCCGCCCGCTGCACGTGCGGAGTCTCCACCTTGGAGCGGATCACGCTGCGGATCGCGCGGTGCACCAGCAGGTCGGGGTAGCGCCGGATCGGCGAGGTGAAGTGGGTGTAGGCGTCATAGTTGAGGCCGAAGTGGCCATTGTTGTCCGGGCTGTACACCGCCTGGCTGAGCGAACGCAGCATGACCGTCTGGATCAGGCGGAAGTCGGCGCGGTCGCGGATCTTCTCCAGCAATTCCTGGTAGTCGCCCGGGGTCGGCGCGGCCTTGCCGCGACCCAGGCTGAGCCCCAGCTCACCGAGGAACTGGCGCAGGTTGTTGAGTTTCTCCTGGGGCGGGCCGTCGTGCACCCGGTACAGCGACGGAATGCCGTGCTTCTGCAGGAAGCGCGCGGTCGCCACGTTGGCGCAGAGCATGCATTCCTCGATCAGACGGTGCGCATCGTTGCGCTGGGTCGGGCGGATTTCCGAGATCTTCCGGTCGGCGCCGAAGACGATGCGGGTCTCCTGGGTCTCGAAATCGATCGCGCCGCGCACGTGACGACCGGCCAGCAGGGCCTTGTACAGCGCGTAGAGTTGTTGCAGATGCGGCACCACCCCGGGCAACTGCTGGCGCAGGTTCTCGGCCTCGACGCTGTCGGGACGCTCGAGCAACTGGCTGACCTTGGTGTAGGTCAGGCGCGCATGGGAGTGGATCACCGCTTCGTAGAACTGGTAGCCGGTGAGCTTGCCGGCCTTGGACAGGGTCATCTCGCAGACCATGGCCAGGCGGTCGACCAGCGGATTCAGCGAGCAGAGGCCGTTGGACAGCACTTCCGGCAGCATCGGAATCACCCGCTCGGGGAAGTACACCGAGTTGCCGCGCTTGGCCGCTTCCTCGTCCAGCGCCGAGCCGACCTTCACATAATGCGAGACGTCGGCGATCGCCACGAACAGGCGCCAGCCGCCGCCACGCCTGGACTCGGCGTACACGGCGTCGTCGAAGTCGCGGGCGTCCTCGCCATCGATGGTGACGAACGGCACCTGACGCAGGTCGATGCGCTTCTGCTTGTCCTTCTCCGCCACTTCCGGCTTGAGCCTGGCCGCTTCCTTCTCCACCGCGGCCGGCCACACGTGCGGAATGTCGTAGCTGCGCAGGGCGACCTCGATTTCCATGCCCGGCGCCATGTAGTCGCCGAGCACCTCGACGATCTCGCCCTGAGCCTGGCGATGGATGCTCGGCCACTGCTCGATGCGCACCTGGACGAACTGGTTGTGCCTGGCCTTGCCAGTCTTGCCCGGCGGGATCAGGACTTCCTGCTGGATCTTCGGATTGTCCGCGACCACCACGCCGATGCCGCTTTCCTCGAAGTAGCGGCCGACCACGATCTCGTGGGCACGCTCGATCACCTCGACCAGCTGGCCTTCGCGGCGGCCGCGGCGATCGTGGCCGGATACCCGGGCCAGGGCACGGTCGCCGTCGAACACCAGACGCATCTGGGTCGGGCTGAGGAACAGGTCGTCGCTGCCATCGTCGGGGATGAGGAAGCCGAAGCCGTCACGGTGCCCGCTGATGCGGCCGCGGATCAGGTCCAGCTTGTCCACCGGCGCATAGGCACCGCGACGTGTATAGATAAGCTGCCCGTCGCGTTCCATGGCACGCAGGCGTCGACGCAGGGCTTCTTCCGGCTCCTCGCCGGCGAGCCCGAACTCGTCGAGTAGCTGGGAACGGGTCGCCGGGGCGCCTCGCTCGGCCAGATGAGCCAGGATCAGTTCCCGGCTGGGAATGGGGTTTTCGTACTTTTCCGCTTCGCGAGCGGCCTCGGGATCGAGGTTTTGCCAATCGGCCATTAGAGGTAGGTCACCTTTTCTTCTTTAGCGTTCGCTGCCATTGCTCTATTGAAGCGCGAAAACGCTTCGTCGGTCAGCTTCGGCAGCAGAATAATTTTTATCGCATCAGGGGTTTACAAGCACAATGCGTACTCGTATAGTTCGCGCCCACAACGTTGCTGAGACGTTGTAACACGGAAACGATGAGCGATCATCGACTCCAGTGCCCAGGTGGCGGAATTGGTAGACGCACTAGGTTCAGGTCCTAGCGGTGGCAACACCGTGGAAGTTCGAGTCTTCTCCTGGGCACCATATTTCAGACAAAGCCAGACATTAGACTGCCTTTGTTTTAGCAGTTCAGCCACTACCAGGCATTGAAACTGCAGCAAGGTTTGCAACATCCAAGTCGATGAGCGATCATCGCACAATGCTGAAAAGCATGCCCAGGTGGCGGAATTGGTAGACGCACTAGGTTCAGGTCCTAGCGGTGGCAACACCGTGGAAGTTCGAGTCTTCTCCTGGGCACCATCTTCAAGACAAACAGCCGAGCATCGCTCGGCTTTTTGTTGTCCGCGATTTCCCCCTTCGAAGCACACCCCTCCTCCACTCGCCGCTGCGCCGCCCCGGAAATGAAAACGGGCTGCATGCGCAGCCCGTTCCGTCATCGTCCCGCTATCCGCCTCAGGCGAACGGATGGCGCAGGATAATGGTTTCGTTGCGGTCCGGACCGGTGGAGATGATATCGATCGGCGCACCCACCAGCTCTTCCACGCGCTTGATGTAGGCGCGGGCGTTGGCCGGCAACTCTTCCAGGGTCTTCGCTCCCACGGTCGACTCGCTCCAGCCGGGCATTTCCTCGTAGACCGGCTGCAGGCCGATGTAGCTGTCGGCATCGGTCGGCGCTTCCAGCACGTCGCCATCGGCATTCCTGTAGCCGACGCACAGCCGCACCACGTCCAGGCCATCGAGCACGTCGAGCTTGGTCAGGCACAGGCCGGAAATGCTGTTGATCTCGATGGCGCGACGCAGGATCACGGCGTCGAACCAGCCGCAGCGGCGAGCGCGACCGGTGGTGGCGCCGAACTCGTGGCCGCGCTTGGCCAGGTAGGCGCCGACGTCGTCGAACAGCTCGGTCGGGAACGGACCGGAACCGACACGGGTGGTGTAGGCCTTGGTGATTCCCAGCACGTAGTCCAGGTACAGCGGGCCGAAGCCGGAACCGGTGGCGGTGCCGCCGGCGGTGGTGTTGGAGCTGGTCACATAGGGATAGGTGCCGTGGTCGATGTCCAGCAGCGATCCCTGGGCGCCTTCGAACATGATGTCCTTGCCATGCTTGCGCAGGTCGTGCAGGGTCGCGGCGACATCGGCCATCATCGGCTTGAGCAGCTCGGCATATTCCATCGCCTCGTCCAGAGTCTTCTGGAAGTCGATGGCCGGCTCCTTGTAATAGTGCTGAAGGACGAAGTTGTGGTAGTCCAGCAGCTCGCCCAGCTTGGCGGCGAAGCGCTCGCGATGGAACAGGTCGCCGACGCGCAGGCCACGGCGCGCCACCTTGTCCTCGTAGGCCGGGCCGATGCCGCGACCGGTGGTGCCGATCTTGGCTTCGCCGCGGGCCTTCTCGCGCGCCTGGTCGAGAGCGACGTGGTAGGACAGGATCAGCGGGCAGGACGGACTGATGCGCAGGCGTTCGCGCACCGGCACGCCCTTCTCTTCCAGCTTGGTGATTTCGCGCAGCAGCGCATCGGGCGCCAGCACCACGCCATTGCCGATCAGGCACTGCACGCCTTCGCGCAGGATGCCCGATGGAATCAGGTGCAGGACGGTTTTCTCGCCATCGATCACCAGGGTGTGGCCAGCGTTGTGACCACCCTGGTAGCGAACTACGGCAGCCGCCTGCTCGGTGAGCAGGTCGACGATCTTGCCCTTGCCCTCATCACCCCACTGGGTGCCCAGGACTACGACATTCTTACCCATAACACTTGTCCCCATCGTGGAAGTTCGATGCCGGCCGCGGCCGGCGGAAATCTCAGGACGCCAGCGGCGCCACCTGCCAATTGCCATCGCGCAGCGCCAGCTGCCGGTCGCAGCCCGCCTCGCGCGCAGAAGCCGCATCCTGCCCGGGCAGTGCCTGGACGACACGCTGCCCGTCGCGGCGCAGTCGCTGCACCGCCTGCCAGAGGCCGCCCCCTTCGGCCGGCGCCCAGATACCCGACACTGCCTGGTCCAGCCGGGCCTGGCCGAGAGTGACCAGGTTTTTCAAATCGGTGGAAAAACCGGTTGCCGGTCGGGCACGCCCGAAGTCGGCACCGATATCGTCATAGCGACCGCCCTGGGCGATGGACTGGCCAACGCCGGGCACGAAGGCCGCGAACACTACCCCGGTGTGATAGTGATAGCCGCGCAGTTCGCCGAGGTCGAAATACAGCGGCAAGCCCGGGAAGCGTGCGGCCAGCGAGTCGGCGATCTCGATCAGCTCGTTCAGTGCCACCTGCACCTCGGCCGGCGCCGCGGCCAGGCGCACACGCCCCTGCTCGAGCGCGTCGCGCCCACCACACAGTTCGGCCAGCGCGCGCAGCATGTCGCGCAGCTCGCCCGGCAGGCTCGCGGTCAAGGCCTCGACCTCGTCCACCGCCTTGCGCTGCAAGGCGTCGAACAGCTGCTGCTCGACCTCGCCGGAAAGCCCGGCCGCGCGGGCCAGGCCACGGTAGATGCCGACGTGGCCGAGATCCATGTGTACATCCGGCACTTCCGCCATCTCGAGCATGTCCAGCATCAGGCTGATCACCTCGACATCGCTGGCCGGACTGGCGTCGCCGTACAGTTCGGCGCCCAGCTGGATCGGACTGCGCGAGGTGGACAGCGCGCGCGGTTGCGCATGCAGCACGCTGCCGGCATAGCACAGCCGGCTCGGCCCCTCGCGACGCAGGCTGTGCGCGTCCATCCGCGCCACCTGCGGCGTGATGTCGGCGCGGAACCCCATGAGCCGGCCGGACGCCGGGTCGGTCACCTTGAAGGTGCGCAGGTCGAGGTCCTGTCCCGCGCCCGTGAGCAGTGACTCCAGGTATTCGATATGCGGGGTCACGACGAACTCGTAACCCCAGCGGTGGAACAGATCCAGCACCTGACGGCGGGCTGCTTCGATGCGCGCCGCCTCCGGGGGCAGCACCTCTTCGATCCCATCTGGCAGCAGCCAGCGGTCTACCGTTGCCATTTCGCCTCTCCCCTTTCAGCCGGGCGGCACATCATCAGTGAATCCAGTAAAGAAGCAGGGTGCCGAGCAGCATGCTGCCCAGCCCCACGAGACGCAGATGACGGTCGCTCAACCGGCCGATGCCGGAGACCGCCTCGCGCCACTGCCGCGGGCACAGGAACGGCAGGATGCCTTCCAGCACCAGTACCAGACAAAACGCGATGCCGAATTCCTGCCACATGATTCTCGCGGACGCAAAAAAGCCGGGATTTCCCGGCTGGCTCATCATAACACGATTTCTCCGACGGGCGCTGCCGCCCGCCGGAGAACCGCGGATTACTTGTTGGCCTTGTTCAGGTAGCGGAAGAACTCGCTGCTCGGATCGAGCACCAGCACGTCGCGCTTCTCGGCGAAGCTCTCGCGATAGGCCTTCAGGCTCCGGTAGAACGCGTAGAACTCCGGATCCTGGTTGTAGGCCTTGGCGTAGATCGCGGCAGCCTTGGAGTCCCCGTCACCGCGGGTCTCTTCCGACTCGCGATAGGCCTCGGCGACGATCACCCGGCGCTGGCGGTCAGCGTCGGCGCGAATGCCTTCGGCCAGTTCGCGACCCTTGGCACGGTGCTCGCGGGCCTCGCGCTCACGCTCGGTGCTCATCCGCTCGAAGACGCTGCGGTTGACTTCCTTCGGCAGGTCGATGGCCTTGACCCGCACGTCGATCACCTCGATACCCAACTCCTTCTGCGCCATGCGATTCAGCGACGCGGTGATGTCGCCCATCAGCGCATCGCGCTCGCCGGACACCACTTCGTGCAGGGTACGCTTGCCGAACTGGTCGCGCAGGCCCGCCTCCAGGCGCCGCGACAGACGCTCGTCGGCGATCTGCTTGAGACCCGAGGTCGCGGTGTAGAAGCGCTCGGCGTCCGCCACCCGCCACTTGGCATAGGCATCAACCATCACCGCCTTTTTCTCCAGGGTCAGGAAGCGCTGGGTCGGGGCGTCCAGGGTCAGCAGGCGGGCATCGAACTTGCGCACCTGGTTGACGTACGGGATCTTGAAATGCAGGCCCGGCTTGACGTCGGACTCGACCACCCGGCCGAAGCGCAGCATGACCGCGCGCTCGGTCTGCTGGACCACGTAGACGCTGTTCCACAGCACGATGGCGGCGACGACACCGACGATCAGAGCGATCAAAGACTTGTTGCCCATCAGCGGCTCTCCCTCGTACGCGCGTCTTGCTGGCGCAGGTCGTTGACGATCCGCGAACCCAGGTCCGAAGCGCTGGCGCTGCCACCACCGGTGGAGGCGCCGGCACCCGCTGCGGGAGCGGCGTTACGACCATCGATCATCTTGTCCAGCGGCAGGTAGAGCAGGTTGTTCTGCCCCTGCTGGCCGGTCACCAGCACCTTGCTGGTCTGGCTGAAGACTTCCTGCATGGTGTCCAGGTACAGGCGCTCGCGCGTCACTTCCGGCGCCTTGCGGTACTCGACCAGCAGCTTGGAGAAGCGGTCCGCCTCACCCTGGGCGCGGGAGATCACTTCGTCGCGGTAGCCGTTGGCCTCCTCGATGATGCGCTGCGCCTGGCCGCGCGCTTCCGGCACCACGCCGTTGGCATAGGCCTCGGCCTGGTTCTTCTCGCGCTGCTCGTCCTCGCGGGCGCGGATCACGTCGTCGAACGCTTCCTGCACCTCGCGCGGAGCCTGGGCGCTCTGGATGTTCACCTGGGTCACGGTGATACCGGTCTTGTAGGTATCCAGGAAGCGCTGCAGGCGCTCGCGCACCTCGGTCGCCATCTGCTCGCGGCCTTCGGTGAGGATCCGGTCCATGGTGGTGGAGCCGGCGACATGCCGCAGCGCGCTCTCGGTCGCCTGCTGCAGGCTGACCTCGGGCTGGTCGACGTTGAGCACGAAGTCCTGCAGGTTGCTGATCTTGTACTGCACGGTCAGCGGCACCTCGACGATGTTCTCGTCCTCGGTGAGCATCTGCCCCTGCTTGCTGTACGCACGCTCGCGGGTGACGTTCTCCTGGAAGCGCTTGTCGATCGGCGGGAAGTAGAAGTTCAGGCCGGGACCGACCGTCTCGTAGTACTTGCCGAAGCGCAGGATGACCGCCTGCTCCTGCTCGTCCACCACATAGATGGCGTTGTACAGCCAGAGCACGGCGAGGATCGCCAGGCCGATGCCGAACAGGCCCAGGCCACCGCCCTTGCCGCCGGAACCGGAGCCGGAGCCGTTGCCACTGCGTTTTTTTCCACCGAACAGCCCGTTCAGGCTGTCCTGAAGCTTGCGGAAAGCCTCATCCAGGTCGGGCGGCCCCTTGCGGTCACCACCGCCGCCACCACCACCGCGGCGGCCTCCCCACGGGTCTCGATCGTTGTTGTTCGAGTTGTCACCCGGCTCGTTCCAAGCCATAGCGCTCTCCATCTAGTAACGCGAAACGCGCCTGCGGCGCGGCCACCCATGCTACCGAATGCCCTGCCCGCTGCCAAAAGCAGCGATACGGGCTTTATTGCAAAGTGTGTTGCGCAACGAACTCCGCCGGCTGCCAACCTGCGCGGCTCGCCAGGCGATTCAACTCGGCCCGCGGCAGGCGCACCTGCAGCAGGGTACAACCTTCCTCATCGTGTGCCTCGGACTGCACCGCGCCCAGCTCGAACAGCTGGGCGCGCAGGCGCCCGAGCCGCTGGGGCAGGCGCAAGGTACCGACGAACAGGTCCTCGCCGAGCAGCTCGGCGATGGCCTGACGCAGCAGGTCGAGGCCTTCGCCGGTCTGCGCCGACAGCCAGACGCGCACCGGCTTGCCGGCATCGTCGCGCTGGATGTGCGGTTCGACCGAGGGTAGCAGGTCGACCTTGTTATAGACCTCGAGCATCGGCAGTTCGTTGGCGCCGATCTCGCCGAGCACCGCCAGCACCTGCTCGATCTGCGCGTCCCGCTCGGGCTCGTGGGCATCGATCACGTGCAGGAGGAGGTCGGCATTGCTCGATTCCTCCAGCGTAGCGCGGAAGGCCTCCACCAGCTTGTGCGGCAGGTGGCGGATGAAACCCACCGTGTCGGCCAGCACCACCGGCCCGAGGTCGTCCAGCTGCAGGCGACGCAGGGTCGGGTCGAGGGTGGCGAACAACTGGTTGGCGGCGTACACCTCGGACGAGGTGAGCGCATTGAACAGGGTCGACTTGCCGGCGTTGGTATAGCCGACCAGCGATACCGCCGGGATGTCCGCACGCTTGCGCCCACGGCGGGCCTGCTCGCGCTGGCTGCGGACCTTCTCCAGGCGCTGCTTGATCTGGCGGATGCGCACGCGCAACAGGCGCCGGTCGGTTTCCAGCTGGGTTTCACCCGGTCCGCGCAGGCCGATACCGCCCTTCTGCCGTTCGAGGTGGGTCCAGCCGCGGACCAGCCGCGTGCTCATGTGCTCCAGCTGCGCCAGTTCCACCTGCAACTTGCCTTCGTGGGTCCGCGCGCGCTGGGCGAAGATGTCGAGGATCAGCCCGGTCCGGTCGAGCACGCGACACTCGAACGCACGCTCGAGATTGCGCTCCTGGCTGGGCGTCAGGGTGTGGTTGAAAATCACCAGCTCGACGTTCTCGGCCTTGACCAGGTCGTGCAGTTCCTCGACCTTGCCACTGCCGATGAGATACTTGGCGCTCGGCTGGTGGCGGGACACGCTGACGAATGCCACCGTTTCCGCGCCGGCCGAACGCACCAGTTCCTGGAACTCCTGCGGATCTTCGCGCGCCTCGGGGTTCTGCCCTTCCAGATGCACCAGAACAGCCTGTTCCCCACCACCTGGGCGCTCAAAGAACAAAGCGGACTCCCGTCAAGCGTTGCCCGGCTCGGCCGGCTGGTCGCCGCTCGGCAGACGCACCGGACGGCTCGGTACCACGGTGGAGATCGCGTGTTTGTAAACCATCTGGCTGACGGTGTTCTTCAGCAGGATGACAAACTGGTCGAACGACTCGATCTGGCCCTGCAGCTTGATGCCGTTGACCAGATAGATGGAAACCGGAACGCGTTCTTTCCGCAGGGTATTGAGGTAAGGGTCTTGTAGCGAATGCCCTTTTGACATGTGCCGCACTCCTTTAAGGATCGTAGTTTGAGTAGTCGAATAGGGTGACTTGGCGCCGTCCAAACCTCCGGACTCGCTCCGGAAACAGACGGACAAATTAAGGTCTCAGGCCAATATGGAGACCGTTTTCAGGTATTTCAAGGCACGCGGCAGATTGTCACCTGCTAGGCTGTCCATCCAGTGTAGATGGCTCCAGCCTCGCAGCCAGGTGAACTGGCGCTTGGCCAACTGGCGGGTTGCGATGATGCCGCGCTCGGTCATTTCAGCGTAGGACAGCTTGCCGTCCAGGTAATCCCACACCTGACGGTAACCCACGGCTCTAATAGACGGTAATCCTGCATGCAAGTCACTTCTGGCATGCAGTGCTTCGACCTCGGCGATGAAACCCTGTTCCAGCATCTGGCGAAAACGCTGCGCAATCCGCGCGTGCAACACCTGGCGCTGCTCGGGAGCAATCGCCAGCTGGGCGACAGTATACGGCAATTGATTCCTGCCTGACGCGTCAAAATCCGCCTTTTCAGCGCTTTGCCGGCGACGCAGTTCGCTCATCGACACGCCGCCGACGCGATAGACCTCCAGCGCCCGCATCAGCCGTTGCGGATCGCTGGGATGGATTCGCGCGGCCGACTCCGGGTCGACCTCGGCGAGTTGCCGATGCAGCGCCTCCCAGCCTTCGGCCCGCGCCTCGGCCTCGAGCGCGGCGCGCACCTCGGGATCGGCACCGGGCATGTCGGCCAGGCCTTCGAGCAACGCCTTGTAATAGAGCATGGTGCCCCCCACCAGCAGGGGAATCCTGCCGCGCGCGGTGGCCTCGGCCATCGCCGCCAGGGCGTCGGCGCGGAATTCGGCGGCCGAATAGCTCTCGGACGGGTCGCGGATATCGATCAGGCGGTGCGGATAGCGCGCCAGCAACTCCCGGGAAGGCTTGGCCGTACCGATATCCATGCCGCGGTAGATCAGCGCCGAGTCGACGCTGATCAGCTCGCAGGGCAGCGCATCGGCCAACGCCATCGCCAGGTCGGTCTTGCCGGCGGCGGTCGGCCCCATGAGGAAGATGGCGGGAGGCAGGGAAGGCATCGGAAAGCTCTTGGACAAAGCGCATAGCTTCGGGCTTTGCGCCCGAAGCCGCAAGCTCAGCGGCCGCGCAGAAAGAGCTTGTCCAGTTCGTCCAGGCCCAGCTGGGTCCAGGTCGGACGCCCATGGTTGCACTGGCCGCTGCGCTCGGTGATCTCCATGTCGCGCAGCAGGGCGTTCATTTCCGGCAACGTCAGGCGTCGATTGGCACGGACCGCTCCGTGGCAGGCCATGGTCCCGAGCAGTTCGTTCAGATGCGCCTGGATACGGTCGCTGGTGCCGTACTCCAGCAGGTCGGCGATGACGTCGCGTACCAGTTGGGTCGCCTCCGCCTGCTTGAGCAGCGCCGGGATCTGTCGGATCGCCAGGGTTTCCGGGCCCAATCGCTGCAACTCGAAGCCCAGACGCTGGAACCAGCCGGAGTGCTCCTCGGCGCAATCCGCCTCGCGCTCGCTGACCGCGATCGACTCCGGCACCAGCAGCGGTTGACCACGCAAGCCTTCGCTGGCCATCGCCACCTTGAGGCGCTCGTAGGTGATCCGCTCGTGGGCCGCGTGCATGTCCACCAGCACCAGGCCGTGGGCGTTCTCGGCGAGGATGTAGATGCCCTTGAGTTGCGCCAGGGCGTAACCCAGCGGGGGGATGTCCTGGGCGCTTTCGGGCAGCGCGGCCGGCGCCTCGCCGGCGGGCAGCGGCGCGAAGTAGGCCTTGTAGGCGCCGCCGGCCTCGGCCAGCGAGGGCGGCGCCTCCGGCCGGGTGTAGGCGGAATAGCCGGAGGAAGCGCCGGACGAGGATGCACCGCCGCTCCAACCCACCCGCGCCGCCGGGCTCTCCAGCACACTTTCGGCCAGGCGCATCTCGCCCTGCGGGCCGAATTCGCCGGCGGCGGCACCGGTCGGACGCGGCTCGATCAGGCTGGTCGCCCCCGGCGGCGCGAGCTGGTCGTCGGGGCGAACCTCGCCCAGCGCGCGATGCAGGGTGCCATAGAGGAAGTCATGGACCATCCGGCTGTCGCGGAAGCGCACTTCGTGCTTGGTCGGATGCACGTTGACGTCGACCACCGCCGGATCGACCTCGAAGAACAGCACGAAGGTCGGGTGCCGGCCGTTGTACAGCACGTCGCGATAGGCCTGGCGCACCGCGTGGGCGACCAGCTTGTCGCGCACCATGCGCCCGTTCACATAGAAATACTGCAGATCCGGTTGGCTGCGGGAGAAGGTCGGCAAGCCGACCCAGCCCCACAGGTGCAGGCCATTGCGCTCGACCTCGATCGGCAACGCCTGCTCGAGGAACGCCTGGCCGCACACCGCGCCGACCCGGCGCGCGCGCGCCAGCTCGTCGCGCGCCTCGTGCAGGGCGAAGATGGTCTTGCCGTTGTGGCGCAGGTGGAAGGCCACGTCGAAACGGGCCAGCGCCAGGCGCTTGATGACTTCCTGCAGATGGTCGAACTCGGTCTTCTCCGCACGCAGGAACTTGCGCCGCGCCGGGGTGTTGAAGAACAGGTCGCGAACCTCGACGCTGGTTCCCACCGGGTGCGCCGCCGGCTGCACTCGCGGCTGCATGTCGCGGCCCTCGGTCTCCACCTGCCAGGCTTCGCCGGCGTCGGCGGTGCGCGAGGTCATGGTCAGGCGCGCCACCGAGCTGATCGAGGCCAGCGCCTCGCCGCGGAAGCCGAGGCTCATCACCCGCTCCAGGTCTTCCAGCTCGCGGATCTTGCTGGTGGCGTGGCGAGCCAGGGCCAGCGGCAGGTCATCGGCGGGGATGCCGCGACCGTCGTCGCGCACCCGCAGCAGCTTGACGCCACCCTGCTCGACTTCCACGTCGATACGCCGGGCGCCGGCATCGAGGCTGTTCTCCAGCAGTTCCTTGGCCACCGAGGCGGGACGCTCGACCACCTCACCGGCGGCGATCTGGTTCGCCAGCCGCGGACTGAGCAGCTGGATACGCGGCGCTTCGCTCATCACTGGGCCGCCAGGGCGGTGCTCGGGATGGACAGGGCCTGGCCGACTTTCAGGTTGTCGCTGGACAGGCTGTTGCTGCTGCGCAGCGCGGCCATGCTCACTTCATAGCGCTGGGCGATCATCGCCAGGGTCTCTCCGGGCCGCACCACGTGCTCGCGCGGCCCCATCGACAACTTGCCCTGGGCGCGCAACGAGGCGATGTAGGTGCCGGGCGGCGGGCTCTGCTGGAAGTACTGGCGGATGCCGCTGGTGATCGAACGCGCCAGGGCCTGCTGGTGACTGGCGCTGGCCAGCTTGCGCGACTCGTTGACGTTCGAGATGAAGCCGGTTTCCACCAGGATCGAGGGAATGTCCGGCGATTTCAGCACCATGAATCCGGCCTGCTCCACCCGGCGCTTGTGCAGCGAGGTGATGCGTCCGACATTGGTCAGCACCTTGTGCCCGACATCCAGGCTCGACGACAGGGTCGCGGTCATCGACAGGTCGAGCAGCACGCCGGCGAGCATCTGGTCCTTGTCGCCGAGGCTGACGCTGCCGTCGCCGCCGATCAGGTCGGAACGGTTTTCGCTGTCGGCCAGCCAGCGCGCGGTTTCCGAGGTGGCGCCGCGGTCGGACAGGGCGAACACCGAGGCGCCGAAGGCGCTGCGGCTCGGCGCGGCGTCGGCATGGATCGAGACGAACAGGTCGGCGCCCTTCTTGCGGGCGATCTCGGTGCGCTTGCGCAGCGGGATGAAGTAGTCGCCGGTGCGGGTCAGTTCGGCACGGTAGCCGCGCACCTGGTTGATCTGCCGCTGCAACTCGCGGGCGATCGACAGGGTGATGTTCTTCTCGTGCAGGCCGCCCGGGCCGAGGGCGCCGGGGTCCTCGCCGCCGTGCCCGGCGTCGATGGCGATGACGATGTCGCGGGTGCCACCCTTGGTCGGCAGCGGCAGCTTGGCCACCGGTTGGGTCGGTGTCACCGGGGTGACCGGCACGCTCGGGGTCGGTGTCGCCGGCACGTCCGGGGTCAGGTCGGCGCCCTGGTCATAGAGATCGACCACCAGGCGGTTGCCATACTGCTGGTTGGGTGGCAGGACGAAGCTCTTCGGGGTGACCTGGGCGGACAGGTCGAGGACCATGCGCAGGTCGTTCGGCGTGCGCTGGGCCGAGCGCACCGCGGTGATCGGGGTGTTGCCGAGCTTGAGGCCGTTGAGCTGGGTCGCCAGTTGGGCGCCGCTGACGTCGATGACGATACGGTTGGGCGCGGCCAGGGTGAACAGGCTGTGCTGCACCGGGCCGGAGAGATCGAAGACCAGACGGGTGTTGTCCGGAGCGCGCCAGATCCGCACGCTCTTGATTTGCGCGGCGGCCAGAACCTCGCCGACCTGACAGGCCAGCAGAATCATCACCCCAGTCAACAACGTCCGCAGACGCAAGCCCCAACCCATCGTTTTTCTCATGCTCCCATGGTCAGGGTGGCACACCAGGCTTCGCCCCGCGCACCATGCGGTACCAGGCGCAGTGTCCGTCCACCCGCTTGGGCAGTAATGGTAATGTCCAGATCGGCGGTTGGCAAAACGCCCGCGCCGCGCTCGGGCCACTCGATCAGGCAGAGCGCGCTGCCGTCGAAATAGTCGCGGATGCCGAAGAACTCCAGTTCCTCCGGATCGGCGAGCCGGTACAGGTCGAAATGGTAGGCGCGCAGCTCGCCGATTTCGTAGGGCTCGACCAGGGTGAAGGTCGGGCTTTTCACCGAGCCGGCATGGCCGAGGCCGCGCAGGATGCCGCGCGAGAGGGTGGTCTTGCCGGCGCCGAGGTCGCCGTGCAGGTAGATGACCCCCTGCCCGCCGCTGGCCCGGGCGATGCGCCCGCCCAGTTCGACCATCGCGTCTTCCCCTTCGGCGGACAGGATCACTTCAGACACGGACTGCACTCCTCGAGCAACTGACGAACGGTAGGTACGAGATCGGTCGCCACCAGCCCGCGACCCTGGGCGCCCAGCCGCTCACCGGCGGCTGCGTGCAGCCAGACCGCCAGGCAGGCCGCGTCGAACGCCACCATGCCCTGGGCCAGCAAGGCACCGATGACACCCGACAGTATGTCGCCCAGGCCGGCTCCGGCCATCGCCGGGTGCCCCCGGGAACAGACGGCGAGGCGACCGTCGGGCGAGGCGACCAGGCTGCCGGCGCCCTTGAGTACCACCACCGCCTGATAGCGACGCGCCAATTCCAGCGCCGCAGCCGGGCGATCCGCCTGCACCTGCGCGGTCGTGCGGCGCAACAGGCGCGCGGCCTCGCCGGGATGCGGCGTCAGGATCCACGCCTGCGGCCCTGCTCCGACCGGTTCCAGGGCCAACAGGTTCAACGCGTCGGCATCCCAGACCTGCGGCAATGGCCGCCCCCGGGCGGCGCTCAGCAGGCTGCGCCCCCAGGCCCTCTGGCCGAGCCCGGGACCGAGCACCAGCACGCTGGCGCGTTCGGCGAGAGCCAGCAACTGGTTCGCCGAAGCCACGCCATGGGCCATGACCTCGGGGCAACGGCCCAGCAGCGCCGGTACGTGTTCGACGCGGGTCGCCGCCGAGACCAGGCCGGCGCCGCAGCGCAGGGCGCTTTCCGCGGCCAGCAGCACCGCTCCGCCCATCCCGGCGTCGCCGCCGGCCACCAGCAGATGGCCGAAGAGCCCCTTGTGGGCGGTCCGCGGCCGTGCCGCCAACCTTGGCAGGTCGCGGTGCGCCAGGCGCCGCGCCAGGGGCGGGAGCGGCGCGACCGCGGCGGCGTCGCCGCCCAGGTCGTCGAATACCAGTTCACCGACCCGTTCCGGCGCCTCGCCGGTGAACAGCCCGAGCTTCAGCCCGACGAAAGTCACCGTCAGGTCCGCCCGGATCGCCTCCCCCAATACCGCGCCGGTGTCGGCGCTCAGGCCGGAAGGGATGTCCACCGCCAGGACCGGCAGGCCGGCGGCGTTGGCCAGGCGGATCGCCTGGGCGAAAGGTTCGCGGACCGCGCCGGCCAGGCCGGTGCCGAGCATGGCGTCGACCAGCACGCCCTCGAGTTCGGCGCATTCGCTCCACGGTTGCACCGCGACGCCGGCATCCAGGGCCGTGGCATGGGCCTGCGCGGCATCGCCGGAGAGACGATCCGCCGCCGCGACCGCCAGCACCCGCACGCGCCAGCCGGCGCGCTGCGCCAGCGCCGCGACCAGGTAGCCGTCGCCGGCATTGTTGCCATGCCCGGCGAGCACGGTCAGCGCCCCGGCCTCCGGCCAGCGCCGGCGCAATGCGCGCCAGGCGGCATGGGCCGCGCGCTGCATGAGTTCGAAGCCCGGTGTCCCGGCGGCGATCAGGCGCGCATCGAGGTCGCGCACCTGGGCGGCGGAATAGAGGGCGAGTGGCAGGTCGTCGTGCTGGAAGGTCATGGTCATCGGATCGATTCGGCGTCGGACGCGCAGTCTGGCAGAATTATACCTGTACCCATTCGCTTTCCCTCGTCTTCATCGAATCGCCATGACTCCCCAGCCGCTGGCCGACCGCCTTTCCCCGCCGGACCCGCTCCGCCTCGCCCAGTCCATCAAGGACTGGGGCCGCGAGCTGGGCTTCCAGCAGGTCGGCATCGGCGATGTCGACCTGGGCGAGCACGAAGGGCACCTGCAGCGCTGGCTGGAAGCGGGCTACCACGGCGAAATGGACTACATGGCGGCGCACGGCAGCAAGCGCTCGCGTCCGGCCGAGCTGGTCCCCGGCACCCTGCGGGTGATTTCCCTGCGCATGGACTACCTGCCCGGCGACACACGCATGGCGCAGGTCCTGGCGGCCCCGGAAAAAGCCTACGTATCGCGCTACGCACTTGGCCGCGACTACCACAAGCTGATCCGCAAGCGCCTGCAGCAACTGGCCGAGCGCATCCAGGGCGAGATCGGCCCGTTCGGTTTCCGCGCCTTCGTCGACAGCGCGCCGGTGCTGGAAAAGGCCATCGCCGAGCAGGCCGGACTCGGTTGGATCGGCAAGAACACCCTGGTGCTCAACCGCAAGGCCGGTAGCTACTTCTTCCTCGGCGAGCTGTTCGTCGACGTGCCGCTACCGGTCGATCCGGCGATGGCCAGCGA
The DNA here is from genome assembly GCF_003025345.2 of Pseudomonas paraeruginosa. Taxonomy (NCBI): domain Bacteria; kingdom Pseudomonadati; phylum Pseudomonadota; class Gammaproteobacteria; order Pseudomonadales; family Pseudomonadaceae; genus Pseudomonas; species Pseudomonas paraeruginosa. The sequence continues at coordinate 5,421,675 of NZ_CP020560.1, forward strand.
ACACTGCGGGCGCTGCTCCGCGTGCCTGGACATCTGCCCGACCGCCGCCTTCGTCGGCCCCTACCGGCTGGACGCGCGGCGCTGCATCTCCTACCTCACCATCGAGTACAAGGGTGCGATCCCGCTGGAGCTGCGGCCGCTGATCGGCAACCGGGTATTCGGCTGCGACGACTGCCAGATCGTCTGCCCGTGGAACCGCTTCGCCCGTCCCACCGGGCAGGGCGACTTCCAGCCGCGCCACAGCCTGGACAATGCCGGTCTTGCCGAACTGTTCCTCTGGAGCGAAGAGGAGTTCCTCGGCCGCACCGAGGGTTCTCCGCTGCGCCGCGCCGGCTACGAGCGCTGGCTGCGCAACCTGGCGGTGGGGCTGGGCAACGCGCCCTCGACCATCCCGGTGCTGGAAGCGCTGAAGGCGCGCCGCGAGCATCCTTCGGAACTGGTCCGCGAGCACGTGGAATGGGCGCTGAGGCGCCACGGGGAAACCTAGCCCGGCCGGCGCCTGCCGCCCGGACAGGGCGGATCAGAGCTTGATGAAGTGGTCGCGGTAGTGGCGCAGTTCGGCGATCGACTCGCGGATATCGTCCAGCGCCAGGTGGGTGTTGCCCTTCTTGAAGCTTTCGCGGACCTGCGGCGCCCAGCGCGCGGCCAGTTCCTTGAGGGTCGAGACGTCGAGGTTGCGGTAGTGGAAATAGCCTTCCAGCCTGGGCATGTGCCTATAGAGGAAGCGGCGGTCCTGGCAGATGCTGTTGCCGCAGATCGGCGAACTGCGCTTGGGCACCCACTGCTCGAGGAAGGCCAGGGTCTGCGCCTCGGCCTCGGCCATGCTCACGGTGCTTTCCCGGACCCGCTGGGTGAGCCCGGACTGGCCGTGCTGGCGGGTATTCCACTCGTCCATGCCGGCGAGGACTTCCTCCGGCTGGTGGATGGCGATCACCGGGCCTTCGGCCAGGGTGTTGAGGTCACTGTCGGTGACGATGGTGGCCATCTCGATGATGACGTCCCGGTCCGGATCGAGGCCGGTCATCTCCAGGTCGATCCAGATAAGGTTCTGCGGGTTCTGCATGGGGGAGTCGCTCCAGTCGCTATGCCGTGCATTCTAGCGTGGAACGCCGCCGCGCGAATGGTGGCGTCGCGCCCATGCTAAACTCGCCGCCGATTTTTCTTGCGGACGCATCATGGCCAGACGCCACTTGACCCGCCGGCAGAGCTGGCGCATCGAAAAGATCCAGGAAGAACGCGCGGCCCGGGCGGCGCGCCGCGAGTCGCGCGCGGTCGAGGAGATGGAAGGTGGCGACCTGGGGCCGGAGCAGACCGGCCAGGTGATCGCCCACTTCGGGGTGCAGGTCGAGGTCGAGTCGACCGACGGCCAGGTCTCGCGCTGCCACCTGCGGGCCAACCTGCCGGCGCTGGTGACGGGCGACCAGGTGGTCTGGCGCGCCGGCAACCAGGGCATCGGCGTGATCGTCGCGCAACTGCCGCGGCGCTCCGAGCTGTGCCGACCGGACATGCGCGGCCTGCTCAAGCCGGTGGCGGCCAATGTCGACCGGATAGTCATCGTCTTCGCCCCGCGCCCCGAGCCCCACGCCAATCTGATCGATCGCTACCTGATCGCTGCCGAACATGCCGGCATCCAGCCGCTGCTGCTCCTGAACAAGGCCGACCTGGTCGACGAGAGCAATGCAGAAGACATCGATGCGTTGCTGAATGTCTACCGCACCCTGGGTTATCCGCTGATCGAAGTCTCGGCCTTCAACGGCCTGGCCATGGACGAACTGCGCGGCGCTCTCGACGGCCACGTCAGCGTCTTCGTCGGACAGTCCGGGGTCGGCAAGTCGTCGCTGGTGAATGCCTTGCTGCCGGGCGTCGACACCCGCGTCGGCGATCTCTCCACGGTGACCGGCAAGGGTACCCACACCACCACCACCGCGCGCCTGTTCCATTTTCCCGGCGGCGGCGACCTGATCGACTCGCCCGGCATCCGTGAGTTCGGCCTGGGCCACGTGTCGCGCGACGATGTCGAGGCCGGCTTCATCGAATTCCGCGAACTGCTCGGGCATTGCCGCTTCCGCGACTGCAAGCACGACCGTGAACCGGGATGCGCCCTGCTCCAGGCCCTGGAAGACGGCCGCATCATGCCGCAACGGATGGCCAGCTACCGGCACATTCTGGCGAGCATGCCGGAAGCGGACTACTGAAGATTCAATTGCCCCTGATCTGATCCAGCTTCAGGCTGCCGCCATCGTCGAACAGGTTGAGCTTCTTCTGCACCTCGTCCGCCGGCAGCGGCGGCTGGGCGCCCGTCGCCGGCGCGCCGGCCGGAGGCGCCGGCTGCTCGGCTGGAGCCGCCGCGGGTGCGCCGGTTTCGCCTTCGATGGCCTTCTGTGCCTTGCGGGTCAGGACCACGATATCGATCCGCCGGTTGACCGGGTTCAACGGGTCCTTGTCGTCGAACAGTCGCGCCGAGGCGTAGCCGACCACCTGGGATATCTGCGTCTCTGGATAACCACCGGCTACCAGCGCGCGGCGCGCGGCGTTGGCGCGGTTGGCCGACAGCTCCCAGTTGCCGAAGTCGCCGTTGCCGGCGTAGGGCTTGGCATCGGTGTGGCCGCTGATGCTGATCTTGTTCGGCACCTGGCGGATGGTCTCGGCCATCGCCAGCAGGATGTCCTCGAAATATGGCTGCAGGCGCGCGCTGCCGAGATCGAACATCGGCCGGTTGGCGGCGTCGACGATCTGGATGCGCAGGCCGTCGCGGGTGATCTCGAAGTGGATCTGGTCCTTGAAGTCCTTGAGCATCGGATTTTCGTCGACCTTGTTCTGCAACTCCTGCAGCAACAGCGCCAGGCGCTCGCGCTCCACCTGCTCGGCCAGGCTCTCGGCCTGGTCGGCGTTGACCTGGTGGTCCTGCTCGGGACTGATCCGGCTTTCGTTGGAGTCGGGCTGGGCCTGGACCTGCGGGTTGAGGGTCTTGTCCGGCGCCGGCGTCGGCGTGCCACCGAGGTCGATGACATAGGGACTGGCGCTTTCGCTGAAGCCGATGGGGTCCTGGAAGTAGCCGGAGATCGCCTTCTTCTGCTCCGGCGTGGCCGACGACAGCAGCCAGAGCACCAGGAAGAACGCCATCATCGCCGTGGCGAAGTCGGCGAAGGCGATCTTCCACGAGCCGCCGTGGTGGCCGGCGGCATAGCGCTTGACGCGCTTGACGATGATCGGCTGGTTGTTGTCCATCTATCGACTATGCCTCCACTCAGCGGCCGCGCACGGCCTGCTCGAGTTCGGCGAAGGTCGGCCGATGGCCGGGCAGCAGTACCTTGCGGCCGAACTCGACGGCCAGCGACGGCGGCATGCCGGATGCGGAGGCGACCAGGCAGGCCTTGATCGCCTCGAACAGGTTCAGCTCCTCCTTGGCGTCGTGCTCGAGGGCGCCGGCCAGCGGGCCGACGAAGCCATAGGCGGCGAGGATGCCGAGGAAGGTCCCGACCAGCGCGGCGGCGACATGGTGGCCGATCTCCGCCTGGCTGCCCTCGCCGAGCAGCGCCATGGTGATCACGATGCCCAGCACCGCGGCGACGATGCCGAAGCCCGGCAGGGCGTCGGCGACCTTGGTCACCGCATGGGACGGGTGCTCGAGGTCCTCCTTGAGGCTCGACAGCTCCATGTCGAACAGGCCTTCCAGCTCGTGCGGCGCCATGTTCCCGGAGGACATGATGCGCAGGTAGTCGCAGACGTAGGCGGTCATCCGCTCGTCCTTCAGCACCCCCGGGTACTTGCTGAAGATCGGGCTGGCGGAGGGGTCCTCGATATCCGCCTCGATCGCCATCATGCCCTCGCGCCGGCTCTTGTTGAGGATCTCGTAGAGCATGCCCAGCACTTCCAGGTAGAAGGTCTGGGTGAAGCGATGGCCGAACATCTTCGGCGCTTTCTTCAGTACCACCATGAAGGTGTTGCCGGGGTTGGCCTGGAGGAAGGCCCCGAGGGCCGCGCCACCGATGATCAGGACCTCGAAGGGCTGGATGATGGCGCCGATCTTGCCACCGGAGAGCAGATAGCCTCCGAGGACGCTGGCGAAAACGACGATGATGCCGATGATTTTTGACATGAGGACCGGACGTACGAAATGAACAGGATAAGGAGGGGGACTGCTAGGCTCCCTCTTGTTATCGGTAGCTAGCCGCAAGACTATAGTCCGAATACTCGAAAAGCCAGTTCGCCGCCTCGCCGAGACCGAGCCCGACACCCATGACAGACCGCCTCGCCGCCTGGCTCGAAGAACTCGACCGGCAACCCCTGCCGATCCCCGCCAGCCAGTACGCCAGCCTGCATGCCGCGCTGAGCGACAGCCGCCGTTCGCTGCGCGATATCGCCGACCAGTTGCAGGGCAGCCCGACCCTGGCGCTGTCCATCCTGCGCGAGGCCAACCGCGCCGAAAGCGCCCGCGACAATCCGGCGGAAAGCCTGGAGGTCGCCCTCAGTCGCCTGGGACTGGCGCGCGCGAGCCAACTTCTGAAGACCCTGCCGAGCATCCAGGATGCCGACATGCCCCGCGTCCTCGCACAGATGCTGCTGATCAGCCAGCACGCCATGCAACAGGCCAGCGGCCTGTTCGGCGCGCGCCTGGCCCGACTCTGGCAGGAAATCCACTGGGGCAGCCTGCTGACCATGGCGCCGGTCTGGGCCCTGGCCAACGCCCGACCGCAACTGCTGGAGCAGTGGCAGCAGCGCGTGCTGGTACAGGGCGAACCGACCTTGCGGGTGGAGCGCGAACTGCTCGGCATGCGCCTGCTGCCGATCTGCCTGGCGCTGGCCGAGCGCTGGCGGTTGCCGCAGTGGGTGATCCAGGGCTATCGCCTGCTGGCCTGCGACCGGCGCCTGCTGGTCCGGGCCCTGCGCATCGCCCGCGACCACCAGTCGCCCCTGCTCCAGCAACAGCAACTCGATGCCCAGCCCGATCTCGCCCGCTGGCTGACCCAGCCGGCCAACTGCACTCTCCTCGCCAACGGCCTGGCCATCGCCGCGCACCAGAGTTGGGACGGGCCGCACATGCTGCGCTGGCAGCGCCTGACCGGCCTTTACCTGGGCCAGCCGCTGACCGAAGTCCAGCAGCAGGTGCACATGCTCGCCGCGCAGAGCGCGCGCCTGCACGCCCGGCCGCCGCTGTGGCATCCGGCGGTGGCCTTGATCTGGCCCTGGCAGACGCGCCGCTGGCGGGCCGAGGCGGCACCGCCACCGCCGCCCTCGGCGGAAGCCCTGGCCGAATGGCGCAGGCACTGCGCCGAGCTGCTGCGCGAACCGAGTCCCTTCAGCAACGTGGTGCAGCTCACCGCCTGCGCCCGCGATGCGCTGCGCGCCTGCGGCCTGCAACGGGTGATGCTGCTGGTCGCCGACCGTACCCAGATGCATCTGCAGGCGCAGCAGACCTCCGGCCTCGAACCCGGCCAGGAGAAATTGCAACTGGAGATTGCCGGCAGCCCGCTGTTGCAGAAGCTGTTCCAGCAACCGGCCCTGCTGCGCATCGGCCCGAACAACCAGGATCAATTGCTGCCGGCCCTCCCCGAGCCGCTGCGCCAGCGGTTCCCCGGTCCACACCTGCTGCTGCGCTCGCTGGGCAACGGTACGCGGGTGGTGATGCTGCTCCTCGCCGACCTCGCCGGCCAGCCATTTAGCGACCTTCACGCCCAGGCCTTCGCCAAGACCGCCCAATGCACCGAGCGCGCGGTCCAGCAGTTCGGCCGCCAGCGTCGGACGGAATGAACGGCCAGCCCGGCGCACTGGACAGGCACGCTTTCCGTTAAACTGCTGCCCTTTCCAACCCGGGGGTACTCGCATGTCCGTCTTCTCCGACCTGCCATTGGTGATCGAGCCCAGCGATCTCGAGGCGCGCCTGGGCGCACCCGAGCTGATCCTGGTCGACCTGACCAGTGCCACCCGCTACGCCGAAGGGCACATCCCCGGCGCGCGTTTCGTCGATCCCAAACGCACCCAGTGGGGACAACCCCCGGCACCCGGCCTGCTGCCGGCCAAGGCCGACCTGGAAGCCCTGTTCGGCGAACTGGGCCACCGCCCGCAGGCGACCTACGTGGTCTACGACGACGAAGGCGGCGGCTGGGCCGGCCGTTTCATCTGGCTGCTCGACGTGATCGGCCACCACCGCTACCACTATCTCAACGGTGGCCTGCCGGCCTGGCTCGCCGAGACCCGGGCGCTCGACCGCGAGGTCCCGGCGCCTGCCGGCGGCCCGCTGCCGCTGACGTTGCACGACGAGCCCACCGCCACCCGCGAATACCTGCAAAGCCGCCTCGGCGCCGCCGACCTGGCGGTATGGGATGCTCGCAACCCCAGCGAATACGCCGGCACCAAGGTGCTCGCAGCAAAGGCCGGGCACGTGCCCGGCGCGATCAATTTCGAATGGACCGCCGGCATGGACCCGGCTCGCGCCCTGCGCATCCGCACGGATATCGCCGAGGTCCTGGAGGACCTCGGCATCACGCCGGACAAGGAAGTGATCACCCACTGCCAGACCCATCATCGCTCCGGCTTCACCTATCTGGTCGCCAAGGCCCTGGGCTACCCGCGGGTCAAAGGCTACGCCGGCTCCTGGTCGGAATGGGGCAACCACCCCGATACCCCTGTAGAGGTTTGAGGAATGTCGTTCAAAGATCGCCTGTTCATCTGCTGCCAATACCTGCTGCCGCACCATCTGCTGTCCCGGTTGGTCGGCTTCGCCGCCGACTGCCGTGCGACCTGGTTCAAGGACCGCCTGATCGCCTGGTTCGCCCGGCGCTACCAGGTCGACATGCGCGAGGCGCAGGTCGAGGACCTGCAGGCCTATGAACACTTCAACGCGTTCTTCACCCGCGCCCTGAAGGACGGCGCCCGCCCGCCGGCCCAGGAGCCCGGCGCGGTGCTCTGCCCGGCGGATGGAGCGATCAGCCAGCTCGGCCCGATCGAGCACGGGCGGATCTTCCAGGCCAAGGGCCACAGCTACAGCCTGGCCGAACTGCTCGGCGGCGATGCCGAACTGGCCGCGCCGTTCATGGGCGGCGACTTCGCCACCGTCTACCTGTCGCCGCGCGACTACCACCGCGTGCACATGCCGCTGGCCGGCACTCTGCGCGAGATGGTCTACGTGCCCGGGCGGCTGTTCTCGGTGAACCGGACCACCGCGGAAAACGTCCCCGAGCTGTTCGCCCGCAACGAACGGGTGGTCTGCCTGTTCGACACCGAGCGCGGACCGATGGCCGTGGTGCTGGTCGGCGCGATGATCGTTGCCTCCATCGAGACCGTCTGGGCCGGCCTGGTCACGCCGCCGAAGCGCGAGCTGAAGACCTTCCGCTACGACGAGGCCGCACGCGCGCCGATCCACTTGGAGAAAGGCGCCGAACTGGGCCGCTTCAAGCTCGGCTCCACCGCCATCGTCCTGTTCGGCCCGCAACAGGTCGCCTTCGCGCAAGGCCTCGGCGCAGCCACCCCGGTGCGCATGGGCGAATGCCTGGCGCTGCCGAAACAGGCCTGAGCCCCCGGGACCGGGACCGGCAGGGTTCCGTCCCGCATCTTCCCCGCCGGGCGTTACCGGCGGGACCGCGTCGTCCGAGAAGCTGCGAGTCCGTTTCTATACTGCTAGAGTTCGGAAAAGTCCTAGGCGGGACCGGTTCGCCGGCCCGATGTCCAGGAAAGCGGACTACCGCACAGTTCCTCGCCTGGCCACGACGTTGAATCAGCTCCCCGTGTTAAGAAAGCAGGGGCGCAGCCGCGGCGATCGGATGTCCGGCACCTCTCCGGGGCGTCGTGCCCTGCGGAGCCTTTCAAGTAGCGGAGCCGTCTAACCCCACATGGAAAACCAGAGCCCCCACCTCTCGTTGCGCGTCCCCACTCCGACGCAGCAGAACCTGAGCTTCTGCGACGCCACCCCGAAGGACCTCAGGTACTGGCTGGCGCACCTGCCCAAGGCCAACCTCGGGGAAACCGCGCGCCAGCTCTACCAGGGCCTGATCGAACTCAACCAGCTGGTGCTGCCCGCCGAGGCACGCCTGCAACTGCTCGAACTGTTCCGTCCGGAAGTTCATTTCGTCTGCTCCCATCTGGAGCGGCACTTCCTCAACCAGGCCATCGTCCTCGACGAGCGCCCACGCAAGATCGCCAATCTCTGCCAGGCGCTGCAGAACCACCTGGCCATCGGCTACAAGCTGATCGTCGTGCAGGAAGCGCCGCGCAACAACCGCGAGCGCGCGCAACTGCTGGCGGTCGGTATCCAGCGGGCGATCCGCAGCCTGTGCGGGCCGCTGGTCCGCGCCAACCAGCTGTACTGCCCGGTGCCCGAAGGGCTGTGGCTGGAATTGCACCAGCTCTACCAACTGGCCAGCCAGCGCGGCGTGCACCGCCTCGCCGTGCGCGACGAACTGGCCAAGCACACCCGCGGCCTGAGCGTCGAACAGGCCTACCTGATTCCGCTGCTGCTGGGCTGCGCGCGCTGCAACCAGATGCGCCAGAACAATATCGCCCGGCTCGCCGAAGTCCTCGAGCCGTGGAGCCAGTTGCTGTCGATACAGGCTGCGGCGCTACCCGGCTCGCTGTTCGTCGCCGTGCCGCAGATCGACGGCCCGCCACGCTACCGCTCGCTGTACCCGGAGAACCCGCAGGCCAACGCACTGGGCATCGACCCCCAACCCCTGGTCGACCTGATCCGCGAATACCTGCTGCTGCCCGAGGCCGAACGCGCGAAGGCGCGCCTGCCGTTGATCGAAGGGGTCACCGTGGACCTCCTCCAGCATCTTTCCTCGGCCTGGGGCGACATCGCCGAGCGCACCTTCCAGCGTACCCAGGGACAGGGCCAACTGACCCTGTGCATCGGCATGAGCGCCCTGCACTACTTCCTCGCCGGACGCCGGCCGTTCAACGAGGTCCTGCAGATCCAGGAGGCGCCCGAGGCGCCTCGCTTCAAGGCCGAGGTCCAGGACGCCTGGGCCGGCGCCTTCGATGCGCAGAAGGTCACCGACTGGCAGCCCGGCATGCCGCTGGAGGAAATCGAGTATCGCCCGCACCAGTCGCCCCGCGGTGGGCAACCCGGGCACCCGCAGGCCCACGCACAGGCCGACGCCACCGAGGACTACCCGACCTACGCCCTGCCCATCGTCAACCACAGTCCCGGCGGTTATTGCCTGAGCTGGCCGAAGGAGGTGCCCGCCCAACTGCAGGCCGGCGAACTGGTCGGCCTCCAGGACCTCCCCGGCCAGGCCTGGAGCATCGCGGTGGTGCGCTGGATCCGCCAGGTGCGCAACGGCGGCACGCAGATGGGCATCGAGATGATCGCCCCGGCGGCCCAGCCCTGCGGCCTGCAACTGCTGCGCAAGACCGAGCAGAGCAGCCACTACCTGCGCGCCCTGCTGCTGCCCGCGATCGCCGCGATCTCGCGGCCGGCGACGGTGATCACCCCGCGCCTGCCGTTCCAGGAAGGCAGCCGGGTACAGATCAACCTGCACGGCGAGGAGCGCCGCGCACTGCTCAACCGCCGACAGACCTCGACCGGCAGCTTCAGCCAGTTCGAATACCGCTCGGCGGAACCGGTGAACACCCCGAGCGATAAGCCGGTCACAGCGCCGGTGGCCCAGCCGCACGCGGGGGAGGAAGATTTTGACTCGCTCTGGAAGTCTCTGTAGATTGCCCCGACACCTCCATTCGTCGTCTTTTCGCGCCCGCCCGGACGCGGACTGAGCCCTTTCCATGGCCATCGAAAAGAAAACCATCCGCCTGCTGATTCTGGAAGACTCGCAGAACGAAGCCGAACGCCTGGTCAGTCTGTTCCGCAATGCCGGCCACGCGACCCGCGTACATCGACTGACATCCCCCGAGGACCTCGCCGAAACCCTCCAGCAGAGCTGGGATCTGCTGATCGCCGCACCGGACAGCGAATGCCTCGACCCCGGCGAGGCGCTCGCCACCCTGCGCCGCCAGTCGCGCGACATCCCGTTCATCCAGCTGGTCGCCGACAACGGCTCCGACGCCATCACCGAGGCGCTGATGCTCGGCGCCCAGGACGCCCTGCCGCAAGGCGAGGACGAGCGCCTGGTGCTGGTCGCCAACCGCGAACTCGCCGGCCTCGCCGAGCGCCGCGCGCGACGGGCCGCCGAACTCGCCCTGCGCGAAGCGGAGAAACGCTGCCAACTGCTGCTCGACAGCTCGGTCGACGCCATCACCTACGTCCACGACGGCATGCACATCTACGCCAACCGCTCCTACATGGCGCTGTTCGGCTACGAGGACGCCGAGGAGCTGGAGGGCCTGCCGGTGATCGACCTGATCGCCTCCTGCGACCAGGGCGCCTTCAAGGACTTCCTCAAGGGCTACCAGAACGACCAGCGCCAGACCGAGCTGGTCTGCACCGGGGTCAAGCTCGACGGCCAGGAGTTCAAGGCACGCATCAGCCTGTCCGCCGCCACCTACGACGGCGAACCCTGCATCCAGGTGGTGATCCGCAGCGAAGTCGACAACGCCGAACTGGAAGAGAAGCTCCGCGAAGTCAGCAGCCAGGATCCGGTCACCGGGCTCTACAACCGCAGCCATTTCCTCGACCTGCTGGACGGTGCCGTGCAGCAGGCCGTCACCGCGCGCAAGCCGTCGACCCTGGCCTACATCCACCTCAACGGCTATCCCTCGCTGCAGGCCGACCACGGTCTTTCCGGCATCGACCTGCTGCTCGGCCAACTGGCCGGCCTGATGCGCGAGCAGTTCGGCGAGGAAGCCGACCTGGCGCGCTTCGGCGACTCGATCTTCGCCGCCCTGTTCAAGGGCAGGACGCCCGAGCAGGCGCAACCGGCCCTGCAACGGCTGCTGAAGAAGGTCGAGAACCACCTGTTCGAGCTGAACGGCCGCAGCGCCCAGGCGACCCTCAGCATCGGCGTCGCCGGTCTCGACGAGAAGACCGCCAAGGCCCAGGACCTGATGAACCGTGCGCACCGCTGCGCCGACGAGGCGGCGCGCAAGGGCGGTTCGCAGATCAAGCAGTACAACCCGGCGGAAGAACTCGCCGCCGCCGCCCAGCGCGGCGACGTCATCGCGATTCTCCAGCAGGCGCTGGACACCAACAGCTTCCGCCTGCTGTTCCAACCGATCATCAGCCTGCGCGGCGACAGTCACGAGAACTACGAGGTGCTCCTGCGCCTGCTCAATCCGCAGGGCCAGGAAGTGCCGCCGGCGGAGTTCCTGCATGCCGCCAAGGAAGCCGGGCTGGCGGAGAAGATCGACCGTTGGGTGATCCTCAACTCGATCAAGCTGCTCGCCGAGCATCGCGCCAAGGGGCACCAGACCAAGCTGTTCGTCCATCTCTCCAGCGCCAGCCTGCAAGACCCCGGCCTGCTGCCCTGGCTCGGGGTGGCGCTGAAGGCCGCGCGCCTGCCGCCGGAGTCGCTGGTGTTCCAGATCAGCGAGGCCGACGCCACCAGCTACCTGAAGCAGGCCAAGCAGCTGACCCAGGGCCTGGCCACCCTGCAGTGCCAGGCGGCGATCAGCCAGTTCGGCTGCTCGCTGAACCCGTTCAACGCGCTGAAGCACCTGACGGTGCAGTTCATCAAGATCGACGGCTCGTTCGTCCAGGACCTCAACCAGGCGGAGAACCAGGACATCCTCAAGGGCCTGATCGCCGACCTGCACGAACAGGAAAAGCTCAGCATCGTGCCCTTCGTCGAAAGCGCCAGCGTCCTCGCCACCCTGTGGCAGGCCGGCGCCACCTATATCCAGGGCTACTACCTGCAGGGGCCGAGCCAGGCGATGGACTACGACTTCTCCTCGGGAGACGAATGAAGAACGGGCGCCCAAGGCGCCCGTTGCTTTTTCCGCTCTACCGACCTGGCTCGTGGCTGCCGGGCCGCCAAGAGGTGCCCGCCGGCCTCAGGCCCGCCCTTCGCGGTCGCGGTAGCCGAGCAGGTAGAGAATGCCATCCAGGCCCAGGGTGGAGATCGCCTGCTTCGCCGACTGCTTGACCAGCGGCTTGGCGCGGAAGGCCACGCCCAGGCCGGCCAGGCCAAGCATCGGCAGGTCGTTGGCGCCGTCGCCCACGGCGATGGTCTGCTCCAGGCTCAGCCCCTCCTTCGCCGCCAGTTCGCGCAGCAGGTCGGCCTTGCGCTGGGCGTCGACGATCGGCTCGACCGCCACCCCGGTGACCTTGCCGTCGACGATCTGCAGCTCGTTGGCGAACACGTAGTCGATGCCCAGCTGCGCCTGCAACTGGCGGGCGAAATAGGTGAAGCCGCCGGACAGGATCGCGGTCTTGTAGCCCAGGCGCTTGAGCTCGGCGAACAGCGTCTGCGCCCCCTCGGTCAGGCGCAGCGAGGCGCCGATCTCCGCCAGCACGTCCTCCGACAGCCCCTGCAGCAGCGCCAGGCGCTCCTTGAAGCTGGCGCGGAAGTCCAGCTCGCCGCGCATCGCCCGCTCGGTGATCGCCGCGACCTTCTCGCCGACACCCGCGGCCTTGGCCAGCTCATCGATGACTTCCGCCTCGATCAGCGTCGAGTCCATGTCGAACACCGCCAGCCGGCGGTTGCGCCGGAACACGCTGTCCTGCTGGAAGGCGATGTCGACGTTCAGCTCCTGGGCGACGCTGAGGAACTCCGCGCGCAGGGCCGCCGGATCGGCCGGTTCGCCACGCACGGAAAACTCGATGCAGCCCTTGCCCTGGTCGGCGGGAGTGTCCAGCGGCATGCGGCCGGAGAGGCGATCGATATGGTCGATGTTCAGCGCATATTTGGCGGTGATCGAACTGACCCGCTGCAACTGCTCGGCGGTCACCCGCCGGGTCAGCAGGGTCACGATGTGCCGCGCCTTGCCCTGGCCCTCGACCCACTGCCGGTAGTCCTCTTCCGAGACCGGGGTGAAACGCACCTGCTGGTCCAGCTTGTAGGCGGTGAACAGCACGTCCTTGAGAACCGAGGAGCCAGCCTCGGTATCCGGGATCTCCACCAGGATGCCGAACGACAGGGTGTCGTGGATCACCGCCTGGCCGATGTCGAGGATATTCACCCCACCCTGGGCCAGCACGCCGGTGATGGCCGCGGTGAGGCCGGGGCGATCTTCCCCGGTGATGTTGATCAGGACAATTTCGCGCAAGGCGTACGCTCCGCCAGGTAAAAGACGCCATTCTACCCGCTTTCCCACACAGCCGAGAGCAACCGGCGTCGGCATTTGCCGCCACCATCGGTCGGAACCGCCGGGAAAACCCGCGAAACCGCCGCGCGGCGGCCTGGAAAGCGCGTCAACGGCCCTTTGCCCCCAAGGGGGCGCTGGTTATACTGCGCGATACCTCTATTTCAGAAGACCGAGCCCCCTGTGACCCGGCCCACGTCCGTCAAGCCCGACAATTTCTTTCTCCTGCTGTATCGCGCCTTGCGCCAGCGCCGTGTCCCGATCGCCCTGCGGCTCGCCAGCCACAGCCTGATTCTGGTGGCCCTGGCCCTGCTCATTTATGCCTGGGTCATGGGCATGCAGTTCCGCCAGGCCATGCAGCAGCAGGCCGACGCCCTGGGCCAGAGCCTGATCACCCAGACCGCCGCCTCCGCCACCGAGCTGCTGGTCTCCAACGACATCCTCAGTCTCAACGTGCTGCTCAACAACCTGGTGAAGAACCCGCTGGTGGCCCACGCGGCGATCTACAGCGTCGACCAGCGCATCCTCGCCGAGGCCGGCAGCCGCCCGAAGCAGAGCCTGCTGGGTGCCACCGAAGGACTCTACTCGACACCGATCACCTTCCAGGAAGTGATCGCCGGGCACCTGCGCATCAGCCTGGACATGCAGCAGTTCCAGCAACCGATGATGATCAGCCTGCAGAGCATGGGACTGATCAGCCTGATCCTGCTGATCCTCGCGCTGTATTTCAGCCTGCGCCTGGGCCGGCAGATTTCCACGCCCTTGTTGCAATTGCGGGTCTGGCTGCGCGATCCGGACAACCCGGCGCCCGGCGCCGAGCTGCAGAACGAGCTGGGCGATCTGGCCCGCGACCTGGAAGAGCGCCTGGTGCCGGAAAAACCGCCGGCGCCGGAGCCGGAAGAAGCGCCGCTGCCGCAGAACTTCGACGACATCCTGCTGGAGGACGACGAGGCCGACCTGCGCAGCCGCAAGGTCGAGGCCTCGGCCTTCGAGGAAGACGACATCCCGCTGGGCGACGGCCTGCTCGACGACAGCAAGCCGGTGGAGTTCACCTCTATCGACGAAGACCCGCTGGACCAGGACGCCTTCGATGAAACCGACGACGCAAGCGCCGGACAGCCCGCCGCGACGCCGAGCGCCACGCGCGAGCCGCAGCGTAGCGCCGTGCTGGCGATCCAGCTCGGCGCCCAGGAACAGTTGCGCCGCCTGCCGCGCAGCCGCCTGGTGGACCTGCTGCAACGTTATCGCGATTGCCTGGAGCAGGCCGCCCGGCAGTACAAGGGTAGCCTGCACACCCTCAGCGACGGCGGCAGCCTGATCCTCTTCCACAGCCGCGACAACCGCGCCGACTACCTGACCAACGCGCTCTGCTGCGGCGAGCTGATGCGCGCCCTCGGCCATGCCCTGCAGATCGAGGTCGCCGACAGCGGCATCACCCTGCAACTGCAGTTGGGCCTGAGCCTCGGCGAGGATCTCAGCGAACTGAGCCAGGCCGACCTGCTGCTCAACGAGACCGTGCAGAACGCCCTCGCCCTCAACCAGCACAGCCGCAACCTGCTGCTGGTGGAGCGCAGCATCGCCGACGACGCCGTGCTCCGCGAACGCGCGCGTATCCGCGCCATCGCCAGCCCTGAAGGCGCCTGCTGCGTGGAGCGCCTGCTCGAGCCCTACCCGTCGATGCTCGAGCGCCAGCTGGCGCGCATGCACGACCGCGTCCGTCCGTGACCACCCTGATCACCCACCCGCTGCCGGTCCTGGCAGTGGGGCTGGCGCTCGGCAGCCGGGCGATTCCAGCGCGCCTGTTGCTGGCCGGCATGCTCGCCGCCTGCCTGCCGGACTTCGACGTGATCGCCTTCAAGCTCGGCATCGCCTACCACGACGCCTTCGGCCACCGCGGCTTCAGTCACTCGCTGCTGTTCGCCGCGTTCCTCGGCCTGTTCGCCGCTCTTGCCTGCCGGCCGCTGCACAGCGGCCCGCTGAAGGCCGGCCTGTGGGTAGCCCTGGCCACCGCCTCGCACAGCCTGCTGGACGCGATGACCAACGGCGGCCTGGGCGTCGCCTGGTTCTGGCCGTGGAGCGATAGTCGCCACTTCATGCCCTTCCATCCGATCGCCGTGTCGCCCATCGGCCTGTCGCGCTTCCTCAGCGAACGCGGATTGCTGGTGCTGCAATCGGAGGCGCGCTGGGTCTGGCTGCCATGCCTGGGCGTGGCGCTCGCCGGGGCAGGCCTGCGTGCCTTGTTGCGACGCCGCCCGGACTGACGAAACGAAAAAGCCCCGCTTCGGCGGGGCTCTTTTCTGGTCGGCTATCGACAATCAGAACCGATAGACCTCGGCATCGGTGCGAATCGGCACCACCAGCGGCATTTTCGGACCTTCCTCTTCCTTGGCCTTCGGCTTGGCCGCCGGCTTGCGCGCGGTCGCCGGCGGCGGCGCCTCGGCGGCCACGGCGATCGGCTTGACGTCCTTGGCCAACTGCGCCGCCAGGCGCTTGAGCAGGTCGCTCTGGGCACGGATCTGGTCGCCGATGCTGCCCTGGTGCTGCTCCTCCTCATGGAACACCCGGCTGTCCTTCAGGTCGCCCTTCTGGTCCAGCAGGCGCCAGCGCGCCTCGATCACCGCTGGCTGCTTGGGGCCGGAGTCGAGCCGGCTGATGGTCAGCATCACCTGCACCTGCGGGGTGAAGCCGGGCTTCTCCGGGAACAGCGCCAGGCGGCTGCTGCCCAGCTCGCTGGACATCTGCCGCAGCAGTTGCTGGCTGACATTGGTCTCCAGGTTGCCCGCCCAGCGCGCCTCGGTGGACAGGCTGAGAATGCCGTCGGCCTGGCGCTGCACCATCACATCGCGCTTGAGATAGTCAGCCAGTTGTACCGGGCCGAGCAGGACGGCCGCACCGCCATCCTTTTTCGGAACCGCGGCGGCACCGACGTCCAGCTGGTAGAGCTGGGCCGGCGGATTGACCGCACAACCCGCCAGCCCGAGCAGGCTGACGAGGGAAAGACATGCGAAGACGCGCCACGCGCTCATCGAGAACCACCGTATTTCGCCGAAGTTCGGCACTACTGATGCAAGACTTGAATTCTACTGGCCACCCGCCATCGGAAACGGCGACCGAAGGGGCGTATCATCCCTTAACCAGCGCCATAGCTCCAGAGGCAGAGCGTATTCCGAAACCGGTTTCGGACCACCTGCCTCAGGGGAAAACCTGGCGAAACCGGCCAGGAGGATGACATTTTCCCGCCGAGGCGGCCTCGGAAGAGGCCGCTTTCACCGTCCCTTGCGGGCATGCGGGAAATCGGAAGCCGGTAACGGCTCGTTTCAATCCTGCGACGGAATGTCCACCAGCAGGCTGTCGACACGCTGGAATCCACGCGGCAGCTTGTTACCCCTGCGGCCGCGCTCCCCCTTGTAGTGCTCCAGGTCATCGCCCTTGAGCGAAAGGGTACGCTTTCCGGCCTGCAGGACCAACGTCGCCCCGGCTGGCAGAACTGCCAGGTCGGTGAGGTACTCCTCGCGGCTGGCCACCCGTTCGCCGGGGATGCCGATGATCTTGTTGCCCTTGCCCTTGCCTAGTTGGGGCAGGTCCGAGACCTTGAACAATAGCAGACGCCCCTCCGTCGTCACGGCCGCCAGCCAATCCTGTTCCACGTCGCGCACCGGACGCGGGGCCACCACGGCGGCGCCGTTGGGCAGGCTGAGCAGGGCCTTGCCGGCCTTGTTCTTGGCCTGAAGGTCCTCGCCCTTGACCACGAAGCCATAGCCGGCGTCGGAGGCGATCACGTACAGCGCATCGTCGTCCGGCAGCAGCACGCATTCGAAGCTGGCCCCCGGCGGCGGCGTCAGGCGTCCGCTGAGCGGCTCGCCCTGACCGCGCGCGGACGGCAGGCTGTGGGCCGGAAGCGAGTAGCTGCGCCCGCTGGAGTCGATGAATACCGCATACTGGTTCGAGCGTCCCGGCGCGGCGGCCTTGAAGCCGTCACCGGCCTTGTAGGAGAGGCCGGCGGCGTCGATGTCGTGGCCCTTGGCGCAACGCACCCAGCCTTTTTCCGAGAGCACCACGGTCACCGGTTCGGTGGGCATCAGCTCGGTTTCCGACAGCGCGCGGGCCTCTGCGCGGGCGACGATCGGCGAACGGCGGTCGTCGCCGTAGGTCTCGGCGTCCCTGATCAGCTCCTCGCGCACCAGCTTCTTCAGCTTGGCCTCGCTGCCGAGCAGGGTCTGCAGGCGCTTCTGCTCCTTCAGCAACTCTTCCTGCTCGCCGCGGATCTTCATCTCTTCCAGGCGCGCCAACTGGCGCAGGCGGGTGTCGAGGATGTAGTCGGCCTGCACTTCGCTGAGTTCGAAGCGCTCCATCAACACCGCCTTGGGCTGGTCCTCGGTGCGGATGATGTGGATCACCTCGTCGAGGTTGAGGAAGGCGATCAGCAAGCCATCCAGCAGATGCAGGCGGCGCTCGACCTTGTCCAGGCGGAACTGCAGGCGCCGACGCACGGTGCCGATGCGGTACTGCAGCCACTCCGAGAGCAACTGGCGCAGGTCCTTGACCTGCGGCTTGCCGTCGAGGCCGATGATGTTCAGGTTGACCCGGTAGGTGGTCTCCAGGTCGGTGGTGGCGAACAGGTGGGTCATCAGCTCCTCGACATCGACCCGGTTCGAACGCGGGATGATGACGATGCGGGTCGGGTTCTCGTGGTCCGACTCGTCGCGCAGGTCGGCCACCATCGGCAGCTTCTTCGCCTGCATCTGCCCGGCGATCTGTTCCAGCACCTTGGAACCGGACACCTGGTGCGGCAGGGCATGGATGACGATGTCGCCGTCCTCGACGCGGTACACCGCGCGCATGCGCACCGAACCGCGGCCGGTCTCGTAGACCTTCTGCAGGTCGGCGCGCGGGGTGATGATCTCGGCTTCGGTGGGGAAGTCCGGGCCCGGCACGTGTTCGCACAACTCGGCGACCGTCGCGCCCGGCTGGTCGAGCAGGCGCACGCAGGCCGACGCGACTTCCCGCAGGTTGTGCGGCGGCACGTCGGTGGCCATGCCCACGGCGATCCCGGTGGTGCCGTTGAGCAGCAGGTTGGGCAGGCGCGCCGGCAGCACGGCCGGCTCGTCGAGGGTGCCGTCGAAGTTCGGCACCCAGTCCACCGTGCCCTGTCCCAGTTCGCTGAGCAGTACCTCGGAGTAGCGCGACAGGCGCGCCTCGGTGTAGCGCATCGCGGCGAACGACTTCGGATCGTCCGGCGCGCCCCAGTTGCCCTGGCCGTCCACCAGCGGATAGCGGTAGGAGAACGGCTGCGCCATCAGCACCATGGCCTCGTAGCAGGCCGAATCGCCGTGCGGATGGAACTTGCCGAGCACGTCGCCGACGGTGCGCGCCGACTTCTTGTGCTTGGAGTCGGCGTCCAGGCCCAGTTCGCTCATGGCGTAGACGATGCGCCGCTGCACCGGCTTCAGCCCGTCGCCGATGTGCGGCAGGGCGCGGTCCATGATCACGTACATGGAGTAGTTCAGATAGGCCTGTTCGGTGAACTCGGCCAACGACCGGCGTTCGACCCCTTCCAGGCTCAGATCGAGGGATTCGCTCATGCGTGCCTCACGGAGAAATGTTTTGGCGCAGCACCAGGGTGCCGTCGCGCTGGGTGAATTCGAGTTGTTTCAGGGCGCTCATGCCGAGCAGCACCTCATCGCCGTCCATGCCCGGCACGATCAGCGCCGCGACCCCGGACAGACGGATATCGCCGAGTTGCAGCCGGTCCAGCCGCGTGCGCCAGCCCGTCGCGCGGCCGTTGGCCGTGCTCAGGGTGATCGGCGCGCCGCGCTCGAGCACGAGTCGTTCCGCCAGGGCTTGCGGCACCGCCACCTGGGTCGCCCCGGTGTCGAGCAGGAAGGTCACGGCCTCGCCGTTGACCTGCCCGTTCAACAGGTAATGGCCCTGGCGGCTGCTGGCCAGGCGCAGCTCGACGTAACCGTCGCCATGGATCGACTGCGGCGTCTGGTTCGGGTTGCGCTGGCGGTCTTCCCAGAGCCCGAAATAGCGCGTCGCCAACGCCAGCCCGGCGATCCAGGCCAGTACCAGCATGATCCGTCCCAGCCGCTGGCCGGGCGCGCCTTGCCTCACTTGTCGCCCAACCAGCCGCCGGCGGGCGCGGCGAAGCGCAGGACGAACGGCCGCACATCGCCATCGGCGCGCGCGTGGCCGCCATTGTCGATACCCAGCCAGGCGCCCTTGTCATCCAGGACCAGGGCTTCGGCCACCCCGTAGGGCAGTTCGTAGCGACGCTCGGGCGCCAGCACTGCCGAGGCGAACGACCAGCAGCGCTCGACCCTGGCCTGGGCCAGGTCGCGACGGCAGATCTGGTGCGCCAGGCGCTCCAGGGTGAACAGCTTGCCGTGGTAGAAGGCCAGATCGGAAAAGTCCTTCGGCAACTTGCGCTCACTGCCCAGCTCCGGCGGCGGGTCGATCCTGCCGCCCTCGGCGAGCAGCACGCAGCTCCCCTCGCAGCGCCAGGCGCTGTTGTTCCGGTGGGCCACCAGCAGGCCACGGCGCTCGCGCTCGGCAGCCAGCCACAGGCGCTTGCCGTCAGGGTCGATGGCGATGCCTTCGAACAGAGCGTTGAAGTTCATCAGCATGCCGCTGGCACGCGCCTGGGTCAGCAGGCCAGGCGGCAGGCGCAGCCAGTTCGGCGCGCCGCTGACCGGCAGTTGCAGGACCGCGGCGTGCGCCTCGCTGACCAGGTAGCGGTTGCCGGCAGCGTCGCAGGCGATGCCCTCGAAGTCGAGGTTGCCGCCGCGCACCAGGCCGCTGAGCCAGACCCGCGTGCTCATGCCCCAGGGCAGGCCGCTGTCCGGCGGCGTCGGGGCGATGAAGTGCTCGGCCTCGGCCTGCCAGGGCTTGTTGGAGCCCTCGGGCGACGGCTGCAGGCGATACAGGCGATCGTCGTCGCGGTCGGAGACGGTCCACAGCGCATTGCCGCACCAGGCCAACCCGGACAGGTTGCCGCCGCGCATGCCCTCCACGGCGTGCTCGGAAATGAAGCTCAGCGCCGCCGGCACCGGCGGCGCTACCGGCTCGGCCGCCTGGGCCAGGCCGCTACACAGGCCGAGGACAGCCAGAAAGCGGCGCATCAGACCAGCACCTCGGCCAGGTTGCCCTTGCTTTCCAGCCACGACTTGCGGTCGCCGGCGCGCTTCTTGGCCAGCAGCATGTCCATGATCTCCAGGGTCCCGCTGGCGTCTTCCAGGGTCAGCTGGACCAGGCGCCGGGTGTTGGGGTCCATGGTGGTCTCGCGCAACTGCAACGGGTTCATCTCGCCCAGCCCCTTGAAGCGGGTGACCTGCGGCTTGCCGCGCTTCTTCTCGGCGGCCAGGCGCTCGAGGATACCGTCGCGCTCGGCTTCGTCGAGGGCGTAGTAGATATCCTTGCCCAGGTCGATGCGGTACAGCGGCGGCATCGCCACATAGACATGGCCGGCTTCCACCAGCGGGCGGAAATGGCGGACGAACAGCGCGCAGAGCAGCGTGGCGATGTGCAGGCCGTCGGAGTCGGCATCGGCGAGGATGCAGATCTTGCCGTAGCGCAGCTGGGCCAGGTCGCTGGCGCCCGGATCGACGCCGATGGCCACGGCGATGTCGTGGACCTCCTGGCTGGCGAGCACTTCGCCGCCATCGACTTCCCAGGTGTTCAGGATTTTCCCGCGCAGCGGCATGATCGCCTGGAACTCCTTGTCCCGCGCCTGCTTCGCCGAGCCGCCGGCGGAGTCGCCCTCGACCAGGAACAGTTCGGCGCGCATCGGCTCCTGGCCGGCGCAGTCGGCCAGCTTGCCGGGCAGCGCCGGGCCCTGGGTGATCTTCTTGCGCTCGACCTTCTTGCCCGCCTTGAGGCGCCGGCCGGCGTTGCTGATCGCCAGCTCGGCCAGCTGCAAGCCGATCTCGGCGTGCTCGTTGAGCCACAGGCTGAAGGCATCCTTCACCACGCCCGAGACGAACGCCGCCGCCTCGCGGGACGACAGGCGTTCCTTGGTCTGCCCGGAGAACTGCGGCTCCTGCATCTTCATCGAGAGCACGAAGGCGATCCGTTCCCAGACGTCCTCGGGCGCCAGCTTGACCCCGCGCGGCAGCAGGTTGCGGAACTCGCAGAACTCGCGCATGGCGTCGAGCAGGCCCTGGCGCAGGCCGTTCACGTGGGTGCCGCCCTGGGCCGTGGGAATCAGGTTGACGTAGCTTTCCTGCACCGACTCGCCGCCCTCGGGCAGCCACAGCAGGGCCCAGCTCACCGCCTCCTTGGAACCCTCGAGGTTGCCGCAGAAGGGTTCGTCGGGCAGGCGCGGCAGTTCGGCGACCGCGTCGGTCAGGTAGGAGCGCAGGCCGTCCTCGAAGTGCCACTCGACGCGCTCGCCGGTGTTCTTGTCCTCGAACACCACGCTCAGGCCCGGGCACAGCACCGCCTTGGCCTTGAGCACATGCTTGAGGCGACTGACCGAGAACTTCGCCGAATCGAAATACTTGGGATCCGGCCAGAAATGCACGCTGGTACCGGTATTGCGCCTGCCGACCGTGCCGATGACTTCCAGGTCGGTGTCCTTGAAGCCGTCGGCGAAGGTCATGCGGTATTCGTTGGCGTCACGCTTGACGCGCACCTCGACCCGGGTCGAGAGCGCGTTCACCACCGAGATGCCGACCCCGTGCAGGCCGCCGGAGAACTGGTAGTTCTTGTTCGAGAACTTGCCGCCGGCGTGCAGCTTGGTAAGGATCAGCTCGACGCCCGGCACGCCCTCTTCCGGATGGATGTCCACCGGCATGCCGCGGCCATCGTCGATGACCTCCAGCGAGTTGTCCTGGTGCAGGATCACCTGCACGCTCTTGGCGTGGCCGGCCAGGGCTTCGTCGACGCTGTTGTCGATGACTTCCTGGGCCAGGTGGTTGGGACGGGTGGTGTCGGTGTACATCCCCGGGCGCTTGCGCACCGGGTCGAGGCCGGAGAGGACTTCGATGGCGTCTGCGTTGTAGGTAGCCATGGGGTCTCTATTCAGTCAAAAGTCGAAAAATCGGTATCGCGCCACAGCGCCGACGGATAGCCGGCGAACGCCAGCAGCGCCGGCAGGTGCCGGGCGAAGCCCTGGAAGCCGTGGTCGCCGCCGGCCTGGATGCGCAGCGCGCAGGCCCGGTAGAAAGCCTGCGCGGCGCGGTAGTCGAGGGTTTCGTCGGCGGTCTGCAGCCACACCTGGTAGCGCTCGGGGTGTTGCAATTGCGTGACCTCCAGCTCGGCCAGGGCCGCCACGTGGTCCTCGGTGAGCTCCCAGGTCTCGCCGCTGTAGTGATTGGTCTGCGGCCCCAGGTAACCGTCGAAGGAGCGGTGCGGGAGGACCGCCGGGTTGACCAGGATCGCCGCCAGGCCGTGGCGCTCCGCCAGGTGGGTCGCATAGTAGCCACCCAGGGAGCTGCCGACCAGCACCGGCCTGCCGAGTTCGGCGATGGCCCGCTCCAGCTGGGCGATCGCCTGCCGCGGATGGTGGTGCAGGCCCGGGACGCGCAGGCCGCCGGCCAGGCCCAGGTGACCGAAGACCGCCTGCAACTGGCGCGCCTTGTGCGACTCGGGCGAACTGTTGAAGCCGTGGATATACAGCAGGGATGGACGGGGCGCGGTCATCGGGAACGGGCTAATGGGCTTCGACTCGGAAGGGGAAAGCCGAACGGTACCAGCTTCCAGGCGTCATCTTCCAGCCTGTGCGCCGATCGGCAGCGGCGCGCCCGTCAGTAGCCGGCGGTGTCGTAGTCCACCTCGAAAGCGATGTCGTCGACCCGCGAGATCCCGGTTTCCAGGCGCCCGTCGGCATGCAGACGCAGCCAGCGATAGCCCGGCGCCTGGCGGTCGAGGGTGAAGTCGCTGCTGCCCGGGGCGAACTGCACGCAGGTGGACGGCGAGGCCAGCAGGCGCAGGGGGCCGCGCTGGCGGTCGAACTCCTGGTGGATGTGCCCCCACAGCAGGCAACGCACCTGCGGATAGGGCGCCAGCAGGTCGAACAGCGCCTGCGGGTTGCGCAGGCCGATGGGATCCATCCAGTCGCTGCCGATCGGCACCGGATGGTGGTGGAAGGAGACCAGCAGGAAACGTTCTCCGGCGCTGTCGATGGCGCGCCGCAGCAGCTCCAACTGGTCCTCCTCGAGATAGCCCGGCACCGCGCCGGGAATGCTCGAATCGAGCAGCACCACGCGCCAGTTGCCGACATCGACGACCTGTTCCAGCAGGTCGCTGCCCGCGGTGGCCTGCTGCATCGGCTCGCGTTCGTCGTGGTTGCCGGCGAACCAGCGCAACGGCGCGGCGAGCGGCGCGCTCAAGCGACGGAAGCGTGCGTAGGAGTCGAGACTGCCGTCCTGGGAGACGTCGCCGGTGGCGAGGATCAGGTCGATGCTCGGCTGCTCCCGGGCGACCCGCTCGACCACCTTCTCCAGGCTGTAGGCGGTATCCATGCCGAGCAGGCGCGCGCCGTCCTCGGCGAACAGGTGGCTGTCCGAGAGCTGCACCAGCAGTACGGAGGCGTCGGTATCGGGAGTGTTCGAATGGCGTGACAAGGGGCCGTCTCCTGAAGGCGAGGCGTCCGCGGTGAATGGGGGTGATTATGGTGACCGGCGAAAGAGGCGGCAAACCCGGAAAGCGGAACAGATCACAGTTGCGAGGACTACTTTTGGCTTGATGTCATTCAACTGGCCTTTTGCCTTCAGCCGCTCAACGCTGGGCCACCGGCTCCATTTCGTGGCCGCAGGCCAGGCAGTGGGCGAGCCATTCGCCAAGGAACAGGTTGAGCTGGTTCTTCTCGTCCGGCTGGTGCATCGCCTGGTTCGGGTAGGGATAGATCGCCATCAGCCGGCGCGCCTGCTCGGCACCGATCACCTCGGCCATCCGCGCATCGTGGTAGACCCGTACCTCCAGGCGCGGCGCCGGCAGCCAGGGCAGCCCCAGCTCCTGGCGCACCTGCAGGGTGGTGGTGTACGGGCAGGCCTCGGTCACCTCCAGCGCCAGCACGCCGATCAGCCGCTCCCCCTCGCTCAGTGCCACGCGGCGCGAGGCCCGGGTCTCGCGCATGTCCGGGAGCAGGCGCATGAGCCGCGCGTAGTTGGCCTCGCAGGTCGCCTGCAGGCCGGCCAGGTCGACCCGGTAGCGCTCGCGCAGCAGGCTCAGGCCCATAGCCCACGCACCTCGGCCCGGTTCAGGGCCAGCCACTGCAGGGCGATGATGCTCGCCGCGTTGTTGATCCGCCCGTCGCGCACGGCCTGCAGCGCGTCCTCCAGCGGCCAGACGTGGACGCGGATGTCCTCGCCCTCTTCCGGCAGGCCATGCACCCCGCCGACGCCCTCGCTGTCGCAGCGGCCGACGAACAGGTGCACCACCTCGTCGGTGCCACCCGGCGATGGCAGGTACTGGGTGATCGGCCAGAGCGCGCCGAGGGTCAGCCCGGCCTCCTCCATCGCCTCGCGATGGGCGACCTCCTCCGGTTGCTCGTCCTTGTCGATCAGGCCGGCGACCAGCTCCAGCAGCCAGGGATTGGCGAGCTTCTGCATCGCCCCGACGCGGAACTGCTCGATCAGCACCACGCAGTCACGCTGCGGATCGTAGGGCAGCACGCAGACCGCGTCGTGGCGGACAAACAGTTCCCGGCTGATTTCCCGGCCCATGCTGCCGTCGAACTGGCGATGGCGCAGGCGCAGGCGATCCAGGCGATAGAAGCCACGGAAGCATTCCTCGCGCTGGACGAGCTCGACGTCACCGGGGGCGGGTTTGAAGGTTTCGGACATCCTCGACTCACTTCACTCGGGTCTGTGGGTTTCGCGCCATCCTATCGCGGCCCGGCGCAGGGCGCAGCCACTTTCAGGACAGCTCGGGAAAACTTCGCGGCGCTCGCCGCACGGGCGTGTTTCCCGGGCGCGGCTAGGCCATACTTGGGGTTTGCGCGGGCCGAACTCAAGCGCGGCGCCAGGGTCGAAACGGACTGGCCGACGCCTCGGACCCGCCCTTTCATCGCCGCAAAAGGAATCCCATGCGCCTTCTGAAATTCGCCGCCCTCGGCAGCCTGGTCGTTCTGCTGAGTGCCTGCCAGAGCTTCTTCAAGCCCGGCCTCGACGATCCGCTGCCCAGCGAACGCCTCGCCAGCGAGCACCTGAAGCCCGGTTGCCAGGGCGAACAGTGCCCGTTGGTAAACATCGATACCCTGAAGTTCCCCGACGAGCCGCAACTGGATCCGATCATCGAGCGCGCCCTGCTGGAAATGACCCGGGAGAACAACGAAACGCCGCTGCCGGCATCGCTGGCGGCCTACGAGCGGCAGTTCCTGGACAGCGCCGAACCGGGCTGGAGCAGCTACCTGCAAGCCAAGGTGCGCGAACAACATGACGGTCTGGTGATCATCGAGCTTTCCAGCTACCTGTTCACCGGCGGCGCCCACGGCATGCCGGGGCGTGGCTTCATCAACTACGACCGCCGCCAGCACAAGGTGCTGGGCCTGCAGGACATGCTGGTTCCCGGCCAGGAAGAAGCCTTCTGGAAGCAGGCCGAGCTGGCCCACAAGGCCTGGCTGCTGGCCAACAAGCTCGACCAGGACGCCGACTTCCAGAAGACCTGGCCGTTCCAGCGCACCCCGCACGTGGCACTGACCTTCGGCGCGGTGACGCTGAAGTACGACGCCTATTCCATCGCGCCGTATTCCTACGCCCACCCCGAACTGAAGATCCCGTATCCGCGCCTGAACGGCATCGTCAAGCCGAACCTGTTCCCCGGCCGCGGCTGAACGCTTCCGGGCGTCAACGAAAAAGCCCCTCGCCGCGCACGGCGAGGGGCCTGGTGGGCCTGCGCGACGCGGCCTACACCTGCTTGTAGATCACCGAACCTTCATCCTTGAAGCGCGCCGCCTGCTCCTGGAAGCCGGCCTCGATGGCCTTGCTCTCGTCGGACAGGCCGTTCTCCTTAGCGTAGTCGCGGACTTCCTGGGTGATCTTCATCGAGCAGAACTTCGGCCCGCACATGGAGCAGAAGTGCGCGACCTTGGCCGAGTCCTTCGGCAGCGTCTCGTCATGGAACGCCCGCGCGGTGTCCGGGTCCAGGCCGAGGTTGAACTGGTCTTCCCAGCGGAACTCGAAGCGCGCCTTGGACAGCGCATTGTCGCGGATCTGCGCGCCCGGGTGGCCCTTGGCGAGGTCGGCGGCGTGGGCGGCGATCTTGTAGGTGATGATCCCGGTCTTCACGTCATCCTTGTTCGGCAGGCCCAGGTGCTCCTTGGGCGTGACGTAGCAGAGCATGGCGCAGCCGAACCAGCCGATCATCGCCGCGCCGATGCCCGAGGTGATGTGGTCGTAGCCGGGAGCGATGTCGGTGGTCAGCGGACCGAGGGTGTAGAACGGCGCCTCGTCGCAGCACTCCAGCTGCTTGTCCATGTTTTCCTTGATCAGTTGCATCGGCACGTGGCCGGGGCCTTCGATCATCACCTGCACGTCGTGCTTCCAGGCGATCTTGGTCAGCTCGCCGAGGGTCTCCAGCTCACCGAACTGGGCGGCGTCGTTGGCGTCGGCCACCGAGCCCGGGCGCAGGCCATCGCCCAGCGAGAAGCTGACGTCGTAGGCCTTCATGATTTCGCAGATCTCTTCGAAATGCGTGTAGAGGAAGTTTTCCTTGTGGTGCGCCAGGCACCACTTGGCCATGATCGAGCCGCCGCGGGAAACGATGCCGGTGACCCGCTTGGCGGTCAGCGGCACATAGCGCAGCAGCACGCCGGCGTGGATGGTGAAGTAGTCGACGCCCTGCTCGGCCTGTTCGATCAGGGTGTCGCGGAAGATTTCCCAGGTCAGGTCCTCGGCGACGCCATTGACCTTTTCCAGCGCCTGGTAGATCGGTACGGTGCCGATCGGTACCGGGCTGTTGCGCAGGATCCACTCGCGGGTTTCATGGATGTGCTTGCCGGTGGACAGGTCCATCACCGTGTCGGCGCCCCAGCGGATGCCCCAGGTGAGCTTCTCCACTTCTTCCTCGATCGACGAGCCCAGCGCGCTGTTGCCGATGTTGCCGTTGATCTTCACCAGGAAATTGCGGCCGATGATCATCGGCTCAAGCTCGGTGTGGTTGATGTTCGCCGGAATGATCGCGCGGCCGCGGGCGACTTCCTCGCGGACGAACTCGGGGGTGATTTCCTTCGGGATATTGGCGCCGAAGCTGTGCCCCGGGTGCTGCTGGTCGAGCAGGCCGGCGGCCCGGGCTTCCTGCAGCTTCATGTTCTCGCGGATGGCGATGTATTCCATCTCCGGGGTGATGATGCCTTTCTTCGCGTAATGCATCTGCGAGACGTTGGCGCCCGGCTTGGCCCGGCGCGGCGTGCGCACGTGGGCGAAGCGCAGCGCATCGAGGCTGGCGTCGGCCAGGCGCGCTTGGCCGAACTCGGAAGTCAGGCCGGGGAGGATCTCGGTGTCGCCGCGCTCGTCGATCCAGCGCGAACGCACGTCAGGCAGGCCCTTGCGCAGGTCGATGCGGACCTCCGGGTCGGTATACGGACCTGAGGTGTCGTAGACGAACACCGGCGGGTTCTTTTCGCCGCCGAAGGCGGTGGGGGTGTCGGCGAGGGAGATTTCCCGCACCGGGACGCGGATGTCCGGGCGCGAGCCGGTCAGGTAGACCTTGCGCGAGTTCGGGAAAGGCTGCGTCGACTGGCGGTCGAGCTGCTCAAGGCGGGTGATGTTGTTCTTCTGCGTTGCGCTCATCGATGGCTCTCCTGGGTGATTGTCGGGAGAACCTGGCACGCGGGGCCACCGGGACTGGTGGCGAGAAGGACGCGCCGGCAAGGCAGGCATGGCGCGGACATCTTGTTCCCTACGCGGGTTGCTGCGGTCCGCGCGAGGCGGAACCGGACGCTAGCCCGATCAGGTTCAACGGGATCCGGAACTATCCGATCTCAGCCCCTCGTATAGGGCACCCCGACAAGAACCCTGGCAGTCTAATCAAGACCGGCGGGATTCGCCAACGGAAAACGCCCGCGCCGACCGGCAGTCGTCGACGCACTCGCCAGGGTAGCCGCAGATACCCCCACGATCGCCGGAACATCGCTCCGGACTGGCTCTTCGATCAGTTGCCGCACGGCTGCCTTGACCGCCACCGATGGCGACCTTAGCCTTGCCCCACCTCGCATCTTTTCCAGGACGAACGAATGCTGCGCAGACTCTCCCTGGCGGCCGCCGTGGCCGCTGCGACCGGTGTCGCCTGGGCCGCCCAGCCGACCCCGCTGCCGACCAAGACCGACCTGATCAGCGTCTACAAGGAAGCCGTCGACAACAACGCCGACCTCGCCGCCGCCCAGGCCGACTACCTGGCGCGCAAGGAAGTGGTGCCCAGGCCCGCGCCGGCCTGCTGCCGCAACTCGGCGCCGGCGCCCGCGTCGGAGACACCCGGATCGCCTTCGACGAGCGTCCGGCGACCGTCAAGCGCAACAGCCAGGTCGTCCAGGCCACCCTCAGCCAGCCATTGTTCCGCGCCGACCGCTGGTTCCAGTGGCAGGCCGCTAAGGAAACCAGCGACCAGGCCCGGCTGGAATTCTCCGCGACCCAGCAGGACCTGATCCTGCGCAGCGCCGAGACCTACTTCACGGTGCTCCGCGCCCAGGACAACCTGGCCACCAGCAAGGCCGAGGAAGCCGCCTTCAAGCGCCAGCTGGACCAGGCCAACGAGCGCTTCGACGTGGGCCTTTCCGACAAGACCGACGTGCTCGAGGCCCAGGCCAGCTACGACACCGCCCGCGCCAACCGGTTGATCGCCGAACAGCGCGTGGACGATGCCTTCCAGGCCCTGGTGACCCTGACCAACCGCGACTACAG
Source organism: Pseudomonas paraeruginosa (assembly GCF_003025345.2). Taxonomy (NCBI): domain Bacteria; kingdom Pseudomonadati; phylum Pseudomonadota; class Gammaproteobacteria; order Pseudomonadales; family Pseudomonadaceae; genus Pseudomonas; species Pseudomonas paraeruginosa. The sequence continues at coordinate 5,450,645 of NZ_CP020560.1, forward strand.
CGCCATCGAGGGCATGCGCCATACCCTGCCGGTGGTGCCGCCGGCGCCGAACGACGCCAAGGCCTGGGTCGACACCGCGGTGCAGCAGAACCTGCGCCTGCTGGCCAGCAACTACGCGGTCAACGCCGCCGAGGAAACCCTCCGCCAGCGCAAGGCCGGGCACCTGCCGACCCTCGATGCCGTGGCCCAGTACCAGAAGGGCGACAACGACGCCCTCGGCTTCGCCAACAGCGCCGCCAATCCGCTGGTGCACTATGGCAAGTATGTCGACGAGCGCAGCATTGGCCTGGAACTGAACATCCCGATCTACAGCGGCGGCCTGACCTCCTCCCAGGTCCGCGAGTCCTACCAGCGCCTCAACCAGAGCGAGCAGTCCCGCGAAGGCCAGCGCCGCCAGGTGGTGCAGGACACCCGCAACCTGCACCGCGCGGTGAATACCGACGTCGAGCAGGTCCAGGCGCGGCGCCAGGCGATCATCTCCAACCAGAGTTCGCTGGAAGCCACCGAGATCGGCTACCAGGTCGGCACCCGCAACATCGTCGACGTGCTCAACGCCCAGCGCCAGCTGTACGCCGCCGTGCGCGACTACAACAACAGCCGCTACGACTACATCCTCGATACCCTGCGCCTGAAGCAGGCCGCCGGCACCCTCAGCCCGGCCGACCTGGAGGCGCTCAGCGCCTACCTGAAGCAGGATTACGATCCGGACAAGGACTTCCTCCCGCCAGACCTGGCCAAGGCCGCCGCCGAGCAGTTGCAGGCCCAGCCGCGGGTCCGCTGACCTCCCTTCCCCCAGCGCCGCCTCCGACCATCCGGGCCGGAGGCGGATGCATCCAGCAGCCAGCCGGCATTCCCGCCTCCATTTCCCCGCGATACGATCCGCCATCGACAAGCGCTAGGACAACCTGGCGAATGGACCAGGACACTCGCCGTCCCGATAAAGCCAATCCATGCAATCAATCTTGCTCAAAACAAATTAAAACAACTAAAAAAATCCGAATATCCAATAAGAAACTTCAGAAATAATTATCCCCCTGCCAGTCCGACACTCCACGCATGAAAGAATATGCTCGATAGCCCAGCCGGGCTCATCTCCCGACGGCGTATTTACGGCTGACCGCCAGCGCCGTGGGGCCGCCGGCAGCCAAAAGCCATTCTCCGCATCGAATAGAACGAATACGAAAGGACTTCAGAAAGTATTAGCGCCCCCTTTAGGAAAATCCGGCAAACAGGCAAGTAATCTCCCTTTCACCTGCGCACGCATTGTTATCCAACGCGCACCTGCCAAATACTCCAAATATATAAATCTTCCAGAAAAGCCAAAAAACAAAATGAATACCGGAGCCTGATTTTCAGTTCTGCGTATTTGCTCATTCAAAAATTTCCAGAAAGAACTTCGTTCAGGGATCCCCTGTTCGGGTAACCGGCACGAAACGCTGGCAATGACTGCCGGCATCGCCGGAACTCAACTGTCCCGCTGCGAGCAACGGGACCTAACCATATGTAAGGAGCTAACATGAACAAGACCTACGCCCTGGTCTGGAACCAGGCCACGGGATGCTGGAACGTCACCAGCGAAGGCACCCGCCGGCGCGGCAAGAGCGGTCGCGGCACCCTGCTGGCGGTCGCCGGCGCCTCGCTGCTGGGCCTGCTCGGCCTGCCCGAGGCCTTCGCCCTGCCCAGCGACGGCAAGGTCATCCATGGCGAGGCCGGCCTTCACACCTCCACCGACGGCAAGCACCTGACCATCGACCAGCAGAGCCAGAAGCTGATCGCCCAATGGAACGGCTTCGATATCGCCGGCGATGAAAGCGTCCGCTTCAACCAGCCCAACAGCACCGCCGTCGCCCTCAACCGCGTGGTCGGCACCAACGGCAGCCAGATCCTCGGCAAGCTCGACGCCAACGGCAAGGTGTTCCTGGTCAACCCCAACGGGGTGGTGTTCGGCAAGACCGCCCAGGTCAACGTCGGCGGCCTGGTCGCCAGCACCCTGGACATCTCCGACAAGGACTTCCTCGACGGCAACTACCGCTTCAGCGGCAAGTCCACCGCCCAGGTGAGCAACGCCGGCAGCCTCAACGCCAGCGAAGGCGGCAGTGTCGCCCTGCTCGGCGCGCGGGTCGACAACAGCGGTGTGATCCAGGCCCGCCTGGGCAGCGTCGCCCTCGGCGCCGGCGAGGACGTCAGCCTCAACTTCGACGGCAACGGCCTGCTCAACCTGCAGGTGAACGCCGGCGCGGTCGACGCCCTGGCGCACAACGGCGGCCTGCTCAAGGCCGACGGCGGCCAGGTGCTGATGACCGCGCGCAGCGCCGACAGCCTGCTCAAGACCGTGGTCAGCAACCAGGGCGTGATCGAGGCGAAGACCCTGCAGAATCGAGACGGCCGCATCGTCCTCGACGCCGGCAACGGCACCCTCCAGGTCGCCGGCCGCCAGGACGCCAGCGCCAGCGGCCAGGGCAATGGCGGAGTGGTGGAAAACCGCGGCGCCGGGATCGAGGTGCAATTGGGCGCCAAGGTGGACACACAATCGGCCCAGGGCAGGACCGGCACCTGGAAAGTCGCCGCCAACGCCCTGGACGTCGCCAGCACCTCGGCGCCCAAGGTATCTGGCGTGCTGAGCGATACCCTGGCGAACAACCTGCAGACCACCAACATCGAGCTGACCAGCACCCAGGGAGATATCAAGGTCGACGCACCGCTCTCCTGGAACAGCGGCAACAAGCTGGGCCTGAGCGCCGAGCGCGGCAACGTCGAGGTGAACGGCAACCTGCGCGCCAGCGGCGACAAGGCCGAACTGGCGCTGAACGCGCGCGACCATGTACGCCTGAACGCCGACCTGTCCCTCACCGGGCGCAACGCCAGGCTGGAGCTGAACAGCGGCAAAGGCCACAAGCTCGCCGACGGCGTGCGCGTGACCCTTTCCGGCGCCGGTGCCGGCTACCGTGCCAACGGCGAGGATTACCGGGTGATCCAGAACCTCGCGCAGCTGCGCGAGATCGACGAGAAGATGGGCGGTCGCTACGTGCTCGGCAATCGAATCGATGGTGGCAACACCCGCTTCGAAACCCTCGGCAACCGTCCCAACGAGGTCTTCGGCGGCGACTTCGACGGCCTGGGCAACAGCATCGCCAACCTGGTCCTCTACAGCACCACCAACACGGTAGGTTTGTTCAACATGAACTTCGGCCGTATCGCCAATCTCTCCCTCGAAGGAATGACGGTCAGCGCCACCCATCCCTCCAACATAGCGGCGGGCACTCTCGCCGCGGTCAACCTGGGGACCATCGACAATGTGAAGGTCCGTAACAGCAAGATCAGCAGCGGCAAGCAGCACAACAGCGTCGGCGGCCTGGTCGCGCGGAACCTCGGCAGCATTCACAACAGTTCCTTCCAGGGTCGTATCACCGGCAACCACAACACCGATGTGATGGGCGGACTGGTCGGATACAACGGCAGCAATGCCCTGATCGCCAACAGTTCGGCCGATGCCGTGCTGGATGGGCAGATGCTGAAAGCCAGCGCCGGCGCGCTGGCAGGCATCAATGCCGGCGGAACCCTGCGCGACAGCAGGGCGCGTGGCAGCATAAACCTATCCGGCGATCGCCTTAACATCGGCGGGCTGATCGGACATAACCAGGGAGGCACGCTGCACAATCTCGACTCCGCTGTAGATGTCACTGCCAGGGGGAGCGAAAGCATGGTGGGAGGGCTGGTCGGCTACAACCAGGGCGGCCAGTTGAGCGCTCTTTCGGTTACCGGTAACGTCACTGGCGGTAGTGCGAGCAAGATCGGCGGGCTGATCGGCGAAAGCCAGGACGCTTTGATCGTCGGTGCCCAGGCGCAGGGCAAGGTAACGGGGGGCGAGCAGAGCACGGTGGGCGGGCTGATCGGTCGCCACGCCAGCGGCAGAGTGGAACACGCCTCTGCCAGTGGCGATGTCACAACGGGTCTTGACGGTGTAGCGGCCGGCCTGATCGGCTGGAACATCGGTGACGTCAGCGACACCTCCGCCACCGGGAATGTCTCCAGCGACCATGGCACTGTCATCGCAGGCCTGGTGGGCTGGAACCTGGGCTCGGTTAGCCATTCGTTCACCAGCGGCAGGGTCGATACAAGCGCCACCGTCTCCGGAAAACTGATCGGCCTGAACCGAGGCCTGCAGTTCGACAACCATGTCGGAGAACAAGCCCCCTGGTAAGGAGACCGGGCCGCGGCGCGTAGCGTTGTTGCGCAGCCCGTCATCACCGCCTCGCCATGCGCGTCATGGCGAGGCGGTTTTCAGAGGAGAACTCGACTGGCCAGCGGATAAAGCCTCTCGTCGAACAGCTCCCATCGGCGGGGCGAGCCGATGATCGCCGCTGGCGCGGCGCCCGTCTCACTGGCTGGCCCAGGCGTTGAAACGCTCCTCCAGCTCTTCGCCGTGCTCGACCCAGAATTCGTCGTCCATCGCCAGACCCTGCTCCAGGTTCGCCGGCGCGGTCGGCACCCAGCTCGCCAGGCGCGCAGGCAGGCGCTGGGCGGCCTGGCGATTGGTCGGCCCGTAGGGAATGTTCTCGACGTAACGCACCTGGGCCTCCGGGGAATTGGCGAAGGCGATGAAGCGGCGCGCCTCGGCGACCCGTTTCGAGCCCTTGACCACCGCCCAGTAATCCATGCCGTACAGGCTGCCCGGCCACACCAGCGCCAGGTTACGCCCCGCGCGGTGGGCGTCGGCGATGCGCCCGGTGTAGGTGGAGGTCATCACCACGTCGCCTGCGGCCAGCCACTGTGTCGGCTGCGCTCCCGCCTCCCACCACTGGATGTAGGGCTTGAGCTGGCCCAGCTTGGCGAAGGCACGCTCGACCCCGGCGCGGGTCGCCAGCGTCGGGTAAACCTGCTCGCGCGGTACGCCGTCGGCGAGCAGGGCGAATTCCAGGTTGTAGATCGCCCGCTTGCGCAGGCCACGCTTGCCGGGGAAACGCTGCACGTCCCAGAAGTCGGCCCAGGAGGCCGGCGGCTGTTTCAGCCGGTCGGCGTCGTAGCCGATCGCCACGCCCCAGACCAGGGCGGCCGAGCCGCAATCCTGGGCGGCATTGGCGATCAAGCGCTCCTCGCCGCCGATGGCCGCCCAGTCCAGGCGCTCGAACAGGCCGTCATCGCAACCGCGCGCCAGGTCCGGCCCCTCGACCTGGACCAGGTCCCAGTCGGCGTGGCCGGTGTCGGCCATCACCTTGATCCGGGCCATTTCGCCGTTGTACTCGCTTTGCACCAGGGGAATCCCGGTCTGCTGGCTGAACGGCTGGAAGAACGCCACGTCCTGGGCCTTCTGTCCGGCGCCGCCGTAGCCGACCACCACCAGCCCGTCGGCGGCGCGTAGCGGCGCCACGGCAGCGAGCGCCAGCAGGACGGCGCCGAGCAGGACGCGGCAACCGCCGATGGAATGCGAACGAACGCTGGCTGCAGGGCGCAACGCAGGGGAACGGTTCATGTGCGTCTCCTCTTGTTCTTGTTGTGGAGTGGATCGCAGCGAGCCGCCGAGAGGCAGCCACGGAACAGAAACTAGCCAGTCGATTTTAAAAAAACAAGTTGATTTTTTACTGATGGTAAATTCATATCCTGTTTCTGAAGCGCGCCGCCATAACGACAAGAAGGACGCCAGCCGTGAATTTCCCGCATCTGTTCAGTCCCCTGGAAATCCGGGGCAAACGCCTGAAGAACCGCATCATGTCGAGCGGCCACGACACCTCGATGCCCACCGACAACCGGGTCAACGACCAACTGGTCGCCTACCACCAGGCCCGCGCCCGCGGCGGCGCCGGGCTGATCGTCATGCAGGTGGCGGGCGTGCACGACAGCGCGCGCTACACCTCGCACGTACTGATGGCCACCGACGACGCCTGCATTCCCGGCTACCGGCGGGTCGCCGAGGCCTGCCACGCCGAAGGCTGCCTGGTGCTGTCGCAGGTCTTCCATCCCGGGCGCGAGATCATGGAGTCCGCCGACGGCCTGCTGGCGGTGGCCTATTCCGCCTCGGCCTCGCCCAACGAACGCTTCCGGGTGATGCCCCGCGAACTCGACCAGCCGCTGATCGACGAGATCGTCGCCGGCTACGCCGCCGCCGCGCGCCGCCTGCACCAGGCGGGACTGGACGGAGTGGAGGTGGTTGCCAGCCATGGCTATCTGCCGGCGCAATTCCTCAACCCGCGGGTGAACCGCCGCACGGACGGCTACAACGGCGACCTCGACGCCCGCCTGCGTTTCCTCCGCGAGGTGCTGGCGGCGGTACGCGCGGCCACCGCCGAGGACTTCATCGTCGGCCTGCGCCTGTCCGCCGACGAGCGCGATCCCGAGGGTCTCAGCGAAAGCGAGTCGCTGCAGGCGGCCGAGGCGGTCCAGGGCGAGCTGGACTACCTGCACATCGTCGCCGGTACCTCGGCATCCCTCGGCGGCGCCATCCACATCGTGCCGCCGATGGCCATCGAGCCGGCCTACCTGGCCCGCGAAGCCGGTACCTTCAAGGCGCGCCTGGCGATCCCGCTGTTCGTCACCGGGCGCATCAACCAGCCGCAGGAGGCCGAGGCGATCCTCGCCCGGGGCCAGGCCGACGTCTGCGGCATGACCCGCGCGCTGATCTGCGACCCGCAGATGCCGAACAAGGCCGGGGCCGGGCGCAGCGACGACGTGCGCGCCTGCATCGCCTGCAACCAGGCCTGCATCGGACATTTCCACCGTGGCTATCCGATCTCCTGCATCCAGCACCCGGAAACCGGCCGCGAGCTGACCTACGCAACGCCCAATCCGGCCGCGCGGCGCAAGCGCGTGCTGGTCGCCGGCGGCGGTCCGGCCGGGATGAAGGCGGCGGCGGTGGCGGCACAGCGCGGCCATGAGGTAGTGCTCTGCGAGGCCGGTGCTCAACTCGGCGGCCAGGTCAACCTCGCGCAACTGCTGCCGCGTCGTGCCGAATTCGGCGGAGCCTCCACCAACCTGCAGCGGGAGATGCAACTGGCCGGCGTAGAGGTGCGCCGCAACACCCCGGTCGACCGCGCGCTGGTGGAACGCGAGCGGCCGGACCTGGTGATCGTCGCCACCGGCGCCGAACCCTATTGGCCGCCTTTCGAGCGTGGCGGCGAGCTGCAGGTGGTAGATGCCTGGCAGGTCCTGCGCGGCGAGGTACGGGCCGGTCGCTCGGTGCTGGTCACCGACTGGCGGGGCGACTGGATCGGTCCCGGTATCGCGGAAAAGCTGGTACGCGAGGGCCACCAGGTGCGCCTGGCGGTGAATGGCACCCATTGCGGCGAGAGCCTGCCGCTGTACGTGCGCGACCAGTTGGCCGGCGAGCTGCACCGCCTGGGCATCCCGGTGACGCCCTATGCCCGCCTGTACGGCTGCGACGACGCCACGGTGTACATGCAGCACAGCGCCAGTGGCGCGGCGATACTGTTCGAGGAGGTCGATACCCTGGTGCTGTGCCACGGCCACCAGCCGGTGGATCGCCTGGCCGATAGCCTGGCAGGCCTGGCGGAGGTGGTGCGAATCGGCGATTGCCTGGCGCCACGCACCGCCGAGGAAGCGATCTACGAAGGGCTCAGGGCCGCCTGGAGCATCTGAGCGGCTTCGCCGGAGTGCCCTCGACGGGTCCCGGCCCAGCCCCTAGAATGCCGCAAACGCAGCCAGGACCCCGCCGCATGCCCCGCCCGTCAACGCCGGACGCCACCGACACGCCGCGCAGCGAAACGCATTTCCTCGGCACCCGCATCCGCGGCCTGCGCAAGCGCCGCGGCCTGACCCTCGCCGCACTGGCGGCGCAGAGCGAGCTCACCGCCGGCTACATCAGCCAGCTGGAACGCAACCTGGCGTACCCGTCGATTCCGGCGCTGTTCAACATCGCCCGCAGCCTGGGCGTGACCATCCAGTGGTTCTTCGCCAGCGAGGCCGCGGTGGACCCGGCGGACGCCGGCTACGTGGTACGGCGCAACACGCGCATGAGCGTGCATTACGAAGACGGCATCATCGACGAACTGCTCAGCCCGCAGCCCAGCCGCCAGCTGGAGATCCTCCACTCGCGCTTCCCGCCGGGCACCTACAGCCAGCAGAGCTACAGCCACGAGGGCGAAGAGGCCGGCTACATCCTCAGCGGGGTCTTCGAACTCTGGGTCGGCGAGCGCCACTTCCAACTGCGCGAGGGCGACAGTTTCAGCTACGCCAGCCAGGAACCGCACCGCTACGGCAATCCGGGCGAGAGCGATGCCGTGGTGCTCTGGGTGATCACCCCGCCGACGTTTTGAAACGCCCTGGCGGGACGCTATGCGATACGCGCAAGGCCGTACGGGGCGAACGCTAACCGGCGCGCCCGAGCAACCGCGCCAGCCCTGCCAGCAGCCGCTCCAGGGCGCCCTGGTTGGCACGCAGCACGCTCTCCCCGGCAGCCGCCATGGCTGCCGCGTCCTCCGGCTGCGCCCACAGGCGCGCCACCCCGTCGGCCAACTGCGGGGCATCGGCCACCTCGGCCAATGCCCCGGCATCGCGCAGTTGCGTGGCGATATCGAGGAAGTTGAACAGGTGCGGGCCGCTGAACACCGGCTTGCCCAGGGCGGCCGGTTCCAGCAGGTTGTGCCCGCCGTTGGGCACCAGGCTGCCGCCGACGAAGGCGATGTCGGCCAGGGCGTAGAGGAACAGCAGCTCGCCCATGGTGTCGCCGAGCAGCACCTGCGTCGCGCGTTCCACCGGCTCGCCGCCGGAGCGCCGGACCGTCGCGAAGCCTTCGCGGCGGCATAGCTCGTGGACGCCGGCGAAGCGTTCCGGATGGCGCGGCACCAGGATCAGCAGCGCGTCGGGACGCGTTTCCAGCAGGCGTCGGTGAGCCGCCAGGACGATCTCGTCCTCGCCGGCGTGGGTACTGGCGGCGATCCACAGCGGACGCGCCGTCGCGCCCCACTCGGCGCGCAGCGCGGCGGCGGCGGCCGGCAACTGCGGGTCGATGCGCAGGTCGAACTTGATCGAACCGGTCACGCTGACGCATTCCGGACGTGCGCCGAGGCTACGGAAGCGCTCGGCCTCGGCCTCGGTCTGCACGGCGATCCAGGACAGCTCGGCGAGCATCGGCCGGGTCAGCCCGGCGAAGCGCGCGTAACCGCGCGCCGAACGCTCGGACAGGCGCGCGTTGGCCAGCGCCACCGGGATCCCGCGCACCGCGCAGGCGTGGATGTGGTTGGGCCACAGCTCGGTTTCCATGATCACCGCCAGGCGCGGCCGTATCCGGTCGAGGAAACGTGCCGCCGCCCACGGCAGGTCGTAGGGCAGGTAGCAGTGCCGGACCTGTTCGCCGAACAATGCGCGGATGCGCTCCGAGCCGGTCGGGGTCATGCAGGTGACGGTGACCGGCAGCTGCGGATGGCGCTCCAGCAGCGCCCGCACCATCGGCGCGGCGGCGATGCTCTCGCCCACCGAGACGGCGTGCACCCAGATGCCGCCGGGCGGCACCTCGGGCAAGGACAGGGAAAAACGCTCGCCGATGCGCTTGGCGTAGGCCGGCGCCTGGCGCGCGCGCCACCACAGGCGCAGCGCCACCAGCGGCAAGCCGAGGTGGAACAGCAGGGTATAGAGGGTTCGGTTCATGGGCGCGCAGCTTAGCAAAAACTGCCGCCGACCGGCTCAGCCGATGGCGCGCAGGTGGCGGGTGAAGGCTTCGCCGAGCCAGGCCGCCGCCGGGCCGAGCACCTCGTTGCGCCGCCAGACCAGCTCGACCACCAGTGGCGGCGGCGTCCAGTCGCTGGTCAGCTCGACCATCAGCCGGTCGTAGGTAGGGTACTGCACCACGTGCCGCGGCAGCCAGGCCCAGCCGAGGTTGCGCATCAGCAGCTCGGCCATGGAATAGAAGCTGTCCAGTCGCCAGACCTGCGGGCTGATCTGCTCGCCGCCCGGATAGTCGCTCTGCTGGGGCACGATCAAAAGTTGCCGGTGCTGTGCCAGCTCGCGTCGGCTGACCCGGGGCAGCCCGGCCAGCGGATGGCCGGCGCCGCACACGGTGACCATCTCGACGCTGCCGAGGCGCCGCCGCTCCAGCGACTCGGGCATGCGCTCGTGGTGGAACAGCAGGCCGAGGTCAGCCTGCTCCTCGAGCAAACGTCGGGTCACGTCGCCCTGGCCGCCGCTGGCCACCTGTACCTCCAGCCTGGGAAAGCGCTGCGCCAGCGCTTCCAGGCTGTCCAGCACCGGCTGGTAGGGCATTGCCTCGTCCTGGGCCAGGCGCAGCCGCGGTTCCTCACCGCGCGCCAGCCCCAGCGCGCGCCCCTGCAGGCGCTCGCACTGGCGCAACACCTCGCGCGCCTCCGCCAGCAGCACCCGGCCCTCGTCGGTCAGGCGCGGCTGGCGTCCGCTGCTGCGTTCGAACAGGGTGACGCCGAGGTCCGCCTCCAGCAGCGCGATGCCGTTGCTCACCGCCGACTGCACCCGTTTCAGTTCGCGGGCGGCGGCCGAGAACGACTGGCGCTCGGCGACGCTGACGAACAGGCGGATCTGCTCCAGGCTCCAGTGCATGACCTATCTCCAATCCAGATAGGTAACGACTTTATCCCATCCGCCGGCTCCCTAGAATGGCCACAATTTCCGGAGGGCCTCGCCATGACCACCTATCTCTACCTCGCCATCGCCATTGCCGCCGAAGTGGTCGCCACCACCTCGCTGAAAGCCGTCTCCGGCCTCAGCAAACCGCTGCCGCTGCTGCTGGTGGTGGGCGGCTACGTGGTCGCCTTCAGCATGCTGGTGCTGGTCATGCGTACCCTGCCGGTAGGGGTGGTCTACGCCATCTGGTCGGGGATGGGCATCGTCCTGGTCAGCCTGGTTGCGATGTTCGTCTACGGCCAGCGCCTGGACCCGGCCGCCCTGCTCGGCATCGGCCTGATCATCGCCGGCGTGCTGGTGATCCAGCTGTTTTCCCGCGCTTCGGGCCACTGAACGACCGTCGCGGGCGCAGGTTGTATACTGCGCCCTTTCCGTTTCCGATAAGGCAGCCCCATGCCCCAAGCCCTTTCCACCGACATCCTCATCGTTGGCGGCGGTATCGCCGGCCTCTGGCTGAACGCCCGCCTGCGCCGGGCCGGCTACGCCACCGTACTGGTGGAAAGCGCCAGCCTCGGCGGCGGGCAGAGCGTGAAGTCGCAGGGGATCATCCACGGCGGTGCCAAGTACGCTCTGCATGGCGCCCTGACCGGCGCCTCGGAAGCCATCGCCGACATGCCGCGGCGCTGGCGCGCCTGCCTCGGCGATGACGGCGAACTCGACCTGCGGGGCGTGCGCCTGCTTTCCGAGGCGCACTACCTGTGGTCGCCGGGTGGCCTGGCCGGCAGCCTGACCAGCTTCTTCGCCAGCAAGGCGGTGCGCAGCCGGGTCGAGCAGGCCAAGGGCGACGATTTGCCGCCGGCATTGCGCGACAAGGGGTTCAAGGGCAAGGCCTACCGCCTCACGGAAATCGTCTTCGACGTCCCCGACCTGATTCGTCGCCTGGCGGAACTGGCCGGCGACAGCCTGCTCGCCGGCCAGCGCATCGAAGCGCTGCGCGAAGGCGAGGAACTGGCCGGCTTGCGCGTCGACGGCCGAGAGATCCGTGCCCAGCGCGTGGTGCTCAGCGCCGGTGCCGGCAACCAGGCGCTGCTCCGCGAACTGGGCCTGGAACAACCGGCCATGCAGCGGCGGCCGCTGCACATGGTGATGGTCAAGGCGACGACCCTGAAGCCGCTCTACGCCCACTGCCTGGGCGCAGGGCCGAAGCCACGGATCACCGTGACCACCCATCCGACCCGCGATGGCCAGGCGGTCTGGTACCTCGGCGGCGATATCGCCGAAGCCGATGGCGTGGCCCGCGACGAAGCCGCGCAGATCGCCGAGGCGCGGCGCGAGCTGGCAAAGCTGCTGCCCTGGATCGACCTCGGCCAGGCGCGGTGGGCGACTCTGCGGGTGGATCGCGCCGAGCCGGCGCAGTCCAACCTGTTGCGCCCGGACAACGCCTTCCTCGCCGAACAGGGACGCCTGTTGGTCGGCTGGCCGACCAAGCTGGCGCTGGCCCCGGACTTCGCCGACCGGGTCTGCGCCCGCCTGGAAGAGGAAGGCATCCGCCCCGGCGGGCATGTCGCGCTGCCGGAACTGCCGCGTCCGCCGCTCGCCGAGCCGGCCTGGGAGGTTGCCTTCCAATGATCAGGGATACCCTCCACCACCTGCACCGCGCACTGGGCGACACCGGCCTGACGGTCTCGCCGCTGGGCCTGGGTACCGTCAAGTTCGGTCGCGACCAGGGCGTGAAGTACCCTTCCGGCTTCACCATCCCCGACGACCGCGAAGCCGCCGACCTGCTGGCCCTGGCCCGCGAGCTCGGCATCAACCTGATCGACACCGCGCCAGCCTACGGGCGCAGCGAGGAGCGCCTCGGCCCGCTGTTGCGCGGCCAGCGCGAGCACTGGGTGATCGTCAGCAAGGTCGGCGAGGAATTCGTCGACGGCCGGTCGCACTTCGATTTCTCCGCCGCGCATACCCGGCGCTCCGTCGAACGCAGCCTGAAACGCCTGGAGACCGACCACATCGAGCTGGTGCTGGTGCATTCCGACGGCAACGACCTGGATATCCTGGAGAACAGCGAGGTCTACCCGACCCTCGCCGCGCTCAAGCGCGAGGGCCTGATCGGCGCTTACGGGCTGTCTGGCAAGACCGTAGAGGGCGGCCTGGAGGCCCTGCGCGAGGGCGACTGCGCGATGGTCACCTACAACCTCGCCGAACGTGCCGAATTGCCGGTCATCGACTACGCCGCCGCCCACGCCAAGGGCATCCTGGTGAAGAAGGCGCTGGCCAGCGGGCATGCCTGCCTGGACGCCGGCCAGGACCCGGTGCGCGCCAGCTTTGAACTGGTGTTCGGCCAGCCCGGCGTCGGCGCGGCCATCGTCGGTACCATCAACCCGCTGCACCTGGCCCATAATGTCGCGATGGCCGCGCAAGCCCTGAAAAAGACCTGAGCGATACATCGGCTGCAACAACCGCGGGTTGACACTCGCGGTGCATTCCGTTGCCATGTTCCTCCCGAACGAGCCGAACCCTGCCTGCCGCCCTCACCTTCCGGTGGCCGGTGCATCGAACGAGAGCCTCCGTCCCGCCCCGGCGCGATGACCCGAGAAGGAGTCCCGTATGCCCCGAATGCTCGCCCGCAAGGACCCGTCCGCCTTCAAGACCCTGCCGCTGCTGGTGGAGGCCACCCCGGACGGCCTGGTCTACCAGGCCCTCGGCCTGCCACTGAACTTCCAGCAGATGCTCGGGCGCCGCCGGCGAATCGAGGTCGCCGACCCGCAGCGCTTCGTCGCCGAGCTGGCCAATCTCGGCGTCTCCGTGCGCCTGACCCTGAACTGGCAGGGCCGCGACTACTGGGTGCTGGTCCGCCAGCGCCGCCTGGATCGCGGCGATACCGTGCTCAAGCTGATCTCCGGCTACGTGCCGGCGCACGAATTGAACCTGCCGTTGCTCACGGCGATCCAGGAGGTCGCCGAGGAGTGCCTGGTGGAGACCGCCGGCGGCTGGCTCGGCGGGCGCTTCGGCGATACCTGGCTGCCGACGCCCTACCAGGGCTCGCTGCGCTACCGGGAGAACAGCCACTTCGTCCTCACCCCGCTGTCCGGCGCCGCCCGCCCGGTGCAAGCCGGCAGCCTGCGCCTGCTGGAACGCCCCCGGGCCTACGTGCACCTGCCCACGGCCTCGCTGCAACTGGTCTATGACATGCGCCTGGAACTGCCGCGCGATGCGCGCGAGCCGAGCCTCTACCATGTCGACGAGCGGCTCGAGAGCGGTCCGCTGGTGGCGCGCCTGGATCGCCGCCGCCCGGACCTGTACCTGTTGCCGCTGGCGCAGGGACGCCCCAGCGGCGAGCTGTTCACCCTGCGCAAGGGCCAGCTGCGCCCGGCGGGCACGCGCGGGCTGTGGCTGGCCGAGAGCTTCGCCGTACAGGACGGCTGGCTGGTGCGCGAGGAGCGCATCCGCTTCCGCGACTGGCTGGCGCTGTGGCCCTCGGACGACGGCGACCAGGGCGGCGCGCGTGACCGCGCCAGCGCCTGAGGCCACGCCAGGCCGCCCGGCCCGGACCTACTTCAGCTGGCTGGACGACTTGCCCAGCAGGCGCCGGGCGACGATCAGCAGCTGGATCTGCTGGGTGCCTTCGAAGATATCGAGGATCTTCGAGTCCCGCGCCCACTTCTCCAGCAGCTCCTCCTCGGCGTAGCCGAGGGCGCCGGCCAGCTCCACGCACTTCAGGGTGATCTCGTTGGCCACCCGCCCGGCCTTGGCCTTGGCGATGGACGCCTCCTTCGAGTTGGGCAGCTTGTTGTCGGCCATCCACGCCGCCTTCAGGGTCAGCAGGCGCGCCGCTTCCCATTCCGCCTCCAGCCGATAGAGGGTCGCCTCGGCGTGGCTGACGACGAGCAGCGGCTTCCTGTAATCGAACTTGCAGCCGGCCTTCTTCAGTAATTCGCGGGTCCGGTCCAGCGCCGCCTTGGCCACCCCGACGGCCATCCCGGCCACCAGCGGGCGGGTATTGTCGAAGGTCTCCATGACCCCGGCGAAACCCTTCTGCACGTCGACCTCGGCGTTGCCCAGCAGGTTCGCAGCCGGCACCCGGCAATCATTGAAACTGATCGAAGCGGTATCCGAAGCCTTGATCCCGAGCTTCTTCTCCAGGCGGGTGACGGTCATCCCCGGCGTGCCCTTCTCGACCACGAAGGACTTGATCGCCGCCCGCCCCAGGTTACGGTCCAGGGTGGCCCAGACCACCACGGCGTCGGCCCGCTCGCCGGAAGTGACGAAAATCTTCTCTCCGTTCAGTACATAGTGGTCGCCATCCTGGGTCGCGGTGGTGCGGATCGCCGCCGAGTCCGAGCCGCAACCCGGCTCGGTGATCGCCATCGCCGCCCAGGTACCGCCGAAGCGCTGCAACTGCTCCTCGTTGGCCACCGCGGCGATCGCCGCGTTGCCCAGGCCCTGGCGCGGCATGGCCAGGAGCAGGCCGACGTCGCCCCAGCACAGTTCCATCACGCCGAGCAGCGCCGACAGGTTGCCGCCGTTCTTGATGCCTTCCTCTACCTGCCTGCCGGCGCGCTTGCTCGCCGAGGTCGCGCCGACCGCCTCGGGCGAGCCGCTGTTCATGCCATCCAGCAGGGCGGCGAGCAGGTCCAGCTCCTTCGGGTAGGCGTGCTCGGCCTTGTCGTACTTGCGCGAGATCGGCCGGAAGTAGTTCTCCGCCACCTGATACGCCTGGTTGGCCAGGCTGCGGAATTTCTTCGGGGTTTCCAGGTACATGTCGGTTCCTCGTTCACTCGCCGCGGCGGGCCGCGCGCTCGCTCGGGTTCACAGGTGCAGGCCGCCGGCCATCAGCGCCACTGCGCGCAGGTCGCGGTACCAGCGTTCGGCCGGATGTTCCTTGGTGAAGCCGTGGCCACCGAGCAGTTGCACGGCGTCGGTGCCGATCTTCATCGCCTTCTCGGCACAGAGCAGGCGCGCCAGGTAGGCCTCGCGATGGAACGCCTGGCCGCGCTCGGCCAGGGCGCAGGCGCGCCAGACCATCAGGCGCATGGCATCCAGCTCGATGGCGATGTCGGCGACCATGAAGGCCACGCCCTGGCGATGGCTGATCGGCTCGCCGAAAGCCTCGCGCTCGTTGCAGTAGGCGATCACGTAGTCCAGCGCCGCCTGCCCGGTGCCCAGCGCCAGGGCGCACCAGGCCAGGGCCGCGTGGTCGAGGAAAGCCTGGTAGTCGAAATGCTCGGCGGCCAGACGGTTGCCCGCCGGCACCTTGACGCTTTTCAGGCGCAACCGGGCGGTGCCGCCGGCCTTCAAGCCCATCGCCGGTTCGGCACGCCGCTCGACTCCCTTGGCCGAAGCCTCCACCAGGAACAGCGCGGGGCCGTCATCGGTGTTCGCCGCAACGATCAGGCGGCTGGCCTCCAGGCCCCGCAGGACCAGGCATTTCTCCCCGGAAACGAGGTAGTGGCTGCCCTTGCGCCGGGCACGGGTGGCCGGCTTGCGCGGATCGAACAGCAGGCTCGGCTCGTTGACCGCGATGGCGGTGAGCGGCGCGCCCTCCTCGCTGACGAACGCCGGCAGCCACTGCGCCTGCTGTGACGGACTGCCCCAGCGGCGGATGCAGTTGGCTGCCGACAGCGGCACCAGCAGCGCCGCCGCCAGCGACAGGTCGCCCTTGGCCAGGGCCTCGGCGATCAGCGCGGTGGTCACGGTGGTGCGCTCGCCGGCCATGCCGCCGTGCACCTCGCCCACGCCGTAGTGGGTCAGGCCCAGCTCCAACGCCTGGTTGAGCAGCTCCGCCGGCAGGCTGGCCTCGGCGTCCGCGTCATGAGCCAGCGGACGCAGCACCTCCAGGGCGAAGCCTTCGAGCATGTCCACCAGCATCTGCTGGTCATCGGAGAAAGACAGGTCGAACAATCCGTCCGGATCGGCCTTGCGCGGCCCCTTCGTCTGCTTCGCCGAGCGCTCGCTGGCCAGGCGGAAACCGGTGCGGCTGCCGCTGTAGAGCAGTTTCTCGAAGGGTTTGCGGAGATTGAAACGGTCCGGCCAGTCGGCCTGGGCGACGCGGTTCAGTACAGCCAGGGCACGGCCCTGTACATCGGTGCTCATGGGCATCTTGCTCCACGCAGGATGGGATGCCCGGATCATGCGCCGCCGCATGGGCAGCGCCTATGACCGTCTCGCCGAAGGGAGTTGTCAGGCCAGCCAGTCATCCGCCAGGGGGGACCGGCCGGGGAAAGGCTCAGCCTTTCTGGCGGATCTTCTCGACGATGGCGGTGGTCGAGCTGTTCTCCACCAGGCCGAGCACCCGTACCTCGCCGCCGTAGGCCTTGACGATCTGCGCGCCGACCACCTGCTCGACACCGTAGTCGCCGCCCTTGACCAGCACGTCCGGGCGGACCTGCTCGAGCAGGCGCTCGGGGGTGTCCTCGGCAAAACTCACCACCCAGTCCACCGCGCCAAGCCCGGCGAGCACCGCCATGCGCCGGTCCACCGAGTTGATCGGCCGGCCGGCGCCCTTCAGACGGGTGACCGAGGCGTCGTCGTTGACCCCGACGATCAGGCGGTCGCCCTGGGCGCGCGCCTGTTCGAGGTAGGTCACGTGGCCGGCGTGAAGGATGTCGAAGCAACCGTTGGTGAAGACGATCCTTTCGCCGTGGGCGCGGGCGTCCTCGATCGCCAGCAGCAGCTGCTCCAGGCCCAGCACGCCGCGCTCGGAACCCTGCTCGCGCTGCACCGCGCGACGCAATTCGGGCGCGCTGATCGCCGCGGTACCGAGCTTGCCGACCACGATGCCGGCGGCCAGGTTGGCCAGGCCCACCGCGGACGGCAGCTCCTCGCCGGCGGCAAGCGCCGCGGCCAGGGTGGAAATCACCGTATCGCCGGCACCGGTGACGTCGAACACTTCCCGCGCCCGCGCCGGCAGGTGCAGGGCCGGCTGGCCATGGCGGAGCAGGGTCATGCCATGCTCGCCGCGAGTCACCAGCAACGCGCCGAGCTCCAGCTCGCTCATCAGCGCCTGGCCCTTGGCGACCAGCTCGGCCTCGTCGGCGCAGCGGCCGACGATGGTCTCGAATTCGGACAGGTTCGGGGTGATCAGGCTGGCGCCGCGATAGATGGCGAAATCCTTGCCCTTGGGATCGGCCAATACCGGGATATTGCGAGTCCGGGCCGCCTGGATCAGCACCTGGTGGTTCTGCAGTGCGCCCTTGCCGTAATCGGACAGCACCAGCACCTTGACCTGGTCGAGCAGCGCCTCGACGTCCAGCGCCAGGGCCGCAGCGTCGGTTCGGAACGGTTCTTCGAAATCCACCCGCAGCAATTGCTGGTGACGGCTCATGACCCTCAGCTTGACGATGGTCGGCTGGCTGTCGATGCGCTGGAAACGCGCGTCCACGCCGGCGGCCTTGAGGCTGTTGGCCAGGCTGTCGGCAGCCTCGTCGCGGCCGGTGACGCCGACCAGCAAGGCCTGGGCGCCCAGCGCGGCGATGTTCAGCGCGACGTTGGCGGCGCCGCCGGGACGGTCCTCGTGCTGTTCGACGCGGACCACCGGCACCGGCGCCTCCGGCGAGATGCGCGAAGTCGCGCCATGCCAGTAGCGGTCGAGCATCACATCACCGACCACCAATACCGGGGCCTGGTCGAAACGGGGCATGGACAACTTCATGGGAACTCCAGAAAACAACCTCTCGGGGCAGACGCCCAGTTTATCAGCCGACAGGCGCCGGCGCCTGCTCATCCAGTCCCATCGCGTGCAGCCGCGCATAGTGGCCGTTCTGCGCCAGCAGCTCGGCGTGGCTGCCACGCTCGACGATATGCCCCTGGTCCATCACCAGGATCAGGTCGGCCTTCTCGATGGTCGACAGGCGGTGAGCGATCACCAGGGTGGTGCGTCCTTTCATCACCTCGTCCAGCGCCGCCTGGATGTGCCGCTCCGATTCGGTGTCCAGCGCCGAGGTGGCCTCGTCGAGGATCAGCAGCGGTGCGTCCTTGAGCAGCGCCCGGGCGATCGCCAGGCGCTGGCGCTGGCCGCCGGAGAGCAGCACGCCGTTCTCGCCGACCTCGGTATCGAAGCCCTGCGGCAGGTTGTCGATGAACTCCTTGGCGTTCGCCGCCTTCGCTGCCCGCTCGATCTGCTCGCGCGGAGCGCCGGCGAGGTCGCCATAGGCGATGTTGTTGGCCACGCTGTCGTTGAACAGAGTGACCTGCTGCGTCACCAGGGCGATGTGGCGACGCAGATTGCGCAGACGATAATCCTCGATCTCGACGCCATCCAGGAGAATCTGCCCCTCATTGTGCTGATAAAAGCGCGGAACCAGATTCGCCAGGGTCGACTTGCCGCTACCGGAACGGCCGACCAGCGCGATCATCTGCCCGGGCTCGGCGACGAAGCTGATGTCGTCCAGCACCTGCTTGTCGGTGCCCGGGTAGCGGAAGCTCAGGTTGCGTACCTCCAGGCGCCCGCCGACTCGTTCCTTCTCCACGGTACCCCGGTCTTCCTCGGGGGCTTCGTCCAGTTGCTCGAAGATGCTTTCCGCGCCGGCGACGCCGCGCTGCACGGTCGAACTGACCTCGGAAAGCTGGCGGATCGGCTTGGGCAGCAAGCCAGCCGCGGTGATATAGGCGACCAGGTCGCCCGCCGAGGCATCGCCACGCAACCACAGCACCAGGAACATCAGCACCGCCATGGCGACATAGATCACCAGTTGCAGCATCGGCGTGTAGACCGCGCCGGTCTTGGTCATTCGCAATTGCTTGTCGGTGTTGCTCTGGCTGGCGTCGAGGAAGCGCTTTTCCTCGTAGGCCTCTCCGCCGAAGCTGCGCACCACGCGGTAACCCTGGATGGTTTCCGAGGCGACGTGGGTGACGTCTCCCATCGCCACCTGGATCTTCTTGCTCTGCTTGCGGAACTTGCGGCTGGCAGTGGTCACCATCACCGCGATCAGCGGCAGGATCGCCAGCATCACCAGGGTCAGCTTCCAGTTCATCCACAGCAGGTAGAGGAACAGAAAGACCACGGTCAGGCCTTCGCGGATCACTACCTTGATCGCCTCGGTGGCGGCGCCGGTGACCATGGTCACGTTGAAGGTGATGCGCGAGATCAGGTGGCCGGAGTTGTGCGTATCGAAATAGCGGTTCGGCAGCACCAATAGCTTGTTGAACAGCGCCACCCGCAGGTCGTGCACCAGGCCGAGGGAGACCTTGGCCAGGAAGAAGTTGCCGAGGAACGAACCCAGGCCCTGCCAGGCGGCGATCAGGATGATCAGCAGCGGCACCGCGTAGACCAGGTGCAGATCGCGCAGCCAGGGCCATTCCACGTTCGGAAACAAAGCCGCGTCAGGATTGGACAGGCCGTCGACGAAATACTTGAGAATGCCCGCCAGCATCGGCTGGGTCGAGGCGAAGATCAGGAAACCGACGATGCTGAGTAGGAACATTCCGATGTAGGGCTTCACGTAGCCCAACAGGCGGAAATAGATCTTGAGACTGGAAGGTCCGGGATTCTGAGGACTATCGCTCATGGTTTCTTACATGCTGAAAAGGTCCCGGAGTGTAGCACAGGACGTCCATCACTCCGCCCGGGGGCGTGTTGGGGTAAGATGGCGGGCCGTTCGTTCAGGAGCTCGCATGCGAGTCATAGACTACCCCTCCTACTTGCAGTTGCGTGACAACGCAGAAGTGCTGGAAGCCGATGGTCATGGGGACAAGGTACTGCGTCTGCGCGACGGGACCTTCCTCAAGCTGTTTCGCCGCAAGCGACTGATTTCCTCCGCAGCCCTGTTCCCCTACGCGGAACGCTTCGCCCGCAACGCCAGCGAGCTGGCACGGCGCAACATCGTCTGTCCGAAGGTGCTGGACGTCCTGCGGATCCCGCAGATCCAGCGCGACGCGGTGCATTACGAACCACTGCCGGGGCAGACCCTCCGGCAAGTGGATCGCAACGACCCCGCGCACGGCGACGAAGTACGCACCCAACTGGGCGAGCTGATCGCCACGCTGCACGCCAGGGGCGTGTATTTCCGCTCGCTGCATCTGGGCAACGTGGTGCGTACCCCGGAAGGCCGCATGGGCCTGATCGACATCGCCGACCTGCGGGTCCAGCGCAGCGCCCTCGGCGCCACCCAGCGCATCCGCAACTTCAAGCACCTGCTGCGCTACGAGCAGGACCGCCTCTGGTTCCTCGACGACAAGCAGCACCTGGTACTCAAGGCCTACCTGCGCAGCAGCCAGGTCCACTGGACACTCGAGCAGCTACTCAAGCAACTGCAACTGGATTGAGCAAGGAATGTTCGCAATCACCCGACTGGCCCGCCTTCGCCACCCCACCAGCCATGCGCTTAGCCACTGGGTCCTGCCCCTCGGCTGGCTGGCCCTGCTCACGGGTATGTTCTGGATCGGCGACCGCTCCGACTACCACCGTCTCTTCTATATCCTGCTGGCGGCGCCGACGCTGCTGTACGTGATACTGCAACCACGACTGCTTCGCCCGCTGGCCGGCTCGCCGCTGTTCATCGCCTTCCTCGCCTTCAGCGGCTACATGATGCTCAGCCTTTCCTGGTCGACCCCCGAGAACTCCACCGGCTCGTTGCTCAAGCGCCCTCTGTATATCGCTCTCCTGTTCTTCTGCGCCGCCATCCTGGCGCTCGAGGCTCCCCGGCGCCTCAGGACCGCGACCTGGCTGGCGGCCGTGGGAGCGCTCGTCTCGGCCGTTGTAACCCTGCTTCAGTATCACTGGGACGCCAGTCCGCTACGTCTTACCGGCTATGGCGCCCTCTACAATCCATTGCTGAGCGCCCATGTCTATGGCGCGTTCACAGCCCTGTGGCTGGTCTACTGGATGCAGTCTCGCCACGTCCTGGCACCCTTGCCACTGCTTTCGCTGGCAGTTCTCGGCGGCCTTCTCGTGGCTACCGGCTCGCGGACCCCCCTGGTCGGACTCGCAGCCAGCCTGGTCTGGCTAGTCCTGGCCGGAGACAGGAAAAAAAGCCTCATCGCCCTCGCACTGGCCGTCGCCGGGGCGTTATTGGCCTATGTTCTGTATCCGGAGGCGATCATCCAGAGGGGAGCCTCCTTCCGCCCGGAAATCTGGGCCGACGCCCTGCGCCAGATCGGCGAGCATCCGTGGCTCGGGCACGGATACGATCATCCGATGCGCATCGCCCTGAGCAACGGCATGCTGCTCGCCGATCCGCACAATATCGAGTTGGGGGTGCTGTTCGCCGGTGGGATCATCGGTCTCCTGCTGTGGCTGGCAATCTACGCCCTGGCCTTCGCCTTCGCCTGGAAGAACCGGCAATCTCCCGCCGTTCTGCTGGCTTCGACCTGGCTGATGTTCGGCCTGGCTTCCGGCCTCACGGAAGGCAACGCCTTCCTGCCCCGCCCCAAGGAGCACTGGTTCCTGATCTGGATTCCATTGGCCCTGCTGTACGCCCTGTGGGTGCAGAAAAGCGCCCTCGACAAAAACGAAACCGCCTCCTGAGGAGGCGGTCCGGGTTCATCCGAGCTAGGAGAAGAACAGCCGCGCGATGCCGCGGAAGGTCTTTTCGTTCCAGTACTTCAACGGCAAGCCGGAAAGCAGCTCCCGGGCCAGCACCTTGTCCCGGTTCGAGCACTTGAGGAACATCGAGTTGCGGAAACGCATGATCACCTGCTCGTAGTCGGGGTGATCGCTGAACTGACTGTAGGTCTTGAATACGTTGTCCACCATGAAACGCACGTTCTTGTACGTATTGGTGGGATGCTTGCGGTACTGGGCCAGGACTTCGCCGAGAATATCGATGACATAGCCGGCCCTGGTCACCGCCAGCTCGATGTAGACGTCCTCCAGGCGGATGTCCGGATCGAAGCCGCCGGCCTTCTCCAGGGCTTCCCGGCGGAACATCAGGGTAGGCGCCATGGGTCCCGGCTTGCGATCGAGGAACAGGTCGTCGAAGTCGAGGCGGCGGAACGGCAGGTCGCGCTTGCGCTGCTCCTTTCCCGGCATGACCCGGCCATTGGAGTCGATGATCTCGATATTGCCCGCGCAGATGCCCACCTCGGGCTTGCCATGCAGGTGCGCCACCTGTTTTTCCAGGCGTTGCGGCAACATGATGTCGTCCGAGCCGAAAGGCACGATGAGATCGCCCCGGGCCCTGGCGATCGCTTCGTTGAGTGTTCTCGACAGCCCCTGGTTCTGCTGGACCCTGAGATCGAAGCCGTACTTCGCCTGGAGGCCGCGCAGGAGTTCGACGCTGCCATCGCTGGAGCCATCGTCCACCACCAGCAGCTCCACGTTGGAGTACGTCTGCGCAGCCACGCTGGCGATGCTCGCTTCGATGTACTTTTCGTGGTTATAGGAAGCGATGATCACGGAAACCAATGGCTGCGAGCCATCATCGACGAGCGCCATAATCTACAACCTTAATTGTCCTTCACGTCCCCACACAAAGCGCCAGACATCCATGAGCGATCCTGCGATCTTCATCGGTCTTTCACCTCCCCCCAGCCCGCGAAAAACAAGCTGAACAATAGCAAACACGCCTGAAGCCCCGGCTCTTCGCGGCCGCTGTCTTCAGGTAAAAATACGCCGCCAGGTACTCTCCAGCCACCCGGGGTTCTCCGCTGCACGCAACGCGGGACGCATGGCCTCGACGATACTCTGACCGACAGCGGCGAAGCTGAATCGTTCGATGGCCAAAGCCTGGCCGCTTCGTGCGATCCGCTCGGCAAGGGCCGTATCCAGGCGCAATATCGCGAGCTTTTCCTGGATGTCCGCCACCGAGCGGTACAGCACGATATTCTCCATGTCCCGGAAACCCAGGGCCTCGTTTTCCCGCTCGCCCTGGTCGAAAGCCAGCAGCACGCAGCCGCAGGCCATCGCCTCGAAGTTCTTGATCATGTATTCGCCCATGCCGACGTCGGCACTGACGAAGAAGCGGATGCGATTGAGCGTCCGCAGGTATTCCTCGCCGGACCTGGTCTTGGTCACCAGAAGGTTCTCCACCTTGCCCAGTTCGTCGAGCAAGGCCTTGCGTCCGCTGTAGGCCACGCTGCCGGTGCTGCCGACGAAGGCCAGCTCGATATCGCGCTCGAGCTCCAGGTCATGCAGCAGGGTCTGGTCGTAGCCCTTGGGCACGAACACGGCGTCGAAGCCCTCCTCGCGCAGGCGCTCGCTGACCGTATGGCCGGAACTGATCACCCGCGCCCAGGGCAGGCGCCGGTAATGGGCGCTGAACTTGCCGGTGTACTTGCAGGGAATGTAGTTCTGGTAGGCGTCGTGCTCGAGGATCACCAGGTTGGGCACGCTGCGGATGAAACGGACCTGGCGCATTTCCTTCTTGAAGCGCAGGAAGAACAGGATCCGGTCGTAGCGCGAGACGTCCACATGCTTGCGAAAATACCCGCGCAGGTCGGCCTGCTCTTCGCTGCTCAGCCAACGGGTGTCGCATTCGCAGTGGGCGGCGATGCCGTCGTACAGACGGTCCAGGATCGCACGCTGCTCTTTCTGCACCAGAAACAGAACTTTCATCAGACCTTCATCCTCACGGCCGCCACGCGACAGCATGGCGGCTCGAACATACCTGGCCGTACGACCGAAGCATCATGCATCACCATCCAGTGACTCCACCCAGAACAGTTCCTGCCGCCGCACCGCCTTGCGCATGAACTCGTCCTCGCCATAGGCCGGCCAGCGGCGCCCGGCGAGCCAGCCTTGCAGGCGCCGACGCAGGCGACGCTTGAACGGTGGACGGGGCTGCAGGTCGTGCATCATGCCCAGCGCCATGGCCTTGTCCACCTGGCGCGCCGGCTCCAGCGGCAGCGTCCAGGGCAGCAGCGGCGGACACTCTTCGGTCAGCGGCGGCAGGCTGACGCCCATGTGCGCATCGCCCATCGGCCAGCGATCGTTGTCGTGCAGGTGGTTGGCATAGTGCAGCAGCGTCCGCGGTTGCCAGTCCAGGCCCTCGAGCGCCTCGCGCACGGCCTGCTGGGCGCGCACATGGTCCGGATGCGGGTCGAAATGCGGATGCGGCAGGACGATGACCTCGGGTCGCGCCAGCAGGATAAGTTCGCGCAGGTCGGCCAGCAGGTTGCGCCAGGTGGACAGACCGTCGGTATCGCTGGCCAGGCGCAGGCGATTGAACTGGCGGAACGGGCGGGTATCGCTCAGGCCGGCCTCGCGCGAAGGCACCACGGCCTCCGGCTCGGCCTGCATCGCCGGCAGTTGCAGGCAGAAATAGCCCAGTTGCACGCAACGCTCGGCGGGCACGCCGCCCCAGGCCGGTACGGCCTGGCTGTCCCAGGCGCGCAGGCGGCCCTTGAGTCGCGCCGCGGCGACCCCGTCCAGCCCCATGCGCCGGAAGTGTTCGGTCTCGATCTCGCCGGCGGTCAGGGTCACGATCCAGGCCTCGCGGGCCTGGCTGTACAGGCCGAAGGCGGCCAGTTCGGCATCGTCGGCGTGCGGTGCGATGACCATCACCCGCCGCTCGCGGTAGTCGGGATGCCGCGCGCGCCACAGGCTCGGCTCGCCGAGCAGCCGGCAATGCCGGCCGCGCAGGCGTATCCGGCCTGCGGCCAGTGCTTCGGCCAGTCCCGTCAGGTTCAGGTAGCGCAGGCCGTTCACGCCACGCTCGAAAGCTTGCGCATCGACCTGCGCGCCACCCTCGATCAGCACCGCCGGCTCGAGAAAACGTCCCAGCCAGCCGGCACGCACGGCAATGCCGAGCAACAGCGTATCGTCCGCACGCAACTCGCCATCCACCTGCAGCCTGCCGCCGTCCAGCGCGCGCACCGGCAGGGCCTCGACCCGCTCATCGAAACGGTAGCGATAGTCCTCGCCAGGCGAATAGAACAGGTGATCGGCGAACCAGGCCTCATGGGCGATCCACAGGCACGGCAGGAGAACCGGCAGCAACCAGGGGCTGACCAGCACGCCGACGGCCAGCGCCACCAGCATCGCCAGCAGCAGGCCGATCCGCTTGTTGCGCCGATGACGCTTGAGCAATTGCTGTTTGCGCGCGCTCATGGGTCAGACCTGGAAGACCGGCGAAGGATGGCACCAGCGATCCTTGTACTCGCGGTCGGCGCGGCCGAAGGAGTAACGCAACGGCTTGCCCAGCGCCCGCGCCTCTTCCCAGGCGGCCTGGGTGTTCAGGTAGCTGAGCACGCTGCCAGGGCTGAACTCGCGGGTCTGCGGATCGACGCCGCCGTTGATGTACTCGACGCTGAGCCAACCCGGCGCTTCGACGCGGTAGAGCACCTGGACCGCGATCGGCCGGTCGTCGAGCAGCAGCACCGAGCCACGCAGCAGGTCGCGCAGGCGCTCGAAGACCTCGGCCATGCGCGCCGCGCCGGTGGCCGGGAAGCCCCAGCGACGCTGGAACAGCTCGAGGTAGATGGCGGCGAACTCGGCCGGGGTGAAGCTGTCGGCCTGACGCACCTGGCCGCCGGCCTCTTCCACCAGGCGCACTTCGCGGCGCTGGTTGTAGCGGAACTTCTTGGAGAAATCCTCCGGCGCGCGGGCGAACGCCAGTTGCTCGGCCTGCGCACGCAAGGTGACGATGTTTCGCTCGTGCAGCGCCGACAGGTAGCGACCGGCGTGGCGCAACGCGACGCGGGCCTCGGCGGCTACCGGCAGGATCAGCTCGGCGTTGCCCAGGTCATACAGGCCCTTCTTCCCGCGACGCTTGAGCACGTCCTTGGACAGCGCCAGGTGGCGTCCCCAGGTCGGGATCGCCGCGCACAGTTCGCCAGCGCTTTCCCAGCCCAGGTAGCGCACCGGGATCCCAGCCAGTTCGGCGAGCTGCTCGACCACCCGCGGATGGGTCGCCACGCTGCCACCGAAACGCTGCCATGCCTGGGCGTAGGTCGAGGCGTCCACTTCGCGCCAACCGCGTTCGCGGAAGACGCGCAACCGGTTCAGCATGCAGACTCC
The DNA here is from genome assembly GCF_003025345.2 of Pseudomonas paraeruginosa. NCBI lineage: Bacteria > Pseudomonadati > Pseudomonadota > Gammaproteobacteria > Pseudomonadales > Pseudomonadaceae > Pseudomonas > Pseudomonas paraeruginosa. Next base: position 5,477,082 of record NZ_CP020560.1, read on the forward strand.
GAAGCGAAGCCGGCGATCATCGGCAGGCGCCAGAATTCACGACGCACCGCGGCGTCGGAGAAGCGCGTCTCCAGCCGCTCGAGCATCAGCCGCGCACAGGCTTCGCGCTGCCGGCGGTCGAGCGCCGCGAGATGGGTCAGGCCTTCGCCCAGGGCCGTCTCGTCGCCCAGCGGGAAGAGGATACCGACGCCTTCCACCACTTCGCGGGCGCCGCCGCAGGCGGTGGCGATCAACGGCACGCCGGCGACCATGGCCTCCAGCAGGACCATGCCGAACGGCTCGTGGTCGGAACTCAGGGCGAAGACATCGAACGCCTTGAAATAGCGCCGGGCCTCTTCGACCTGGCCGAGGAACAGTACGCGCTCGCCGATCCCCAGCTCGCAGGCGAGGTCCTTGAGCCGGTCTTCCAGGCGACCGCTGCCGAGAATCGCCAGCAGGCTGTTCTGCGGCAGGCGCGGCAGCGCGGCGGCGAAGCCACGCAGCAGGGTGGCCTGGTCCTTGTCCGGATGCAGGCGGCCGACATTGCCGACCACCCAGGCCTCGTCGGGCAGGCGCAGTTGCCGGCGCGCGCTCAGGCGCTCGACCTGCTCGGCCTGCAGCGCGGCGACATCGATGCGGTTGTGGAGCGTCTCGATCCGCTCCGCCGGCCATTTCGGCAGGCAGCGACGGATGTCGTCACGCACCGCGTCGGATACCGCCAGCAGGCTCAGGCGCTTGCTCAGCAGGCCGGCGAAGACCCGCCGGGACAGGCGCTGGTAGTCGCCGAAGGCGTGGTGCACACCGACGATCGGCAGGCGGGTGGCCAGGCTGGCGACCCAGATAGGCTTGAAACGATGGGCGATGCAGAAACGAAAATCGCGCGAGCGGGCGATCTCGCGCAGGTCGCGGATCGCCTTCAGCTTGAGGCCGCGGATGTCCTTCGAGCCATACTCGAGGAACAGCACCTCGTCGGAGGCGCAGCGGGCCGCCACCTCCGGGTCGGAGCGACCGGAGAGAAACACCGTGGTGACCTTGTACGGGGTCCCGGCGAACAGGCTGGCGTACTGACGGGCACAGTCGAGGAACGGCCCGTCGTAGCCGTGACAGAACTGCAGGACGCGTGGTTCAGCCGACCGAGTCATACCAGTCCACGCCCTCCTTCACGACCAGGATGTCTTCCATGATCAGGTACTGCAGGTCCGAGCCGAAGAACATGTTCAGGGCATCGGTCGGCGAGCAGATCATCGGCTCGCCACGGCGGTTCAGCGAGGTGTTCAGGGCCACGCCGTTGCCGGTGAGGTTTTCCAGCTCCTTCATCAGGTCGTAGTAGCGCGGGTTGAAGTCGCGCTTCAGCACCTGGGCACGGGAGGTGCCGTCCTCGTGCACCACTTCCGGCACGCGGTCCTTCCACTCTTCGTTGACCTCGAAGGTGAAGGTCATGAACGGTGCCGGATGGTCGATCTTGAACATCTGCGGGCCGACGGTATCCAGCATCGACGGGCAGAACGGCCGCCAGCGCTCGCGGAACTTGATCTGCGCGTTGATCCGGTCGGCCACGCCCGGCACGCTCGGGCAGCCGAGGATAGAACGGCCGCCAAGGGCGCGCGGACCGAACTCCATGCGTCCCTGGAACCAGGCCACCGGGTTGCCGTCGGCGAGGATCCTGCCGATGCGCCGGCTGCGGTTGTCGATCTTCATCCATTGCGGCCGAGCCTCGTGGCGGGCGCAGGCGGCGATGACGTCCTCGTTGGAGTACTCCGGGCCGAGGTAGACATGCTCCATCTTCTCCACCGGCACGCCGCGCTGGTGCGACACATAGGCCGCCGCGCCGACCGCGGTGCCGGCGTCGCTGGCCGCCGGCTGAACGAACAGTTCCTTCACCTCGGGACGGGAAATGATCTTCTGGTTCAGCTTGACGTTCAGCGCGCAACCGCCGGCGAAGGCGACCTTGCCGGTCTCGCGGATGATGTCGCCGAGGTAGTAGTCCATCATTTCCAGCGCCAGCTTCTCGAACAGCGCCTGGATGCTGGCGGCGTAGTGGATGTAGGGGTCGTCGGCGATGTCGCCTTCGCGCTTGGGTCCCAGCCACTCGATCAGCTTGGGCGAGAAGTAGTAGCCCTTGCCTTTCTCCTTGTAGCGACGGAAGCCGATGACGTTGGCATAGTCGGTGTTGATCACCAGTTCGCCGTTCTCGAACTTGGCGAGACGGGAGAAATCGTACTTGCTGGCGTCGCCATAGGGAGCCATGCCCATGACCTTGAACTCGCCGTCGAGCATGTCGAAGCCGAGGTACTCGGTGATCGCGCCGTACAGGCCGCCCAGCGAGTCCGGATCGTAGAACTCCTTGATCTTGTGGATCCGGCCGTTCTCGCCCCAGCCGAAGAAGGTGGTGGCGTACTCGCCCTTGCCGTCGATGCCGAGGATCGCCGTCTTTTCCTTGAACCCGGAGCAATGGTAGGCGCTGGAGGCGTGTGCCAGGTGGTGCTCGACCGGCTGGATCTTGATTTTCTTCAGATCGAAGCCGAGTTGCTGCAGGCACCACTCGATGCGCTTGTAGTAGCGCTTGTAGCGACGGTTGCCGAGCAGGATCGCGTCCAGGGCACGGTCCGGTGCGTAGGCGTAACGCCTCGCATAGTGCCAGCGGGCCTTCTCCATGATGCTGATGGGAGCGAAGGGTATCGCCACCACGTCGACATCGGCCGGCTTGATCCCGGCCTGTTCCAGGCAGAACTTCGCCGATTCGTAGGGCATGCGGTTCTTCGCGTGCTTGTCGCGCACGAAGCGCTCTTCCTCGACGGCCGCGACCAGCTTGCCGTCGATGTACAGGGCGGCGGACGGGTCATGGCTTACGGCGCCAGACAGGCCTAGGACGGTCAATGCCACGGTAGAACCTCTTCAAAGCAGCTCGCGGTTGCGGAGTGGGACCGGCAACCGCGGCTTTCGTTTAACTCGTCGACCGCCGCGGACGGTGGTCGTTGCTTGTTGCGTCACGTCCCGACGTCGTCGCCGGGACGGGGAATCCGTTGCTCCAGCAGCCGGTGGAGGCCGCTGTCCTGTGGCCAGTTGCGCAGGAAGCGCGCGCGATCGCGGGCGTACGCCCGGGCGAAACCCGCCTGGCTGCGGTGCTTCTGCATCGCGTCCAGGTCGATCAGCGCCCATTCGCCGCCATCCTCCCGGGCCTGCCAGAACAGATTGTGCCCCTTCAGGTCGCCATGGCTGATGCGCTCGCGGATCAGCGTCGAAAACAGCCGATCCAGCGCCGCCAGCTCGGCCTCCGGAGGCGAACCTGCGCCCTCGGGCATATCCAGGAAAGGCTTAAAACGAGCGATTATATCCTGACCGCCAAGATAATCGGTAATCAGGTAGGCGCGCCCGCGCAGCCAGCACCAGCGCCGTTCGAGCATCGCCAGCGGCCGCGCGGTGGCGATGCCGAGGAACTCCAGGCGATTGCCTTCGCGCCAGGACGCCCAGGCCCGGCTGGGCCGCCAGAAACGCTTCAGCCAATGGCCGAGGCCCTTGATGTTGTAACGCTTGATGACCAGGGTGCGGCCATTTGCCTCGACCCGGGCGACAGTCGCCGCGCCACCGTCCTTGTAGACGTGGCCGCTGGCGATCAGCCGGTCGGCGTCTTCCAGCAGCGGCGCCAGCGCCTCGGCTTCCGCGCGGCGGGCGGCGAACAGGCGGAACGGACCGCGCGCGACGCTGAACAGGCTGCAGTCGCGACCGACCTTCTTCAGCAGGTCGCGTAGCCGCCAGCGGCGTACCCTGGCGATTTCCTTCTGCAAGGCTTCCAGCGGCAGCGCGTGTTCGCCGTTGGCCAGCAGGTAGTGCACCAGCAGTTCCTCCAGGTACGGATCGAGCATCGCCGGCAACTGGGCGAAGAACACCCCGAGGTTCTCCAGCACCTTCTGGCGCGACAGCGGCTGCCCGGGCGTCTCGGCGCGCACGCCGCCGCCATCGATGAGGTACAGGCGGCCATCGTGGCGCAGCAGGTTGTCCAGGTGCAGGTCGTCCTGCCAGAGCCCCTTGGCATGCAGCTCGCCGATCGCCGCCAGGGCTTCGCCGAGCACCTTTTGCTGGGCATCGCCCAGCGGCGCCTGGGTCTCCACGGCGCGCCAGGCATCACCGAGGCTCTGCGCCGCGTCGAGGTAGTCGAACAGTAGCCAGCCGCCCTCGCCCTCCTGAAGTCCATCGGCCAGCAACGCCGGGGTGGTCAGGCCCTGGGCCGCGAGCAGGCGCGCGCCTTCCAGTTCGCGCTGGAAATGCCGGGCGGCCTTGCCGCCGGCCAGCAGCTTGGCCAGCACCTTGCGCCCGCGCCATTCGCCGGCACCGACGTAGCGCTGCCCGGGCAGCACCCGCAGCAGGCTGTCGAGGCGCAGCTCGGCAGCGCCGGCGCCATCCGCCAGGGTCACCCGCAACGGCAGTCGCGGCGTCCGCCCGGCGGCCCGCAGTTCGGCCAGTCTCATCGGCGCGACTCCTTGCGCCGGCGGCGCTGGTCGAGAAGGCGGTACCACTGCTCGACTTCGGCCGCGTCGACCGGTTCGTCGACATAGGCGCAGATGAATTCGCGCACGTCCGCCTCGCTCCAGTCCGGCGCGCGGCGCAGCATGGGCTCCAGATCCTTGACCTGGTCACGGCGGCCGAACCAGATTGGCCGGGTTTTTTCCAGGTCGATCAGGCAGGCCTCGAAGACGCCATCGTCCCCCTCACGGAGGAATACATGCTTGGGATAGAAGCAACCATGCATCTGCCCGGCCGCGTGCAGCTGGCGCGCCAGCCTGCCTACCGCCCGGAGGATCGCCCGGCGTCGCTCTTCTGCTAGGTCGTGCCAGGACGCCAGCCAGGTGTCCAGGTCCTGCCAGCCGTCCAGGGCGCGGGTCAGGAGGATCGCCTGGCGTTCGCCGCCGACCGCCTGCTGGGCGAAGAATGCCGCCTGCAGCGCCGGAATGCGCAGCGCACGGTAGCGCTCGATGTTGCGGAACTCGCGGGCGAAGGTCGGCTCGCCCAACGGATGGCGCAGGCTGCGGGTCAGGTGGTTGCTCTGGCGCTTCAGGTAATAGGCGCAGTCGCCCAGGTCAAGCCGATAGACGCTGCTCCAGCCGCCCCGCTCGGTGTTCGGTTCGTCCACGGCGTCCAGCTGCAAGGCCCACAGGGCGTCGAAGCTGTCCAGACGGTTGCGCTGGAGCAGGTCGTGATCCTGCGCGGCAATGAAAACGCTCATTCGCGCCCCTCGAAGAAAGCCACTACCTGGCGAATGCGTTTCTTGTCGGATTCGTTCAGGTGCCGGCGACGGCGATATTGCAGGTAGAAGCGCAGGCGCTGGGTGCGCGACAGGTGGTACTTGGCCACCTTGTCCAGGCAGGCCAGGTCCTTGGTGATCCGGTAGCGCAGCATGAACCCCCACCAGAACGCGCCATTCGGACAATCGATGAAGTACACCAGGGGCTGCCCATCCACCAGCAGGTTGCGCCACTTCAGGTCGTTGTGGGTGAAGTGCTGGTCGTGCATCAGGCGCGTCGCCCTGGCGATCTGCCGGCTGACGCCGTCCACCCAGCGCGGGTCCTTCAGCCGCGGGTCCTGGTTGCAGGCCAGCACCGACAGGTCCTCGGTGCCCGGCAGCTCGCGGGTGATCATCGCCCCGCGCTGAAAGGCCCCGGCCTTGCGCTCGAGCCCCCAGGCGACCACTTCGGCCGTCGGGATGCCCCATTTCTCGAAACGCCTGAGGTTCTGCCACTCGGCCTTGATCCGCGGCCGCGCCAGGTAGCGGCGCAGGCCCTTGCCGGCGCTGCGGTAGCGCTTGACGTAGTAGCGCACGCCATCGCGCTCGATGCGGATGACTTCGGACAACGGGTCGCGGGTCAGGCGCTCGCCCTCCAGGGCGAAAACGCTGTCGAGGCTGCCGAAATCGGCGGCCAGGTGCCGGTAATCGGGTTCGAGGGTCCACCCCGCCATCAGAGCAGGTCTCCGTAACGCTGCTTGCGTTCGTAGAGTTTTTCCGCCTTGCGTTCCATCCAGGCCAGCAGGCCGGCTTCGTCGCGCAGTATCTCGCGCAGCGGCCGGCGGAAGTAGGTGCGCAGGAAGCGTAGCTTGTCGCGACGCGTCAGTCCGATATCCAGCGCGGAGAAATACAATGCCGCCAGATCCTTGTTGCGCCAGCGTTTCGGCGTGGCGTCGCGGGTCTGGGCGCGGTGCAGGTCGATCACCGAGAGGCGGAAATCGTCGGCCGTCACCGGCTTGTCGGTGTGCAACAGGAAATGACAGATGTAGCAATCGCGATGGTTCACCCCGGCGCGATGCATGTCTCCGACCATCCGTGCCACCGCCTCCACCAGCGCGCGCTTGAGCCGCGGCGCCGGCGGTCGTTCGCGCCAGTCCTGGGTGAAGATCTCGAGGTCGGTGGTCGGCGCCAGTTCCTCGGTGACGATGAAGGAATGCTGCCGCGCCGGATCGCCGCCGCGCTCACCGTAGGCGACCGCGGTCATGGTCGCCACGCCGGCCCGGTGCAGGCGCTGGATCGCCTGCCACTCCTGGCGCGCGCCGAGCACGGGGAGCTTGGCGGTGAGCAGGTTCTTGGCGATCTCGCCCCAGCCGATGCCGCGATGGATCTTGACGAAGTAGCCACGTCCGTCGACCTCGGTACGCAGGGTGCGGCGTCCCTCCAGCTCGCGGTAGACCTTGCCCTGCAAGGCCTCCACCGCCTCGAACGGATCGCGCCCGGCCCACAGGCCCTTGAAAGGCTCCTGCAGCACCAGTCTCATGGGGCCTCCCCGAGGATCAGGTCGGCGGCGCGCTGCGGCATGCTGTAGAGATCGGCGCTATCGGCATAGGCCAGACCGTTGCGCGCCCAGGCGGCGCGCGCCGGGGCGTCCTCGAGCATTTCCGCGAGCATGCGGTTGAGCACATCCTGTTCGAACGGCCCCGGCACCACCCGCCCGGCGTCGGCCTCGGCGATATAATGGGCATAGCCGCAGACGTCGGTCACCAGCACCGGCAGGCCGGAAACCAAGGCCTCCAGCAGTACGGTGCCGGTGTTCTCGTTGTAGGCCGGGTGGATCAGCAGGTCGGCGCCGAGCAGGAAACGCGGGATGTCGCTGCGGCCCTTGAGGATCTGCACCTGGTCGTTGAGACCGAGGGCGGCGATCTGCAACAGGAACGGCTTGGGGTCGTCCTGGCCGATGGCGATCAGCCGGGTGCGTTTGCGCAGCGCCTTGGGCAGCGCGGCGAGGGCCTTGAGGCTGCGATCCAGGCCCTTGGTCTTGAAACCGGAACCGATCTGCACCAGCAACAGGTCGTCGTCCTCCAGGCCGAACTCGCGACGGAATTCCGCGCGCACCTCCGCCGCGTTGGCCGGCGCCCGGCGATCCTGGCTGATCCCCGGCGGCAACAGATGGAAACGCTCGGCCTGGGTGCCGTAGTGCTTGACGAAAAGCGGCTGCTGCACCTCGGAGATCATCAGGATCTCGGTCTTCGAGGCCGGGTCGAACACCGCCCGCTCGTAGCCGGCGAAATGACGGTAGCGGCCCCACTGGCGATACAGCGGGTTGCGCAGGGTCTGGGCCTTCTCCTCGAAGCAGGCATCGGCGGCGTAGTAGACGTCGAGCCCGGGCATCTTGTTGAAGCCGACCACCCGCTGCACCGGGCGCTTCGCCAGGTCGGCGGCGACCCAGGCGGTGAACTTCTCGTTGCGCCGATGGTTGAAGAGCGAGCGGACGGGCGCCACCAGCACCTCGAAGCCGTCCGGCACGTCGCCTTCCCAGATCAGGGTATAGACGCGAATGTCGTGCCCGCGCCGCTGGCATTCCAGGGCGATGCGCATGAAGTCGCGCTGCAGGCCGCCGAACGGGAAGTATTTGTAGAGTATGAATGCCAGGGTCATCGGAGCATCTCCGGGGCCAGCAGCATGGCTTCCAGCTGGGTGGCCACGCGCTGGGGATTCAGCCGGGTGAAGCACAGCGGCTGTTCACGCTTGAGGTCGAACAGTTTGCGGTCCTCTTCGGTCGGCTGGTAGGTACAGGTCTTCTTCAGGCACGGCGCGCAAGGGAAGTCGCTACCCAGGTGGACCTGGGAACGCCCGTAGGCACCGGTGAAACCCGGGTTGGTCGGGCCGAACAGCGACAACGTCGGCACATCCAGCGCCGCCGCCAGGTGGCCGAGCCCGGTATCCACCGCCACGCAGGCACGCGCGCCGGCAAGCACCTTGGCCATGCCGGCCAACGATAATCTGGGGAGCACCGCGGCATTTTCCAACCCTGCGGCCAGCCGTTCAGCCCGCTCCCGCTCGGCGGCGCTGCCCCAGGGCAGGCGCACCGACCAGCCGCGCTCGCACATGCGCTCGGCCAGTTCGCGCCAGTAGGCTTCCGGCCAGTGCTTGGTGACCCAGGTGGTGCCATGCAGGAACACCAGATAGGGCGCGCCGGCATCGGCGTCGGCCAGTTGCTCGCGATCCAGGCCGTAGTCGCCGACCGAATCGGGCAGGGGATAATCCAGCGCCTGGGCGAACAACTGGCGGGTACGCTCCACCGCGTGCTGCCCCCAGGCCACCGGGTAGACACGCCGATAGAAGCGGCTGGCCAGCGGTTCGCGCGCCGAATCGCGATCGAGGCCGGCGACCGGGGCCCTGCCCGCGTAGCGGGTCAGCCAGGCACTTTTCAGCAGGCCCTGGGCATCGATCACCAGATCGTAGTCGACTTCCTCAAGACGCTGCTTGAAGCGCCGCCATTCGCCGTTGCGCAGGGTCTGCCAGAGGTTCTTGCGCCAACGCCGGATGGCCACCGGTATTACCCGCGCCACCGCCGGATGCCAGGCAGGAATCTCGGCGAAGCCTTCCTCCACCACCCAGTCGAACTGGATGCCGGGAAGCGCCCGGGCGGCGTCGGTAAGCGCCGGCAGGGTATGGATCACGTCGCCGAGGGACGAAGTCTTGACCAGCAACACCCTCATCCGGCGACCTCTGCCGGATCGCCGACCAGCCGGTCCAGGGCTTGCAGTACCAGGCTAGCCGGCAGTTCGCGGAGGCAATTGTAGTGGCCGAAGCGACAGGTGCGCTCGAAGCAGGGGCTGCACTCGAGACCGAGGCGGACGATCTCCACTCGTTCCGCCAGCGGCGGGGTGAACTGCGGCGAGGTGGAGCCGTAGACGCCCACCAGCGGGCGGTCCAGGGCGGCCGCCACGTGCATCAGGCCGGAATCGTTGGACACCACCGCGCCGGCGCAGGACATCAGGTCGATGGCCTCGGCCAGCGAAGTCTCCCCGGCAAGGTTGAAGGACTCCTCGCGCAATCCCGGGATCAGGCGCTGGCGAATCTCCTCGCCACCGGGATGGTCGTTCTTCGAGCCGAACAGCCAGACCTGCCAGCCGGCACGGATCTTCGCCTCGGCGACCGCGGCGTAGTGTTCCGCCGGCCAGCGCTTGGCCTCGCCGAACTCGGCACCGGGACACAGCGCCAGCACCGGGCGATCCAGGCTCAGGGCGAACTTGTCGAGCGCCGCCTGGCGACTGCCGTCATCGATCCGCAGGCGCGGCCGCGGATAGGGTTTCGGTAACTCGACGCCAGGCTCGAAGGCCAGCGCCATGAAGCGTTCGATCATCAGCGGGTAGCGCTGCTTGTCGAGCTTGCGGATGTCATTGAGCAGCCCGTAGCGCATCTCGCCGCGCCAGCCGGTGCGCTTCGGTATCCCGGCGAACCAGGGCACCAGCGCCGACTTCAGCGAGTTGGGCAGCAGGATCGCCTGCTCGTACTGACCGCGCAGGCCGCGCCCGATCCGGCGCCGGGTGGCGACGTCCATCACGCCGTGGCCGAGCGGGAAGCTCAGGGCCTGGCGCACCTCGGGCATGCGCTCGAGGATCGGCCGGCTCCACTCGGGCGCCAGTACGTCGATCAGGCACTCGGGATGCCGCTGGCGCAGACACTGGAACAGGGTCTGCGCCATCACCATGTCCCCCACCCAGGAGGGACCTACGATCAGAATTCTCATTCAGGCTCCGGAAATGATCAGGGAGGCTTTCGCCTCCCTGTCACACCCTTCTTCGGTGCTTACTTGACCAGGGTACGCCACTCGGCGTGGGCCTCGGTCTTGCCGCTGACCAGGTCGAAATAGGCTTTCTGCAGCTTCTCGGTGACCGGGCCACGGCGGCCGGCGCCGATCTTGCGACCGTCCACCTCGCGGATCGGCGTGACTTCCGCGGCGGTGCCGGTGAAGAAGGCCTCGTCGGCGATGTAGACCTCGTCGCGGGTGATGCGCTTCTCGACCAGTTTAAAGCCGTGCTCGGCGGCCAGGGTCAGGATAGTGTTACGAGTGATGCCGTTCAGGCAGGCAGTGACTTCCGGGGTGTAGATCACGCCGTCCTTGATGATGAAGATGTTCTCGCCGGAACCTTCGGCCACGTAGCCTTCCGGATCGAGCATCATGGCCTCGTCGGCGCCGCCGGAGATCGCTTCCTGCAGGGCCAGCATCGAGTTGATGTAGGCGCCGTTGGACTTGGCGCGGGTCATCGAGATGTTGACGTGGTGGCGGGTGAAGGAACTGGTGCGCACCTTGATGCCTTGCTGCAGGGCTTCCTCGCCCATGTAGGCGCCCCAACTCCAGGCGGCGATGATCACATGGACCTTCAGGCCGCTGGCGCGCAGGCCCATGCCTTCGCTTCCGTAGAACACCATCGGGCGGATGTAGGCGCTTTCCAGGTCGTTCTCGCGCACGGCGGCGCGGGTCGCCTCGTTGATCTCGTCGCGGCTGTACGGGATCTGCATGTTCATGATGTGCGCCGAATCGAACAGCCGGTCGGTGTGCGCCTGCAGGCGGAAGATCGCCGTGCCCTGCGGGGTGTCGTAGGCACGCACGCCCTCGAACACACCCATTCCATAGTGCAGGGTATGGGTCAGCACGTGCGTGGTCGCGTCGCGCCACTGCACCAGTTCACCGTCATACCAGATCACGCCATCACGATCGGCCATCGACATAGTTGCCAGCTCCTTCAGATATTCGTTACGTACTTGCGTTACGTGCCTGAGCGGATCAGCCGAGCCGCAGCCCGCGCCAGATCCTGATCACTTCTCGCCGCTCCGTCTGGAAGTGCTCGCCGCTCACGACCCCGGCCTCCTTCTGCAGTGCCAGGCGGTGTGCGGCTGCGCGATAGGCCTTGTAGGCCTCCTGCAGGAGACGGACGTCCTCGCTGGCGATCAGGCCAGCCCGTTCCAGTCCTTCCAGAATGCGGATGTTGTCGGTGAATTCGAGCAGCGCCGGGTGTTCTCCGGACCAAGCTAGAACCGCATATTGCACCATAAATTCGATATCGACGATACCACCGGCGTCGTGCTTGAGATCGAAGGCTGCCGAGGCCTCGAAGGCATTCGAGGCAGTGCCGGCGGCGGTCGCGCGGGTGCCCAGGTTGTCGCGCATCTTGGCGCGCATCTCGCTGACTTCGGTACGCAACGCGTCGAGATCGCGCGGCCGCGCCAGCACCTCGGCGCGCACCGTCTCGAAGGCCGCCTGCACGCGCCGGCAGCCGGCCAGCACGCGGGCGCGGACCAGCGCCTGGTGCTCCCAGGTCCAGGCTTCCTGCTCCTGGTAACGCTGGAACGCTCCCAGCGAACTCACCAGCAGGCCGGCCGCGCCGCTCGGACGCAGGCGCATGTCGACCTCGTAGAGAGTACCGGACGGGGTCTGCGCGGTGAGGAAGTGAATGATCTTCTGCCCCAGGCGGGTGAAGAATTGCGCGCCATCGATGGACCTGGCGCCATCGGTCTCGCACTGGGGGTCGCCATCATGGATGAACACCAGGTCGAGGTCCGAGCCGTGGCCGAACTCCAGCCCGCCGACCTTGCCGTAGCCGACGATGACGAAATCCGGATCGCACGGCGTGCCGTCGGCGCGCAGCGGCCGGCCGTGGCGCTGCACCAGTTGCCGCCAGGCCAGCTCGAGGACCTCGACGAGGATCGCCTCGGCCAGCCAGGTCAGGTAGTCGCTGACCTTCATCAACGGCAGCGTGCCGGCGATCTCCGAGGCCGCCACCCGCAGGCCGTGGGCCAGCTTGAAGTGGCGGAGGGTCTCCATCTGCTGCTCGAGGTCGTCCTCGGGAATCCGCATCAGCCGTTCGCGCAGCTCGGCGGCCAGCTCGGCGGCCTGCGGAGGACGGAACAGGCGCCCCTCGTTGAGCAGCTCGTCGAGCAGGATCGGGAACCGCGCGATCTGCTCGGCGACCATCGGACTGGCCGCGCACAGCGTCAGCAGACGCTCCAGCGCGCCGGGATTCTCGGTCAGCAGCACCAGGTAGGCGGAACGCCGCGCCACCGCCTCCACCAGCGGCAGGACCCGTTCCAGCACCAGGTCCGGCTGGGGATTTTCCACGGTCATCGCCAGCAGGCGCGGAACGAAGGCATCCAGGCGCTCCCGGCCGAGACGCTGCATGGCCCGCACCTGCGGACCATGACGGAGGTCGCTCAGGCGCTTCCAGGCCGCCGCGGCATCGACGAATCCGGCGTCGGCCAGCTGCCGACCGGCCGCCTCCTCGTCCAGCGCCTCTTGCCATAGCGGAATCCACTCGGCCCCGACGCCACCGCAGTCGGCCTCGCCGCTCTCGTCCTCGTCCGGGTCGGCGATCACCTGGCGGAAATGCCAGTCGATGCGCCCCCGCCAGTGGCTCAGGCGCTCGTGGAATGCGGCCCAGCTGGCGAAACCCATGATGAAGGCGACGCGGATGCGGTCGTATTCGTCGCTGGGCAGCATCTGCGTCTGGCGGTCGGCCAGTGCCTGGATGGCATGCTCGGCGTAGCGCAGGAACTCGTAGCCGCCGCGCAGCTCCTCGACCACCGCCGGCGGCAGGTAGCCCTGCCCCTCCAGGGTCGCCAGCACTTTCAGCAGCGGCCGCTGTTGCAGGCTCAGGTCGCGTCCGCCATGGATCAGCTGGAAGGCCTGGGCGATGAATTCCACTTCGCGGATGCCGCCCTCGCCCAGCTTTATGTTTTCCGACATGCCCTTGCGCCGCACCTCCTGCTGGATCAGCTGCTTCATGGTGCGCAGCGCCTCGATGGCGGAAAAGTCCAGGTAGCGCCGGTAGACGAACGGCCGCAGCATGCCGAGCAGTTGCTCGCCGGCCTGCCGGTCGCCGCCGACCACCCGCGCCTTGATCATCGCGTAGCGTTCCCAGTCGCGCCCCTGGTCCTGGTAGTACTGTTCCAGCGCGGCGAAGCTGTAGACCAGCGGCCCGCTGGAGCCGTAGGGGCGCAGGCGCATGTCGACGCGGAAGACGAAGCCGTCGACGGTGATCGCGTCCAGCGCCTTGATCAGCTTCTGCCCCAGGCGGGTGAAGAACTCCTGGTTGTCCAGCGAACGCTTCGCCCCCTCGGTCTCGCCGCCCTCCGGGTACCCGAAGATCAGGTCGATGTCCGACGACAGGTTGAGCTCCACCGCGCCCAGCTTGCCCATGCCGAGGATCACCATCCGCTGCGCCTCGCCGGAGCGCCGGCCGATCGGCGTGCCGAACTGCTCGCACTGGCGCCGATGGAGCCACTCGCAGGCCAGGTCGATGCAGGCGTCGGCCAGGGCCGACAGGTCGCGACAGGTTTCCGCCAGCGCCGCGCGGCGGGTCAGGTCGCGCCAGATGATGCGCACCTGCTGGCGGGTGCGGAAACGCCGCAGGCGACGACCGAGCTCGTCCTCGTCGGCGCAATCCTCCAGCCGCGCCTGCAACTGGCCGCGCAGTTCGCCGGGCGCCAGCGGGTTCTCCAGCTCGCCGCGCTCGGCCAGCTCCAGCAGCATCGCCGGGTCGCGCACCGTCTGCTCGGCGACGAAATCACTGGCCGCAGCCACTCGCCGATAGTCCTCCAGGCGCTGCGCGGGCCAGGCGTCGAGACGGGCCGGAGCGGCTTCATCGAGGGTGGCGACGGCGTTACGAAGGGCATTCCCGGCGCGTTCGGCGGCGGGCAGCAGGGTGGCCGGCAGATTCACCGGCGAAGGCAGGCTCATGGTCTATCCTGTTTGGGCTTCCGACCGAAGACCACAGGCTCGACGCACAACGTCGGAAAGGCTCTACAGCGGGCCTTATAGCCTGACAGCGACAATCGAAATGTAGTTTTACTACTAAAAATTGTATCCAGAGGGCTGTTTCTCAGACTGATCTGTAGTAAAACTACAAGTAGCCGGGTACACCCCCGGAGAACATCCAAGAATTAGCTGCGGTCGCCCACGAGGCCGGCCGCTCACCTATGGCATCCGATTCTGGAAGCCTTTCCGCCCTGGAGCAAGCCATGCAAGACCTCGATCCCGTCGAAACCCAGGAATGGCTGGACGCCCTGGAGTCCGTACTCGACCGCGAAGGTGAAGACCGCGCTCACTACCTGATGACCCGCATGGGCGAGCTGGCCAGCCGTAGCGGCACCCAGCTGCCCTACGCGATCACCACGCCCTACCGCAACACCATTCCGGTAACCCACGAAGCACGCATGCCCGGCGACCTGTTCATGGAACGCCGGATCCGCTCCCTGGTACGCTGGAACGCCCTGGCGATGGTGATGCGGGCGAACAAGCACGACCCGGACCTGGGCGGCCACATCTCCACCTTCGCCTCCTCGGCGACCCTCTACGACATCGGCTTCAACTATTTCTTCCAGGCCCCCACCGACGAACACGGCGGCGACCTGGTGTTCTTCCAGGGCCACGCCTCCCCCGGCGTCTACGCCCGCGCCTTCCTCGAAGGCCGCATCAGCGAGGAACAACTGGAGAACTTCCGCCAGGAAGTGGACGGCAACGGCCTCTCCTCCTACCCGCACCCCTGGCTGATGCCGGACTTCTGGCAGTTCCCCACCGTGTCCATGGGCCTTGGCCCGATCCAGGCGATCTACCAGGCACGCTTCATGAAGTACCTGGAAAGCCGTGGCTTCATCCCCGCCGGCAAGCAGAAGGTCTGGTGCTTCATGGGTGACGGCGAGTGCGACGAGCCGGAATCCCTCGGCGCGATCTCCCTGGCTGGCCGCGAGAAACTCGACAACCTGATCTTCGTCATCAACTGCAACCTGCAGCGCCTCGACGGCCCGGTACGCGGCAACGGCAAGATCATCCAGGAGCTGGAAGGCGTGTTCCGCGGCGCCGAGTGGAACGTCAACAAGGTCATCTGGGGCCGCTTCTGGGACCCGCTGTTCGCCAAGGACACCGCCGGCCTGCTGCAGCAGCGCATGGACGAGGTCATCGACGGCGAATACCAGAACTACAAGGCGAAAGATGGCGCCTACGTGCGCGAGCACTTCTTCGGCGCGCGTCCGGAACTGCTGGAAATGGTCAAGGACCTTTCCGACGAGGAAATCTGGAAGCTCAACCGCGGCGGCCACGACCCCTACAAGGTCTATGCGGCCTACCACCAGGCGGTCAACCACAAGGGCCAGCCGACCGTCATCCTGGCCAAGACCATCAAGGGCTACGGCACCGGCAGCGGCGAAGCGAAGAACATCGCGCACAACGTGAAGAAGGTCGATGTGGACAGCCTGCGCGCGTTCCGCGACAAGTTCGACATCCCGGTCAAGGATGCCGACCTGGAGAACCTGCCGTTCTACAAGCCTGAAGAAGGCAGCGCCGAAGCCAAGTACCTGGCCGAGCGCCGCGCCGCGCTGGGCGGCTTCATGCCGGTGCGCCGGCAGAAGAGCATGAGCGTGCCGGTTCCGCCGCTGGAGACCCTGAAGGCCATGCTCGATGGCTCCGGCGATCGCGAGATCTCCACCACCATGGCCTTCGTGCGGATCATCTCGCAACTGGTCAAGGACAAGGAACTCGGCCCGCGCATCGTCCCGATCGTGCCGGACGAGGCCCGTACCTTCGGCATGGAAGGCATGTTCCGCCAGCTCGGTATCTACTCCTCGGTCGGCCAGCTCTACGAGCCGGTGGACAAGGACCAGGTGATGTTCTATCGCGAGGACAAGAAAGGCCAGATCCTCGAGGAAGGCATCAACGAGGCCGGCGCCATGTCCAGCTGGATCGCCGCCGGGACCTCCTACAGCACCCACAACCAGCCGATGCTGCCGTTCTACATCTTCTATTCGATGTTCGGCTTCCAGCGCATCGGCGACCTGGCCTGGGCCGCCGGCGACAGCCGCGCGCACGGCTTCCTGGTCGGCGGCACCGCCGGGCGCACCACGCTGAACGGCGAAGGCCTGCAGCACGAGGACGGCCACAGCCACCTGCTGGCCTCGACCATCCCGAACTGCCGCACCTACGATCCGACCTACGCCTACGAACTGGCGGTGATCATCCGCGAAGGCTCGCGGCAGATGATCGAAGAGCAGCAGGACATCTTCTACTACATCACCGTGATGAACGAGAACTATGTCCAGCCGGCCATGCCCAAGGGCGCCGAGGAAGGCATCATCAAGGGCATGTACCTCCTCGAGGAGGACAAGAAGGAAGCCGCTCACCACGTGCAACTGCTGGGCTCCGGCACCATCCTGCGCGAAGTCGAGGAAGCGGCCAAGCTGCTGCGCAACGACTTCGGCATCGGCGCCGACGTCTGGAGCGTGCCGAGCTTCAACGAGCTGCGTCGCGACGGCCTCGCCGTCGAGCGCTGGAACCGCCTGCACCCGGGCCAGAAGCCGAAGCAGAGCTACGTCGAGGAGTGCCTGGGCGGCCGTCGCGGCCCGGTGATCGCCTCCACCGACTACATGAAGCTCTACGCCGAGCAGATCCGCCAGTGGGTTCCCTCCAAGGAGTACAAGGTGCTCGGCACCGACGGCTTCGGCCGCAGCGACAGCCGCAAGAAGCTGCGCAACTTCTTCGAGGTGGATCGTCACTGGGTGGTGCTGGCCGCGCTCGAGGCGCTGGCCGATCGCGGCGACATCGAGCCGAAAGTGGTGGCCGAGGCCATCGCCAAGTACGGTATCGATCCGGAGAAGCGCAACCCGCTGGATTGCTAATTCGCTCCATACTCCCCTCGGCAGCGAGGGGTTTCGAGCACGCCGGCGCCGCCACCGGGCGACGCCGGCTCACAACGAACCAAGGACCAAAAGTCTTTGTTTTGCGCGCCGCACAGCGGTGGTGGCACGTAAAAGGAGAGGAATGTGAGCGAACTCATTCGCGTACCCGACATCGGCAACGGTGAGGGTGAAGTCATCGAGCTGCTGGTCAAGCCCGGCGACAAGGTCGAGGCCGACCAGAGCCTGCTGACCCTGGAATCCGACAAGGCCAGCATGGAAATCCCCTGCCCCAAGGCCGGGGTGGTGAAAAGCATCAAGGCGAAGGTCGGCGACACCTTGAAGGAAGGTGACGAGATCCTCGAGCTGGAAGTGGAAGGCGGCGAACAGCCCGCCGAGGCCAAGACCGAGGCAGCGCCTGCCCAGCAGGAAGCGCCGAAAGCCGAAGCGCCTGCTCCCGCCCCGAGCGAAAGCAAGCCGGCAGCCCCCGCCGCGGCCAGCGTCCAGGACATCAACGTCCCGGACATCGGCTCGGCCGGCAAGGCCAACGTCATCGAGGTGATGGTCAAGGCCGGCGACACCGTCGAGGCCGACCAGTCGCTGATCACCCTGGAGTCCGACAAGGCCAGCATGGAAATCCCCTCGCCGGCCTCCGGTGTGGTGGAAAGCGTGACGATCAAGGTCGGTGACGAAGTCGGTACCGGCGACCTGATCCTCAAGCTCAAGGTCGAAGGCGCCGCTCCGGCAGCCGAAGAGAAGCCGGCGGCCGCTCCGGCCCAGGCCGCGGCACCCGCCGCCGAGCAGAAGCCCGCCACGGCGGCCCCCGCGCCGGCCAAGGCTGATGCCGCGGCCCCGGTCGGCGCGCCCAGCCGCGACGGCGCCAAGGTGCATGCCGGCCCGGCCGTGCGCATGCTGGCCCGCGAGTTCGGCGTCGAGCTGAGCGAAGTGAAGGCCAGCGGTCCGAAAGGCCGCATCCTCAAGGAAGACGTCCAGGTCTTCGTCAAGGAGCAGCTGCAGCGCGCCAAGTCCGGCGGCGCGGGAGCCACCGGCGGTGCCGGCATCCCGCCGATCCCGGAAGTCGACTTCAGCAAGTTCGGCGAAGTGGAAGAAGTGGCGATGACCCGCCTGATGCAGGTCGGCGCCGCCAACCTGCACCGCAGCTGGCTGAACGTGCCGCACGTGACCCAGTTCGACCAGTCGGACATCACCGATATGGAAGCCTTCCGCGTCGCCCAGAAAGCCGCGGCGGAGAAGGCCGGGGTCAAGCTGACCGTGCTGCCGATCCTGCTCAAGGCCTGTGCCCACCTGCTCAGGGAACTGCCAGACTTCAACAGTTCGCTGGCCCCCAGCGGCAAGGCGCTGATCCGCAAGAAATACGTGCACATCGGCTTCGCCGTGGACACCCCGGACGGCCTGCTGGTCCCGGTGATCCGCGACGTCGACCGGAAGAGCCTCCTGCAGTTGGCCGCCGAGGCCGCCGAGCTGGCCGACAAGGCCCGCAACAAGAAGCTCTCCGCCGATGCCATGCAGGGCGCCTGCTTCACCATTTCCAGCCTCGGCCATATTGGCGGCACCGGCTTCACGCCGATCGTCAACGCGCCGGAAGTGGCGATCCTCGGTGTGTCCAAGGCGACCATGCAGCCGGTGTGGGACGGCAAGGCCTTCCAGCCGCGCCTGATGCTGCCGCTGTCACTGTCCTACGATCACCGGGTGATCAACGGCGCCGCCGCGGCGCGCTTCACCAAGCGCCTGGGCGAGCTGCTGGCGGACATCCGCACCCTGCTCCTGTAATACCTGCGCCGCTCCCGGGGGAGCGGCCAGCCCCTCTCGCGAGCAAGCCACGCTCGTCTCTCGGCCCCACCGGATGGTGGGGCTTTTTTTGTCCACCCGGGCCTCGGCGCGATCCCCGCCTCCCACTCGCCATCCAGGCGCAAGCCCGCCCCGCCACCAGGCGTCCCGCGCCAGGCACGGCGAGCGGCAGGCAGGCGACGAAAGTTTCCGCACCCAGCGCCAACCCTAAGAAAAACAAGGCTTTTCCGGGAACCCGGCAATCCTCCGACCGTCCGGCGGTTTTTTCCGGCGAACGCTTAACTTGGGGCCTGCCGGGCCGATACAGAGTTACTTGTCAGACCAATCGGCATCATGCACCCTTTGCCAGCACCCCATCGAAACGGGTCGAGGCCTCCCCCTCGCTCAGTACCTGGAATCAGCCTCGCATGAAAAGTCATCCCGATGCCGCCAGCCGTTCGGCGGCCGAGGTTGTCACGCAGCTCCCCGTGCCATCGCGGCTCGGGCTGCTGCGTTTCGAGCGGCTGAACGAGCCGAGCTGGGCCCTGCTGTTCCTCGATCCCGCCTGCGAGCGCCAGCTCGGCCTGCCGGCGACCACGCTCTGCGCCCTGCTCGATGCGCCCTACGCCAGCCTGATGGAGCCCCAGGCCCGCCACCACCTGCACGAGCGGATCCAGCAGCAACTGGTGCAACGCCCCTACTACCAGGTGGGCTACAAGCTGCACACGCCCAACGGCGTGCTGCACGTGCTGGAATTCGGCGAACCGTTCAAGCAGCACGGCCGCCAGTTGCTGCACGGTTACCTGATGGTCGACGAACGACCGGCGCTCGCCGAGCACAGCGACGACCTGCTCGACCTGGAGTCGCAGAACCTGCGCCTGAAGGCCTCCCTGGATCTCTATCAGCGTTCCCAGGACGACCACCTGCAGCACCTGTTGCGCTCGCGCACCCAGCAGAACCTGATCGTCCGCCTGGCCCGCCACCGCTACCTGTCCAGCGACCCGCTGCTGGAAGCCGCGCAACTGATCACCCAGGCCGCCTGCGAAGCCTACGGTACGGCGCGGGCCGGCATCTGGCGGTTGCACGACGACCAGCGCCTGGAAGCGGTGACCGTCTACCGCCGCGACCTCGACCAGTACGAGAAGCCCCAGGGCATCGACGCCAGCCGCTATCCCGCCTACCTCGAGGCGGTCAACGGCGGACGCGCCATCGACGCCCATAACGCGCAGCGCGATCCGCGCACCCAGGAACTCTACAAGGACTACCTGAAGCCGCTGGGGATCAACGCCCTGCTCGACGCCACCATCCGCATCGGCGGCGAAGTGGTCGGCGTACTCTGCCTGGAACATGCCGGCGAAAACCGCATGTGGCAGAGCGACGAGATCGCTTTCGCCGGCGAGCTCGCCGACCAGTACGCGCAGGTCCTGATGAACCACGAGCGGCGCAATGTCTCCAGCGCCCTGCACCTGTTCCAGCGCGCGGTGGAACAGAGCGCCAGCGCCTTCCTGCTGATCGACCGCGACGGCGTGGTGGAATACGTCAACCCCAGCTTCACCTCGATCACCCAGTACAGCGCCGACGAAGTACGCAATCGCCGCCTGTCCGAGCTGCCGGCGCTGGAGAACCTCAGCGAACTGCTGTTCGACGCGCGCTCGGCGCTGACCCAGCAGAACAGCTGGCAGGGCGAGTTCCGCAGCCGACGCAAGAACCACGAGCCGTACTGGGGCCAGCTGTCGCTGTCGAAGGTCTACGACGACCTCGGCGAGCTGACCCACTACATCGGCATCTACGAAGACATCACGCAGAACAAGCTGGCCCAGCAGCACATCGAGAAACTCGCCTACCGCGACAACCTCACCGGCCTGGCCAACCGGCACTACTTCATCGGCGCCCTCGAGGAGCGCCTGGAAAGCAGCGGCGACCGTCCGCTCAGCCTGCTGCTGGTGGACATCGACAACTTCAAGCGGATCAACGACAGCCTCGGCCACCAGACCGGCGACAAGCTGCTGGTCAGCCTGGCCCGACGCCTGCGCAGCTGCCTCGGCGACGGCGCCACCCTGGCGCGCTTCGCCAGCAACGAATTCGCCGTGCTGCTCGACGATACCGCGGTGGAAAAGGGCGAAAGCATCGCCGCGCAGGTCCTGCACATGCTCGACAAGCCGCTGTTCGTCGACAACCAGCTGATCAACATCACCGGCTCCATCGGCCTGGCCAGCGCCCCGCAGCACGGCTGCGACCCGCAGACCCTGATGAAGTACGCCGGCCTCGCGCTGCACAAGGCCAAGGCCAACGGCAAGCACCAGGTCCAGGTGTTCACCGAGGCGCTGACTGCCGAGGCCAGCTACAAGCTGTTCGTCGAGAGCAACCTGCGCCGCGCCCTGGCGCAGAACGAACTGGCGGTGCACTACCAGCCCAAGCTGTGCCTGCGCAGCGGCCAGTTGCTCGGCCTGGAAGCCCTGCTGCGCTGGCAGCATCCGGAAAAAGGCATGATCCGCCCGGACCGCTTCATCAGCGTGGCCGAGGAAACCGGGCTGATCGTGCCGATCGGCAAGTGGGTGATCCGCGAAGCCTGTCGCCAGGCCCGCGAACTGGCCGAGGCCGGGCTGGGCGAGCTGCAGATCGCCATCAACCTGTCGCCCAAGCAGTTCACCGACCCGGACCTGGTCGGCTCGATCGCGGCGATCCTCCACGAAGAGAACATCCCGGCCAGCCAACTGGAGCTGGAGCTCACCGAAAGCCTGCTGCTGGACGCCACCGACGATACCCGCCAGCAACTCGAGCGCCTGAAGAGCCTGGGCCTGACCCTGGCGATGGACGACTTCGGCACCGGCTACTCGTCGCTGAGCTACCTGAAGAAATTCCCCATCGACGTGATCAAGATCGACCGCAGCTTCATCAAGGACATCCCGGACAGCCAGGACGACATGGAAATCACCTCGGCGGTGATCGCCATGGCTCACAACCTCAAGCTCAAGGTGGTCGCCGAGGGGGTCGAGAGCGCCGAGCAACTGGCCTTCCTCCGGCGCAACCGCTGCGACATCGGCCAGGGCTACCTGTTCGACCGGCCGATCCCCAGCGACCTGCTCAACACCAGCCTGCTGCGCTATCCCTGCCGCACCCTGCACTGATCGCCGAGGCCTCCCCCGCTGTCGCGGAAAGGCTGTACTCTCTCCTCATCCGCGAGTCATTCGCCTACCCCGAGCAGGAGACGAGAGCCATGGTTCTGCGTTCTGAAATCCTCACCAAGAAAAGCGAACTGCCCACCCCGGAGCAGGCCCTGCCGGGCCGTGAAAGCGCCATGCCGCTGCCCGAGGCGCACTTCGTCAACGGCCGCCCGCTGACCGCGCCGTTCCCCGCCGGGATGCAGCAGGTGCTGTTCGGCATGGGCTGCTTCTGGGGCGCCGAGCGCCGCCTGTGGCAGCAGCCGGGGGTCTGGGTGACCGCGGTGGGCTATGCCGGCGGCTACACGCCGAACCCGACCTACGACGAGGTCTGCTCCGGCCTGACCGGCCACAGCGAGGTCGTGCTGGTGGTCTACAACCCGCAGGAGACCAGCTTCGAACAACTGCTGAAGGTGTTCTGGGAAGCCCACGACCCGACCCAGGGCATGCGCCAGGGCGGCGACATCGGCACCCAGTACCGCTCGGTGATCTACACCTTCGACGCCGCCCAGAAGGCCGCGGCCATGGCCAGCCGGGAAAGCTTCCAGGCCGAACTGGCGAAGGCCGGCTACGACCGCATCACCACCGAGATCGCCGACGTGCCGCCGTTCTATTACGCCGAGGCCTACCACCAGCAGTACCTGGCGAAGAACCCCAACGGCTACTGCGGCCTGGGCGGCACCGGGGTGTGCCTGCCGGCCTGACGGCTATTCGGCCACCAGCCAGTCGAGACGCCAGCCACCCTGGCTCTGCGCCATGGCCTCGGCCAGCCAGGGCAGCAGGTCGCGCAGTTCGTCCTCCAGCGGCCACGGCGGATTGACGATGGCCAGCCCGGAGCCATTGAAGCGCTCGGCGGCGTCGATCGGATGCACGTGCAGCTCGGCACGCAGCAGCTTCGGCGCTGCGCTGCGTTCCAGGGCCTGGTAGAAACGCTTGAGCTGGCGCTCGTCCTTGATCGGATACCAGATCACCACCACCGTCTGGCGCATCCGTCCGATCGCCTCGTCGAGCGCGGCGACACAACGCTGCAGTTCGTCGGCCTGTTCGAAGGGCGGGTCGATCAGCAGCACCGCGCGCTTCTCCGGCGCCGGCAGGAACGCCCGCGGCAGCAGCCAGCCGTCGCCCTGGTGCACGGCGACCCGCCGCTCACCGGCCATGTTGGCCTTGAGCAGGCGGCCGTCCTCGGGATGCAGTTCGTTGAGCAGCACGCGGTCCTGGGCGCGGGTCAGGCGCCGCGCCAGTTCCGGCGAGCCCGGGTAGTAGCGCAGGGAACCGTCCGGATTCAGATGGCGGACCACGTCCAGGTAATCATCCAGCTGCTCGGGCAGCCCTTCGCGCTCCCACAGGCGGGCGATGCCCTGCTGCCACTCGCCGGTGCGGCTGGCCTCGTCACCCTGCAGGTCGTAGAGGCCGACCCCGGAGTGGCTGTCCAGGTAGGCGTACGGCGTGTCCTTGCGCCCGAGCAGGGCGAAGATCCGCGCCAGCACCAGGTGCTTGAAGACATCGGCATGGTTGCCGGCGTGGTAGGCGTGACGGTAGTTCATGATGACTGCTCCTTGGGCGCCGCCGTTGCCGGCGATCTCCGGCGGATACGCGCCGACAACGCGTCGGCGCAGGCCCCCGCCGGCAGGCGGGGCGCGGATTCTACCAGCCTCGCCAAGGCTTCGGCAGCGGCCGCGCCGTCGCAGGTTTGGCGCCTGTATCACGCATATCGATGTTGGTTGGCGACCTTCATTCACCAGCCTAGACTGCCCCGGCATATTCGCGCCGCGCGGCGCCGATGCTCCGCGCAGCCGCCCACGATTCCCTTCGCCGAGGTCGCCATGTCCGAAACCCTGCTCAGTTCCCGCAACCTGGCGTTCGAGCTGTATGAAGTCCTCGATGCCGAAGCCCTGACCCAGCGCCCGCGCTTCGCCGAACATAACCGCGAAACCTTCGACGCCGCGCTCGGCACCGCGCGCAGCCTGGCGGAAAGGCTGTTCGCCCCGCACAACCGCAAGGGCGACGAACACGAGCCGCTCTATGAGAATGGCTCAGCCACGCTGATTCCGGAAGTGAAGCCGGCGGTGGATGCCTTCCTCGACGCCGGCTTCCTCAACGCCACCCGCAGCTTCGAGCAAGGCGGCATGCAGTTGCCGACCCTGCTGTCGCAGGCCTGCTTCGCCCACTTCCAGGCGGCCAACGTCGGTAGCTCGGCCTATCCGTTCCTGACCATGGGCGCCGCCAACCTGATCGAGAGCTTCGGCAGCGAGGAGCAGAAGCAGCGCTTCCTGCAACCGATGATCGAGGGCCGCTTCTTCGGCACCATGGCCCTCACCGAACCGCACGCCGGCTCCTCCCTCTCCGACATCCGCACCCGCGCCGAACCGGCCGCCGACGGCAGCTATCGGATCAGGGGCAACAAGATCTTCATCTCCGGCGGCGACCACCCGCTGTCCGAGAACATCGTACACATGGTCCTGGCCAAGCTGCCGGACGCTCCGCCCGGGGTGAAAGGCATCTCGCTGTTCATCGTGCCGAAGTTCCTGGTCAACGCCGACGGCAGCCTCGGACCGCGCAACGATGTGATCCTCGCCGGCCTGTTCCACAAGATGGGCTATCGCGGCACCACCTCCACCGCGCTGAACTTCGGCGACAACGGCGCCTGCGTCGGCTACCTGGTGGGCAAGCCGCACCAGGGCCTGGCCTACATGTTCCAGATGATGAACGAGGCGCGCATCGGCGTCGGCATGGGCGCGGTGATGCTCGGCTACGCCGGCTACCTCTACTCTCTCGAATACGCCCGCGAACGCCCGCAGGGTCGCCTGCCGGACGGCAAGGATCCATCCGCGCCACAGGTCCCGATCATCCGCCATGCCGACGTGCGACGCATGTTGCTGGCCCAGAAGGCCTACGTCGAAGGCGCCTTCGACCTGGGCCTGTACGCCGCGCGCCTGTTCGACGACAGCCAGACCCTGGAGGACGACGAACAGCGCCGCCAGGCCCACGAACTGCTCGACCTGCTGACGCCGATCGTCAAGTCCTGGCCCTCGGAGTTCTGCCTGAAGGCCAACGAGCTGGCGATCCAGATCCTCGGCGGCCACGGCTATACCCGCGAATACCCGGTGGAACAGTACTACCGCGACAACCGCCTGAACCCGATCCACGAAGGCACCCACGGCATCCAGTCGCTCGACCTGCTGGGGCGGAAGGTCGGGCAGAACAACGGCGCCGGCCTGCGCCAGCTGACGCGCCTGATCCAGGACGCCTGCCGGCGCGCCGAAGCCCATCCGTCCCTGGCCGCCCTGCGCCAGCCGCTGGAACGGCTGGTGGCGCGGCTGTCCGAGGTGACCCTGGCGCTGCTCGGCGACCTGATGCAGGGCCAGGTCAACCAGGGCCTGGCCAACTCGGCGCTGTACCTGAAGGTGTTCGGCCATGCGGTGATCGGCTGGCGCTGGCTGGAGCAGGCGATCCGCGCCGAGGAAGGGCTGGCCCGCGGCGACTCCGCCGACACCGGTTTCTATCGCGGCAAATTGCAGGCCGCGCGCTACTTCCTGACCTGGGAAGTGCCCGGCTGCCACCACGAACTGGCGCTGCTGGAAGCCCGCGACGATGTCTGTTCGAGCATGCAGGAAGACTGGTTCTGAGCCTGCCTGCCCTTTCCCGCCCCGGTCACGTCCGGGGCTTTTTTATGCGCGCCGCGCTGTCCAGCGCCCGCCATTTGGGAAGGGTCCGGCGGCGAAACACGAGCGAACCGCCACGACAACGCCGAAGCCGCGGAATTCCTTTGAAAAAACCGCCGGCACCTCTTTGCAGCCCGCCAAATTCGCAGGTTAGAATCACTTGGCATGCGGCCTGCATCCTGTCTACGTAATTCCCCTACGTAAAACCGACCCGTAGCGTCGCCTTCCCCCTGTCTCGCCGCGAGGAGGCCGACCTTGGACGCCGTCACCGTCAACAATTTCTTCCTGATCGGGGCGGTGCTGGTCGGCATGAGCATCCTGGTCAGCTCGCTGTCCTCCCGCCTGGGCATCCCGATCCTGGTGATCTTCCTCGCCGTCGGCATGATCGCCGGCAACGACGGGGTCGGCGGCATCGTCTTCGACAACTATCCGATGGCCTACCTGGTGGGCAACCTGGCGCTCGCCGTGATCCTCCTCGACGGCGGCCTGCGCACCCGCGTCTCCAGCTTCCGCGTGGCGCTGTGGCCGGCGCTGTCGCTGGCGACCCTGGGCGTGCTGGTCACCACCGGCCTGACCGGCATCGCCGCCGCCTGGCTGTTCGACCTGCACTGGATGGAAGGCCTGCTGATCGGCGCCATCGTCGGCTCCACCGACGCCGCGGCGGTGTTCTCCCTGCTCGGCGGCAAGGGCCTCAACGAACGGGTCACGGCAACCCTGGAGATCGAGTCGGGGAGCAACGACCCGATGGCGGTCTTCCTCACCGTGACCCTGATCGAAATGCTCGCCAGCGGCCAGACCGGCCTCAGCTGGGGCTTCGTCCTGCACCTGCTGCAGCAGTTCGGCCTCGGCGCGCTGCTCGGTCTAGGCGGCGGCTGGCTGCTGCTGCAACTGATCAACCGCATGCACCTGGCCGGCGGGCTCTACCCGCTGCTGGTGATCAGCGGCGGCCTGCTGGTATTCGCCCTGGCCAACGCCGTCGGCGGCAGCGGCATCCTGGCCATCTACCTGTGCGGCCTGCTGCTGGGCAACCGGCCGATCCGCAGTCGCCATGGCATCCTGCACATGCTCGACGGCATGGCCTGGCTGGCGCAGATCGGCATGTTCCTGGTCCTCGGCCTGCTGGTCACGCCCCACGACTTGTGGCCGATCGCCCTGCCGGCGCTGGCCCTGGCGCTATGGATGATCCTGGTGGCGCGGCCGCTGTCGGTGCTGATCGGGCTGATCCCGTTCCGCGCCTTCCACGACCGCGAGAAAGCCTTCATCGCCTGGGTCGGCCTGCGCGGCGCGGTGCCGATCATCCTCGCGGTGTTCCCGCTGATGGCCGGCCTGCCGAACGCCCAGCTGTTCTTCAACGTGGCCTTCTTCATCGTCCTGGTCTCGCTGCTGGTACAGGGCACCAGCCTGCCCTGGGCGGCGAAGCTGCTGCGGGTGGTGGTGCCGCCGGACCCGGCGCCGATTTCCCGGGCCGGCCTGGAGATCCACCCGACCAGCGAGTGGGAACTGTTCGTCTATCACCTGAACAAGGAAAAGTGGTGCATCGGCGCCGCCCTGCGCGAGCTGAAGATGCCCGAGGGCACCCGGATCGCCGCGCTGTTCCGCGGCACCCAGCTGCTCCACCCGTCGGGCAGCACCATCCTCGAGGCCGACGACATTCTCTGCGTGATCGGCCACGAGCATGACCTGCCGGCCCTCGGCAAGCTGTTCAGCCAGGCCCCCGATCGCGGCCTCGGCGCGCGTTTCTTCGGCGACTTCGTGCTGGAAGGCGACGCCCAGCTGTCGGCGGTCGCATCCCTCTATGGCCTGAAGCTCGACGGCGTCGACGGCGAACAGCCGCTGGGCCGCTTCATCGCCCACGAGATCGGCGGCGAGGCGGTGATCGGCGACCAGGTGGAATGGAACGGCCTGACCTGGACCGTCGCCGCCCTGGAAGGCAACCGCATCCGCAAGGTCGGTGTGAAATTCCCGGAAGGTCGCGCGGGCCCGGGACTTTTCCTCTGATCTCCTGTCGAATACCCGCTTCGGGGCGTCTTGCGGCGCCCCGGGGCCGCCACTAACCTGCACTCACCCTTCTTCGAGTCCGTTCTCGACCATGCCTGCCCTCCGCCTCCTGATCGCCACCGTTTTCCTGAGCCTCTGCCTCGCCGGCCTGCCCGCCTTCGCCCAGGGCGAGCCGCCCTCGGCCGAGGAGGTCCAGCAGAGCCTCGACAAGCTGGCCGAGCGCAAGCTCGCCGAAGCCGACCAGAAGGTCGCCAAGGCCAGCCTCGAACAGACCCTCAAGTTCCTCGCCGCGCGCGACGAAGCGCTCCAGAGCCTGGAGGACCTGAAGAAGCGCCTGAGCGACGCGCCGCGCCAGATCGAGGACAACCAGCGCGAACTGGAGCGCCTGAAGAAAACCCGCGAGCGTCCGGTGAGCGAGCGCTACAGTGGCGAGAGCGCGACCCGCCTGGAAATGCTGCTCAACGAGCGCACCACCCAGCAAGCCGAATGGCAGAAGGCGCTGGGCGAGGCGAACAGCCTGTCGATCACCGCCGAGACCCGCCCGGAGCGGGCCCAGGCCGGGATCAGCAGCATGCAGGCGCGGATCCTGGAGATCGGCTCGCTGCTCAAGGCCGGCAAGGAAAGCGGCAAGGCGATCAACGCCGACCGCCGTGGCGAGCTGCTCGCCGAGCAGGCCGCGCTGGGCGTGCAGAGCCAGCTGCTGCGCCAGGAGCTGGCCGGCAACAACCTGCTGCAGGATCTCGGCAAGAGCCAGCACGACCTGCTCACCGAAAAAATCTCCCGCCTGGAAAAGGAAACCCTCGACCTGCAGGCGCTGATCAGCGAGAAGCGCCGCGAGCAGTCGGAAAAGACCGTCGCCGAGCTGTCCAAGGAAGGCGCCCAGGGCGCCGGCACCGACAGCCTGCTGAGCCGGGAGAACGCCAAGAACCTGCGTCTCTCCGACTACCTGCTGCGCGCCACCGACCGCCTCAACGTGCTCACCCGGCGCAACCTCGAGACCAGGCAGCAACTGGACAACCTGACCCAGTCCAACCAGGCCCTCGAGGAACAGATCAACGTGCTGCGCGGCAGCCTGCTGCTGTCGCGCATCCTCTACAAGCAGAAGCAGGCGCTGCCGAAGATCAAGGCCGACCAGAGCCTGGCCGACGAGATCGCCGATCTGCGCCTCGGCCAGTTCGAGCTGAACCAGGAGCGCGACAAGCTGGCCAACCCGCAGCAGTACCTCGACGACCTGCTCGCCCGGCAACCCAGCGAGCAGGTGACGCCGGAGCTGCGCCAGGATCTCGATACCCTGCTGGCGACCCGCTCCGAGCTGCTCGAACGCCTCAACCACGAACTCAACGCGCTGCTCAACGAAGCCATCACCCTGCAACTGAACCAGAAGCAGCTGCTGTCCACCAGCGAGAGCCTGCGCACCACCCTCGACGAGCAGATGTTCTGGATCCCCAGCAACCAGCCGCTGGACCTCTCCTGGTTCAAGATGACTCCGAGCCTGCTGAAGGCGCAGCTCACCGAGATTCCCTGGGGCTCCGGCGTGCGCGAGCTGGGCGAGGGCCTGGTCGACCGCCCGCTGCTGTTCCTGCCGCTGGTCCTGCTGATCGCCGCGCTGCTGTGGAAGCGCCGCTACCTGTACGACAAGCTGGCGGAGCTGAACGACGACATCGGTCACTTCAAGCGCGACAGCCAGTTGCACACACCACTGGCGATCCTGATCACCATCCTCCTGGCGCTGCCCGGCACCCTGACCTTCGCCGTCGCCGGCCTGGCCCTGCTGCTCGACGCCCGCGGGCAGAACGCCACCCTCGGCAGCGCCCTGCTGGAAATGGCCCAGGTCTGGCTGTTGTTCTATACCGCGCACCGCATCCTCACCCCGGGCGGCATCGCCGAGCGGCATTTCCACTGGAGCCGCGAACAGGTCGGTTTCCTCGACAGGCAACTGGTCCGCCTCGGCGTGGTGGTGCTGGCGCTGGTCGGCGTGGTGACGGTGGCCGAGCACCAGCCGGCGAGCCTGGCCGACGACGTCATCGGCATCGCCGTGGTTCTGCTCGGCTACGCGGCCATGGCCTGGCTGCTCAGCCGCCTGCTGTTCAGCAGCCCGGGCGAGGAACGCCCGTCGCTGATCAAGATGCTGGTCGGCATGCTCTTCACCGCGTTGCCCCTGGCGCTCTTCGTCGCGGTCTGCTTCGGCTACTACTACACCTCGCTGAAGCTCACCGACCGTCTCATCGACACCCTCTACCTGCTGATGCTCTGGTTCGTCATCGAGGCCGCCTTCGTCCGCGGCCTGAGCGTGGCGGCCCGGCGCCTGGCCTATGCGCGGGCGCTGGCGAAGCGGCAGCACGCGGCGAAGGAAGGCGCCGACGGCGAAACCAACGTCGAGGAGCCGACCCTCGGCATCGAGCAGATCAACCAGCAATCGCTGCGGCTGATCCGCCTGGCCCTGCTGATCGGCTTCATCGTCTGCCTGTACTGGGTCTGGGCCGACCTGATCAGCGTGATCTCCTACCTCGACAACGTCACCCTCTACCAGTACACCGCCGGCACCGGCGAAGCGGCCACCAGCGTGCCGATCAGCCTGCGCGACTTCCTCGCCGCGCTGGCCATCGCGGTGGTCACGGTAGCCCTGGCGCGCAACCTGCCCGGCCTGCTCGAGGTGCTGGTGCTGCAGCGCCTGACCCTGGCCCAGGGCAGCGCCTACGCCACTACCACGCTGCTTTCCTATGCCATCAGCGGCATCGGCATCGTCAGCGCCCTGTCCACCCTGGGGGTCAGCTGGGACAAGCTGCAATGGCTGGTGGCGGCGCTCTCGGTGGGCCTCGGCTTCGGCCTGCAGGCGATCTTCTCCAACTTCGTTTCCGGCCTGATCATCCTCTTCGAGCGCCCGGTGCGGATCGGCGACGTGGTGACCATCGGCAACCTGTCCGGCACGGTCAGCCGGATCCGCATCCGCGCCACCACCATCACCGACTTCGACCGCAAGGAAATCATCGTCCCGAACCAGACCTTCATCACCGGGCAACTGGTGAACTGGTCGCTGAGCGACACCGTGACCCGGGTCACCATCAAGATCGGCCTGGCCTACGAGACCGATCTGCCGCTGGCGCGCAAGCTGATGATGCAGGCGGTCAAGGAAAACCCACGGGTGCTGCGCGATCCGGAACCGTTGCTGTACTTCCTGACCATCAGCGCCAGTACCTTCGACTACGAGCTGCGCTTCCACGTGCGCGAGCTGGCCGACCGCAACCCGTCCACCGATGAGATCCTGACGAAGATCGCCACCAGCTTCCGCGAAAACAGGATCGACATGGCCTTCAACCAGGTCGACGTGTTCGTCAAGAACCTCCAGGGCCAGCAGGTCCAGTTGTTCGTCGGCGAGCCGCAGCACAGCGGCGCCGGCAATCCGCCCGCGCTCAAGGGCCAGGACGGCCCCGCCGAACCGACCCGCTGAGCCGGCGGGCCTGGACGCCCTCCGGCAAATCCCAGCACAATGCTCGGGAATTGCCGGAGGCCTCTCTTGAAATCACTCGACGACCTCGACTTCGACAACCGTTTCGCCCGCCTGGGCGACGCCTTCTCCACCGAAGTCCTGCCCGACCCCATCGCCGAGCCGCGCCTGGTGGTGGCCAGCCCGGCCGCCCTGGCGCTGCTCGACCTGCCCGCGGAGGCCAGCGACGAGCCGGTGTTCGCCGAACTGTTCGGCGGGCACAAGCTGTGGTCGGCAGCCGAACCGCGGGCGATGGTGTATTCCGGCCACCAGTTCGGCTCCTACAACCCGCGTCTGGGCGACGGCCGTGGCCTGCTGCTCGGCGAAGTGCTCAACCAGGCCGGCGAACACTGGGACCTGCACCTCAAGGGTGCCGGCCAGACGCCCTATTCGCGGATGGGCGACGGACGCGCCGTGCTGCGCTCGTCGATCCGCGAGTTCCTCGCTTCCGAGGCCCTGCCGGCGCTGGGCATTCCCAGCAGCCGGGCGGCCTGCGTGATCGGTTCGAGCACGCCGGTCTGGCGCGAGAAAAAGGAAAGCGCAGCGATGCTCCTGCGCCTGGCGCCCAGCCACGTGCGCTTCGGCCACTTCGAGTACTTCTACTACACCCGCCAGCACGACCAGTTGAAACAGCTGGCGGCGTTCGTCCTGGAACACCACTTCGCCGACTGCGGCGCAGCCGAGCGGCCGTACGCGGCGATGTTCCGCCAGGTCGTCGAGCGCAACGCCGAACTCATCGCCCGCTGGCAGGCCTACGGCTTCTGCCACGGGGTGATGAACACCGACAACATGTCGATCCTCGGCATTACCTTCGACTACGGGCCCTACGCCTTCCTCGACGACTTCGACGCCAACCACATCTGCAACCACTCCGACGATAGCGGCCGCTACTCCTTCAGCAACCAGGTGCCGATCGCCCATTGGAACCTGGCCGCCCTGGCCCAGGCGCTGACGCCACTGGTGGAAGTGGACGAACTGCGCGCCAGCCTCGAACTGTTCCTGCCCCTCTACCAGGCCCACTATCTCGACCTGATGCGCCGGCGCCTGGGCCTGGGCGTCGCCGTGGAGAACGACCAGACCCTGGTCCAGGAACTGTTGCAGCGCATGCAGGGCAGCGCCGTGGATTACTCGCTGTTCTTCCGTCGCCTCGGCGAAGATGCCCCGGAGCAGGCGCTGGCCCGCCTGCGCGACGACTTCGTCGACCGCGAAGCCTTCGACCGCTGGGGCGAGGCCTATCGCCGCCGCGTCGAGGCAGAAGGCGGCGAACAGGCCGCGCGGCGCCAGCGCATGCACGCGGTGAATCCGCTCTACGTGCTGCGCAACTATCTGGCGCAACAGGCCATCGAAGCGGCGGAACAGGGCGATTACACGGAAGTCCGCCTGCTGCACCGGGTACTGGCTCGCCCCTTCGAGGAACAACCGGGCATGGAGCGCTTCACCCGCCGTCCGCCGGACTGGGGGCGGCATCTGGAGATAAGCTGTTCTTCCTGAGGGGCGGCAGGCGCTACAGGCAAAAACGGAATAAACACCTGCGGAAAACTTCTTAGACGCACTAAGAAAAGCCGATTATCTTCGCGGCCAGTCTTATTCCAGCCTGTTCTACCACCCCTGTCAGGCGCCGTGCCGCATGAAGATACGCGACCTCGATCTCAGCCAGAGTTCGATCAACACCGAACACCAGGCTCTGGGTCTGCCGCCCGTCGAAGATTTCGTCACCCACCCGGACGACCATCCGGTGCTGCGCGCCGCCATGTGGGCGGCGGTACTGATCCTGGTCGGCCTGCTCGGTTTCCTGGCCTGGCGCCTGTTCTTCGACAACGGTGGCACCAGCGGCTTCGAGATCATCGAGAACGCCCTCACCAGCCGCAGCTTCTGGAGCGCAGTGGCGGTCGGCTTCTTCGCCCAGGTGATCGACGGCGCGCTGGGCATGGCCTACGGCATCACCGCCACCACCTTCCTGCTCAGCGCCGGAGCCACGCCCGCCGCGGCCAGCGCCAGCGTGCACATCGCCGAAGTGTTCACCACCGGCTTTTCCGGGATTTCCCACGTCAAGCTCGGCAACGTCAACAAGTCACTCTTCCTGCGCCTGCTGCTGCCGGGAATGATCGGCGCCGTGCTCGGCGCCGTGCTGATCACCCGCTTCGACGGCCACCAGCTCAAGCCCTTCATCTCCGCCTACCTGCTGCTGATGGGCCTGTACATCCTGAGCAAGGCCTATCGCCAGGTGATCAAGCGCCGGGCACCGCGCCACGTGGCCAAGCTGGCGCTATTCGGCGGCTTCGTCGATGCCGCCGGCGGTGGCGGCTGGGGCCCGGTGGTCACCAGCAGCCTGATCGGCTCGGGCAGCGACCCGCGCACCACCATCGGCTCGGTGAACTTCGCCGAGTTCTTCCTGACCATCGCCAGCGCCACCTCCTTCATCCTCCTCGCCGGCCAGCCGGACACCTGGAAGATGGTCGCCGGGCTGGTCTTCGGCGGCCTGTTCGCCGCGCCGTTCGCCGCCCTGCTGTGCAAGAGGCTGTCACCACGCACCCTGCTGGTCATCGTCGGCACCCTGATCAGCCTGATCAGCGCCTACAACATCTACATCGGCCTGCGCTGAAACCGACGCCGCCGCTCAGGCATAAGCGGCGAACACAACGGTCTGACCAGGCGCGCTTTTCCTTGCCCGGGCGCATTGACCCGCCCGGCGCGCTTTTCCATGCTGCATCCTTCCAATCTGCCCGAAGGAACGCTGCATGAAACTGGAGACCCTGGCCGTCCACGCCGGCTACAGCCCCGACCCGACCACCCGCGCGGTGGCGGTGCCGATCTACCAGACCACCTCCTACGCCTTCGACGACACCCAGCACGGCGCCGACCTGTTCGACCTGAAGGTGCCGGGCAACATCTACACACGGATCATGAACCCTACCAACGACGTACTGGAACAGCGCGTCGCGGCGCTGGAAGGCGGGGTCGGGGCACTGGCGGTGGCGTCGGGGATGGCCGCCATCACCTACGCGATCCAGACCGTCGCCGAGGCCGGCGACAACATCGTCTCGGTGGCCAAGCTCTACGGCGGCACCTACAACCTGCTGGCCCACACCCTGCCGCGCATCGGTATCCAGGCGCGCTTCGCCGCCCACGACGACATCGCCGCCCTGGAGGCGCTGATCGACGAGCGGACCAAGGCGGTGTTCTGCGAGACCATCGGCAACCCGGCGGGCAACATCATCGACCTGCGGGCCCTGGCCGACGCCGCGCACCGCCACGGCGTACCGCTGATCGTCGACAACACGGTAGCCACCCCGGTACTTTGCCGGCCGTTCGAACACGGCGCCGACGTCGTCGTGCATTCGCTGACCAAGTACATGGGCGGCCACGGCACCAGCATCGGTGGCATGGTGGTCGACTCCGGCAAGTTCGACTGGGCGGCGCACAAGGCGCGCTTCCCATTGCTGAACAGCCCCGACCCGTCCTACCACGGCGTCACCTACACCGAGGCCTTCGGCCCCGCCGCCTTCATCGGCCGCTGCCGGGTGGTACCGCTGCGCAACATGGGTGCGGCGCTCTCGCCATTCAACGCTTTCCTCATCCTGCAGGGCCTGGAAACCCTGGCGCTGCGCATGGAACGCCACTGCGACAACGCCCTCGCCGTGGCCCGCTACCTGCAGCAGCATCCGCAGGTGGCCTGGGTGAAATACGCCGGCCTCCCCGACAACCCCGAGCACGCCCTGGCCCAGCGCTACCTGGGAGGCCGCCCGGCGGCGATCCTGTCCTTCGGCATCCAGGGCGGCAGTGCCGCCGGCGCACGCTTCATCGACGCGCTGAAGCTGGTGCTGCGGCTGGTCAACATCGGCGACGCCAAGTCCCTCGCCTGCCATCCGGCGAGCACCACCCACCGCCAGCTGAACGCCGAGGAACTGGCGCGCGCCGGGGTCTCCGACGACATGGTGCGGCTGTCGGTCGGCATCGAGCACATCGACGACATCCTCGCCGACCTCGACCAGGCCCTGGCCGCGGCCGCGCGCTGAGCGAATCGGTCAGTCCGGGCGAGCGTTCAGGTCCTTGCCCGCCCTGGCCGTCCGGCTAGGCTGGGTGGCACCACCACGCCCAGGAGCCCGCCATGCCGCTGCCCACGGAACTCGCCCGACACCTGACCGAGGAAAAGATCGCCTTCGTCCAGCGCAGCGGACTCAAGGCCGAAGCGCTGGAACCCGGCTACGTGCGCCTGTGCATGCCGGCTTCCGGCAACGAGAACCATATCGGCAGCATGTACGCCGGGGCGCTCTTCACCCTCGCCGAAATCCCCGGCGGCGCACTGTTCCTGACCAGCTTCGACAGCGCCCGCTTCTATCCCGTAGTCAAGGAGATGACCCTGCGCTTCCGCCGCCCGGCCAAGGGCGACATCCGCGTCGAGGCGCGCCTGGACGCCGAGCGCATCCGCCAGCTGGAAGCCGAGGCCGGCGAGCGCGGCAAGGCCGAATACAGCCTGGAGCTGCAACTCACCGACGAACAGGGCCAGGTGGTCGCGGAAAGCGCCGCGCTGTACCAGCTGCGCAGCCACGCGAAGCCCTGACTGGCAGATTTCGCAGGGTCCGGCGAACGTTTTCTCTGCCGTGGATCAAGGTCCGCCCGGGGCCGCGGCGCGACAGTGGGGAGGCCAGCGTAGCCATCCCATGGAGTCCGCCATGATCCGCCACCTCCTGGTCGCCCACGACCTCACCCCGGAAGCCGACGTCGCCCTCGCCCGCGCCGCCCAGTTGGCCCGCCAGCACGACGCGCGGGTCAGCCTGCTGCACGTGTACGATCCGGGCCTTTCGGCGGAGGCGGTGAAGACCGTCGGCACCATGCTGCAGTTCAAGCGCCAGGAAGCCGGCCTCGACGAGGACTGCGCGATCCATCTGTTCAGGGGCCAGCCGATCGACGGCATCCTGCAGCAGACCCGGGCGCTCGAACCGGACCTGCTGTTGATGGGCGCGCACCACCAGAAGACCTTCGAACGCTTCGCCAACACCACGCTCGACCAGGTGGC
This sequence comes from Pseudomonas paraeruginosa, assembly GCF_003025345.2. NCBI lineage: Bacteria > Pseudomonadati > Pseudomonadota > Gammaproteobacteria > Pseudomonadales > Pseudomonadaceae > Pseudomonas > Pseudomonas paraeruginosa. The sequence continues at coordinate 5,513,059 of NZ_CP020560.1, forward strand.
ACGGCGCAGCCGGGTGCCGGTGCTGCTCGCCGTACGCGAGGCGGACCAACCCTACCGCCAGGCGCTCAGCGCCCTGGACTTTTCCCAGTGCGCCTGTACCGCGCTGCGCCAGGCCTACCGCCTGCTGCCGGTGGAAGCCGACCTGCACGCCCTGCACGTGTTCGAGTCCCCCGACGACGGCGTGCTCGGCCTGCCCAGGCAGAATGCCGCGCACCTGGCCACCCAGGCCGGGCTGATCGAACAGTTGCTGAGCGACGAGCAGGAGCGCCTGCCGGGCGTCGGGCCGCAGCTGAGCCACGAAGTGGTTCCCGGCGTGCTGCCGTACAGCCTGGACGCCGCATTGAAGCAGCGCCAGCCGGAGCTGCTCGCCCTCGGCCGGCACAGCCGCAACGCGCTGATGCAGGCGCTGCTCGGCAACCTGGCGCAGCGTTACCTGCGCCAGCCGAGCTGCGACGTCCTGGTTACCTCGTAGAAGCGCTGCCGGAGAGGCTGTTCAGCTTTCGAGCAGCCCGTGCAACTCGACGAACTGCTGGGTCAACTTGTGCCGCGGTTCGAGGAAGATCAGCGGGGTGCAAGCCTGGTGCGACTCGCGCATCTTCACCGAACTCATCAGGTACACCGGCAGCACCGGCAGTTCCTCCGCCACCAGCTCGTCGAGCAGTTGCTGCGGCAGGCTGGCGCGCGGCTGGAACTGGTTGACCACGATGCCCTCGACCTGCAGGTCTTCGTTGTGGTCGTCACGCAGTTCCTCGATCTCCTGGAGAAGGCCATACAGCGCCTGGCGGGAGAAACTGTCGCAATCGAAGGGAATCAGGCAACGATCGGCAGCGATCAGCGCAGATACCGTATAGAAATTCAGCGCCGGCGGGGTGTCCAGGTAGATCCGCTCGTAGTCATCGTCCAGTTCGTCCAGCAATTTGCGCAGCTTGTTGATCTTGTGCTTCGACTCCAGCTTCGGCTGCAGGTCGGCCAGTTCGGGGCTGGCGGTGACGATGTGCAGGTTGTCGAACGGCGTCTCGTGGATGTCGACCCTGCCCTTCTTGCTGAAGGGCCCGGAAGACAAGGTCTGCTTGAAGAAGTCGGCGATCCCCACCGGCAGGTCCTCGCCGGTCAGCCCGGTCAGGTAGTGCGTGGAGTTGGCCTGGGCGTCCAGGTCCACCAGCAGGGTGCGGTAGCCCTCCGCCGCGCTGACCGCCGCCAGGTTGCAGGCGATGCTGGACTTGCCTACCCCGCCTTTCTGATTGAACACCACGCGCCGCATGGGAAATCTCCGTGAGCCGAGCCAGATCCCGGATGATAGGCAAAGCCGCGGGCAAGCGCGAGCGCCGTCTCGGTCCTGACGTAGAGCGGTTCAGCGCCGGTGCAGGCTGGCCGCCTCGCGGGTCACCAGATCGATGAAGGAGAGCGCCAGCGGCGAGCCCTCGTTCTGCCGGCGGACCAGCCATACCGCAGTCGTCGCCTCGGGATCGCCCAGGGTGCGGTAGACCACGCCGTCGACCCGGGTGCGGCGGAAAGACGCCGGCAGGATCGACACCCCCAGCCCGGCCGAGACCAGGCCGATGATGGTCATCGCCTCGCTGGCCTCCTGGGCGATGCGCGGGCTGAAGCCGGCCTGGCGGGTCAGGGCGATGACCTGGTCGTAGAGCCCGGTGCCGTAGCTGCGCGGGAAGAACACGAAAGGCTCCTCGGCCAGCGCGGCGATCGCCAGGCCATCCTCGCTGCCGGCCGCCAGCGGATGATCGGCGCGCAGCACCGCCACCAGCGGCTCGCGGAACAGCTCCACCGAGTGCACCGTGTCCGGCAGCGCCAGCGGGCGGATCACCCCGACCTGCAGGCTTTCCTCGAGCAACGCCCTGAGCACCTGGCGGCTGCTCATCTCCTGCAGGTCGAGGTGCACCTCCGGATAGGCCTTGCGGAAAGCGTGGATGCTGCTGGGAATGGTCGAGGTGAACGGCGCCGAGGAGGTGAAGCCGATCTTCAGTTCGCCCAGTTCGCCCAGGTGCGCGCGGCGCGCCAGCAGTACCGCCTTGTCCACCTGCGCCAGCACCTGGCGCGACTCGTCGAGGAACAGCCGGCCGGCGTCGGTGAGTTCGACGCGACGGTTGGTCCGTTCGAACAGGCGCGCGCCGATCTCTTCCTCCAGGGCCTGGATCTGCTGGCTCAGGGGTGGCTGGGAAATGCCCAGGCGCTCGGCGGCGCGGCCGAAGTGCAGTTCCTCGGCGACGGCGATGAAATAGCGCAGGTGTCTAAGTTCCAAGCGAGCCCCGATCAAGTCTTTTTACGTATCAATCGTGTCGATCAATATATTGGAAATCATATAAACCTATCTATATCCTTTGCCACATAACCTCCAACAACGACCCCTTGTCCCTGAATCCAGGTGGCGCGGCCTCGTTGTGCCTGCTCGCCGCCATACCCAGAGGTACCCCGTGAGCAACCTGCAAGTCCGGCCCCAGGCCGAAGAAGAACCCGCGTTAATCGAGGCGGCCCGCGAAGCAGCCAACGAGGTGCTGGAAGCCGCCACCGAAGTCGAACGCCATATCGAAAAAGGCACCCCACAGTTCATGCGCACCTCACTGGCGCTGTTCTCCGGCGGTTTCGCCACCTTTGCCCTGCTCTACTGCATCCAGCCGATGATGCCGGTGCTGTCCAAGGCATTTTCCATCAGCGCCGCGGAAAGCAGCCTGGCGTTGTCCGTGGCCACCGCCATGCTCGCCCTCGGCCTGCTGGTCACCGGACCGATCTCCGATGCGATCGGCCGCAAGCCGGTAATGGTCGTCTCGCTGCTGGCCGCCGCGCTGTTCACCCTCGGCAGCGCAGTGATGCCCACCTGGCATGGCGTGCTGCTGATGCGCGCGCTGGTCGGCCTGTCCCTGAGCGGCCTGGCCGCGGTGGCGATGACCTATCTCAGCGAGGAGATCCATCCGCAGCACATCGGCCTGTCGATGGGCCTGTACATCGGTGGCAACGCCATCGGCGGGATGAGCGGGCGGCTGATCAGCGGCGTGCTGGTCGATTTCATCTCCTGGCATGCCGCGCTGGCGGTCCTCGGTGGCCTGGCCCTGGTCGCCGCGCTGGTGTTCTGGCGCGTTCTGCCCGAATCGAAGCACTTCCGGCCGGCGCCGCTGAAGCCGGCGACCCTGCTCAACGGCTACCGCCTGCACTTCCGCGATGCCGGCCTGCCCTGGCTGTTCCTGATCGGCTTCCTGCTGATGGGCAGCTTCGTCACCCTGTTCAACTACATCGGCTACCGCCTGCTGGCCGAGCCCTACCACATGAGCCAGGCGGTGGTCGGCGTGCTCTCGGTGGTTTACCTCTCGGGCATCTACAGCTCGGCCTGGGTCGGCTCGCTGGCCGACAAGCTGGGCCGGCGCAAGGTGCTCTGGGCGGTGATCCTGCTGATGCTCGGCGGCCTCCTGCTGACCCTGTTCGAACCGATCCCGCTGATGCTGGCCGGCCTGCTGCTGTTCACCTTCGGCTTCTTCGGCGCGCACTCCGTGGCGAGCAGCTGGATCGGCCGCCGCGCCCAGCGCGCCAAGGGCCAGGCGTCGTCGCTGTACCTGTTCAGCTACTACGTCGGCTCGAGCCTGGCCGGCACCCTTGGCGGGGTGTTCTGGCACTACTACGGCTGGAACGGCATCGGCCTGTTCGTCGGCTCGCTGCTGGTGCTCGCCGTGCTGGTCTCGCTGCACCTGGCGCGGCTGCCGGCACTACCGGGCAATACCCTGGCGCAGCCCGCCCACTGAAGCCCGGGCGGGCTTCGGGTTTGGCGGTCTAGCTGGTTGCTGTGCCTGCCGTTCACTGCCGTGCAGGCAGCGAAGAAAAACCGAAACGTCTCGCAAAAACCGGGTGCTGCCTGATGCCCGTCAATCAAGAAAAAACGGCGCTTCTGCATGCCAGGGAAGCGCCGGTTTTTGAAGCCTTCTCATCGACCTGAGCAAGAGAGCGCTCGCTCAACGGCTTGGCTGACCGCCCTTGGCCGCAGCGCCCCTTCGTTCCGACTCAGCCGTGGTACTGCGCCGACAGCTCGTGCACCGCCTCGAAGAAAGCGCCGGCATGGGCCGGGTCGACTTCCGGGGTGATACCGTGGCCAAGGTTGAATACATGCCCCGTGCCCTTGCCGTAGGCCGCCAGGATCCGCGCGACTTCGGCGCGGATCGCCGCCGGGTTGGCATATAGTACCGAGGGGTCCATGTTGCCCTGCAGGGCTACCCGCTCGCCGACGCGCGCACGGGCGCTGCCGATGTCGCAGGTCCAGTCCAGGCCCAGCGCCTCGGCGCCGACCTCGGCCATCGACTCCAGCCACAGGCCGCCTCCCTTGGTGAAGAGGATCACCGGCACCCGGCGTCCGTCGTGCTCGCGGATCAATCCATCGACGATCTTGCGCATGTAGGCCAGGGAGAACTCCTGGTAGGCCGCCGCCGACAGGCTCCCGCCCCACGAGTCGAAGATCTGCACGGCCTGGGCGCCGGCGCGGATCTGCCCGTTGAGGTAGCTGGTCACCGATTGCGCCAGCTTGTCCAGCAGTGCGTGCATGGCTCGCGGGTTGTCGTAGAGCATCGCCTTGGACTTGCGGAAGTCCTTGCTCGAGCCGCCCTCGACCATGTAGGTGGCGAGGGTCCAGGGGCTGCCGGAGAAGCCGATCAGCGGTACGCGGCCGTTCAGCTCGCGGCGGATGGTGCGCACGGCGTCCATCACATAGCCCAGGTCCTTTTCCGGATCGGGGACCGGCAGCGCCTCGATGTCGGCCAGCGACGAGACCACCTTGCGAAAGCGCGGGCCTTCGCCGGTCTCGAAGTACAGGCCCTGGCCCATGGCATCGGGAATGGTCAGGATGTCGGAGAAGAGGATCGCGGCGTCCAACTGCGGGTAACGGTCCAGCGGCTGCAGGGTCACTTCGCAGGCCAGCTCCGGGTTCATGCACAGGCTCATGAAATCACCGGCCCTGGCACGGGTGGCACGGTATTCCGGCAGGTAACGACCGGCCTGGCGCATCATCCAGACGGGGGTGACATCGACGGGCTGCTTGAGCAGGGCGCGGAGGAAGCGGTCGTTCTTCAGGGCAGTCATAACGGCATCCGATCAAAGGCTGCTGGCTTCACGCGGGCGCGTGCGGAAGGGGCTTATCCACAGGCCGGCGGGCGAAAAGGGCCGCTATTGTCGCAAAGCACAAAACAAAAGGCACGGCGGGGGCCGTGCCTTTTGTCTATCGCGGTGATTTGTCGCAGCGCTCACCGCGCCGCGATTCAGACGCCCAGGTAGTCGAGGATGCCTTCGGCCGCGGTACGTCCTTCGAAGATCGCCGTCACCACCAGGTCGGAACCACGGACCATGTCGCCACCGGCGAAGATCTTCGGGTTGCTGGTCTGGTGCTTGAACTGCGCCTGCGCCGGAGCCACCACGCGGCCCTGGCTGTCGGTGGCGATCTCGAACCGCTCGAACCACGGCGCCGGGCTCGGCCGGAAGCCGAAGGCGATCAGCACGGCTTCCGCCGGGATGATCTCCTCGGAGCCGGGGATCGGCTCGGGGCTGCGGCGACCGCGGGCGTCCGGCTCGCCGAGACGGGTCTCGACCACCTTCACGCCTTCCACCCGGTCCTCGCCGACGATGGCGATGGGCTGGCGGTTGAAGAGGAACTTCACGCCCTCTTCCTTGGCGTTCTTCACTTCCTTGCGCGAGCCCGGCATGTTTTCTTCGTCACGGCGATAGGCACAGGTCACCGACTTGGCGCCCTGGCGGATCGAAGTGCGGTTGCAGTCCATCGCGGTATCGCCGCCGCCCAGGACCACCACGCGCTTGCCCTTCATGTCGACGAAGTCCTCGGCCGACTTCTCGAAGCCGAGGTTGCGGTTCACGTTGGCGATCAGGAAGTCCAGGGCGTCGTGCACGCCCGGCAGGTCCTCGCCGGGGAAACCGCCCTTCATGTAGGTGTAGGTGCCCATGCCCATGAACACGGCGTCGAACTCGTCGAGCAGTTGTTCCATGGTCACGTCCCTGCCGATCTCGGTGTTCAGGCGGAACTCGATGCCCATGCCGGTGAACACCTCGCGGCGACGGCTGAGGACATGCTTCTCCAGCTTGAATTCGGGAATGCCGAAGGTCAGCAGGCCGCCGATCTCCGGGTTGCGGTCGAACACCACCGGCGTCACGCCGTTGCGCACCAGCACGTCGGCGCAGCCAAGGCCGGCCGGGCCGGCACCGATCACCGCGACGCGCCTGCCGGTCGGCTTGACCTTGGACAGGTCCGGGCGCCAGCCCATGGCGAAGGCGGTATCGGTGATGTACTTCTCCACCGAGCCGATGGTCACCGCGCCAAAGCCGTCGTTGAGGGTGCAGGCGCCCTCGCAGAGGCGGTCCTGCGGGCAGACCCGACCGCAGACCTCCGGCAGGGTGTTGGTCTGGTGCGACAGCTCGGCGGCGGCCAGGATGTTGCCTTCGGAGACCAGCTTCAGCCAGTTCGGGATGAAGTTGTGCACCGGGCACTTCCACTCGCAGTACGGGTTGCCGCAGCCCAGGCAACGGTGCGCCTGGTCGGCGGCCTGCTGCGGCTTGAACAGGTCGTGGATCTCCACGAACTCGCGCTTGCGCTGGCGCAGCAGCTTCTTCTTCGGGTCCTTGCGCCCGACTTCGATGAACTGGAAGTCGTTGTTCAGGCGGTCGGAATTCAGACGTTCAGACATATCGAAACCTCATCACAACTTCGGGCGCTTATTGCGGGTTGGCACGGGTGCTGGTCAGCAGCGAACCGAGGCTGGCCGCCTTCGGTTTCACCAGCCAGAACCGACGCAGGTAGTCATCCAGGTTTTCCAGGATGTTCGCGCCCCACTCGCTTGCCGTTTCGTTCACGTACTCGACCAGGACCTTGCGCAGGTGGCTGCGATAGGCCTCCATCGCCTCGCCGCTGATCCGCTGGATTTCCACCAGCTCGTGGTTCACGCGGTCGACGAAAGTGTTGTCCATGTCGAGGACGTAGGCGAAGCCCCCGGTCATGCCGGAGCCGAAGTTGTAGCCGGTCTTGCCCAGCACGCAGACGAAACCGCCGGTCATGTATTCGCAGCAGTGGTCGCCGGTGCCTTCCACCACCGCATGGGAACCGGAGTTGCGCACGGCGAAGCGCTCGCCGGCGGTTCCGGCGGCGAACAGCTTGCCGCCGGTGGCGCCGTACAGGCAGGTGTTGCCGACGATGGCCGATTCCTGGGTCCTGAACGGACTGCCCTTGGGCGGGGTGATCACCAGCTTGCCGCCGGTCATGCCCTTGCCTACGTAGTCGTTGGCGTCGCCTTCCAGGTACAGGTGCAGGCCACCGGCGTTCCACACGCCGAAGCTCTGACCCGCGGTGCCCTTGAAACGGAACACCACCGGCGTCTTGGCCATGCCCTGGTTGCCGTGCAGGCGGGCGATCTCGCCGGATACCCGCGCGCCGATGGATCGGTCGCAGTTGCAGATGTCCAGCTCGTACTCGCCGCCGCTCAGGCCTTCGATGGCGGCCTTCGACAGCTCGACCATCTTCTCGGCCAGCAGGCCCTGGTCGAACGGCGGGTTCTTCTCCACCTCGCAGAACTGCGGCTTGTCGGCCGGGATCAGGTCGCTGCCCAGCAGCGGTTCGAGGTCCAGGTTCCGCTGCTTGTCGGTCTCGCCGGGAAGGATCTGCAGCAGGTCGGTGCGGCCGATCAGCTCGCCCAGGCTGCGCACGCCGAGGCGCGCCAGCCACTCGCGGGTTTCCGTGGCGATGAAGGTGAAGAAGTTGATCACCATCGCGGTGGTGCCGATGAAGTGGTCCTTGCGCAGCTTGTCGTTCTGCGTCGCCACGCCGGTGGCGCAGTTGTTCAGGTGGCAGATGCGCAGGTACTTGCAGCCCAGGGCGATCATCGGCGCGGTGCCGAAGCCGAAGCTCTCGGCGCCGAGGATGGCCGCCTTGATCACGTCCAGGCCGGTCTTCAGGCCGCCATCGGTCTGCACCCGGACCTTGCCGCGCAGGTCGTTGCCGCGCAGGGTCTGGTGGGTTTCCGCCAGGCCCAGTTCCCAGGGCGAGCCGGCGTACTTGATCGAGGTGATCGGCGAGGCACCGGTACCGCCGTCGTAGCCGGAGATGGTGATCAGGTCCGCATAGGCCTTGGCCACGCCGGCGGCGATGGTGCCGACGCCCGGCTCGGATACCAGCTTCACCGATACCAGCGCCTGCGGGTTGACCTGCTTGAGGTCGAAGATCAGCTGCGCCAGGTCTTCGATGGAGTAGATGTCGTGGTGCGGCGGCGGCGAGATCAGGGTCACGCCGGGCACCGCATAGCGCAGGCGGGCGATCAGGCCGTTGACCTTGCCGCCCGGCAGTTGGCCGCCCTCCCCGGGCTTGGCGCCCTGGGCCACCTTGATCTGCAGGACCTCTGCGTTGACCAGGTATTCCGGAGTCACGCCGAAGCGGCCGGTAGCCACCTGCTTGATCTTCGAGCTCTTCAGCGTGCCGTAGCGCGCCGGGTCCTCGCCGCCCTCGCCGGAGTTGGAGCGACCGCCCAGGGTGTTCATCGCCTCGGCCAGCGCCTCGTGGGCCTCCGGCGACAGCGCGCCGAGGGAAATCCCGGCGGCGTCGAAGCGCTTGAAGATCGCTTCCAGCGGCTCCACCTCGTCGAGCGCCAGCGGCTGCGCGGCGCTCTTCACCTGCAACAGGTCGCGGATCATCGATACCGGACGCTGGTCCACCAGCGCGGTGTATTCCTTGAACTTCTCGTAATCGCCCTGCTGCACGGCAGCTTGCAGGGTATTCACCACGTCCGGGTTGTAGGCATGGTATTCGCCGCCATAGACGAACTTCAGCAGGCCGCCCTGCTGGATCGGCTTGCGGTTGCTCCAGGCCTCGGCGGCCAGCAGTTTCTGCTCGTTCTCGATATCGACGAAGCGCGCGCCCTGGATGCGGCTGGCGACGCCGGTGAAGCACAGGTTGGTGACCTCGTCGGACAGGCCCACCGCCTCGAACAACTGGGCCCCACGGTAGGACGCTACCGTGGAAATCCCCATCTTCGAGAGGATCTTCATCAGGCCCTTGGAGATACCCTTGCGGTAGTACTTGAACACCTCGTAGAGGTCGCCCAGCACCTCACCGGTGCGGATCAGGTCGGCCAGCACCTCGTAGGCGAGGAACGGATAGACCGCCGAGGCACCGAAGCCGATCAGCACGGCGAAATGATGCGGATCGCGGGCGGTGGCGGTTTCCACCAGGATGTTGGAATCGCAGCGCAGCCCGGTCTGCACCAGGCGATGGTGCACCGCGCCGACGGCCAGGGCCGCGTGCACCGGCAGCTTGCCGGGAGCGATATGGCGGTCGCTGAGGATCAGCAGCACCTTGCCGCCGCGCACGGCTTCCTCGGCCTGGTCGGCGATGTTGCGCACCGCGGCTTCCAGGCCCATCGACTCGTCGTAGTTGAGGTCGATGAAATGGCGGTCGAAGCCCGGGCGCTCCAGGGTCATGATGGTCCGCCACTTCGCCGGCGAGATCACCGGGGTGGTGAGGATCGCCTGGTTGGCGTGGTGCGGGGCTTCCTCGAAGATGTTCTGCTCGACGCCCAGGCAGGTTTCCAGGGACATCACGATGGCTTCGCGCAGCGGGTCGATCGGCGGGTTGGTGACCTGGGCGAACTGCTGGCGGAAGTAGTCGTACGGCGAGCGGATGCGCCGGGAGAGGATCGCCATCGGCGTATCGTCGCCCATCGAGCCCACCGCTTCCTGGCCCTGCTCGCCGAGGGGACGCAGCACCTGGTCACGCTCCTCGAAGGTGACCTGGAACATCTTCATGAATTGCTTGAGCTGGTCGGCGTCGTAGCTGGCCACGCCATGATCGTCGTCCAGGGTCGCCTGGATGCGCAGGGCGTTCTGCCGCAGCCATTGCTTGTAGGGATGGCGCGACTTCAGGCGGTTGTCGATGTCGTCGCTGTGCAGGACCTGGCCGGTCTCGGTGTCCACCGCGAGGATCTGCCCCGGGCCGACCCGGCCCTTGGCGATGACGTCCTCGGCCTTGTAGTCCCAGACGCCGATTTCCGAGGCCAGGGTGATGTAGCCGTTCTTCGTGGTGACCCAGCGCGACGGACGCAGGCCGTTGCGGTCGAGCAGGCAGACGGCGTAGCGACCGTCGGTCAGCACGACGCCGGCGGGGCCGTCCCAGGGCTCCATGTGCAGCGAGTTGTACTCGTAGAACGCGCGCAGGTCGGCGTCCATTGTCTCGACGTTCTGCCAGGCCGGCGGGATGATCATGCGCAGGCCGCGGAACAGGTCCATGCCGCCGGTGACCATCAGTTCGAGCATGTTGTCCATGCTCGAGGAGTCGGAGCCGACGCGGTTCACCAGCGGGCCGAGTTCTTCCAGGTCAGGGATCAGTTCGTTGGTGAACTTGGTCCGCCGCGCCTGGGCCCAGTTGCGGTTGCCGGTGATGGTATTGATCTCGCCGTTGTGGGCGAGGAAGCGGAACGGCTGCGCCAGCGGCCATTTCGGCAGGGTGTTGGTGGAGAAGCGCTGGTGGAATACGCAGATCGCCGTCTGCAGGCGCTCGTCGCCAAGGTCCGGATAGAAGGCGGCCAGGTCGGCCGGCATCATCAGGCCCTTATAGATGATGGTCTTGTGCGAGAAGCTGCAGATGTAGTGGTCGCTATCGGCGGCGTTGGCCACCGACGAGCGGCGCCGTGCGCTGAACAGCTTGATGGCGAAGTCCTGGTCGCTCAGGCCGGCGCCGCCGATGAACACCTGCTCGATCTGCGGCAGGCGCTCCAGCGCCAGGCGGCCGAGGACGCTGGTATCGATCGGCACCTTGCGCCAGCCGACCAGTTCCAGGCCGGCGGCGACGATCTCGCGATTCATGTTCTCGCGTGCCGCCTCGGCTTTCACCGGGTCCTGGTTGAAGAACACCATGCCCACCGCGTATTGCTCGGGCAGGTCGACAGAAAAGGCTTCCCTGGCGACGGCGCGCAGGAACAGGTCGGGCTTCTGGATCAGCAGCCCGCAGCCGTCCCCGGTCTTGCCATCGGCATTGATCCCACCGCGGTGGGTCATGCAGGTCAGTGCTTCGATTGCGGTTTGCAGAAGTTGATGGCTCGGCTCGCCCTGCATATGGGCGATCAGGCCAAATCCGCAGTTATCCTTGAACGTTTCAGGATGGTACAGACCTGCTTTCATAAGGAACTCTCACCGGCAAAACTTTTTTAGTCATCTACTTCGCCCGTCACCCGCTCATGCGGCGAGTTTTCGACAGGCAAAGGGAGGCCATTGTACATAGGTGCACAAGGCCTCACAAATTTTGCGGCGAGAAAATGAAATTCAATGTCGCCAAAATGAAAGACGAAACCCACCAGTCATGCTAACGACTGGCGAGTTTCGTCGAGAGGCGACGGCAGGTCGGGGTCAATGCGCCTGGCCGATCTCCTGCTGGATGCTGGCGAAGGTACGCGGCCACGGCTTGCCGGCCTGCACCTTGGACGGCAGTTTTTTCACTGCGGCCAGGGCGGCGGCACGGTTCGGGAAGCTGCCATAGGTGACGACGTAGAAAGGCTTGCCTTGCAGGGTTTTCTTGAAGTAGCGGAAATCGCCGCCGCCCTGCTGGCGAATGAACGCCTGGGCGTTGGCTTCGGAGCCGGTACCGAGGATCTGCAGGGCGAAGTTACCACCAGATTGGCTGCGATACCACTGGCTGCCCGCACCGCCACCGCTGGCCGGCTTGGCGGCCGGAGCCGGGGCCGGTTTCGCCGCGGCGGTGGTGGTCGGCTTGCTGGCGGCCGGCTTGGCCGGGGCGGGGGCCGGGGTCGGCTTGCTGACCGGGGCGCTGGCCACCGGCGCGGCCGGAGCCGGGGTTGGAACCGGAGCCGGAGTCGCCACCGGTTCGGCCGGCGCCGGCGGAACCGGATGCATCGGGGTCACGCCATTGTTGGCCAGCGGCGTCACCGGCGGCGCCGTGCTGGACACGGTAGGCGGCACGACGGCGGAGGGCAGGCCGCCCTCGTCATCGCTACCCTGTCCGGCGGCCTGGGCCAGCGGCTCGCGAATCACCGGCTGCGACTCGCCGACCAGCGGTAGCGGCAGGGGCTGGCTGGAACCGTTGAATTCCACGGCCGGACCGCTGCCCGGCGGCTGGGCCTGGGCCGGCGCGGCGCCGTTCATCGACAATTCGGTAGAGGCGTTCTGCGGCGCCTCCGGCTTGCTCTTGCCTTGCATGAACCAGGCGGCGATCACGCCGATGGCCACGACCGCAAGAATCACCAGATGCTTCTTCGGCAAGTTGAAAGACCCTCCGGTTGCCTTGCGCGCTGCGCCACGGTTGGCCAGCATCGCTTCGATCAGGGCATCGCGGGCGACCTGATTGATCGCTCCCGGCCAACCTTCCGACTGCTCGTGGATATCCACCAGCAGATCGTTGGAAATCAGCTCGATGCCCTGCCCCGCGCCTTCCAGGCGTTGGGCCAGGTAGTCGCGGGTTTCCTCTTCGCTGTACGGCTGCAGCTCGATGGCGTGGAAACGTTCCTCGCCCTCGGAGAACACCTCCAGGCGCGGCAACAGCGACGGCTCGCCGAACAGGAACACATGCAGGCGTCCTTCATTGGTGCCGGAGGCCAGCAGCAACAGCACTTCCAGCGCGCTGTCCTGGAGTTGCTCGGCATCGTCCACCATCAGGTAGACGTCCTGGCCGGTGATCGCCAGTTGCGCGACCTTGGTCAGGATCGCTTCCAGGCTCGCCTGGTTGATGCTCAGGCCCTGGGCCACCTGGCGCAGCAGGGAGGTTTCGTCGGCGGCGGTGCGCGCCGAGATGACCACGCTGAGCACCGCGTCCTTGTTGGTGCTGGCCACCAGAGCCTGGCGCAGCAGAGTCTTGCCGCTGCCCAGGGGGCCGGTCACCAGCAGCAGGAGCTGGCTGTAGCGGGCCAGGTGATGCAACTGGCCAAGCACCGGCTTGCGCTGCGCCGGGAAGAACTTGAAGCCCGGCACGCGTGGCGCGAACGGGTCGTGGCTGAACTGGTAGTGGCCCAGGAAGGCCTCATCGGCATGCAAGCTGGTCATGGGACCTCATTCATCTCCAAGCTGGTCGGCCAAGGCCCGATAGTCGGTGCGCAGGGTCGCGTCCAAGATCTCACGGGGAAAATCGCCGGTAACCACGGCGTTCCCCAGTCCTTGCAGCAAAACCAGACGCAGTCGGCCATCGAGCACTTTCTTGTCGACAGCCATGTGTTCCATAAAATCTTCCGCCGTCATATCGGCCGGCGGCACCACGGGCAAGCCGGCTCGGCGCAACAGGCGGATACCGCGGTCGCGCTCGGCGGCACTCAGCCAGCCCAACCGATGCGACATCTCGAGTGCCATCACGGTTCCCGCCCCCACCGCTTCGCCGTGCAGCCAGACGCCATAGCCCTGCTGGGTCTCGATCGCGTGGCCGAACGTATGACCGAGGTTGAGCGTGGCGCGCACCCCCGACTCGCGCTCGTCGGCGCCCACCACGCGGGCCTTCGCCGCGCAGGAGCGCTCGATGGCTTCGGTGACCGCCGCGGGCTCCAGCGCCAGCAGGGCATCCATGTGCTCCTCCAGCCAGGTGATGAACGGCTCGTCGCAGATAAAGCCGTACTTGATCACTTCCGCCAGGCCCGCGGACAGCTCGCGAGCCGGCAGGGTCTTCAGTGACGCCGTGTCGATCACCACCGCCTGCGGCTGGTAGAACGCGCCGATCATGTTCTTGCCCAGTGGATGGTTGATTCCGGTCTTGCCGCCCACCGAGGAGTCGACCTGGGACAGCAGGGTGGTTGGCACCTGGATGAAGTTGACGCCGCGCTGGTAGCAGGCCGCGGCGAACCCGGCCATGTCGCCGATGACCCCGCCGCCGAGGGCGATCAGGGTGGTCTTGCGGTCATGCCGGTCCTGCAGCAGGGCATCGAAGATCGATTGCAGGGTTTCCCACTGCTTGTAGGCCTCGCCGTCGGGCAGCACCACCCGAGTGACCTCGCGGCCCTCCAGCGCCCCGAGCAGGGTTTCGAGGTAAAGCGGCGCGACCGTTTCGTTGCTGATCACCGCGACCCGCCGGCCGACGATGTGTGGTGCGAACCACTGGGCGTCGCCCAGCAGGTTTTCACCGATGTAGATGGGATAGCTACGCTCGCCTAGATCGACGTTGAGTGTGCGCATGAGGCCCCCAGACAGGAAAGGGCGATAGGATAACGCAATTCGCCGCGCCTCAGCGGGGCGGCAACTTGCGCAGGCGTTCGAGAATTTCCTGCACCACCAGGCGTGGCGGCCGCTCGTCGGTCTCCACCACCACGTCGGCGATTTCACGGTAGAGCGGGTCGCGCAGGTCCATGAGATCGCGCAGGATCTGCCCCGGGTTTGGCTTCTGCAGCAAGGGCCGGTTGCGGTCCCTGGCCGTCCGCGCGATCTGGTGCTCGACCGAGGCATGCAGGTAGACCACCCGTCCGCCGGCACGCAGAATCTGGCGATTACCGTCGCGCATCACCGCGCCGCCGCCGGTGGCGATGACCATTCCGTCGGTGGCGCAGAGTTCACTGAGCATCGCCTGCTCGCGCTCGCGGAAACCGGCCTCGCCCTCGACATCGAAGATCCATGGGATATTCGCGCCGCAACGCTGTTCGATCTCCTTGTCGGAGTCCTTGAACGCGAGATGCAGCTCCTTGGCGAGCAGGCGCCCGATGGTGCTCTTTCCAGCACCCATCGGGCCGACGAGGATCAGGTTGACCACGTTGTTCGATATCAGCGACCGATTGCGATGGCCTGATTATTCATGATCCGCGGTGTCAGGAAAACCAGAAGTTCGTTTTTCACGTCCGAGACCGTATCACGCCGGAACAGCCGCCCCAGGTAGGGCAGGTCGCCGAGGAACGGCACCTTGTCCACCGACTTGCTCTGGGTGTTGCTGAATACACCGCCGATGACGATGGTCTCGCCGTCATTGACCAGGATCTTGGCATTGACCTCGTTCTTGTTGATCGGCGGTACTCCGTTCAGGGCACGATCGAAGTCCGGCGCGTCCTTGGTGACCTTGACCTCGACGATGATCCGGTTGTCCGGCGTGATCTGCGGGGTCACCTCGAGGGACAGTGCGGCCTCCTTGAAGGAGGTACTGGTGGCACCGCTGGAGCTGGCCTCCTGGTACGGCACTTCCTGGCCCTTGAGGATCTTCGCGGTTTCCTTGTCCGAGGTCACGACCTTGGGCTGGGAGACGATCTCGCCGTTGCCGGTCTTTTCCATCGCCGACAGTTGCAGGTCGAGGATGATGTTGTCGGTGATGAAGCCGATACCGATCCCGGAAGTGGCATCCTTCGCGCCAATATCGACAAACGGCGACGGCGACTTGTTGGTGCCCACGGTGGGGAAGCTACAGTTGCCGGCGATGGGACCGCAGTTCAGGCCTTCCTCGTCCTTGATCCCCATATTGCCGTCCTTGCCGTAGGCATTCCAGTTGCCCTTGTGGTAGGCACCGCCCCAGCGCACGCCGAGGCTCTTGTCGTAGCCGACGTTGGCTTCGACGATGCGCGCCTCGATCATCACCTGGCGTACCGGGATGTCCAGTTGCGAAACGATCCGCCGCAGCTCATCCAGGCGATCTTGCGGCTGGTAGGCGATGATGCTGTTGGTGCGGTCGTCCACGGTGATCGAGCCGCGCCCGCCTTCCTTGCCTTCCGCACCGCCCTCGCTGGTCACCGACTGGAACAGCTTGGCGATGTCCGCCGCCTTGGCGTAGTTCACCTGGATCAGCTCGCGACGCAGCGGCGCCAGTTCGGCGATCTGCTTCTGCGCTTCCAGCTCCTGACGCTCGCGTGCGGCGATCTCGTCGGCCGGCGCCACCAGCAGCACGTTGCCGAGCTTGCGCTTGTCCAGGCCCTTGGTCTTGAGCACGAGGTCCAGCGCCTGGTCCCACGGCACATTCTGCAGGCGCAGGGTGATGTTGCCCTGCACGGTATCCGAGGCCACCAGATTCAGATCGGTGAAGTCGGCGATCAATTGCAGCACCGACCGCACGTCGATGTCCTGGAAGTTCAGCGACAGCTTCTCACCGGTGTAGGCGAAGTTGTCCTTCTTGCGCCGCTCGGCGTCGTCCGCGGTCATCGGCTTGATGCTGACGGTCAGGCGATTGTCGGTCTGGTAGACCAGGTAGTCGTAGAGCCCGCTCGGCTCGATGGTGATGCTGGTACGGTCGGATTGCGCACTGGCGTTGACGAACTGCACCGGGGTGGCGAAGTCCTTGACGTCCAGGCGAACCCGCAGCGCGTCGGGCAGCTGGGTCTTGGCGAAGTCCAGGCGGATCTTGCCGCCCTGCTCCTGGATATCCGGGCTCAGCGTCGGGTCGGAGAGGTCGATGACCACATTGCCCTCGCCCTTCTCGCCGCGTTGGAAGTCGATATTGCGGATCGCGCGGCCCGCCGGCACGTACGGCTTGGGCTTGATCGGCTGGGCGTAGCTGGCCGGAGCCGGGCTCGCCTTGACCGGAGCGGCGGAAGCGACGCTGGCGCCGGCCGGCGAATTGCCGACCACCACGAACAGGTTGTTGCCCTCCACCCGGGTGGTGTAGGACGACAGCGTGGTCAGGTTGATGATCAGCCGTGTGCGGTCCTTCGCCTCGACCACCGTGACGCTGCGTGTATTGCCCACGCTCAGTTCGCGGTTCTTGGTGCCGAGCTTGTTCTGCACCCCCGGCAGGTCGAGGGCGATCCGCGCCGGCTGCTCGATGGTATAGCCGCGCGGCGTGGCGACGGGCTGGTCGAACTGCAGCTTGAGCTCGACCCGGTCTCCGGGCAGCGCCGCCACGTCGAGTTTCTCCAGGTCCGCGGCGAGCAAGGCCGGCGCGAACATGGCGGCCAGCAAAGCGATCCCGAGGCGCGAGAGGCCACTGTTCATCGTCCGACTCCGTTGTACAGACTGCTGTTGGTTATGCATGTTTTTCCCCGCCCTCAGGAGCGTTCCTTGAGAGTCAGGCTGCGCGGACGCTCCAGCCAGTTCCCCTCTCCGTCAGGAACGATTTCGATCACGTCTATTTTTCCTTCGCTGATGCCGACGACCTTGCCGTCGTTGCGCCCCAGGTAGTCCCCGACCCTCACCCGGTGCACGCCACCCGCCCCCTTCACCAGGGCGAAGGTGCCCTGGGCATTGGACAGGGTGCCGACCATCTCGAAGGTTTCGATGTTGAAGCCTTCCAGGAACTGCTTGACCCGCGTCTCGTCGGGCTTGATCACCTTGTTGCCCTTCTGCCGCACCGTCAGGTCGATCTTCACCGGCGGCTGGAACGGACTGCGCAGCGATGCGGCGCTATAGGTAAAGGCCTCGTACGGCTGGAACTTCGGCAACGGCTCGATGGTGCCCTTGGGACGCGCCCGTACCTCGTCCATGTAGGTCTGCAGGTCGGCGAAGTCGGAGCCGCCGCCGCATCCGGCCAGGCTGGCGAGCAGCAGGCTGCTCATGATCAGACGGGCTCTCATTTCTTCAGCCCCTTGTCGTTGTAGCGGTAGGTCTTGGCCAGGATGCTCATGCGCAGCTTGGACGTACTGCCGGGCGCGACCGGCTTGATCTCGAAGTCATGCAGGGTGACGATCCGCGGCAGACTGGAGACGCCGCTGACAAAGGTCGCCAGGTCGTGATAGCCACCGACCACGCTGATCTGGATCGGCAGCTCGATGTAGAACTGCTGGGTGACCTCGGGGAGCAGCTTGATCTCCTCGAACTCCAGCCCGCTGCCCAGTCCGGTGCGAGTGATGTCCTCGAGCAGGCCGGGCACCTCGGTGTCGCTGGGCAGTTGCCGCAGCAAGGCGCCGAAGGACTCTTCCATCTCCTTCATCTGCGCCTTGTAGGCTTCCAGGTTCGCGGCCTGGAAGGCCTTGGTGGAGAACTGCTGCTTGAGCGTCTCCTCCTCCGCGGCCTGCTGCTCCAGCTGCGCCTGCATGTCGCTCAGGTGGAAGTTGTAGCCCAGCGCAAGCACCGCCGCGGTCAGCAGCACGCAGACGATGACCTTGACCGCCGCCGGCCAGGAACCGATGTTGTTCAGGTCGAGATCGTTGATGTCGATCTTGCGCAGACTTTCCAGGGAACTGGCCAGACTCATTTCTTGGCTCCTTGCGCAACCCCATTCTTGGCCTTGGCATCCTGCTCGCCCGGCTGCGTCTGCTGCACGGTCAACTGGAACACGTTGGCCTGGTCCACCGCCCCCTGGGTCACCGCCTTGACCTCGTTCAGGGTCGGCGCGGTCAGCCATTCGGACGCGTCCATGTTGCGCATCAGGTTGGAGACACGGTTGTTGGACTCGGCCGCGCCGGCGATGGCGATATTCCTGCCGGTCATCTTCAGGTCGGTGAAATACACGCCGTCGGGCAGCGTGCGCACGAGCTGGTCGAACACCCGGCCGATGATCGGGCGGTTGCCCTGCAGGTCCTGGATGATCTTCATCCGCTCGAGCAACTGCTGGCGGCGCGACTTCAGCTCGCTGATCTCCTTGATCCGCGCGTCCAGCACGACGATTTCCTTGCGCAGGAAGTCGTTGCGCGCATTCTGGTTCTCGATGGCGGCGGTGAAGTACTGGTCGCCGAGGAACACCAGGGCCGCCGAGGCCACCAGCACGCCACCGAGGATCACCAGGAACTGCTGCTTGCGCTGCTCGCGCAGCTCTTCGCGCCAGGGTAGAAGGTTGATCCGTGCCATCAGTCGAAACTCCTCAACGCCAGGCCGCAGGCGATCATCAACGCCGGCGCGTCGCTGGCCAGGGCGCCGGCGTTCACCTTGCCGTTCAGCGCCATGTCGGCGAACGGGTTGGCGACCAGGGTCGGGGTGCCGATCTTCTGCTGGATCAGCCGGTCGAGGTCCTGGATCGACGCCGTGCCGCCCGCCAGGACGATGTAGTCGACGTCATTGAACTGGCCGGCGGCGAAGAAGAACTGCAGCGAACGGGAAACCTGCTGGACCACGGCGTCCTTGAACGGACGCAGGACTTCGCTGTCGTAGTCATCCGGAAGACCACCCTGCTTCTTGGCGAGACCGGCTTCCTCCACCGAAAGCCCGTAGCGCCGCTGGATCTCCTCGGTGAGCTGGCGTCCGCCGAACAACTGCTCGCGGGTATAGATGGTGCGGCCGTTGTGCAGGACGCTGAGCGTTGTCATGGTCGCGCCGATGTCCACCACCGCCACGGTCAACTGGTCGGTGTCGGCACCCAACTGACTGCTCAGCAGCGCATAGGAACGCTCCAGCGCGTAGGCCTCGACGTCGACCACCTTGGCGGTCAGGCCGGCCAGCGCCAGGGCCGCTTCGCGCACCTCGACGTTCTCTTTCCGACAGGCGGCCAGGAGCACGTCCACGCGCTCGGGATTGCGCGCGGAAAGACCCTGGACCTCGAAGTCGATGGCGACCTCCTCCAGCGGATAGGGGATGTACTGGTCGGCCTCGATCTTCAGCTGGTTTTCCAGTTCGTCCTCGGAAAGCCCGGCCTCCATCTCGATCGTCTTGGTGATCACCGCCGAACCGGCGACGGCCACCACGGCCGATTTCAGGTTGGTTTTCGCCTTGACCAGCACCCGTGACAACGCCTGGCCGACCCCTTCCAGCTCGACGATGTTCTTTTCCACGACTGCGTTCGGCGGAAGCGGCTCGACGGCATAGGCCTCCACTTTGTAGCGGCCTCCGGAGCGGCTCAACTCAAGGAGCTTTACCGAGGTCGAACTGATGTCGATCCCCAGTAAGGTATTCGCTTTCTTTTTTATGAGCCCTAGCACGACCAATTCCCTATTAGCGTTCAATACTTACGAACGATTCTTCTTTTTTCACATTAGATACCAGAGCTGAAGGCCAGGCAAATGGCTAGGTCACAGAAAAATTGCTTATAATGTGAACAGCTTTTGCCTTTTTCCTGTCCTATTCGCTTAACTCTTTCTTTTTCCTGGAAATCCGAATCTACCCATGCGCCTGCTGAAGTTCCTGTGGTGGACTTGCGTCACCCTGATTTGTGGAGTGCTGCTCAGTTTCAGCGGCGCCTATCTCTATCTGAGTCCCAGCCTGCCCTCGGTGGAGGCTCTGCGTAACGTCCAGCTGCAGATCCCCCTCAAGGTCTACAGCGAGGACGGCAAGCTGATCTCCGAGTTCGGCGAGATGCGCCGGACCCCGATCCGCTTCGCCGACATCCCGCAGGACTTCATCCATGCCCTGCTGTCCGCCGAGGACGACAATTTCGCCAACCATTATGGCGTCGATGTGAAAAGCCTAATGCGCGCCGCCGCGCAATTATTGAAAAGCGGTCACATCCAGACTGGCGGCAGCACCATCACCATGCAGGTGGCGAAGAACTACTTCCTTACCAATGAAAGAAGCTTCTCGCGAAAGATCAATGAAATCCTCCTGGCCCTGCAGATCGAGCGGCAGCTGACCAAGGACGAGATCCTCGAGCTCTACGTCAACAAGATCTACCTGGGCAACCGCGCCTATGGCATCGAGGCTGCCGCACAGGTCTATTACGGCAAGCCGATCAAAGACTTGAGCCTGGCCGAGATGGCGATGATCGCCGGTCTGCCGAAGGCGCCCTCGCGCTACAACCCGCTGGTCAACCCGACCCGCAGCACGGAGCGGCGCGACTGGATCCTCGAGCGCATGCTCAAGCTCGGCTTCATCGACCAGCAGCGTTACCAGGCCGCCATCGATGAGCCGATCAACGCCTCCTACCACGTGCAGACCCCCGAGCTGAACGCGCCCTACATTGCCGAAATGGCCCGCGCCGAGATGGTCGGCCGCTATGGCAGCGAGGCCTACACCGAGGGCTACAAGGTCATCACCACGGTGCGCAGCGACCTGCAGAACGCCGCCAGCCAGTCGGTCCGCGACGGCCTCATCGACTATGACCAGCGCCACGGCTACCGCGGCCCGGAAACCCGCCTGCCGGGCCAGACGCGCGACGCCTGGCTCAAGCATCTCGGCCAGCAGCGCAGCATCGGCGGCCTGGAGCCGGCGATCGTCACCCAGGTGGAAAAGAGCGGGATCATGGTGATGACCCGCGACGGCAAGGAAGAAGCCGTGACCTGGGACAGCATGAAGTGGGCGCGCCCCTTCCTCAGCAACAACAGCATGGGCCCGTTGCCGCGCCAACCCGCCGACGTGGCCCAGGCCGGCGACCAGGTCCGCGTGCAGCGCCAGGAAGACGGCACCCTGCGCTTCGTGCAGATCCCCGCCGCGCAGAGCGCGCTGATCTCCCTCGACCCGCAGGACGGCGCGATCCGCTCGCTGGTCGGCGGCTTCTCCTTCGAGCAGAGCAACTACAACCGCGCGATCCAGGCCAAGCGCCAGCCGGGCTCCAGTTTCAAGCCGTTCATCTACAGCGCTGCCCTGGACAACGGCTTCACCGCCGCCAGCCTGGTCAACGACGCGCCCATCGTGTTCGTCGACGAGTACCTGGACAAGGTCTGGCGACCGAAGAACGACACCAACACCTTCCTCGGCCCGATCCCGCTGCGCGAAGCCTTGTACAAGTCCCGCAACATGGTCTCGATCCGCGTCCTGCAGGGCGTGGGCATCGAGCGGGCGATCAGCTACATCACCAAGTTCGGCTTCCAGCGCGACGAACTGCCGCGCAACTTCTCCCTGGCCCTGGGCACCGCGACGGTGACGCCGATGGAGATCGCCGGCGCCTGGAGCGTGTTCGCCAACGGCGGCTACAAGGTCAATCCGTACGTCATCGAACGCATCGAAAGCCGCGATGGCCAGGTGCTGTACCAGGCCAACCCGCCCCGCGTGCCGGTGGAGGAACAGGCCGCTGCGCAGGATACGGAAGACGCCGGCAATCCTGGCGAGCCGGAGGCTCCGGAGAGCGCCGAAGGCGAGGGTTCGATCGAAGCCCAGCAGGTCGCCGCCAACGCTCGGACCACCTTCGAGCCGACCCCGGCGGAGCGGATCATCGACGCCCGCACCGCCTACATCATGACCAGCATGCTGCAGGACGTGATCAAGCGCGGCACCGGGCGCCGCGCCCTGGCGCTGAAGCGCACCGACCTGGCCGGCAAGACGGGCACCACCAACGACTCCAAGGACGGCTGGTTCTCCGGCTACAACTCCGACTACGTGACCAGCGTCTGGGTCGGCTTCGACCAGCCGGAGACCCTGGGTCGCCGCGAGTACGGCGGCACCGTCGCGCTGCCGATCTGGATCAGGTACATGGGCTTCGCCCTCAAGGACAAGCCGATGCACACCATGGCCGAGCCGCCAGGCATCGTCAGCCTGCGCATCGATCCGGTCACCGGCCGCTCTGCCGCGCCGGGCACGCCCGGCGCCTATTTCGAGATGTTCAAGAACGAAGACACCCCGCCCTCGGTCAATGAACTGCCGCCGGGCAGCTTCCCCGGCAGCCCGCTGCCGGACGACGAAGGCGCGCCGATCGACCTGTTCTGAACCGGCGCCTGCGCTTCGTTGGCGACGACGGAGCGCGAGGCGCAGGCAAAAAGAAACCCCGCCAAGGCGGGGTTTCTTTTTATCCGGCTTATCCGACGGCTCGATCAGCCGTTGAAGACGTCATCCACCGATTTCAGCGGATAGTTCTTCGGATACGGCAGGGTCGCCACGCCGGTCTCGATGGCAGCCTTGGCCACGGCATCGGACACCACGCTGATCAGGCGCTTGTCCATCGGCTTCGGAATGATGTACTCGCGGCCGAATTCCAGCCTGTCCACGCCATAGGCGGCGCAGACGTCCTCCGGCACCGGCTGCTTGGCCAGGTCGCGCAGGGCCAGGGCGGCGGCGATCTTCATCTCTTCGTTGATGCGCGTGGCGCGCACGTCCAGGGCACCGCGGAAGATGAAGGGGAAACCGAGCACGTTGTTGACCTGGTTCGGATAGTCGGAACGACCGGTGGCCATGATCACGTCGTTGCGGGTGGCATGGGCCAGTTCCGGCTTGATCTCCGGGTCCGGGTTGGAGCAGGCGAACACGATCGGGCTCGGCGCCATGCGCTTGAGATCTTCCGGCTCCAGCAGGTTGGCGCCGGACAGGCCGACGAACACGTCGGCGCCATCCAGGGCGTCGGCCAGGGTGCGCTTGTCGGTCTCGGTGGCGAACACCGACTTGTACTGGTTCAGGTCGTCGCGGCCGGCGTGGATCACGCCCTTGCGGTCGATCATGTAGATGTTCTCGACCTTGGCGCCCATGCTCACCAGCAGCTTCATGCAGGAGATGGCGGCGGCGCCGGCGCCGAGGCAGACGATCTTCGCGTCTTCCAGCTTCTTGCCGGCCAGCTCCAGCGCGTTGAGCATGCCCGCCGCGGTAACGATGGCGGTGCCGTGCTGGTCATCGTGGAACACCGGGATGTCGCACTGCTCGATCAGCGCGCGCTCGATCTCGAAGCACTCGGGAGCCTTGATGTCCTCGAGGTTGATGCCGCCGAAGGTGATGGAGATGCGCTTGACGGTATCGATGAAGGCCTGCGGGCTTTCGGCGTCGACCTCGATGTCGAACACGTCGATGCCGGCGAAGCGCTTGAACAGCACACCCTTGCCTTCCATCACCGGCTTGGAGGCCAGCGGGCCCAGGTTACCCAGGCCGAGAATCGCGGTGCCGTCGGAGATCACTGCCACCAGGTTGCCCTTGCCGGTGTACTGGTAGGCCAGCTCGGCATCGCGGGCGATTTCACGCACCGGCTCGGCGACACCCGGGCTGTAGGCCAGGGACAGGTCCCGGGCGGTAGCGGTGGGTTTGGTCAGCTCGACACTCAGTTTTCCCGGACGGGGTTGTGCGTGATATTCGAGGGCAGCGGTTTTAAGATCGGACATTTGGGCACTTCCGCTTTATTGCTTGTTGGACAGACGGGGCGACCGAGCATACGCAAGAAGACGACGCCCCACAAGATCGTCAGGACCCGGCTGTCAAGACCTCTAGCGTACGACTTTAAGCCAATCGCCCGGTCGGGGTTCACCGCTCGGATAAAGGTCATTCAGCAGACGCAGACGAGCCACGGAGTCACTCAATGACCCCTCGCCACCAGCCGCCAATTGCTCCAGCGTCTGCCCCGCCTTGACCTGCACCAGGTGCAGGCGTCGCGGCTGCGCCAGGGCCCGCTCCTTGTCGCGCAGCGGACGGAAGCTGCGGATCACGCCGAGGAAACGGTCGTCCTGGGTCTCCAGGGAACCGACCTTGACCACGCCGACGAACAGGTAGGCCCGGTCGCCCTGGTAGATCACCGCCACCCGCCGCGCCGGGTTGCCTGGCACCACCGCCGTGTAGCCGTTCAGCCCGGCCTGCTGCAGCGACTCTTCCCGGGCCAGCCGTTGCCCGGCGTTCTTGCGCAGGAACTCCGCGGGCGTCAGGCGGGCATCATGGGGCACCAGCTTCATGCCGATGAACGACTGCTCGTCCGCCGGATAGCCGAGCAGGGCGCTCGGCTGGTTGAGGATCTTCCAGCCCGCCGGATAGCTCAGGGTGAAGTCCAGCTCGGCATGGTAGAAATTCTGCCCGCGACGCACCCCGGCCGCGGCCGAGTCGCCGAAGGGCAGGCCCTCCAGGTGGCGGAGGAACACGTCGCGGCCGACTTCCTGCTGTCCGTTGGCCAGTTGCCGCGCCGGACCGACCACCTGCTGCAGGCGCCGATCATTGTCCGGGTGGGTGTCGAACAGGCCGTGGTAACCGCCGGCCTGCACCGCCTGGCCATTGCGCGCCGCCTCCGCGCGGGCGAAGTCTTCCTGGTTCTTCAGCACCCGCACCACCTGGATCATCGCCGTCGGATCGTAGCCGGCGCGGGCCAGGTACTGGGCCCCCAGCCCATCGGCCTCCAGCTCCATGTCACGGCCATAGCCGCGGACGAAGGCGGTGCCGAGCACGTTCGCCAGGTCGCCGGCGGCACCGACGCCGGTACCGATCGCCACCGCCTGGCCGAGGATGTTCCAGGCGCTGGCCTGGCTCTGCTGGCGCACGCTGTGACGCGCCGTGACGTGGCCGACCTCGTGGCCGAGCACCGCGGCCAGCTCGGCCTCGGAGCCGAGGTAGGCGATCAGTCCGCGATGGATATAGATGTAGCCGCCCGGCAGGGCGAAGGCGTTGATGTCCGGCGAGTCGATGACGGTGAAGTGGTACTGCAGGTTGCTGCGATGGCTGCTGCGCGCGACCCGCTCGCCGACCCGCTGCACGTAGGCCTGGAGTTTTTCGTCATTGTAGCGGGGGAACTGCTTGAGGATTTCCTGGTTGTAGCGAGCGCCCATGCCGAGCTCCTGCTGCTCGCTCATCATCACGAAGTCGCTCTTGCCGGTGGCCGGGTTCACCGCGCAACCGCCCAGCGTCGCGACTCCCAGCACCAGCATCAGGAGCCAGACGATCCTCATGGAAGCCACTCCAGCATCGCCGGGTCGGTCACCGACAACTGCCAGCGCGCCTTGCCGGCCGGCACCGCGCCCCGCCGGGAACGGTCGACCACCCAGCCACGCACTTCCAGAGAACGCCCCGCCATCTGCATCACCCGCTTCGCATCGAATGCCTTGAGCACCTTCGGCTCGATCCGCAGGACCAGCGGACCGTCCATTTCCAGCCAGATGCCACCCCGGTTGCGCTCGACCTCGAGCACCCGTCCGCGAACCACGGCGAAACCGCTCTGCGACAGTTGCTCCGCCGACAGCACCGGCGAACGCTTCCACACTCCCAGATTAGCCGATCGCGCGGCACGTTCAGCGGCTTGCTGACAGGCCGTCAGCTCGGTGTTCGGCGCCACCGCCACCAGGTAGCCGAGGCCTTCGCCGAGCAGGCGCGCCTCGAGATTGCCGCCACTGGCGTCGAACAGGTGCGCCAGGGTCCGGCCGTAGTGATCGCGGGCCTGACGCCCCGGCTGCAGGCCGAGACGCCCGCCGCCGGCCGTCACCAGCGCCTGTAGGCGCTGCTTCGCGGCTTCGGCATAGGGTTCGGTGGTACGGCCGTTGTGCGCCAGTTCAGGCGCGTTGATGCCGATCAGCCGCACACTCCGGCCGTCGCGCAGGCGCACGGTGTCACCGTCCACCACCCGCGCCACCTCGACGCTCTGCAAGGTCCCGGTGGGACGGCAGGCCTCCGCCGCGCCGGCGGCGACAGAAATCACGGACATGAAAAAGGCGCCCACCAGGGACGCCTTTCTCGATACAGCGACAAGAAGCATTGCGCGCGTTCGCGGCAAGCGGCTTACTTGGTGGCGCCGAATACGCCGAAACGCTGCTTGAAGCGGTCGATACGGCCGCCGGTGTCCAGCACCTTCTGCTTGCCGGTGTAGAACGGGTGGCATTCGGAGCACACGTCCAGGTGGATCGGCTTGCACAGGGTGGAACGGGTCTTGATGACGTTACCGCAGCTGCAGGTAGCTTCGATAGCTTCGTAAGCCGGATGGATGTCCGCTTTCATGATTTGATCCTCGGGGCGTTGTGTGCCGCCACCCAGCGCTTTTACCGGGCACCGCACGTAATTAAGGGCGTGGATCATACCAGACCGTTTCATCTATGCAAGCGACCCCGCCCGCCGGTCGTCTGCTAACATCGCCGGCCCGGTCCTCGTTTCCTTCATCCCCGGAAGCCGCTGAGTGTCAGACCTGATCCTACGCCTCGCCCTGCCTTCGCCCCTCCGACGCCTGTTCGACTATCGGGCGCCACGCGGGATTCCACGCAGCGCCCTGCAACCGGGGATACGCCTGCTGGTGCCGTTCGGGCGCCGCGAGATGATTGGCGTTCTGATAGAGGTGACGGACCGTTCCGAAGTGCCGGAGGACAAGCTCAAGCCGGCGCTCAGGGTGCTCGACGCCAAGCCGCCGATGCCCGCCCACCTGCTCGAGCTATGCCGCTGGACCGCCCAGTACTACCAGCACAGCCTCGGCGACAGCCTGTCCTGGGCGCTGCCCAACCTGCTGCGCCAGGGCGAGCCGGCCGAGGCCCGCCAGCAGCGTTTCTGGCACGCCGTCGAGCAATCCAGCCTCGACGACCCGCGCCTGGCCCGCGCGCCGCGCCAGCGTCAGGCCCTGGCGATTCTCAAGCAGCATCCGCACGGGGTTTCCCATGAGTTGCTGAACCAGCTGGAGATAAACAAGGACAGCCTCGACCTGCTCAAGGAAAAAGGCCTGGTCGAACTGGAGGTGCGGCGCCACAGCACCCCGCCGCGCGAAGGCGGCTGGCTGGCCCAGGCGGAGCTGCCGCTGAACCCCGAGCAGCGCGCCGCCTTCGAGGCGGTCCGCGCCAGCCACGGCAGCTTCCACTGCTTCCTTCTGGCTGGCGTCACCGGCAGCGGCAAGACCGAGGTCTACCTGCAACTGATCCGCGAGACCCTGGCCGCCGGCCGCCAGGCGCTGGTACTGATTCCCGAGATCAACCTCGGCCCGCAGACCCTGGCCCGCTTCGAGCGGCGCTTCAACGCGCGCATCGCCCTGCTGCACTCGGCCCTGACCGACCGCGAGCGCCTCGACGCCTGGCTCGCCGCACGGGATGGCGAGGCCGATATCGTCATCGGCACCCGCTCGGCGCTGTTCACTCCGCTGAAGCGTCCGGGACTGATCATCGTCGACGAGGAACACGACGCCTCCTATAAACAGCAGGACGGCCTGCGCTATCACGCCCGCGACCTGGCGCTGGTGCGTGCGCGCCTGGAGAACGTGCCGATCCTGCTCGGCTCGGCCACTCCCGCCCTGGAAAGCCTGCACAACGCCCAGGCCGGCCGCTACGGCCTGCTGCGCCTGACCCAGCGCGCCGGCGGTGCCCAACCGCCGAAGTTCATTCGCCTCGACGTGAAGAGCATGCCGCTCGACGCCGGGCTTTCCCGGCCCCTGCAACAGGCCATCGGCGACACCCTGGCGGCCGGCCAGCAGGTGCTGGTGTTCCTCAACCGCCGCGGTTTCGCCCCGACCCTGCTGTGCCACGACTGCGGCTGGATCAGCCAGTGTCCGCGCTGCGACGCGCGGATGACCGTGCACCAGGGCAGCGGTGAGCTGCGCTGCCACCACTGCGACCATCGCCAGCGCCCACCGATGAACTGTCCGCAATGCGGCAAGCTCGACCTGCGCCCGGTGGGCGCCGGTACCGAGCGCGCCGAGGAGCGCCTGCGGATTCTATTCCCACATCATCCGGTGCTGCGCATCGACCGCGACAGCACCTCGCGCAAGCACGCCATGCGCGACCTCTTCGCTACCATCAACAGCGGCGAGCCATGCATCCTGGTCGGCACCCAGATGCTCGCCAAGGGTCATCACTTCCCGCGGGTCACCCTGGTGGCGATCCTCGACGCCGATGGCGGCCTGTTCTCCGCCGACTTCCGCGCCAGCGAACGCATGGCCCAGCAGATCGTCCAGGTCGCCGGCCGCGCGGGGCGCGCCGAGGAACCCGGGCGGGTACTGATCCAGACCCACCTGGCCGACCACCCGCTGCTGGTCCAGCTCACCGAAGACGGCTACTTCGCCTTCGCCGAGCAGGCCCTCAGCGAGCGCCGCGCCGCCGGCCTGCCGCCCTTCGCCCACCTCGCCCTGCTGCGCGCCGAGGCGCACAAGCCGGGCCAGGCGGAAGCCTTCCTCGACAGCGCCTGCGGCGCCGCCGAGCAACTGCTGGAGCAGATCGGCGGTCCGGAGGTGGAACTGCTCGGACCGGTGCCGGCGCCCATGGAGCGGCGCGCCGGCAAGCACCGCGCGCAGTTGCTGCTGCAGTGCATGAGCCGGGCGCCGTTGCACCGCCTGCTGGCGCCCTGGCTGCAAGCCCTCGAACAGCTACCCGGCGGACGCCAGGTACGCTGGTCGCTGGACGTGGATCCGATCGACCTTTTCTGATGGGCGTCCAGGAAGACACCCCACTTGACAGGGGTCAGGCGGAACCAGCGACGCCAGGCGCAAACTGTCGGCTGATCGCTGCAACGGTTGGCAACATCTGTCCACCCACGGATAATGCGCGGTTCTGAGCCTCGACCGGCCACCCTGCGCACCCCGCGGGGACTGAACTCCGGAGCGCCGCATCCGCCGGCCCTTCCACTGCCTGACCGTCGCGCGCCGCCCCCTCTGCCCGCGAGCACGGAGAGAACGATGAAAGACACGATTCGCCAGCTGATCCAGCAAGCCCTCGACCAACTGACCGCGGACGGCACCCTGCCCGCCGGCCTGACCCCGGACATCCAGGTGGAGAACACCAAGGACCGCAGCCACGGCGATTTCGCCAGCAACATCGCGATGATGCTGGCCAAGCCGGCCGGCATGAAACCGCGCGACCTGGCGACCAGGCTGGTCGAGGCGCTGCCCGCCCACGAGCAGTTGGCCAAGGTGGAAATCGCCGGCCCCGGCTTCCTCAACTTCTTCCAGGACCACGTCTGGCTCGCCGCCAGCCTCGACCGCGCCCTCGCCGACGAGCGTCTCGGCGTGCGCAAGGCCGGCCCGGCGCAACGCGTGGTGATCGACCTGTCCTCGCCGAACCTGGCAAAGGAGATGCATGTCGGCCACCTGCGCTCGACCATCATCGGCGACGCCGTCGCGCGCGTCCTCGAGTTCCTCGGCGACACGGTGATCAGGCAGAACCACGTCGGCGACTGGGGCACCCAGTTCGGCATGCTGCTCGCCTACCTGGAAGAGCAGCCGGTGGACGCCCAGGCCGAGCTGCACGACCTGGAGGTCTTCTATCGCGCGGCGAAGAAACGCTTCGACGAGTCTCCCGAGTTCGCCGACCGCGCCCGCGAACTGGTGGTCAGGCTGCAGGCCGGCGACCCCGACTGCCTGCGCCTGTGGACGCGCTTCAACGAGATTTCCCTGTCGCACTGCCAGAAGGTCTACGACCGTCTCGGCGTGAAACTGAGCATGGCCGACGTCAAGGGCGAGAGCGCCTACAACGACGACCTCGCCCAGGTAGTCGCCGACCTGACCGCCAAGGGCCTGCTCACCGAGGACAACGGCGCGCTGTGCGTCTTCCTCGAGGAGTTCAGGAACGCCGAGGGCAATCCGCTCCCGGTGATCGTGCAGAAAGCCGGTGGCGGCTACCTCTATGCCACCACCGACCTGGCCGCCATGCGTTATCGGCACAACGTGCTGCACGCCGACCGCGCGCTGTACTTCGTCGACCAGCGCCAGGCCCTGCATTTCCAGCAGGTATTCGAAGTGGCGCGGCGCGCCGGCTTCGTCCCGGCCGACATGGAGCTGGAGCACATGGGCTTCGGCACCATGAACGGCGCTGACGGGCGTCCGTTCAAGACCCGCGACGGCGGTACGGTGAAGCTGATCGACCTGCTGGAAGAAGCCGAGAGCCGCGCCTATGCCCTGGTCAAGGAACGCAACGAGCAGCGCGTCGAGCGCGGCGAGGAGCCGTTCGACGAGGCCCAGCTGCGCGAGATCGGCCGGGTGGTGGGTATCGACTCGGTGAAATACGCCGACCTGTCCAAGCACCGCACCAGCGACTACAGCTTCAACTTCGAGCTGATGCTCAGCTTCGAAGGCAACACCGCGCCCTACCTGCTCTACGCCTGCACCCGCGTGGCCAGCGTGTTCCGCAAGCTCGGCCAGGGCCGCGAGCAACTGGGCGGCAGGATCGTCCTCGAACAGCCCCAGGAGCTGGCCCTGGCCGCACAACTGGCGCAATTCGGCGACCTGCTCAACAACGTCGCGCTCAAGGGCGTTCCGCACCTGCTTTGCGCCTACCTGTACGAGCTGGCCGGACTGTTCTCCAGCTTCTACGAGCACTGCCCGATCCTCACCGCCGAGGACCCGGCGCAGAAGGACAGCCGCCTGCGTCTCGCCGCGCTGACCGGCCGTACCCTGGAACAGGGCCTGGAGTTGCTCGGTCTGAAGACCCTGGAACGCATGTAATCGAACCCGCCCGAACAGGAGTCCGGGAACCCCCATGGCAAAGAAGAAACCCGCCCCCAAGCGCGGCGCCAGCCGCTACCAGGCGCCCGCCGCGAAGAACGGCGTTCCCGGCTGGGTCTGGCTGGTCGCCGGACTGGCCATCGGCGGCTTCATCATGTTCCTGATGAAGCTCGAACCCGGGCGCAAGGACGTCCAGCGCGAACGCCCGGATGCCCAGCGCCCGGCCACCGTGCAGGGCAAGCAGCCGCAGCAGCAGAACGCCCAGGCCCAGCAACCGGCGCAGACGCCGGCCCAGGCCAAGCCGAAGTACGAGTTCTATACCTTGCTGCCGGAGTCCGAAGTCGTGGTGCCGCCCGAAGCGGTACCGGAAAAGGCCCCTCCGCCGCCCACCCCCGCCGAACTGGCCAAGGCCGACGAAGCGCGGGCCAAGGCCGCCCTCGCCGGCCAGGTGCCGCCGCCGCTGCCCAAGGCGGTGGTCGCCGCCAGCACCCAGTTCTTCCTGCAGGCCGGCTCGTTCCGCAAGCAGTCCGACGCCGACCGCGTGCGCGCGCAGATCATCCTGCTCGGGCAGTCGGTGAACGTCGAGGCCGGCAACGTCCGCGACGAGACCTGGTACCGGGTGATGGTCGGCCCCTTCAACAGCCGCGACCAGTTGTCCCAGGCGCAGAAGACGCTGTCCTCCAACGGTTTCAGCAACCTCCTGTTACAGCAACGCAAGGCCCGCTGAACGCGGGCCCCGCGCCGGGCGTCCCGACGCACGGCGCGGGGCGCGGTTGAAAAGCCGCGGATCGCCCCTATATCTCCCAGCATTCCGGGCATCCGGCCCCGCAGTGTGGAGATCTCCCCCTTGACCACCATCGTATCTGTCCGCCGCAACGGCAAAGTCGTCATGGGCGGCGACGGCCAGGTTTCCCTGGGCAACACCGTGATGAAAGGCAACGCCAAGAAGGTCCGGCGCCTCTACCACGGTCAGGTCCTGGCCGGCTTCGCCGGTGCCACCGCCGATGCCTTCACTCTGTTCGAACGCTTCGAGCAGCAACTGGAGAAACACCAGGGGCACCTGGTCCGCGCCGCCGTCGAGCTGGCCAAGGACTGGCGCACCGACCGCTCCCTGAGCCGTCTCGAAGCCATGCTGGCAGTCGCCAACAAGGACGCCTCACTGATCATCACCGGCAACGGCGATGTGGTCGAACCCGAACACGGCCTGATCGCCATGGGCTCCGGCGGCGGCTTCGCCCAGGCCGCGGCCCTGGCCCTGCTGCAGCACAACGCCGAGCTGAGCGCTCGGGAAGTCGCCGAGACCGCGCTGAACATCGCCGGCTCGATCTGCGTCTTCACCAACCAGAACCTGACCATCGAGGAGCTGGACAGCGCCGTCTGAGGCGCGCGTCCCCCGCTGGAGTAAACGAATGTCCATGACGCCCCGCGAGATCGTCCACGAACTCAACCGCCACATCATCGGCCAGGACGACGCCAAGCGCGCCGTCGCCATCGCCCTGCGCAACCGCTGGCGGCGCATGCAGCTGCCGGCCGAGCTGCGCGCCGAGGTGACGCCGAAGAACATCCTCATGATCGGCCCCACCGGCGTCGGCAAGACCGAGATCGCTCGGCGCCTGGCGCGCCTGGCGAACGCGCCGTTCATCAAGGTCGAGGCGACCAAGTTCACCGAGGTCGGCTACGTCGGCCGCGACGTCGAGTCGATCATCCGCGATCTCGCCGACGCCGCGGTGAAGATGCTCCGCGAGCAGGAGATCCAGAAGGTCAAGTACCGCGCCGAGGACGCCGCCGAGGAGCGCATCCTCGACGCCCTGCTGCCCGCCGCGCGTCCCGCCATGGGCTTCGGCGACGAGCCGGCGCGCGAGGACAGCAACACCCGCCAGCTGTTCCGCAAGCGCCTGCGCGAAGGCCAGCTGGACGACAAGGAAATCGACATCGAGGTGGCCGACAATCCGGCCGGCGTCGAGATCATGGCTCCGCCCGGCATGGAGGAGATGACCAACCAACTGCAGAACCTGTTCTCCGGCATGAGCAAGGGCAAGAAGAAGACCCGCAAGCTGAAGGTCGCCGATGCCCTGAAGATGATTCGCGACGAGGAGGCGGCGCGCCTGGTCAACGAGGAAGAGCTCAAGGCCCGCGCCCTGGAAGCGGTGGAGCAGCACGGCATCGTCTTCATCGACGAGATCGACAAGATCGCCAAGCGCGCCAACGCCGGCGGCGCCGACGTCTCCCGCGAGGGCGTGCAGCGCGACCTGCTGCCGCTGATCGAGGGCTGCACGGTGAACACCAAGCTGGGCATGGTCAAGACCGACCATATCCTGTTCATCGCCTCCGGCGCCTTCCACCTGAGCAAACCGAGCGACCTGGTCCCGGAACTGCAGGGCCGCCTGCCGATCCGCGTGGAACTCAAGGCCCTCAGCCCGAACGACTTCGAGCGGATCCTCACCGAGCCGCACGCCTCGCTCACCGAGCAGTACCGCGAGTTGCTCAAGACCGAGGGCCTGGGCATCGAGTTCGCCGAGGACGGTATCAAGCGTCTCGCCGAGATCGCCTGGCAGGTCAACGAGAAGACCGAGAACATCGGTGCCCGGCGCCTGCATACGCTGCTCGAGCGACTGCTGGAAGAGGTGTCGTTCAGCGCCGCAGACCTGGCCAGCGAGCACAGCGACAAGCCGATCCGGATCGACGCCGGCTACGTCAACAGCCACCTGGGCGAACTGGCCGAGGACGAGGACCTGTCCCGCTATATCCTCTGACCGCCGTTCACCGCCGCCACGGCCCGCCCGTGGCGGCGGGCCGGCTTGCCCCGAAGCGGGGTATCCTTGTGCTCCGCCCTTCCGCGAGTCCGATGCGATGCGTATCCCTTCCGCCATCCAGTTGCACAAAGCCTCGAAGAAACTGACCCTGCGCTACGGCGAGGAGAGCTATGACCTGCCCGCCGAGTTCCTTCGCGTGCACTCGCCCTCCGCCGAGGTCCAGGGCCACGGCAACCCGGTGCTGCAGTACGGCAAGCTGAACGTCGCCCTGGTCGGCGTCGAGCCGGCCGGCCAGTACGCGTTGAAACTGAGCTTCGACGACGGTCACGACAGCGGTCTGTTCACCTGGGACTATCTCTATGAACTGGCGACCCGCAGGGATCAGCTATGGGCCGAGTACCTGGTCGAGCTGGCCAGCGCCGGCAAATCCCGCGACCCCGACGAGTCGGTGGTCAAGCTGATGCTCTGAAACGTGGCGCCGCGTGCCCTCCCGGGGTACACGGCGCCGACGGATTTTTCCCCGCTGCCCCGTACGAGGGCACGTCATTTGCAACATTCGCCCCGCAGACTGCCAGACCAGACATCCGGTCGGCGCGCTCGCCACGGCGAATGACCTATCCTGCGCGACAGCGACGCTCTAGTCCGCAGGTTGGCTCCCCGCCCGCCCGAACGCTCCGGTCACCGCCGCTTCTGCCAGCTTGCACGCCAGCGGAAACTCGCGTAACCAAGACGGTGCAGCCCCCTTGTCCGGGTCCTTCCCTGGCGTGTGTCCGCCCCGCCCTGAGTCGTGCGGGTGGGCTGGTAGTCGAGCAGTAGCCGGCCGGACAGCCCGTCCGTCGGCTTCGTTGCGGTCCCCTGTTTCGCCTCGAACAATGGAGCGTTGCCGATGAGTCAGAAGAACAATAACGAGCTTCCCAAGCAAGCTGCGGAGAACACCCTCAACCTGAACCCGGTGATCGGCATCCGCGGCAAGGACCTGCTCACTTCCGCGCGCATGGTCCTGCTTCAGGCCGTCCGCCAGCCACTGCACAGCGCCAGGCACGTGGCGCACTTCAGCCTGGAACTGAAGAACGTGCTGCTTGGCCAGTCGGAGCTGCGTCCCGCCGACGACGACCGGCGCTTCTCCGATCCGGCCTGGAGCCAGAACCCGTTGTACAAGCGCTACATGCAGACCTACCTGGCCTGGCGCAAGGAACTGCAGAGCTGGATCAGCCACAGCGACCTGTCGCCGCAGGACGTGAGCCGCGGCCAGTTCGTCATCAACCTGCTGACCGAGGCGATGTCGCCGACCAACAGCCTGAGCAACCCGGCGGCGGTCAAGCGCTTCTTCGAGACCGGCGGCAAGAGCCTGCTGGACGGTCTCGGACACCTGGCCAAGGACCTGGTGAACAACGGCGGCATGCCCAGCCAGGTGGACATGGACGCCTTCGAGGTGGGCAAGAACCTCGCCACCAGCGAAGGCGCGGTGGTGTTCCGCAACGACGTGCTGGAACTGATCCAGTACCGCCCGATCACCGAATCGGTGCACGAGCGGCCGCTGCTGGTGGTGCCGCCGCAGATCAACAAGTTCTACGTCTTCGACCTGTCGCCGGACAAGAGCCTGGCGCGCTTCTGCCTGCGCAACGGCGTGCAGACCTTCATCGTCAGCTGGCGCAACCCGACCAAGTCGCAGCGCGAGTGGGGCCTGACCACCTACATCGAGGCGCTCAAGGAGGCCATCGAGGTGGTCCTGTCGATCACCGGCAGCAAGGACCTCAACCTGCTCGGCGCCTGTTCCGGCGGAATCACCACCGCGACCCTGGTCGGCCACTACGTGGCCAGCGGTGAGAAGAAAGTCAACGCCTTCACCCAACTGGTCAGTGTGCTCGACTTCGAGCTCAATACCCAGGTCGCCCTGTTCGCCGACGAGAAGACCCTCGAGGCCGCCAAGCGCCGCTCCTACCAGTCCGGCGTGCTGGAGGGCAAGGACATGGCCAAGGTATTCGCCTGGATGCGCCCGAACGACCTGATCTGGAACTACTGGGTCAACAACTACCTGCTCGGCAACCAGCCGCCGGCGTTCGATATCCTCTACTGGAACAACGACACCACACGCCTGCCCGCCGCGCTGCACGGCGAATTCGTCGAGCTGTTCAAGAGCAACCCGCTGAACCGCCCCGGCGCCCTGGAAGTGTCCGGCACGCCCATCGATCTCAGGCAGGTGACCTGCGATTTCTACTGCGTCGCCGGTCTGAACGATCACATCACCCCCTGGGAGTCATGCTACAAGTCGGCCAGGCTGCTGGGCGGCAAGTGCGAGTTCATTCTCTCCAACAGCGGCCACATCCAGAGCATCCTCAACCCACCGGGCAACCCCAAGGCGCGCTTCATGACCAACCCGGAACTGCCGGCCGAGCCCAAGGCCTGGCTGGAGCAAGCCGGCAAGCATGCCGACTCCTGGTGGCTGCACTGGCAGCAGTGGCTGGCCGAGCGCTCCGGCAAGACCCGCAAGGCGCCCGCCGGCCTCGGCAACAAGACCTATCCCGCCGGCGAAGCCGCGCCCGGCACCTACGTGCACGAACGATGAACAGCGACCGCCCCGAATCGCCGCGGGAGCCCGCGGCCTCCGCCGACGAAGCCCCGGCAGCGCCTCCGGCGCGGCCCCGCGCCGCGCGCAAGCCGGCCAGGCCTCGCGCCGCCGAGAGCGCGGCGCCGCCGCCAAGGACCCCTAGCATGCCCCAGCCCTTCGTCTTCCGGACCATCGACCTGGACGGCCAGACCATCCGCACCGCGGTGCGTCCGGGCAAGGAAGGCACCACTCCGCTGCTGATCTTCAACGGCATCGGCGCCAACCTGGAACTGGTCTTTCCCTTCGTCCAGGCCCTCGACCCGGAGCTGGAGGTGATCGCCTTCGACGTCCCCGGCGTCGGCGGCTCATCGACGCCCAGCGTGCCCTACCGCTTTCCCGGCCTGGCCAAGCTGGCGGCGCGGATGCTCGACTACCTGGACTATGGTCAGGTCAACGCGATCGGCGTGTCCTGGGGCGGCGCGCTGGCCCAGCAGTTCGCCCACGACTACCCGGAGCGCTGCAAGAAACTGATCCTCGCCGCCACTTCGGCCGGCGCGGTGATGGTGCCGGGCAAGCCGAAGGTGCTGATGCGCATGGCCAGCCCGCGACGCTACATCCAGCCATCCTACGGCGTGCACATCGCCCCGGACATCTACGGCGGCGCCTTCCGCCGCGACCCCAGGCTGGCCATGGCACATGCCAGCAAGGTTCGCTCGTCGGGCAAGCTGGGCTACTACTGGCAACTGTTCGCCGGGCTCGGCTGGACCAGCATCCACTGGCTGCACCGGATCCGCCAGCCGACCCTGGTGCTGGCCGGCGACGACGACCCGATCATTCCGCTGATCAACATGCGCGTGCTGGCCTGGCGCATTCCCAACGCCGAACTGCATGTGATCGACGACGGCCACCTGTTCCTGGTGACCCGCGCCGAATCGGTGGCGCCGATCATCATGAAATTCCTCGCCGAGGAGCGCCGGCGGGCAGTCATGCACCCGCGTCCGTTCCTGCCCAGGACCGGCTGAACCGCCGCGCGGCAACGCCGTGGCAGCAGACACTGCTTCGTCATGGTGCAGGTTCATAGTCGATGTTCCGCAACGGCGCATGGCGCCTGGCTTCGCCGCGACGGCGCGGGCTCTGCGACGCCCGTCCCGGCGTTGTGGTACAGGGCTTGCTGCCCCAGCTTCGGGCGGCATCCTCCCTGTTCAGGGAGGTGCGCGGTTCTGTCCCGGGTGAAACGGAATCCACAGGCTATAACTGAGTATTCCGAGCCAGGGCGCGCTGGCGCCCGAGGCATCCATGACGGTGGTCCTACGACGGAGTATGGTCCATGCGAGAAAAGCAGGATACGGGCAGTGTGCCGGTGCCCGCCGAATTCATGAGTGCGCAGAGCGCC
Organism: Pseudomonas paraeruginosa; assembly: GCF_003025345.2. Classification (NCBI taxonomy): domain Bacteria; kingdom Pseudomonadati; phylum Pseudomonadota; class Gammaproteobacteria; order Pseudomonadales; family Pseudomonadaceae; genus Pseudomonas; species Pseudomonas paraeruginosa. The sequence continues at coordinate 5,550,489 of NZ_CP020560.1, forward strand.
ATCGTCGGCCTGCGCGGCAAGGACCTGCTGACCACGGTCCGCAGCCTGGCGGTCCACGGCCTGCGTCAGCCGCTGCACAGCGCGCGGCACCTGGTCGCCTTCGGCGGCCAGCTGGGCAAGGTGCTGCTGGGCGACACCCTGCACCAGCCGAACCCGCAGGACGCCCGCTTCCAGGATCCTTCCTGGCGTCTGAATCCCTTCTACCGGCGCACCCTGCAGGCCTACCTGGCCTGGCAGAAGCAACTGCTCGCCTGGATCGACGAGAGCAACCTGGATCGCGACGACCGCGCCCGCGCGCGCTTCCTCGTGGCCCTGCTGTCCGACGCTGTCGCGCCGAGCAACAGCCTGATCAATCCGCTGGCGCTGAAGGAACTGTTCAACACAGGCGGGATCAGCCTGCTCAACGGCGTGCGCCATCTGCTCGAGGACCTGTTGCACAACGGCGGCATGCCCAGCCAGGTGAACAGGACCGCCTTCGAGATCGGCCGCAACCTGGCCACCACCCAGGGCGCGGTGGTGTACCGCAGCGAGGTGCTGGAGCTGATCCAGTACAAGCCGCTGGGCGAGCGCCGCTACGCCAGGCCACTGCTGATCGTGCCGCCGCAGATCAACAAGTACTACATCTTCGACCTCTCGCCGGAAAAGAGCTTCATCCAGTACGCCCTGAAGAACAACCTGCAGGTCTTCGTCGTCAGTTGGCGCAACCCCGACGCGCAGCACCGCGAATGGGGTCTTAGCACCTATGTCGAGGCCCTCGACCAGGCCATCGAGGCCTGCCGCGAGATCACCGGCAGCCGCAGCGTGAACCTGGCCGGCGCCTGCGCCGGCGGGCTCACCGTGGCCGCCCTGCTCGGCCACCTGCAGGTGCGCCGGCAACTGCGCAAGGTCGCTAGCGCCACCTACCTGGTCAGCCTGCTTGACAGCCAGGTGGAAAGCCCGGCGATGCTCTTCGCCGACGAGCAGACCCTGGAGAACAGCAAGCGCCGCTCCTACCAGCACGGTGTGCTGGACGGCCGCGACATGGCCAGGGTGTTCGCCTGGATGCGCCCCAACGATCTGATCTGGAACTACTGGGTCAACAACTATCTGCTCGGCAAGCAGCCGCCGGCGTTCGACATCCTCTACTGGAACAACGACAACACGCGCCTGCCCGCGGCCTTCCACGGGGAGCTGCTGGACCTGTTCAAGCACAACCCGCTGACCCGCCCGGGCGCCCTCGAAGTCGGCGGTACCCCGGTCGACCTGGGCAAGGTGGCGATCGACAGCTTCCACGTCGCCGGCATCACCGACCACATCACGCCCTGGGACGCGGTCTACCGCTCGGCCCTGCTGCTCGGTGGCGAGCGGCGTTTCATCCTGTCCAACAGCGGGCACATCCAGAGCATCCTCAACCCACCCGGCAACCCCAAGGCCTGCTATTTCGAGAATGACAAGCTGAGCAGCGACCCGCGCGCCTGGTACTACGACGCCAAGCGCGAGGAAGGCAGCTGGTGGCCGGTCTGGCTCGGCTGGCTGCAGGAGCGCTCGGGCGAACTGGGCGAGCCCGGCTTCAACCTCGGCAGCGCCGCCCATCCAGCCCTGGAAGCCGCTCCCGGCACCTACGTCCACATACGCTGAAAGCTCCCGGGCCGGGCCGCACGAACCCGGAAGAAGCACGGATGAAGACACGCGACCGTATCCTCGAATGCGCGCTGCTGCTGTTCAACGAGCAGGGCGAACCCAACGTCTCGACCCTGGAGATCGCCAACGAACTGGGCATCAGCCCGGGCAATCTCTACTACCACTTCCACGGCAAGGAGCCGCTGGTGCTGGCGCTGTTCGAGCGCTTCCAGGCGGAGCTGGCGCCGCTGCTCGATCCACCCGAGGAAGTGCGACTGGGCGCGGAGGATTACTGGCTGTTCCTGCACCTGATCGTCGAGCGTCTCGCCCACTACCGCTTCCTGTTCCAGGACCTGTCCAACCTGACCGGACGCCTGCCCCGCCTGGCCCGCGGCACCCGGACCTGGCTCGGCGCCCTGAAGCGAACCCTGGCCACCCTGCTGGCCCGGCTCAAGGCCGATCGCCAGTTGCACAGCGATGCGCCGGCGCTCGACCAACTGGTCGAGCAGATCACCCTGACCCTGCTGTTCTCCCTGGATTACCAGCGGGTACTGGGCGACAAGGGCGAGGTACGCACGGTGGTCTACCAGATCATGATGCTGGTCGCTCCGCACCTGCGTAGCGAAGCCCGGCGCTCGGCGGAAAGCCTGGCGCAACGATACCTGGGGCCGGAATGAAAAACGCCCGGCGGGTGCCGGGCGTGTGCGTTGCTGCCAGGACTCAGTTCTGGCCGCTCGGCGTCGTCGGAGCGCTCGCTGCCGGAGTGCTGGCAGTGGGGGCGGCGGCCGGCGCTGCGGGAGCGCTCGAGGAGGCAGCTGGAGTGGCCGGTTTCGCCGCGGCGGGCTTGGCGGCCGGCTTCTTCGCCGCAGGCTTTTTCGCAGCCGGCTTGGCGGCCGGTTTCGTCGCCGGCTTGGCGGCGCTCGCAGCGGCTGGCTTGGCGGCCGGCTTCGCAGCCGGTTTCGCTGCGGCTTTCGCCGCCGGCTTGGCGGCAGGCTTCGCTGCGGGCTTGGCCGCTGCAGTCTTCGCTGCCGGCTTGGCCGCCGCGGTCTTCGCTGCCGGCTTGGCTGCAGTCTTCGCCGCCGGCTTGGCCGCGGTTTTCGCCGCGGACTTGGCGGTGGCTTTCGCCACAGGCTTGGCCGCGGGTTTTGCCGCCGGCTTGGCAGCCGCGGTTTTCGCCGCAGGCTTGGCGGCCGCCGTTTTCGTTGCTGGCTTGGCCGCCGGTTTCGCCGCTGGCTTGGCCGCTGCCTTGGCCGCCGGCTTGACGCTGACGCCGGTGAGCTTCTCGATCTGCCTGGTCAGCGTATCGACCTTGCTGTGCAGGTCCTTCACCTCGTTGCGGCTCGGAACGCCGAGACGCGAGATGGCGCTGTTCAGACGCTTGTCGAAGGCTTCCTCGAGCTCGCTCCACTTGCCGAGCGCACGGTCCCGAACCTCGTCGACCTTGCTCTTCGCAGAGCGGGCGGACGCCTTCGCCGCGCCGACCTGCGCGTCCACATCGGACTTCGCTTCTTTTTCAGCCTTCTCGCCGTCTTTCACCAAGGTCTCGAACAGCTTGCTGCCGTCCTTGCTGACCTTCGAGTAGGCCCCCAGACCAGCCAGCCAGATCTGCCGCGAGTATTTCTCGATCTCGCCGATCCAACTGGACTCTTTTTCGCTCTTCTTCTTGCCAGCCATCCTGCTCTCCTTATTGGGTTCTCGCGACACGCTCGAGCACTGCGCTCAGCTCATCCAGCTTAGCAGAGAGTGCTTCGACATCGTTCCGGGAAGGTATGCCTATCCGGTTCAACGTGCTGGCGACACGGCTGTCGAATGCCTGCTCGATCCTGTCGAGCTGGTCTTCGACTTTTCCCTTCACCGAAGAGAGGCCGGTCTTGACACTGTCATTGGCCGAATCGACCTGACTTGTGACCAGCGATTTGCCTTTTTTCTCCAGGGCTTCGCCAGCTTTCACCAATTCCTTGAAGTAGTCGCTGCCTTCGGCTCCCAGCCGGGAATACGCGCCCAGCCCGGCGAGCCAGATCTGGCGGGCGTAGTGGCGGATCTCGGAGAGCAGGGAAGAGGATTCGGGGACGGTCTGTTTCTTCAGGGCAATCTTGGCCATGGGGCACCTCACGCGCGTTGGGTCGAAGAAACCGCAGGCGCCGCCGGAACGCTGGCAGCGTGAGAGCAAGGTATCGGGGAAAATTAGAAACCGCATACTAAGCGGAAGATGGGCGCCGCCAGGACGACGACGCCCGGAGGGATCAGGCCAGCGCCTTGTCCAGGGCCTTCTCGATCTCGCCCTTGAGCAGGCCGCTCATGGCCGAGAGCATCAGGCCGAGCTTGACGTCCACCGCGACCTTGTCCGCCCCCACCGCGATCCTGCCGTCGACGCCGCTGCGCTTGAAGGTCAGCTCGTCGCCCTGCCATTCGCACTGCACGCCGTGCTCCTTCGCCAGACGTTCGGCCAGTTTCTCCGCCTTGGCCCGTGCGGCGTCCAGCCCCAGGCTGTGCGGACGTTCGATGTGGATACGCGACATGGATCGACTCCTGATTGCAGATCGCAAAACTATACGCGGCCAGACAAAACACCGCACCCGCGCCGTCGGACGGCGGCACAGCACTTTCCCCACATCCTGTTAGAATGCCCGGCATTCTTTCCAGGTGAGAACGTCATGAACGATCCCCGCAAAGGCGCCGACGCCGAGCCCACCACCCACTTCGGCTACCAGAACGTTCCGGAAAGCCAGAAGGCGAAGAAGGTCGCCGAGGTCTTCCACTCGGTGGCGGCCAAGTACGACCTGATGAACGACCTGATGTCCGGCGGCATCCATCGCCTGTGGAAGCGCTTCACCATCGAACTCTCCGGCGTACGCAGCGGCAACCGCGTGCTCGACATCGCCGGCGGCACCGGCGACCTGACCCGGCAGTTCTCGCGCCTGGTCGGCCCGAGCGGCGAGGTGGTGCTGGCCGACATCAACGCCTCGATGCTCAAGGTCGGCCGCGACAAGCTGCTCGACAAGGGCGTCTCCGGCAACGTCAGCTTCGTCCAGGCGGACGCCGAGAAGCTGCCCTTCCCGGACAACCACTTCGACTGCGTGACCATCGCCTTCGGCCTGCGCAACGTCACCCACAAGGACGAAGCGATCCGCTCCATGCTGCGCGTGCTCAAGCCCGGCGGCCGCCTGCTGGTGCTGGAGTTCTCCAAGCCGAGCAGCAGCCTGCTGTCCAAGGCCTACGACGCCTATTCGTTCAGCCTGCTGCCACTGATGGGCAAGCTGGTCACCAACGACTCCGAGAGCTACCGCTACCTGGCCGAGTCGATCCGCATGCACCCCGACCAGGAAACCCTCAAGGCGATGATGGTGGAAGCCGGCTTCGACCGCGTGACCTACCACAACATGACCGGCGGCATCGTCGCCCTGCATCGCGGTATCAAGCCTTAACCGGGGGCGCGCCGATGAGCTCGCTGCTGATCCAGGCCGTGCTGGCCGCCGCCGAAACCGGCATCAATCGCGTCCTGCGCCTCGACGGGACGGCGCTGCCGCGCCTGCGCCGGCTGGCCGGCAAGGTCATCGAGGTCGACTGCCTGAGCCCGGCGCTGCGGGTCTTCATCCTGCCAGCCGGCGACGGCCTGCATTTCTCCGCGCACCACGAGGCCGAGGTCGACTGCACCCTGCGCGCCCCGGCCGGCAACCTCCTGCACCTGGCCCTGGCGCGCGACAAGACCCGCGTCCTGCACAGCCCGGAAGTCAGCATGGACGGCGACAGCGCGGCCCTGCTGGAACTCGCCGGCATCCTGCAGAGCCTGGAGCTGGACTGGGAGTACGAACTGTCGCGCTGGCTCGGCCCGCTCGCCACCCAGGTGCTCGGCAGCGGCCTGCGCGACGCTTCGCGCTGGAGCGCGCAGAGCCTGCACAGCCTGCGCCTGAACCTGGCCGACTATCTTGCCGAGGAAAGCCGCACGCTGGTCGGCCAGCACGAAGCCGAAGCCCGCTTCGCCGAACTGGACCAGCTGAAGCTGGCCCTCGATCGTCTCGACGCGCGCGTCGAGCGCCTCAGCCAAAAGACCAAGCCCGACGCATGAAGCTCCTCGCTTTCCGCCGCCTGCTGCGCATCCAGCGCGTCGTCGTCCGCTACCGCCTGGACGACCTGATCCTCGAACTGCCGATGCTGCCCTGGTGGCTGCGCCTGCTCGGCGCCGCTCTGCCCTGGCGCTGGCTGCCACGGCGCAAGCTGGAACTGACCCGCGGCGCGCGGCTGCGCCTGGCGCTACAGGACCTCGGGCCGATCTTCATCAAGTTCGGGCAGATTCTCTCGACCCGTCGCGACCTGCTGCCCGACGACATCGCCAACGAACTGGCCTGGCTGCAGGACAAGGTGCCGCCCTTCCCGCCGGAGCTGGCGGTCAAGCGCATCGAGGAGCAGCTCGGAGCGAAGATCGAGCAGGTCTTCGCCCGCTTCGAACGCGAGCCGCTGGCCTCCGCCTCGGTGGCGCAGGTCCATGCCGCGCGCCTGAAGAGCGGCGAGGAAGTGGTGGTGAAGGTGATCCGGCCGAACCTGGAACCGGTGATCCGCTCCGACATCGCCTGGCTGTTCATCCTCGCCCGCCTCGCCGAGCGGGTCTCCAGCGAAGCGCGGCGCCTGCACCCGGTGGAGGTGGTCAGCGACTACGAGAAGACCATCGTCGACGAACTCGACCTGCTCCGCGAGGCGGCCAACGCCTCGCAGCTGCGACGCAACTTCGAAGGCTCGCCGCTGCTCTACGTGCCGCAGGTCTACTGGGACTGGTGCCGGCCCAAGGTGCTGGTGATGGAGCGCATCTACGGCATCCCGGTGACCGACCTGGAAACCCTGCGCGACCAGCGCACCGACTTCAAGGCACTGGCCGAGCGCGGCGTAGAGATCTTCTTCACCCAGGTGTTCCGCGACAGCTTCTTCCATGCCGACATGCACCCCGGCAACATCTTCGTCAGCACCCGCGCGCCCTGGAGCCCGCAATACATCGCGGTGGACTGCGGCATCGTCGGCAGCCTCACCGACGAGGACCAGGACTACCTGGCGCGCAACCTGATCGCCTTCTTCAAGCGCGACTACCGCAAGGTCGCCCAACTGCATATCGACTCCGGCTGGGTCCCGGCGGAAACCAAGGTCAACGATTTCGAGGCGGCGATCCGTACCGTCTGCGAACCGATCTTCGAGAAGCCGCTGAAGGACATCTCCTTCGGCCAGGTCCTGCTGCGCCTGTTCCAGACCGCGCGCCGCTTCAACATGGAGATCCAGCCGCAACTGGTGCTGCTGCAGAAGACCCTGCTGAACATCGAAGGCCTCGGCCGCCAGCTGTATCCGGAACTCGACCTGTGGGCCACCGCCCAGCCGTTCCTGGAGCGCTGGATGCGCGAACGGGTCAGCCCGAAACAGCTGCTGCGCAATTTCCAGCAACAGGTCGAGCAGGTGCCGCACCTGTCGCAGATGGCCCGCGACACCCTCGAACGCCTGTCACAACCGCACGCCCACAATGCGCCGCCACCGGAGTGGAAAAGCTCCCGGCACGACTGGCTCGGACGCCTGGTCGGCGCGGTGCTGCTGGTCGGCGCCGCCGAGGTCGGCCTCGGCCAGCAGCTGGAAGCCTGGCCGGCCTGGGTGATGCTGGCCGGCGGGGTGTTCCTGATCCTGCGCCGATAGCCAGTCGCGTCCACGGCTGGCACACTACCCCTATTTCCGCCGGAAACGCGGGCAACGCACCGGCAACGAACGTGGAAAGACCATGAAAGACTGGCTGGATGAGATTCACTGGAACGCCGACGGCCTGGTCCCGGCGATCGCCCAGGATCACGAGACCGGGCGCGTGCTGATGATGGCCTGGATGAACCGCGAGGCGCTGGCCCTGACCGCCAGCGAGAACCGGGCGATCTACTGGTCGCGCTCGCGTGGCAAGCTGTGGCGCAAGGGCGAAGAGTCCGGACACGTGCAGAAGCTCCATGAGCTGCGCCTGGATTGCGATGCCGATGTGGTCATCCTGATGGTCGAGCAGGTCGGCGGGATCGCCTGCCATACCGGCCGGGAAAGCTGCTTCTACCGGGTCTACGAGAATGGCGACTGGAAGGTCGTCGATCCGGTGCTGAAGGACCCGGACGCCATCTACGAACACGCAGGACACCAGCATGAGTGACACCCTGACCCGCCTGGCGGCGGTGCTCGAGGAGCGCAGGAACGCCGCGCCCGACAGCTCCTACGTGGCCAGCCTGTACCACAAGGGACTGAACAAGATCCTGGAGAAGGTCGGCGAGGAGTCGGTGGAAACCATCATCGCCGCCAAGGACGCCGCCGCCAGCGGCGACTGCCAGGAGCTGATCTACGAAACCGCCGACCTCTGGTTCCACTCGCTGGTGATGCTCTCGGCCCTCGGCCAGCATCCGCAAGCCGTGCTGGACGAACTGGAGCGCCGCTTCGGCCTTTCCGGCCACGCCGAGAAAGCCGCCCGCCAACCATCGGCCTGAACCCTACACATACGAGGAATACGACATGGGCATTTTTGACTGGAAACACTGGATCGTCATTCTGATCGTGGTGGTGCTGGTGTTCGGCACCAAGCGCCTGAAGAACCTCGGCTCCGATGTCGGCGAGGCGATCAAGGGCTTCCGCAAGGCGGTGAACACCGAGGAAGACGACAAGAAGGAGCAGCCCGCCGCCCAGCCGGCACAGCCGCTGAACCAGCCGCACACCATCGACGCCCAGGCCCAGAAGGTCGAAGAGCCGGCGCGCAAGGACTGACGGGTAGCCATCGATGTTCGGAATCAGCTTCAGCGAACTGCTGCTGGTCGGGCTGATCGCCCTGCTGGTGCTCGGCCCCGAGCGCCTGCCCGGCGCCGCGCGTACCGCCGGCCTGTGGATCGGCCGCCTGAAGCGCAGTTTCAATACCATCAAGCAGGAAGTGGAACGGGAAATCGGCGCCGACGAGATTCGTCGGCAACTGCACAACGAGCACATCCTCTCGATGGAGCGCGAAGCGCAGAAGCTGCTGGCGCCGTTGACCGGCCAGAATCCGCCGCAGGAAAACCCTCCTCCAGCCAACGACAGCCCGGCGCCTGGCGTGCCTACGCCGCCAGCGGCCAGCACGCCTGCGCCTCCGCCCGCGGACGCAGCGGCGACGCCGCCGGCCGCCCCTGCCCCCATTTCCTCGCAACCGCCCGAGACGCCGCGTAATCCATGAGCGCCGAAAAACCCGAACAGCCCGAGCACGACCAGGAAATGCCGCTGGTCTCGCACCTGACCGAACTGCGCACCCGCCTGCTGCGCAGCGTGGCGGCGATCTTCCTGATCTTCGCCGGCCTGTTCTATTTCTCTCAGAAGATCTACACCCTGGTCTCCGAGCCGCTGCGCCGCTTCCTCCCGGAAGGCACCAGCATGATCGCCACCGACGTCGCCTCGCCGTTCCTCGCGCCGTTCAAGCTGACCATGGTGGTGGCGCTGTTCCTGGCGATGCCGGTGATCCTCGCGCAGGTCTGGGGCTTCATCGCCCCCGGCCTGTACAAGCACGAGAAGCGCGTGGCGCTGCCGCTACTGGTGTCCAGCATCATCCTGTTCTACGCCGGGATGGCCTTCGCCTACTTCCTGGTGTTCCCGATGATCTTCCACTTCTTCGCCAGCGTGACCCCCGAGGGCGTGGCGATGATGACGGACATCAACAGCTACCTGGACTTCGTCCTGACCCTGTTCTTCGCCTTCGGCGTCGCCTTCGAGATCCCGGTGGCCACCGTGCTGCTGATCTGGATCGGGGTGGTCGACGTCGAGTACCTGAAGAAGATCCGCCCGTACGTGATCATCGGCTGCTTCGTGGTCGGCATGGTCCTGACCCCGCCGGACATCTTCTCCCAGACCATGCTCGCGGTGCCGATGTGGCTGCTGTTCGAGATCGGCCTGCTGTTCGGCCGCCTGGTACGCAAGCGCGGCGAGCATCCGGACGACCAACCGGCCAGCGACGGCGACCAGCCCCCGGCCACCCGCCAGTGAACCTGCTGCTGCTCGACGATGCCGACTTCGTCTCGGCGGATCGCGCGGTCCTGCACGATCGCCGCCTCAGGCACCTGCACGAAGTGCACCGCGCCGAGAACGGCGACACCCTGCGGGTCGGCCGCCTCGGCGGCTGGATGGGCGAAGGCCGCCTGCTGCAGCTCGATGCCCGCGAGGCGACCCTGGAGGTACGCTTCGACCAGCCGCCGCCGGCCAAGCTGCCGATCACCCTGCTGCTGGCCTTGCCGCGACCGAAGATGCTCCGCCGGGTGTTGCAGACCATCGCCGCGATGGGCGTACCGAAGCTGGTGCTGCTGAACAGCTACCGCGTGGAAAAGAGCTTCTGGCAGACCCCCTTCCTCGACCCGTCGGCGATCCGCGAGAACCTGGTCCTCGGCCTGGAGCAGGCCCGCGATACGGTGCTGCCGGAAATCATCGTCGAGAAGCGCTTCAAGCCCTTCGTCGAAGACCGCCTGCCGGCCCTGGCCGCCGGCAGCCTAGGCCTGGTCGGCCATCCCGGCCCCTGGCCGGCCTGTCCGCGCGCGGTGGAGAAGCCGGTGACCCTGGCGATCGGCCCGGAGGGCGGCTGGATTCCCTACGAGGTCGACAAGCTGCGCGAGGCCGGTCTGCATCCGGTGCAGCTCGGCGAACGCATCCTGCGCGTGGAAACCGCGGTCACCGCCCTGCTCGCCCGGCTGTTCTGAAGCGCCTCTGGCAAAAAAACTGAAGGTTTTTCCTACACGGCCGACAACCTCTGTCGCGCAGGGCTCCGCACGACAACCATAAACCTCGCCCGCCGGCCATGTACCGGTCCCTCCGCGCCCATCCACAGGGCGCGCGCCGCTGAGCCATTACCTGTTCCGCCACGCCATGGGGCTGCCACCCCAGGGTGTCGCACTGCCTGGAGTAATGACGATGTACGATTGGTGGGTTCTCCAACTGGCCAAGCTGAGCGTCAGCCGCAAGCTGATGCTCGGTTTCGGTGTCCTCCTCGCGCTGCTTCTGCTGGTGGTGGTCAGCAGCAACCGCACGCTCACGCACCAGACCGCGCTGAGCGAGCAGCTCGCCGAGGTGGCCACGCTCATGGAACAGGCCCAGCAGGCCGAGCAGGCGCACCTGGCGTTCGACGCCGGCAGCGACCCGCGCCAGGCCGAGCGGCTGCGCCGGATACTCACCGGCATGCTCGAGCGCCTGCGGCAACTGCGCGACAGCGAACTCGACCCGGCCGCCCTGGCCCGTGAGGCCGAGGCGATCGAGGCCTACCGCGGGGCCTTCGACGACCTCGCCGCCGCCGACCAGCAGCGCAGCGCCGCCCGCGGTGTGCTGGTGGGCAGCGCGCAACAGGCGCTGGACAGCTTCGCCCGCCTGGAAGAACTGATGGACGCCAGCCTCGCGCGACAGGCCGGCGATCCGCAGGCGCTGCAACGCAGCCGCGCGGTAGCCGACCTGCACCAACAACTGCTCATGGTGCGCTACCAGGTGCGTGGCTATGTCTTCGAGCGCAGCGACAAGGCCGAGCAGGCCGCGTTCGACGCGTTCGACGCACTGCGCCAGGCCGGCACGGCGCTACGCGGACAGTTGCCGGAGGAGGCCGGTGCGGCGCTGGAACAGGCCATGCGCAGCCTCCAGGACTACCGTGGCGGCATCGAGCAGTTCCGCGCCGGCGTCGCTCGCACGCGCCAGGCGCAGCAGGTGATGCAGAGCAGCACCCAGGATATGGCCCGGGCCGGCCAGACCCTCACCGAAGCCGGTCGCCAATTGCGCGAAAGCACCGCCAGCCGCGACCGCGCCAGCCTCTGGCTGATCGCCGCGCTGGCCCTGGCCTTCGGCTGCGTCGCCGGCTGGGCGATCAACCGGCAGATCGTCCGGCCGCTGGACGAAGCCCTCGCGCTGGCCGAGGCCATCGCCGCCGGCGACCTCGGCAAGCGTCCGCAGAATCCCCTGACCCTCCAGCGTCGCGACGAACTGGGCCAGTTGCAGCGGGTCATGCAGCGCATGGGCGACAGCTTGCGCGAACTGGTCGGGCAGATCGGCGACGGTGTCGGCCAGCTGGCCAGCTCCGCCGAGGAACTCTCGGCGGTCACCGAGCAGGCCCGAGCCGGGGTCAACAGCCAGAAGGTCGAGACCGACCAGGTCGCCACCGCCATGCACGAGATGACCGCCACCGTGCAAGACGTCGCGCGCAACGCCGAACTGGCTTCCCAGGCCGCTCGCCAGGCCGACGAAGAGGCGCGCCAGGGCGACGCGGTGGTCGACCAGGCGGTGACCCGCATCGAACGCCTGGCCACCGAGATGGACGGCTCCAGCGAAGCCATGGCGCGCCTGAGGAACGACAGCGAACAGATCGGCAGCGTCCTCGACGTGATCAAGTCGGTGGCCGAGCAGACCAACCTGCTGGCGCTCAACGCCGCCATCGAGGCTGCCCGCGCCGGCGAGGCCGGACGCGGCTTCGCCGTGGTCGCCGACGAGGTGCGCGGCCTGGCCCAGCGCACCCAGCACTCCACCGCCGAGATCGAGGGCCTGATCCAGCGTCTCCAGCAGGGCGCCGGCGAGGCCGCCGATCGCCTGGAGAACAGCCGCTCGCTCACCGCCAGCACGGTGGAGCTGGCGCGCCGCGCCGGCGTCGCGCTGGACAGCATCACCCGCACCGTCTCCGATATCCAGAACATGAACCTGCAGATCGCCACGGCCGCCGAGCAGCAGAGCACGGTGGCCGAGGAGATCAACCGCAGTGTGCTCAATGTGCGCGACGTCGCCGAGCAGTCGGCCGCCGCCAGCGAGCAGACCGCCGCCGCCAGCGGCGAGCTGGCACGCCTGGGCACGCGGCTGCAGGCGCAGGTGGGGCGCTTCCGCCTGTAACATCCCGAGAGGATCCTTTCTGCGACCGCAGCCCCTCCCGTCCATCGAAAGCGGACAGGAGGGGCGCCTTTGCGTAGGATCAGGCTTTCGCCTTTTGGGAGATGACGCCATGCGCCCGATGACCATCGATATCGACGAACTGGCCTTCGCCCTGGATACCCCGGGAATCGACCACTACCTCGACCTGTACAGCGGCAAGGTGCTGCTGATCTCCGCCGAAGCCCCCGACCCGGAACTCGAGGCGCTGCTGGAAAACGAGCCGGAGCGTCTGCTGCTGATCGATCCGCTGAGCACCACCCAGTCACTGGGATTGATGCAGGACTTCCTGCGCGAAGTGGAGGAACCGCACGCCTACGCGACCCTGGCCAACGCGCTGCAGAGCCGCAAGCCGTTCAAGGCCTTCAAGCATTCGCTGATGGAATATCCGGAGCTGCTGCAGGACTGGTATCGCTACCAGGGCGAGCGCCTGCGCGAATGGGCGCTGGACTGGCTGGAGGACAACGATATCCAGCCGGCCGCGCGACAGAGCCCGACGTCGCTCCTGTCGCCGCCGGGCAAGCCGTTCGCCTAGCGCGGCGCTAGAGGACCTGGCGGAGGAAGGCCTGGGCCCGCGGGTCCTGCGGGTTGTCGAAGAACTGCGCAGGCGGCGCGTCCTCCAGCAGCTTGCCGTGGTCGAAGAACAGCACGCGGTCGGCCACCTCGCGGGCAAAGCCCATTTCGTGGGTCACGCAGACCATGGTCATGCCTTCGACGGCGAGGGTCTTCATCACGTCGAGCACCTCGCCGACCATTTCCGGATCGAGCGCCGAGGTCGGTTCGTCGAACAGCATCACCTTGGGATCCATGCACAGCGCGCGGGCGATCGCCACCCGCTGCTGCTGGCCGCCGGACAGGCGCGAGGGATATTCGTCGGCCTTCTGCCCGATGCCGACCTTGGCCAGCAGCGCCCGCGCCTTCGCCTCGCGCTCGGCCTTGCCACGCTTGCGCACCACGCGCTGGGCCAGGCAGAGGTTCTCCAGCACGGTCATGTGCGGGAACAGGTTGAAATGCTGGAAGACCATCCCGACTTCGCGGCGGTAGGCATTGATATCGGTCTTCGGGTCGGCGAGGTCGACGCCGTCGATGCTCACCGAACCCTCGTCGAATTCCTCCAGGCCGTTCAGGCAGCGCAGGAAAGTCGACTTGCCCGAGCCGGACGGGCCGATCACCACCAGCACCTCGCCCCTGGCCACGCGCGTGCTCACGTCGTCCACCGCGCGCACCACCTGGCCGCGGGTATCGAAGACCTTCAGCAGGTTGCGTACTTCAATCACTTTGTCCGAGCCTCCGCTCCAGTCGGGATGCCATGTGCGAAAGGGGCAGGTTCAACAGCAGGTACAGCGCGGCGACGCAGAACCAGATCTCGAAGGTGGAGAACGAGGTGGTGATCGCCTCGCGGCCGCTCTTGGTCAGTTCGGTGATGGCGATCACCGAGACCAGCGAGGTGTCCTTGACCAGGCTGATGAACTGCCCGGCCAGCGGCGGCAGCACGCGTTTGAAGGCCTGCGGCAGGATCACGTGGCGCATCGACTGGCTGGCGTTGAGCCCCAGGGAACGGGCAGCCTCGTTCTGCCCGCGGGCGATGGACTGCACGCCGGCGCGAATGATCTCGGCCACGTAGGCGCCGGTGAACAGCGCCAGCGCGGCGACCCCGGCGAACTCGCGGGACAGGTCGAGCACCGTGCCGATGAAGAAATAGAAGATGAAGATCTGCACCAGCAGCGGCGTGCCGCGTACCAGTTCGACGTAGATCGTCGACAGGTCGTGCAATGTCGGGTTCTTCGACAGCCGGCAGAGCCCGGCGACCAGGCCGATCGCCAGGCCGATCGCGCCGGACACCAGCGACAGCCAGAGGGTGGTCCACAGGCCCCATAGCAGCGGACCGGCGGCCCAGTGGCGGGTCACCCCGACCACGTCGCCCTCGGCCACGTCGTCGCCCTCGGCGAACTGCAGGCTGTCCGCCGCAACGGTCAGGACCTGCTGCTCGCCGCTGTCGCCGAGCAGCGTGACGCGCGCGTCCCTGCCCTGCTCCTGGATGCCATCGACCCGGCCGATTTCGCTGGCCCGCAGCGGCTCCTCGGCCTGGTAGGCGAAGTACTGCGGGACGCGGTTCCAGCGCCATTCATAGGAAATCAGCGAGGTGGAGAACCACAGGGCCCAGGCCAGGGCCAGCAGGATCAACCCGGTCAGCAGATGCCAGGGCCAGACGGAACGTTTCTTCTTGGTCACGGAAACTCTCTCGAACGATGGAATGCGCAGGTACGACGGCCCCCTTCGCGGGGGCCGTCAGCGGTTCATTCCATTTCCTTCAGCCACTCGGTGTTCTTGAACCACTTGTCGTGGATGCGCTGATAGGTGCCGTCTTCGCGGATCTGATGGAGGAAGTTGTTGATGAAGTTGATGCTGTCGTAGTCGCCTTTCTTCAGGCCGAAGGCCAGCGGCTCGTAGGTGAACGGCTGGTCGAGGTAGACCAGCTTGCCGGCGCCGAACTTGCTCACCGCCACCACGTTGTAGGGCGAGTCGTAGATGAAGGCGTCGGCCTTGCCGTTGACCACGTCCATCACCGCTTCCGGCTCGTTGTCGAAGCCGTGGTACTTGGCCTTGCTGATCAGCTTGCGGGCGACGATCTCGCCGGTGGTGCCGATTTTCGAGGTGATGCTGTACTGCGGGTCGTTCAGGTCCTTGTAGGACTTGATCTTGCCTTCCAGCTCCTTGCGCACCAGCAGGGTCTGGCCGACCACGATGAAGGGCTCGGAGAAGTTCAGGCGCAGGTTGCGCTCCTGGGTCAGGGTCATGCCCGAGCCGATCATGTCGAACTTGCCGGTCAGCAGCGCCGGGATGATCCCGTCGTAGCTGGTGGAAACCAGCTCCAGCTTGACGCCCATGGACTTGGCCATGGCCTTGAGCAGGTCGACCTCGAAGCCGATGATCTGGCCACGCTTGTTGGTCATCTCGAACGGCATGTAGGTCGGGTCCATGCCGACCCGCAGGGTGCCGCGCTTGACCGCGTCCTCCACCGCGCCGGCCGCCTGGACCGAAGCCACGCCCAGCAGGGCGCAGACGCCCAGAACCAATGAAGCAAGATACTTTTTCATTCCCCACTCCCCAGCAGTCTTGGAAACACAGTCGTCGAACGGATGCTCTCGTCGTGTCGCCGTCCCGGGCGGGCGCAACAGGCCCTGACCGGCTGCGCGAAAAGGCGGCCGATGGTACCTCGGCTGGCGAACGATACGAGACTTTCTGGATTGCCGGCGCAGGGTAACAGCAGCGCCGCGCGGGGAAAACAGGCAAGAAACAGACCATGCCCCCGGCGGCGCTCCACCGGGGGCATGGGATCAGGACTGGGCGGCGGGCAGCAGGCCGGCGTCGCCGGGCACTACCTGGGCCAGCGGTACGCTGGCCGCGTGGGGGTCGTCCGCCTCGGCCTTGCGCCAGCGGCCGAGCCAATCGTCGCGGTTCTCTTCCCAGACCTGCGCATGCAGGCGCGAAAGTGCTACCGGGTCACTCAACAGGGCCAGGCGCGTGGCACCGTCGAGCTGTTCCGGGCCCTTCTCGATGGCCTTGCCGATACGCTCGCCGCGCACCGTCTCGATGGCTTGCGCACGGTTGTGGCGAGCCGTGCCCATGGCACAGGCCAGGGCGTTGAGCAACGGATCGACGGCGGCCTTGAGGAAGCCGTCCTTGAGCGCATGCCAGCGGTTCTCGTAGGTGTATTCGTCGGTCGCGCGCAGCTCGCGCGGAGTGTCGTACTCCTCGGGAATCAGGAACAGCTTTTCGTCGCGGGCGCGCAGGCCCAGCTTGACCCGGCTGGAAATCACCGACACCGGGATCGACAGCATCAGCGAGCCGACGATCGGCGACAGCCACCACAGGAAGCGCGGGTTGAGCCAGGCCACCAGCAGGGTCCAGGCAAGGCCCAGCAGGGTCTGCATGCCATGCCGGCGGATCGCCTCGCTCCAGGGGGTGGCGTCGTCGTCGCGCTGCGGCGAGTTCCACTGCACCGACCAGCCGAGGAAGGCGGCGAGCACGAAGCGGGTATGGAAGAGCATCCGCACCGGCGCCAGCAGCACCGAGAAGAACATCTCCAGGAGCATGCTCAGGGTCACCCGGATCACCCCGCCGAACCCCTTGGCGCCCTTGGCCCAGATCAGCATCACGCTGAGCAGCTTGGGCAGGAACAGCAGGGTCAGGGTGGTGGAGAACAGCGCGATGGCCTTCTCCGGGTGCCACTGCGGCCAGATCGGGAACAGCTGCCGCGGTTCCAGGAAGTACTGCGGCTCCATCAGCTGATGCACCGCCAGCAGCGCGGTGGAAAGCACGAGGAAGAAGAACCACAGCGGCGCCGACAGGTAGGACATCACCCCGGTGAGGAACACCGCGCGGTGCACCGGGTGCATGCCCTTGACCAGGAACAGGCGGAAGTTCATCAGGTTGCCGTGGCACCAGCGGCGGTCGCGCTTGAGTTCGTCGAGCAGGTTCGGCGGCAGTTCTTCGTAGCTGCCGTCGAGGTCGTAGGCGATCCACACGCCCCAGCCGGCACGGCGCATCAGCGCGGCCTCGACGAAGTCGTGGGAAAGGATTGCGCCGGCGAACGAGCCCTTGCCCGGCAACGGCGCCAGGGCGCAATGGTCGATGAAGGGCTGCATGCGGATGATCGCGTTGTGCCCCCAGTAGTGCGACTCGCCGAGCTGCCAGAAATGCAGGCCGGCAGTGAACAGCGGGCCGTAGACGCGGGTGGCGAACTGCTGCATGCGCGCATACAGGGTGTCCATGCCGGACGCCTTCGGCGCGGTCTGGATGATCCCCGCCTCCGGATTGGCTTCCATCAGCCGCACCAGCTTGGCCAGGCAGTCGCCGCTCATCACGCTGTCGGCGTCCATCACCACCATGTAGCGGTAATCGCCGCCCCAGCGCCGGCAGAAGTCGTCGATGTTGCCGCTCTTGCGCTTCACCCGGCGCCGGCGGCGACGGTAGAAGATCTTGCCGAAGCCCCTGGTCTCGCGACACAGCTCGAGCCAGGCCTGCTGCTCGGCGACGGCGATATCGGGATCGTTGGTGTCGCTGAGGACGAAGAAATCGAAGCGCTCCATCTCGCCGGTGGCGGCCATCGACTCGACGGTCGCCCGCAGGCCGGCGAACACCCGCGGCACGTCTTCGTTGCAGATCGGCATGACGATCGCGGTGCGCGCGTCGGCGGCGATCGGCTCGCTGCCGGCGCTGCTGCCGGAGATGCGGTAGCGGTCGCGCCCGGTGAGCAGCTCCCAGAAACCCATCAGGGCGGTCCAGAAGCCGGCCGAGACCCAGCAGAAGAGGATCGCGAAGAGCGCCAGGATGCCGAACTGGATGACGTAGGGCAGGACCTGCTGGACGGTGTCCAGGAGACTCTGCCGGGTAAGTTCCTCCAGGTCGACGAAGGCCCAGCCCTGGTACGGCAGGATACCTTTCATGTAGTAGGTGGCGACCGAGGTCTGCGCCAGCATCAGCAGCAGCAGGATGAACCGGCGCAGCGAGCCGACCCGCTGCCAGCGCGCGCGCGGCAGGGCGCGCTTGGGCTTGGGCGGGTTGCTGCGGCCGGTCAGCCGACGCCAGCCACGCACCAGGATGTTGGTGCGCCAGGGCTCGGGGATCACCTTGGTGCGGCGGATCGGCGGGGAAATCTTGAGGAAGGTGCGGCCCTGGGCGTCGACGCCGAACATCTCGGCGTCGTCCAGTTCGGGGCTGCCCAGTTGCAGGCGGGCGCGTACCGAAGCCAGGGCGGGATCGCCCCCGGCTTCGCTGGCGGCACCTTCTCCCGCCAGGCGAGCATGCAGCTCGGAGAAGGAAGCGGACTCGCCGAGCCGGGCCCGCTCCTCTTCCGCCAGGGGAAGATGAGCGAGGTAGTCGGCCAGCGGCGCTTTCGGGGTAGATGGGTTATTCATCGGCAGGCAGCTGATAGCTCCAGGTTTCGCTCAGTGGCTTCTGCGCCTCGTCGACCAGCGCCGCGCGCATTTCCACCGGCTTTTTCGGATCCTTGACCTTGATCCGCAGCGTCAGGCGCCAGCCTTTCAGGACCGGGTTGTAACGCAGGCTGTTCTCCACCACTTCGGCGTTGCTGTCGGTGCTGACCTGGGTGGTCACCGGCGCATCCGGCGCCAGGTCCTTCAGGGCCGGCCCTTCGAAGTCGACGACCAGGGCGGTGCTGCCGTCCTGCTGGCGGATCAGGTTCTTCTGCTTCACGTCGCCGACCGAGCGCATGGTCTGCTTGACCCAGGAGGACTTCGGGTCGTGCAGCTCGTCTTCATCCATGGTCCAGTGCAGGCGATAGGCGAAGTCCAGCGGCTTTCCGACCTCGGGCTGGGTCTCGGGGTTCCAGAACGCGACGATATTGTCGTTGGTTTCGTCCGGGGTCGGGATCTCCACCAGTTCCACGGTGCCCTTGCCCCAGTCGCCCTTCGGCTCGATCCAGGCGCTCGGGCGCAGGTCGTAGCGGTCGTCCAGGTCTTCGTAGCGGGAGAACTCGCGGCCGCGCTGGAGCAGGCCGAAACCTTTCGGGTTCTCGACACTGAAGGTGCTCACCGACAGGTGCTTCGGATTGTTCAGCGGGCGCCACAGCCACTCGCCGTTGCCGGCATGGATCTGCAGGCCGCTGGAGTCATGCAGCTCGGGACGGAAGTTGTGCTGCTCGGACGGCTGGTTGGAGCCGAACAGGTACATGCTGGTCAGCGGCGCCAGGCCCAGCTTGCTGACTTTCTCGCGGAGGAACACGCGGGCCTGCACATCCATCACCGCGTCCTTGCCCGGACGCAGGACGAAGCGGTAGGCGCCGGTGGCGCGCGGCGAGTCGAGCAGGGCATAGATCACCAGTTGCTTGTCCTGCGCCTTCGGCCGCTCGATCCAGAACTCGCGGAAGCGCGGGAACTCCTCGCCGGACGGCAATGCGGTGTCGATCGCCAGGCCGCGCGCGGACAGGCCGTAGACCTGGCCCTTGCCGACCACGCGGAAATAGCTCGCGCCGAGGAAGGTGGCGATCTCGTCCTGCTTGTCGGCCTGGTTGATCGGGTAGAGCACGCGGAAGCCGGCGTAGCCAAGGTCCTTGGTGGCATTCTCGTCGAACTTCAGCGATCCGAAATCGAACTTGGTGCGATCGTATTTGATCGGCTTGACCGTGGTGGCGGTCACCTCGTTGATCTTCACCGGCGTGTCGAAGTGCATGCCCTGGTGATAGAAGCTCAGCTTGAACGGCGTCTTCAGCTTGCCCCAGTAGGCGCGTTCGTTGATGAAGCGGATCTGCTGGTAGTCGGCGAACTTCATTTCGCTGAATTCCGATGGCAGGTTGCTGGTCGGCGCGGAATACTTGTCGCCAGCCAGGTCCTTGGCCTTGCTCGCCACGTCGTCGATGCTGAATGCCCATACCGGGGCGGCGACGAACGCCAGCGCGGTCGAGCCGGCCAGCAACAGGGTGCGCACGCGGGCGCGGAAATCGGTGTTTGAAACGGAACGGAAAATCACGAGGCCCCCTCGTCCGTGAACATGAATTACTGAAGACGCCCTGACCGTTCAGGGGTCTCCCTCGGCACCTGGGTGCCGGTCGAACATGGTTTCGCCACATTCGCTGCCAAACCCGATAGATAGCCAGATTTGGCGCGATCTGACAAAAGAATGCCTGTTTCCAGTCATTCGCGTTACGTGCACCGGGCCTGGAAAACCTGGAAGCATGCCGCTCGTCGGCTAGCGACTCCAGAGGTTCCGACCCTGCCCGGGCGGAATGATTCCCGTCCTTTGGGTTGCAGGCCGCCCCGCCTCGCATCGGGATGCCAGGCGGCCTGTCCTGTACAGCATGAAATCGGCGTGCGGATGATGCACCGGGGATGTGACAAAAGGCCATGTATCTGTCACAAAAATTAACCCTTCCGGCGCTGCCGACCCTCCCTGCAAACGCAGCGGGAAACTTCCCGCGAATCCCCCCTCAGCACTCCAGCAGGAAGGTCACCGGGCCATCGTTGACCAGGTGCACCTGCATGTCGGCGCCGAAGCGACCGGTCGCCACCTGCGGATGCGCTACGCGCGCCAGCTTCACCAGGTGCTCGAACACCGCCTCGCCCTGCGCCGGCGGCGCCGCGCTGGAAAAGCTCGGGCGCAATCCACTGCGGGTATTCGCCGCCAGGGTGAACTGCGAGACCAGCAGCAGTCCGCCCTGTACGTCCGCCAGCGAGCGATTCATCTTGCCCTCGGCGTCGCCGAACACCCGGTAGTTGAGCAGCTTGTGCAGCATCTTCGCCGCGCAGCGCTCGCCGTCCTCCGGCTCCACCCCGACCAGCACCAGCAGGCCGCGATCGATGGAACCGACTATCTCCCCGCCGACCTCCACCCGCGCCGCGCCGACGCGCTGCAGCAACGCCTTCATTCGGCCTCCGGCGGCAGGTCGAGCAGACGCCGGCCAATCTCGTTGGTGGCGCGCACCAGCGCGTCGACGATGCCCGGCTCGCTGGCTGTGTGGCCGGCATCGCGGATGATTTGCAGCTCGCTGTTCGGCCAGGCCTGATGCAGGGCCCAGGCATTGTCCAGCGGGCAGATGGCGTCGTAGCGGCCATGCACGATCACGCCAGGCAGGTGGGCGATGCGGTGCATGTCGTCGAGCAACTGGTTGGGCCTGAGGAAGCCCTGGTTGACGAAGAAGTGGTTCTCGATACGCGCGATCGACAGCGCCCTGCCCGGTTCGGTGAAGCGGTCCACCACCAGCGGGTTTGGACGCAGCGTCGCGGTGCGGCCCTCCCAGGTCGACCAGGCCTTGGCCGCGTGCATCTGGGCGATCTGGTCGCTGCCGGTGAGGCGCTTGTGGAAGGCCGCCAGCAGGTCGCCGCGCTCCTCCGGCGGGATCGGCGCGATGTAGTCCTCCCAGTAATCGGGGAACAGGCGGCTGGCGCCTTCCTGGTAGAACCAGTGGATGTCCTGCGCGCGGCAGAGGAAGATGCCGCGCAGGATCAGCGCATGGACCCGCTCGGGATGGGTCTGCGCATAGGCCAGCGACAGGGTCGAGCCCCAGGAACCGCCGAACAGCACCCACTTCTCGATCCCCAGGTGCTCGCGCAGGCGCTCCATGTCCGCCACCAGGTCCCAGGTGCTGTTGTTCTCGAGGCTGGCGTGCGGTGTGGAACGCCCGCAGCCGCGCTGGTCGAAGGTCACGATGCGATAGAGATTGGGATCGAAGAAGCGTCGCGACAGGGCATCGCAACCGGAGCCGGGACCGCCATGGACGAAGACCACCGGCAATCCGTCCGGCGAACCGCTTTCGTCGGCATACAGCACATGCGGTTCGTCGACGGCCAGCTCGTGGCGGGCGTAGGGTTTAATTTCCGGATACAGAACTAGCATGATGCGCTCCCGAGGCGATGTGTTCGGCCCCCGGCGCAAACGTCGACAGCGGGGCCCGTCCTTTGCTCTGCCGCGCATGATACTTCGGCGCCGGAAAAAAAACCGAGCGGCTTTGGTCTCCGCCGCGCGAAGATGGCAAACGATCAATCCAGACAATGGCGCATCGCGCCGGGAGGGCGAACATGGGCGAGGCCCTGCGACACCGCATCCGCGCCGCCGGCCTGCTGGTGGTGGAGCAGCGAATCCTGCTGGTGCGCCACGAGGTCGGCGGCGACATCTACTGGATTCCGCCCGGCGGCGGCTTCGAGTCGGAACGCGACGAGTCGACGAAGGACACCGTCAGACGCGAGTTCCTCGAGGAAACCGGCCTGCGGGTGGACGTCGGCCCGCTGGTCTACGTCCGCGAGTTCGCCGAACCCGCCGCCGGGCGCTTCCACATGGAGCTGTTCTACCGCATCGACGACTGGCGCGGCGAACCGACCCTGGCCAACCTGAAGGGCCTGGGCGGCGACGAGTTCGATATCCGCGAGGTCGGCTGGATCGCCCGCGACGAGCTGCCTGGCCTGCCCTCCTTCTATCCGGCCGAACTGGCCGACGACGTCTGGTCGCGCCTGGAGGCAGCGACGCCGTCGATCCGCCACCTCGGCCTGCAACGCTAGACGCTCACTGCACCGGATCGCTGGTGGGCTTCTCGAGGATCGCCTTCAACTCGCTGGTCATGGGGAACTCCAGGTTCAGCCCCTTGGGCGGGATCGGCTGCTGGAACCAGCGTTGGTAGATGCCCTGGATCTCGCCCGAACGGTACAGCCCGGCCAGGGTCTCGTTGACCAGGGCGAGGAACTGCGGGTCGTCCTTGCGCACCATGCAACTGTAGATCTCCCGCGACTGCGGCTCGCCGACCACCACCCAGTCGTGCGGCTGGCGCGCCTTGGCGCGTTCGCCATAGAGCAGCGCATCGTCCATGTAGAAGGCCACCGCGCGACCCGATTGCAGCATCTGGAAGGCTTCGCCGTGGTCCTTGGCGCTGACCACGTTCATCCCCAGCTTGTGCTCGGCGTTGTAGTTCTTCAGGTAGCGCTCGTTGGTGGTGCCGGCGGTGGTCACCACGTTCCGGCCCTTGAGATCGTCGAAGTGGGCGATGCCGCTGTCCTTGCGGGTCAGCAACTGGCCCTTGACGTAGATGAAGCCGTAGGAGAACGCCACCTGCTTCTGCCGCTCGGCGGTGACCCCGGTGGAGCCGCATTCCAGGTCGACGGTGCCGTTCTGCACCAGCGGGATGCGGGTCTGCGAGGTGACCAGGTTGTACTTCACCCTGAGCTCCGGCTTGCCGAGGGTGGCCTTCAGCCGCTCCACCACCTTGCCGGCCAGGTCCACCGAATAGCCCATGGGCCGGCCGCTGTTGTCGCCAAGGTAGGAGAAGGGCACCGAGGCATCGCGATAACCCAGGGTTATCGTGCCGTTGTCGGCGACCTTCTTCAGGGTGCCGCTGAGTTCCTCGGCCTGCGCGGCGCCGATGGCGAGCGACAGGGAAAGTGCGAGAGTGCTGGATACAAGGGTTTTCATCGGAGGTTCTGCCTCTTTTTTTCTTATGGCTATGGAAAGGAAGTCAGCCCCTGGCCGCCACCACGGTGATCTCCACCAGCACCGACGGACGCGCCAGTTCCGCCTGCACGGTGGTCCGGCTAGGCGCCTGGCCGGTCGGCAACCACTGGGTCCAGACCTCGTTCAGGGCGGCGAAATCGCGGGCGATGTTCTTCAGGTAGATGGTCGCGCTGAGGATACGCTCCTTGCGCGACCCGGCCTCGGCCAGCAGCGCGTCGATCTTCGCCAGTACCTCGCGGGTCTGGCCGTGGATGTCCTCGGCCTGGTCCGGCACCTGGCCGGAAAGAAACACCAGGGCCTCGAAGCAGACCGCGGCGGACAGGCGGTCGTTGGTGGCGATACGAGTCGGTTGCATGGGAATGCTCCAGTTCGGGGGAAGTCAGCCGGCCAGCGCGCCGCGCGGCAGCAGGCCGGTGGTGTCGATGCTCGGCGTGCGTCGACCGATCAGTTCGGCCAGCAGGCGCCCGCTGCCGCAGGCCAGGGTGAAGCCGAGCGCGCCGTGGCCGAGGTTGAGCCAGAGATTGCGGTAGCCGCCGTTGCCCACCAGCGGCACGCCGGTGGGGGTGGCCGGACGCATGCCGGCCCACTCGGCGGCGGCATCGAAGTCACCGCCCAGCGGGAAGGTGTCCCGCGCCTGCTGGCGCAGCAGCGCCAGGCGGGCGGGTTCGAGAGCGGGATCGAAGCCGACGATGTCGACCATCGCGGCGATCCGCAGCCGCTCGCCGATCCGCGCATAGACGATCTTGCGGTCGTAGTCGGTGATGCTAGTCTCCGGCGCCCGGTGCTGCGCGCCGATCGGCAAGGTCAGGCTGTAGCCCTTGAGCGGGTACAGCGGCAGGCGCAGACCCGGCAGCATCAACTCGGCGCTGCGGTAGCCGGCGGCCAGTACCACATGCTCGGCCTCGATGAGATCGCCGCCGACCTCGACGCCACGCACCGCCCTGCCCGCCTCGGCGATCTTCGTCACCCGGCGGCCATACAGCAGCCGGCAACGTCCGGAAGCCTGCAGGCGCTCGACAAGTCGCACGCAGAAGGCGTGGCAGTCGGCGACCTCCTCGTCCGGCGTATGGATGGCACCGACCAGCGGCACCTCGGCCAGGGCCGGCTCCAGCGCGCGGCACTCGGCGGCGGACAGGACGAACTGGGCGGCGGGATCCGCCAGGCCCTGGCGCGCGTGCTCGAAGCTCGCCGCGCGACGGAATGCCACCAGCTTGCCGTTGCGCCGCCAGTCGAAGCCGACGAGGCCGTCGTCCTCGCGCCAGACCTGCAGGGTGCGCTGGCTGAACAACGCCAGGCGCAGCAGGTGCGCGGCATTGCGCCGGTTCAGCGAACCGCGGCAGGCCGCGAGGAAGCCCAGCAGCCAGCGCCACTGCGCCGGATCGAAGCGCGGCCGCAGGCGCAGCGGCGCGTCGTCGCGCAGCAGCCAGCCGAGCGCCTGGATCGGTACGCCGCTATCGGCCAGCGGCGCCACGTAGCGATAGGACAGTTGGCCGCCGTTGGCGTAGCTGGTCTCCAGGCCACCCCGCTCGCGCGCCTCCACCAGGGTCACCTCGAATCCTTCGCGAACCAGGGCGTAGGCCGTGGCCAGGCCGACGACGCCGGCGCCGATGATGCAAACCCGCTGAACCATGACAGTCGCTATCCAGGTGATATCCAGGGCTTCGACGATAGGCGCGGATGACAGCGACAGGACAATGAATAAAGATGGCCAGGGTATAAGTTCAGGTTATGGGTCCGCGCCGATGAAGCTCCGCCACATCGAAGTGTTCCAGGCGATCCGCCAGGCCGGCTCGGTCAGCGGCGCCGCGCAGTTGCTGCACGTATCGCAGCCAGCGGTGAGCAAGGTTCTGCAGCACGCCGAGCAACAGCTGGGCTTCCCGCTGTTCCTGCGGGTGCGCGGCAAGCTGCTGGCGACCCCGGAAGCACTGGAGCTGGAGCGCGAGGTGGCCAAGCTCAGCGACAGCCTGCAGGCGGTGCGGCGCCTGGCGCAGAACCTGCGGCGCCAGCCGGGCCACAACCTGCGCATCGGCGCCACCCCGGCCCTGGCGCTGTCATTGCTGCCGCGAGCGATCGGCGAGTGGAGCGCGCGCTATCCGCAAAGCGCCTGCGAACTGGCCACCCTGCATTCGCGCGAACTGGTACAGGGCCTGCTGATGCGCGAGCTGGACCTGGCCCTGAGCCTGAAGCAGCCGGACCATCCCGGCCTGCGCGGCGAAGCCATAGCCAGCGGCGTTCTGGTGGCCCTGGCACCCCATGAGCACTGGCCCGAAGCGGAGCGGCAGCAACCGTTGAGCCTGGCCGGGCTGGCCGGCGCGCCGCTGATCGGGCTGTCCACCGCCGACCCGCTGTTCGCCCGCCTGGAGGATTACCTCAGTGCCGTGGAGCCGCCGCCACAAGTGAAGATCGCCGTGCAGACCTACGCCCTCGCCCGCGCCCTGGTGGAAGCCGGCGCCGGCCTGGCGCTGGTCGACCCCTTCACCGCCCTCGGCGCCGACCCGCGCAGCACTGCGATCCGTCCGCTGAGCCCGGCCTTCCCGGTCACCCTCTACGCCATCACCCGCGCCGACGAAACCCCGCCGCACACCCTCGCCCCGCTGCTGCGGATGCTCGCCCGCCAGGCCGAGGAGCGCCTGCGGGCGGTGCCGGCGATTCAGGCGTAGCGTTCGCGGCCCCAGGCCAGCAGGGCTTCCAGCAGCGCGCGGATGACCGTGCGGGTCGGTTCGGCAAGGTCGGCACGGTAGGCGAACGGCACCCGCTCCTCCATGTAGGTGCACTGCGCCAGCTCCAGCTGGATGGCATGGACATGCTGCTCCGGCTGGCCGTAGTGGCGGGTGATGTGGCCGCCCTTGAAGCGTCCGTTGAGCACATGGCTGTAGCCGTCGGCGGCGACGCAGACCGCTTCCAGGCGTACCGCCAGCTCGGGATCGCAACTGGCGCCGGCGTTGGTGCCGAGGTTGAAGTCCGGCAGCCGGCCGTCGAACAGGTGCGGCACGTGCGAGCGGATCGAATGGGCGTCCCACAGCAGGGCGTAGCCGAACTCGGCCTTCAGCCGCGCCAGCTCCTCGGCGATGGTCCGGTGGTAGGGCGTCCACACTTCGGCCAGGTAACGCATGCGCTCCTCCGTCGACGGCGCCATGCCGTCGCGGTAGAGCGGCCGGCCGTCGAACAGGGTGTCCGGATACAGGCCGGTGGTGGCGGTGCTGTACAGCGGCTTGTCGTCGGAAGGGCGGTTGAGATCGACCACATAGCGCGAATAGTGGGCAGCCAGGGTGCTGGCACCCAGTTCCTCGGCGAAATCGTAGAGCCGGGGAATGTGCCAGTCGGTATCGGTCAGCGCCCGCGCCTCCTCCACCAGGCCGGCGTCCACCGCCGGAGTCAGGCGCGTGCCGGGGTGCGGCATGCTGATCAGCAGCGGCACGCGGCCGCGCGTGAAACTCAGGACTTCATCCACGGTATACCTCCTCGGCGTGGCGAATGACACGTTTCGGCAGATCGCCGCCCAGCCAGTAGGCCAGCTCCGCCGGGCGCTCGATCTCCCAGGCGACGAAATCGGCCAGCTTGCCGGCCTCCAGGCTGCCGTGGCTGGCCTCCAGGCCCAACGCCCGGGCGGCGTGCAGGGTGACGCCGGCCAGCGCTTCCTCCGGGGTCAGGCGGAACAGGGTACAGGCCATGTTCAGCATCAGGCGCAGCGACAGCGCCGGCGAAGTGCCGGGATTGAGGTCACTGGCCACGGCCATGGCCACGCCGTGCCGGCGCAGGGCGTCGATCGGCGGCAACCGGGTCTCGCGCAGCAGGTAGAAGGCGCCCGGCAGCAGCACCGCGACGGTGCCCGCCGCACCCATGGCGCGGGCATCCTCCTCGGTCATGTACTCCAGGTGGTCGGCCGACAGCGCCTGGTAGCGCGCCGCCAGGCTGGAGCCATGCAGCGATGACAGCTGCTCGGCGTGCAGCTTCACCGGCAGGCCCAACTCGCGGGCGGCGATGAATACCCGCTCGACCTGCGCCGGGGAGAACGCCAGGTGCTCGCAGAAGGCGTCCACCGCATCCACCAGGCCTTCCTTCGCCAGCGCGGGCAGAATCGTCGTGCAGACATGCCCGATGTAGTCGTCGGCGCGTCCGGCGTATTCCGGAGGCAAGGCATGGGCCGCGAGGCAGGTGCTGCGCACGGTCGCCGGCAGTTGCTCGCCGAGGCGGCGGATGACCCGCAGCATCTTGGCCTCGCTGGCCAGATCGAGGCCGTAGCCGGACTTGATCTCCAGCGCCGTCACGCCATCGCGCAGCAAGGGGTCCAGGCGCTTGCGCGCGCTGGCCAGCAACTCTTCCTCGCTGGCCTCGCGGGTGGCGCGCACGGTGCTGGCGATGCCGCCTCCGGCGGCGGCGATCTCGGCGTAGCTGACGCCCTCCAGGCGCTGCTCGAACTCGCCACTGCGGTTGCCGCCGAACACCGCGTGGGTGTGGCAGTCGATCAGCCCCGGCGTCAGCCAGGCGCCGCCGAGGTCGATGCGCTCGGCGTAGTCGCCGGGCGGCAGTTCGGCGCGCGGGCCGATCCAGTGGATCAGCGGCCCGTCGGTGACCAGGACGGCGTCCTCGACGATCGAGTACTTGCCGTTCCTGAGGGTGGCGGCATGGCAATGCTGCCAGAGTCGTTTCATTGCAGGTCTCCTATGCTCGCGGCCACCCGGGCGAGGCTGCTCTGCTCGCCGAGGATGGCCGCCGCGCTGGCGATGTCGGGGGCCAGCCAGCGGTCGGTGTCGTACGCGGGCACGCGCTCGCGCAGGATGCCCCAGGCCGCCGCGGTGCCCTGGCCGCGGCGCTGCGGGGCGAGGAACTCGAAGGCCTGGGCGGCCAGCAGGTACTCGATGGCGAGGATCCGCCGGAGGTTCTCCAGGGCCCTGCCGAGCTTGAGCGCGGCGCTGGTGCCGAGGCTCAGGTGGTCTTCCTGGAGGCCCGAGGTGACGAAGTTGTCGACCACCGCCGGTTGCGCCAGCTGGCGGTTCTCGCCGGCCAGGGAGGCGGCGACGTACTGGGTGATCATCATCCCCGAGTTGACCCCCGGCTTGCCCACCAGGAAGGCCGGCAGGCCGCTGACCAGCGGGTTGACCAGGCGATCCACGCGGCGCTCGGCGACCCCGCCCAGCTCGGCCACGGCGATCGCCAGCAGGTCGGCGGCCATCGCCACCGACTCGCCGTGGGGGTTGGCCTGCGACACCACCCGGTAGGCTTGCGGCGTGCCCAGCAGCAGCGGATTGTCGGTGGCCGAGTTGAGTTCGGTCTCGACCTGCCGCGCCGCGTGGGCCAGCTGGTCGCGGCAGGCGCCGTGGATCTGCGGGATCGAACGGATGCTCAGGGCGTCCTGGGTACGGATGCCGCGGGCGCTTTCCAGCACCTCGCTGCCGGCCAGCAGGGCGCGCAGGTTGGCGCCGACCCGCTGCATCCCGGGATGCGGCTTGAGGGCGATGATCTCGGCGTCGAACGCCGCCAGTTGCCCGCGCAGGGCCTCGAAGCTCATCGCCCCGATCACGTCGGCCCACTGCGCCAGGCGCTGCGCGTCGTCCAGCGCCAGGCAGGCGAGACCGGTCATGCACGGCGTGCCATTGACCAGGCACAGCCCGTCCTTGGCGCCCAGGCGCACCGTCGACAGGCCCTCCGCCGCCAGCGCCGCGGCGGCCGGCACCACCTCGCCACGGTAGCTGACCTCGCCGACGCCGAGCAGGGCGATGCCGATGTGCGCCATGTGGGTCAGGTAGCCCACCGAGCCCTGCGCCGGCACCCGCGGCGTGATGCCGCGGTTGAGCAGCGCCAGCAGCGCTTCCACCAGCGAACGGTCGAGCCCCGACTTGCCCTGGCTGTAGTTGGCGATGGCGGCGCAGATGATCGCCCGGGTCTGCTCGTCGCGCAGCGGCTCGCCGACCCCGCAGGCGTGGCTGAGCAAGGTATTGCGCGACAGCTCGGCGAGCTGCTCGCCCTCCAGCAGGACGTTGCACAGCGCGCCCAGGCCAGTGCTGATACCGTAGGCGCGCTCGCCGCTGGCGACTATGCGCCGGACGATGGCGCGGGCGTTGTCGATCCGCGCCCAGGCCTCCGCCGAGAGTTCCAGGCGCGCGCCATGCCGCGCCACCGCGACCACCTCCTGCCAGCGCAGCGGCCGGTCGCCGAACACCACGCTCGCTACGCCGCTCATAGGTTCGCCACCCGGCGCTGGACGAAGCGGTCGACGTAGTCGTCGGCCGGCTGGTGGAGGATTTCCCGTGGCGTGCCGACCTGGATCAGCTGGCCATCCTTGAGGATCGCGATGCGGTTGCCGATGCGCACCGCCTCGTCGAGGTCGTGGGTAATGAAGACGATGGTCTTGTGCAGGGTCTTCTGCAGCTCCAGCAACTGGTCCTGCATGTCGGCGCGGATCAGCGGATCGAGGGCGCTGAAGGCCTCGTCCATGAGGATGATCTCGGTGTCCGCGGCCAGCGCGCGAGCCAGGCCGACGCGCTGGCGCATGCCGCCGGACAACTGGTGCGGGTAGGACTTCTCGTAGCCCTTCAGGCCCACCGTGGCGATCCAGTGCAGGGCCCGCTCGTGGCACTGCGCCCGGCTTTCGCCGCGAACCTTCAGGCCGTAGGCGACATTGTCGAGCACGCTCCTGTGCGGCAACAGGCCGAAACTCTGGAACACCATGCTGATCTTGCGCCGGCGGAATTGCCGGAGGGCTTCCATGTCGTAGCGCAGGATGTCCTCGCCATCCACCAGGATCTCGCCGCTGGTGGGGTCGATCAGGCGGTTGAAGTGGCGCACCAGGGTCGACTTGCCGGAACCCGAAAGGCCCATGATCACGAAGATCTCGCCAGCGCCGATGGACAGCGACAGGTCGTTGACGCCGACCACGCAGCCGGTCTGCGCCAGCACCTCGGCCTTGCTCCGCCCCTGGCGGATCAGCGCCAGGGCGGCGTCGGCGCGCGGGCCGAAGATCTTGAACACGTTCTTCACTTCGATCTTGTTCATCTGCGCCCCGCTCATTTGCTCGCCTCGTGCCGGGAACGGCCGTAGGCCTGGGTGATGCGGTCGATCACCACCGCGAGGATGACGATCGCCAGGCCGGCCTCCAGGCCCTTGCCCACGTTCAGCGTCTGGATTCCCACCAGGACATCTTCACCGAGGCCGCGCGCGCCGATCATCGAGGCGATCACCACCATCGACAGGGCCATCATGGTGGTCTGGTTGATCCCCGCCATGATGCTCGGCAAGGCCAGCGGCAGCTGCACGCCGAACAATTGCTGCCAGCGGTTGGCGCCGAAGGCGTTGACCGCCTCCATCACCTCGTTGTCGACCTGGCGGATGCCCAGGTCGGTGAGACGGATCAGCGGCGGCGCGGCGTAGATCACGGTGGCGAAGATCGCCGGCACCTTGCCCAGGCCGAACAGCATCAGCACCGGGATCAGGTACACGAAGCTGGGCATGGTCTGCATGATGTCCAGCAGCGGCATCAGCACCGCGCGCAGGCGGTTGCTGCGCGCGGCGAGGATGCCCAGGGGGATGCCGATCAGCACCGAGATGAAGGTCGCCACCAGCATCAGCGCGAGGGTCTGCATCAGCTTGTCCCAGAGGCCCACGGCGCCGACCAGGAACAGCAGCCCGGTGATCACCAGGGTCGGCAGCAGGCGCCGGGTGGCATGCCAGGCGATCGCCGCGACGATCGCCAGCAGCAGCCACCAGGGCGTGGCGCGGAGCAGGCCTTCGAGGTTGACGATGGCCCAGAGGAGGGTGTCGGAGATCTTGCGGAACAGGTCGCCGTAGTTGGTCACCAGGGCGTCGACCCAGCCGTTGACCCAGTCGGCGATGGAAAATGTCAGGCGTTCGGGAAACATGGTCTGCTCTCGTCGGTCGTGGAATCAGAGTGCCGCTTCGATCTTCTTCGCCGCGTCCGCGTCGACCCAGGCATGCCAGACCTCGGGGTGCTTCTCGAGGAATTCGCGCGCCAGCCGCGCCGCGTCGATCCGCTCCTTGGCCATCCGTGCCAGGTTGGCGTTCAGCAGGTCGATCGGCAGGTTGACCTTCTCCAGCACCGCCACCAGCTCCGGCGCCTGGTCGTGGAAGGTTCGCGACAGGCCGACCTGGATGCGGATGCTCTTGTCGACGCCGGGCTTTTCCTCCAACCGCACCAGGTCGGCGCGGCCCATCAGGGGCGTCGGCGACCAGTAGTAGAAGAGGATCGGTTCACCGCGCCGATAGCTCGACAGCACCGCGGCATCCAGCGCCGGGCCGGTGCCGGGGCGGAAGTTGGTGAACTTGCCCTCGAGGCCGTAGCCTTTCAGCATCTCGCTGTTCTCCAGTTCGCAGGTCCAGCCGGCCGGGCAATTGTAGAAGCGTCCCTTGTCCGGCTCCTCCTGGTCGCGGAAGACCTCGGCGTACTGCGCCAGGTCGGCGATCGAGCGCAGGTTCGGCGCCCTGGCCTCGAGCTTGCGCTGCGGATCGCCCTCGATCACGTAGCGCGGCACGTACCAGCCCTCCACCGCGCCGACGATGGGCGCGCCGACGCCGACCACCTTGCCGGCGGCCGCGGCCTTGTTCCACGCGTCGCTGCGGCCGATCCACTCCTCGGCGAAGACCTGGATGTCGTTGGTGCTCAGCGCCTGCTCCATGGTGATCGAGTTGCCCGGCAGGCTGTCGGTGGCGCAGCCGTAGCCCTTGGCCAGGACGAACTGCATCAGCTCGGTGAGCAGCGTCCCGCTTTCCCAGTTGAGCCCGGCGAACTTCACCGCCTTGCCGGACTCGCACCAACCCTCGGCCTGGGCGCCCGCCGAGGCGGCGAGCAGGCCGAGGGCACAGAAAACACTCAACATCGACTTCTTGTATCGCATGGTTGGACGCTCCGGATGTGCGATTGGGCAAAGGCAGTTGGAAAACCTGCGGGCCGCGGGCGGCCCTGATCGTTGTTATTGGACGGCGAGCGCAGGCGCCGCTGTTTCCATTGCAGCCCTCCCTGGGCATCTGCGGGCGCCCCGCTCTCGCGGACGCCCAACAGGCATGGCATGCCTCCTTTCTCCATGGATACGGGTCGTGAACGCCTACAGGCTCGGCAACAGCCGGGCCGGCAGCAGCGCGTTCAGGCAGCCGCTGGCCAGGAGCTGGCTGGCGGCCTCGATGTCGGGGGCGAAGAAACGGTCCTCCTGGTAGTACGGTACCTTGGCCCGCAGCAGGCCACGGGCCTGCTCCAGCTTCGGCGAACTCTTCAGGCCTTCACGGAAATCCAGGCCCTGGCAGGCACCCAGCCATTCCACGGCGAGTATCCCGCGGACGTTCTCGGCCATCGCCCAGAGCCGCTTGCCGGCGTTGGGCGCCATCGATACGTGGTCTTCCTGGTTGGCCGAGGTCGGCAGGCTGTCGACGCTGGCCGGGTGGGCCAGGGCCTTGTTGTCGCTGGCCAGGGCGGCGGCGGTGACCTGGGCGATCATGAAGCCGGAGTTGACCCCGCCATTGGCCACCAGGAACGGCGGCAGCTGCGACATGTGCATGTCCATCATCAGCGAGATGCGCCGCTCGGACAGCGAACCGATCTCGGCCAGGGCCAGGGCCAGGTTGTCGGCGGCCATCGCCACCGGCTCGGCGTGGAAGTTGCCGCCGGAAACCACGTCGCCCTCGGCGGCGAACACCAGCGGGTTGTCGGACACCGCGTTGGCCTCGATCTCCAGCACCTCGGCGGCCTGGCGCATCTGCGTGAGGCAGGCGCCCATCACCTGCGGCTGGCAACGCAGCGAGTAAGGGTCCTGGACCTTGTCGCACTTCTCGTGGGAACGCGCCACCTCGCTGCTGGCGGTGAGCAGGTCGCGGTAGGCCGCGGCCACGTCGATCTGGCCGCGCTGGCCGCGCGCCGCGTGGATGCGCGCGTCGAACGGCGCCCGCGAGCCGAGCATCGCCTCGACGCTGAGGCCGCCGCAGACGGTGGCGGCGGCGAACAGGTCCTCGGCCTCGAACAGGCCGCGCAGGGCGTAGGCGGTGGAGACCTGGGTGCCGTTGAGCAGGGCCAGGCCTTCCTTGGCCGCCAGGGTCAGCGGCTCCAGTCCGGCCAGCGCCAGCGCCTCTCTTGCCGGCAACCACTCGCCGCGATGGCGCGCCTTGCTTTCACCGATCAGCAGCAGGGACATGTGCGCCAGCGGCGCCAGGTCGCCGGAGGCGCCCACCGAGCCTTTCAGCGGGATGTGCGGGTAGACCTCGGCGTTGAGCAGCGCGATCAGCGCGTCGATGACCTTGCGACGAATGCCGGAGAAGCCGCGTGCCAGGCTGTTCACCTTGAGCAGCATGACCAGCCGCACCATGGCGTCGTCCAGCGCCTCGCCGACCCCGGCGGCATGGGAAAGGACGATGGAACGCTGCAACTTCTCCAGGTCGGCCGGGGAGATCCGGGTCGAGGCCAGCAGCCCGAAGCCGGTGTTGATGCCATAGGCGGTGCGGCCTTCGGCGATGATGTTCTCGACGCAGGCCACGCTGGCGGCGATCGGCGCCTCGGCGCTGGCGTCCAGGCTCAGGCGCAGCGGAGCGAGGTAGGCTTGACGCAGTTCGGCCAGGGTCAGCTGGCCGGGTTTCAGGTGCAGGCTCATCGAGGGTCTCCTTGGCCGTTCGCTGCCGGCGGCTTCGCTATCCATTCACGGTGTTTCCGGGAACCGGAGGCGCCGCTCGCGCGCCTCCGGCAATGCGCTTCAGGCCCCCCGCTCGGCGAAGGCGCCGGGGTCCTGCGGCAGGACCATCCGTGCGGGCGCCTGGCGCGAGGCCTTGCGCCGGGCCACCAGATAGTAGAGGACGGCCGGGACCACCAGGCCGATGATCCAGGAAATGTCCACCCCACCGAGGTGTTCGACCATCGGCCCGGTATACAGCTTGGTCGCCAGGAACGGCATCTGCACCAGCACGCCGAGGGTATAGACGGCGATGCCCGGTACGTTCCAGCGGCCGTAGCGACCGTCGGGATCGGCCAGGGCCGGCACGTCGTAGCGCTCGCGGGTGATGAAGTAGTAATCGACCAGGTTCACCGCGCTCCACGGGGTGAAGAAGGTCAGCAGGAACAGGATGAAGGACTTGAACGCCGCCAGGAACGAATGCTGGCCGAGCAGCGCGATGACCGTGGAGGCGCCGACGATCGCGAGGACGAAGAACAGGCGCTGCAGACGCGTGATCTCCAGTTGGCCGCGCACGCTGCTGATGATGGTGGCGATGCACATGAAGCTGCCGTAGGAGTTCAGCGTGGAGATGGTCACCTTGCCGAAGGCGATGCTGAAGTAGAGCAGCGCGGCGATCGTCCCGCTGCTGCCCAGGCCGACGATATAGGCCACTTCGCGCCCGGCGAACTGGCCGTTGGCCATGGCCGCCGCGAGCACTCCGAGCACCATCGAAGCCTGGGCGCCGAGCACCGAGCCGAGGCCGACGGCGAGGAAGGTCTTCCAGCCCGAGGTGGATGCCGGCAGGTAGCGCGAATAGTCGGCCACGTAGGGGCCGAAGGCGATCTGCCAGGACGCCGACAGCGACACCGCGAGGAGGAACGAGGCCCAGCTGAAATGGCGGATGGCGAGCAGTTCGCCGATGTCGCCGAGCAGCAACACGCGGCTGAACAGGTAGACGAAGGCGATGATGCCGAGGACGCTGGCGATCCGCCCGATGATGTGGATGACGCGGTAGCCGAGCACCGTCACCAGGACGATGAAGGCGGCGAAGATGAGGATCCCGGCGCTGTCGCCGAGTCCGGTCATCTGGCCGATCGCCTGCCCGGAAAGTACCGTGCCGGTGGCGGTGAAGCCCAGGTACATCAGGCATACCAGGGCGATCGGGATGCAGGCGCCGTAGACACCGAACTGCACCCGGCTGGAAATCATCTGCGGCAGCCCCAGCCGCGGCCCCTGCGCGGCGTGCAGGGCCATCACGGCGCCACCGAGGACCTGCCCGAGGAGCAGGCCGACCAGCGACCAGAACACATCGCCGCCGAGCACCACGGCGAGGGCGCCGGTGACGATGGCGGTGATCTGCAGGTTGGCCCCCAGCCAGAGGGTGAACTGGCTGTAGAGGCGACCGTGGCGCTCGTTCGCCGGGATATAGTCGATCGAGCGCCGTTCGATCAGAGGCTTGCTGTCGCTGCCCTGGGTCATGCTGCTGTACTCCGCTGCGGCTCGCTCGCCGCCATTCTTGTTGTCGCCCGGACCGGGCAGTAAGCGGCCACCGCCACGTCCCCGCCGACGTGAGGCCGTATCCGGCGGCTTCCCGGCGCTGCCGGAAGCCGCCGGCGCCGTCAGCGCTTGCCGGTGATCATCGGCAGGTTCAGGCCTTGTTCCCTGGCGCAGTCGATGGCGATCGGGTAGCCCGCGTCGGCGTGGCGCATGACCCCGGTGCCCGGATCGTTGGTCAGCACCCGGGCGATGCGCGCGGCGGCTGCATCGGTGCCGTCGCAGACGATCACCATGCCCGAATGCTGGGAGAAGCCCATGCCGACCCCGCCGCCGTGGTGCAGCGAGACCCAGGTGGCGCCGCTGGCGGTGTTCAGCAGGGCGTTGAGCAGCGGCCAGTCGGAGACGGCGTCGGAGCCGTCCTGCATGGCCTCGGTTTCGCGGTTCGGGCTGGACACCGAGCCGGAATCGAGGTGGTCGCGGCCGATCACGATCGGTGCCGACAGTTCGCCGCTGCGTACCATCTCGTTGAAGGCCAGGCCGAGCTTGGCGCGCAGGCCCAGGCCGACCCAGCAGATGCGCGCCGGCAGGCCCTGGAAGCTGATGCGCTCGCGAGCCATGTCCAGCCAGCGGTGCAGGTGGGCGTCATCGGGAATCAGTTCCTTGACCTTGGCGTCGGTCTTGTAGATGTCCTGCGGATCGCCCGACAGCGCGGCCCAGCGGAACGGGCCGATACCACGGCAGAACAGCGGGCGGATGTAGGCCGGGACGAAGCCGGGGAAGTCGAAGGCATTGGCCACCCCCTCTTCCTTGGCCATCTGGCGGATGTTGTTGCCGTAGTCGAAGGTCGGGATGCCCAGCTTCTGGAATGCCAGCATGGCCTGCACATGCACGGCCATGGAGCGCTTGGCCGCCTTGACCACGCCGGCCGGGTCGGTCTGCGCGCGGTCACGGTATTGCTCCCAGGTCCAGCCGGCCGGCAGGTAGCCATTGAGCGGGTCGTGGGCGCTGGTCTGGTCGGTGACCATGTCCGGACGCACGCCGCGCCGCACCAGTTCCGGAAGGATCTCGGCGGCATTGCCCAGCAGGGCGATGGAGATCGCCTTGCCTTCGGCGGTGTACCTGGCGATGCGCGCCAGGGCGTCGTCGAGGTCATTGGCCTGTTCGTCGACGTAGCGGCTGCGCAGGCGGAAATCGATACGGCTCTGCTGGCATTCGATGTTCAGCGAGCAGGCTCCGGCCAGTGTCGCCGCCAACGGCTGGGCGCCGCCCATGCCGCCGAGGCCGGCGGTGAGCACCCAGCGGCCCGCGAGGTTGCCGTCGTAATGCTGGCGACCGGCCTCGACGAAGGTTTCGTAGGTGCCCTGGACGATGCCCTGGCTGCCGATGTAGATCCACGAGCCGGCGGTCATCTGGCCGTACATCGCCAGGCCCCTGGCATCCAGTTCGTTGAAGTGTTCCCAGGTCGCCCAGTGCGGCACCAGGTTGGAGTTGGCGATCAGCACGCGCGGCGCGTCGGCATGGGTCGTGAACACCCCGACCGGCTTGCCGGACTGCACCAGCAGGGTCTCGTCGTCGTTCAGTTGCCTGAGGGTCTCGACGATCCTGTCGTAGCACTCCCAGTTGCGCGCGGCGCGGCCGATGCCGCCGTACACCAC
Source organism: Pseudomonas paraeruginosa (assembly GCF_003025345.2). Taxonomy (NCBI): domain Bacteria; kingdom Pseudomonadati; phylum Pseudomonadota; class Gammaproteobacteria; order Pseudomonadales; family Pseudomonadaceae; genus Pseudomonas; species Pseudomonas paraeruginosa. The sequence continues at coordinate 5,587,726 of NZ_CP020560.1, forward strand.
CAGTTCCTTGGGATTCTCGGCCACCTCTGGGTCGAGGTTGTTCATCAGCATGCGCAGCGGCGCTTCGGTCAGCCAGCTCTTGGCGGTCAGCGTGTTGCCGCGCGGGGCGCGGATTTCGATGTCGCGGAATTTGCTCGGGGTGGTCACGGCAGGCTCCTGGGGGCGTAGCGTTGAACGGCTGGCGCCCATGCGGGCGCCTGAATTCGGGTGGAAGCAGAGGTTTGCGGCGGGCTCACCTGACACATCTATGCTTGTACATACAAGTATAAGCAAAGGCAGGGCCAAGTCCGCCGCTGGGCACCTGCCGAACGCTCTCCAGCATCCCGCAGATCAGGAACAAGCCATTGATTAAAATGATATTTTTTAAAATCGAGAAATGGCGATGATCCTAGGCGGCGAGCGCGCCGAACGATCGCGCACATTCTCCTGGCAGGTATCCACGCCCCCGAATGGGGCATTCGGTAACACCGCTCAGCGCAAATGTGGGTAGCCCCAGCCCTCTGCCTGCCGCTCGTAGTCGAGGAGGATCCGGTAATGTTCCTCGCCAGCCGGGAGGAAGGATTTCAGCGCCAGGGTCCGGGCCAGTTCCGGGCAGTCGACCAGGGTCAGGTTCAGCGCCTCGAACAGCTCGCGGCGTTGCGTCGCGCTCCAGCGCAGCGAAGTGATCAGCGGCAGGGCCGGGCTCGGCGCGCTGCGTCCGAGCACGCGCAGCCCGGCCAGGCGTTCCGGGGCGTGACGTTGCAGGTAGGCGAAGGTCAGCGCGTCCACCGAGGTCAGCTCGGCCTCCCCCGCCGCGACCATGGCCAGGCTGCGCACGTGACCGCCACTGATCCGCACCTCGGCGAAGAACGCGGCATCGCGTCCCAGCGGCGCCAGCGCGTGGCGCAGCAGGTTCATGCCACTGTTGGAATCGTGCCCGTTCAGCGCCAGGCGGGTGTCGCGGAACTCGTCGAGACGCCGCCGCGCCTCGCCCTCGGCGGCGACGAACAGGCTGCAATGTTCACCCGGCGCGCAGTCCGCCAGGTCGTAGCTGGGCACCGCGAGCACCGCTACCTGGCCCTGCAACTGGGTCACCAGCGGATAGCCGCAGGCCTGCGCGAACAGCAGGTTCGGCTGCCGCCACTGCACCGCCAGCTCGGCGGCGGCCGGCGCGCAACGGCGTACGCCCAGGCGCCGGCAGACTTCGTCGATGAAACCGCGACCGGCCTGCCTGACGCAGTCCGGCTCGACATACATGTCCAGCGCCGCCACCACCGGGGTATCGATCATCGCCTGCTCCATCTGCCGCCAGTGCTCGGGATGCGCCGGCGCATCCACCGGCCGCCAACCGTGGCGCCGCCATAGACGACCATAGCCGGGCAGGAGGAAATCGCCACTGCGCCGGCTCGGCGGCCGGCCGGTGTTCGTGAACGAACGCAGCATGCTCAGGCCGAGCGCCGGATAGGCGACGCCCAGCAGGTACAGCCAGAGCCTGGCCAGCAGCAGCGCGTGCACGTCCCGGATAGGTCAGTCGGTCATCGAGGTGGTGACGCAGGTGGCCGTCGCGATACAGCGGGCAGGGATACCAGGCCGCCAGGGACAGGTAGCCGGGCAGCGCGTTGAATGCCGGCCAGCGAGCCGGATGGCCATGGATCAGCTCATGCTGCAACGACATCTGGAGGCAGGCGAACGGCGCCAGGCCCGGCAGCACCGCCCAGCGCCTGGAGCCTGCCTAGCAGGCGAAGCACCCGGGTACGCTGACGCCCGCTCAGGTAATGCGCCACGACGTCCTCCGGCGCTTACTTCAGGGAGGCATCGAGACGGGCGGCAACCTCCGCCGGCATCCAGCGGCTCCATATCTCGCGGTGCTCGCGGAGAAACCGTGCGCGCACCTCGCCGACATCGCGGTGATGCTGCGCCATGTCGGCGAGCAGGGCGTTGAACAGCGGCAGGGGAATCTCGACCCGGCGGAACAGCTCGACCAGCGCCGGCGCCTTGTCATGGAAATCGCGGGAAACGCCGATGGTGATCTTCGCCGGCAAGGAGCGGGAGCCGATGGGATCCGGATTCTTCGGATCGGACAGGGTCGCCCAGGCCTTTGCGCTGAACGGCGGCTCTTCCAGCTGTACCAGCTTGTAGCGGCCCATCAGCGGGGTCGGCGACCAATAGTAGAAAAGCACCGGCTCGCCTCGGCGGAATGCCGCGCTGATCGCCGCGTCCAGCGCCGGCCCAGTACCGGTGCGGAAATTCGTGTAGCTGTCCTGCAGCTTGTAGGCCTTGAGCTTCTGGCTGTTGACGACCTCGCAGGTCCAGCCGGTCGGACAATTGTAGAAGCGCCCCTTGCCGGGCTCCTCCGGATCGCGGAACAGCTCCTTGTAGCGCGGCAGGTCGGCGACCGACTTCAACTCCGGCGCCTTCGCCTCGATGCCTCGCTGCGGGTCGCCCTCGACCAGGTATTCCGGCACCCACCAACCCTCGGTGGCACCCTTCACCGTCTCGCCGACGGAAAACACCTCGCCCGCCTCCTCCGCCGCGCGCCATACCGGGCTGCGCCCGGCCCACTGCTCGCCGGTGACCTGGATGTCGTTCTGGCGCAGGGCGCTCTCCATGGTCACGGTGTTGCCCGGCAGCGCGTCGGTCTCGCAGCCGTAGCCTTTTTCCAGCACGTAGCGCAGCAGGTCGGTGGTGAACATGCCGCTTTCCCAGTTGAGCCCGGCAAACACCACTTTGCCCGGATACGGGCATTGCGGCCCGGCGGCGGCCTGGCTGGCGAGGCTGGCGCTCAGGGCGAGGACGGCGAGGAACTGGCGAAGCGGGGGCATGCGGGTCTCCCGGTTGGAGTCGGACGGCATGCGGAACCATATAGACATTAGAAATACTGGATCAATAACGTTACATTCCTTGGATAGACAAAAGCGCCTACCCTTTCGGTGTAGACGCTTTTTCCTCGCATCGCCGGAGAATTACCGCGCTTCGAGCTCCACCGCACAGACCCAGGCCGCCTCGTGCGCCGCCAGGCGCCAGTGCTGCAAGCCCTCGAGCCTTTCGGCCTGCAGGCAGTCGTGGGCGCCCAGCCGGCCACAGGACTGGCCTTGCAGGGAAACCGCGACCTCGCCCTGCTGGGCGAACAGCAACACGGTGCTCGCCGAGCCGTGCCAGTCCAGAGCCTCCTCCACCCGCAGCCATTGCAGGCGCGCCCGGTAGCGCTGCGGGGAGTAGATCAGGTTGAAGTCGCGGATAGCCCCATTGAGCAGGGTGCAATGCACCTCGCTGTCGCCGGAGAAAGCGAAGGGCTGGCGCTCGCGCAGCGCCGGGGTGTCCGCCCCATCCACCCGCAGGCGCATGCCGCCGCCCTGCAGCACGCTGATGATCCGCTGGTAGCCGGCGAAACGGGAGAAACCACCGGATTCGCCGACATCGGCGATCGACAGGCGCCAGCCGAAGCCGTCCAGGCCGTCACCGCCGTCGCGGGCGATCTCCTCGGTGGAACCGGCGCCGTTCTTCCACGGCATTCTCGGGTAGTCGACGGCGCGCAGGATGCGGAATTCGCTCATGAGGTGAAGCGTCCTTCCAGACGGTGGCGGGAACCCGGGTGCAGCAGCCGCGCGGCGGTCACCGCGACACGCCCGGACCAGGTGCGGCGGCGGATCAGCAGGCACGGCTCGCCGCGTTCGATCTGCAGCAGCTTGCATTCCGCCGGCTCGGCGAGGATCGCCTCGACCACATGCTCGCCCTCGGTGAGCGGCGCCACCTGGGTCAGGTAGGCATAGGGCGTTTGCCGGGTGAAATCCTGCCTGAGGTAGTCCGGCGCCACCGCGGCGTTCACGTAGCGGTCCTCGATCTGCACCGGGATGTCGTTTTCGTAATGCACGATCAGCGAGTGGAACACCCGCTGGCCTTCGCGCACGTCCAGCGCCAGGGCGCGCTCGGGGCCGGCGACCTCCTCGCCGAGGGTGATCACCTGGCAACGATGGCGATGCCCGCGGGCGGCGATCTCGTCGGCGATGTTGTGCACCTCGAACAACGCCGACTGGCCCTTGGGCTCGGCGACGAAGGTACCGACACCCTGCATGCGCACCAGCAGGCCGTCGCTGGTCAGTTCGCGCAGGGCGCGATTGATGGTCATCCGACTGAAGCCGAGCTGGCTGACCAGTTCGCTCTCGGACGGCACCCGGTGGTGCGGCGGCCAGGCGCCCGACTGGATCTGGCTGACGATCATCTGCTTGACCCGCGCGTAGAGCGGCGCCGGCACCTCGCCGAGTTGCGAGGCCAGCGGGGATCGATCGGAAGAAGAGGACGTCACGGAGAGACTCCTTGTCGAGGCGTCGATGAAGTGAGTTTACGCACCGCCTGATCGTCTGTATATGTATATACAAATAAAACAGACCGCGTGTGAGCTGATTATGTCCGCTATTTTCGCTGAACGTGCGTTGCTGCCGGAAGGCTGGGCGCGAAATGTCCGTTTCGAGATTTCCGCGGACGGAGTCCTCGCCGCCATTCATCCCGACGCCAGTGCCGACGGCGCCGAACACCTCGGCGGCGCCGTGCTGCCGGGCATGCCCAACCTCCATTCGCATGCGTTCCAGCGCGCCATGGCCGGGCTCGCCGAGGTCGCCGGCAATCCCAACGACAGTTTCTGGACCTGGCGCGAGCTGATGTACCGGATGGTCGGCCGGCTCTCGCCCGAGCAGATCGAGGTCATCGCCCGCCAGCTCTACATCGAGATGCTCAAGGCCGGCTACACGTCGGTGGCGGAATTCCATTACGTCCACCACGACCTCGACGGCCGTCCCTACGCCGATCCCGCCGAACTGTCCCTGCGCATCTCCCGTGCCGCCAGCACCGCCGGCATCGGCCTGACCCTGCTTCCCGTGCTCTACAGCCACGCGGGCTTCGGCGGCCAGCCGGCCAGCGAGGGCCAGCGGCGCTTCCTCAACGACAGCGAGGCCTACCTGGAATTGCTCCAGCGCCTGCGCGCGCCGCTGGGAGCGGCGGGCCAATCCCTGGGCCTGTGCTTCCACTCCCTGCGCGCGGTGACCCCGCAACAGATCGCCACGGTCCTGGACGCCGGCCACGACGACCTGCCGGTCCACATCCATATCGCCGAACAGCAGAAGGAAGTCGACGACTGCCTGGCCTGGAGCGGATGCCGGCCGTTGCAATGGCTGTACGAGAACGTCGCGGTCGACCAGCGCTGGTGCCTGGTCCATGCGACCCACGCCGATCCCGAAGAGGTCGCGGCGATGGCGCGCAGCGGCGCGGTGGCCGGCCTGTGCCTGAGCACCGAGGCCAACCTCGGCGACGGTATCTTCCCGGCGACGGACTTCCTCGCCCAGGGCGGACGCCTGGGCATCGGCTCCGACAGCCATGTCTCGCTCAGCGTGGTCGAGGAACTGCGCTGGCTGGAATACGGCCAGCGCCTGCGCGACCGGAAGCGCAACCGGCTCTATCGCGCCGACCAGCCGAACATCGGCCGCACCCTCTACGACGCGGCCCTGGCTGGCGGCGCCCAGGCCCTCGGCCAGCCGATCGGCGGCCTCGCCGTGGGCCGCCGCGCCGACCTGCTGGTCCTTGACGGCAACGACCCCTACCTGGCCAGCGCCGAAGGCGACGCCCTGCTCAACCGCTGGCTGTTCGCCGGCGGCGACCGCCAGGTGCGCGACGTGATGGTGGCCGGCAGATGGACCGTGCGTGACGGCCGGCATGCCGAGGAGGAACGCAGCGCACGGGCGTTCGCCCAGGTGCTGGGGGAACTGCTGGGTTGACCCCTGGGCAGCGGCGAATGACCGCGTTGCGGTATCCGCCCTACTCGTTCGATCGAGCCGTCGGGCGCTAAACGCCGAGACGTCCCAAGCCATCCGCCAGCCGTGGACGGCGCCGGAAAGAAAAAACGCCCCGGCGGGGCGTTCCTTCATTGGCTCCGCTTCACCTGGCCGTCAGGTACCCGCCAGATCAGTTCGTCCACCGCGTAACCGCGGCTACGCGCCTCTGCCAGCAGCCGCTCGCGGGTCTGCCGCGAGACCTGCGGGGTACGCGACAGCAGCCACAGGTATTCGCGGTTCGGATTGCCCACCAGCGCGGTGCGGTAATCGTCGTCCACCGCCAGCACCCAGTAGTCGCCGCGCGCCACGTTGGGGAAGAGATTGGCGAACCAGTTGTCGAAGCGCACCCACAGCTTGTCGGTGCGGCCCGGCTGCTGGGCGACCGCCCGGCCCTCAACCTGCTCCCACTCGCCATCCTGGGTCAGGCAGCGGTTGATCACCTGGATGCTCTGGTCGTCCTGCAGGCGGTAATGCGCTTCCGATTGCGCACAGTTGCGCTGGAAGAACATGGGCAAGCGCGCCAGCTCGTACCAGGTGCCCTGGTAGCGCTGCAGGTCGACCTGCTCGGTGGCCGGCGGACTCTTCGGCGAACCCGCGCAACCGACCAGCAGCAAGCCCAGCCACAGCGTGCAGAGCACCCGGACGGGGAGACCGATCACTTGAGGCCCTGGCCGGAGAACAGCAGCGCCTTGTCGGCGGCGTACTGCACGCTGATGAAGGCCTTCTCGTCACCCCAGGTGCAGCTGGACATGCCCAGCGCGCCGGAGCACTCGGTGGGCTTGCCGAGGATCGCCTCGACCTCGGCCTTGCTCATGCCGGCCTTGAGCTTGGAATAGTTTTCCTGGTTGATCTTGCTGCAGCCGGCCAGGACGACGCAGAAGGCGGCCACGGCCAGGGTACGGAACGACGCCATGAGGAACTCCTTGTTCGGGGGGAAGCGCTGCCTACAGCTTGGCACACGCGGGGAAATCCGGAGCCTTGGAGTCAGAAACGCGAACCGGGTTCCCTGAGGAACGCCGTCTCCTCTTCGCTCGAAGGCCGGCCGAGAATGGCGTTGCGATGGGGAAAACGGCCGAAGCGGGCGATCACCGCATGGTGCCGTTCGGCGTAGTCGCAGAAGCTGTCGAACGGCTCGCGCGCCGTGCCGCCGACCTGCTCGCGCAGTTCGCGGAAGCAGGTCACCGCCCGCTCCTGGCTGGGCAGGTCCTCGGCGTGCTCCAGCACCAGGTAGACGAACACCCGGCGGATCGGCGGCAACTGGCGGTCAAGGCCCTTTTCCATGCCTTCGCGCACCAGGCGCTGGGCACGGGCGTCGCCCGCGTAGGCGCGAGGGGTATCGCGGTAGACCATGCGCGGTAGCTGGTCGAGCAGCAGGATCAGCGCCAGCCAGCCGTCGGCCTTGGCCGTCCATTCCTGCAAGCCGCCGTCCAGCGCCTGGTTCACCAGCTCGCCGAAGCGGCCGCCGGCGTCGGCGTCCTGGCAGACGTTCTTGCCGAACCACAGGCCGTTGCGCTGGGCAACCACCTCGGCGGCGTCGCTGGAGGCGCCGAACCACCAGTCGAGCAGGGTCTGCCAGGGCGCGCTCATCGGCTTACTCCTTGTGGTAGCCGGTGATGCGCTCGACTTCCTGCTTCGAGCCGAGGAACACCGCGACGCGCTGGTGCAGGTTCTCCGGCTTGATGTCGAGGATGCGCTGGGTGCCGTTGGTGGCGGCGCCGCCGGCCTGCTCGATGATGAAGGACATCGGGTTGGCCTCGTACATCAGGCGCAGCTTGCCGGGCTTCTCCGGCTCGCGGGCGTCGCGCGGATACATGAAGACGCCGCCGCGGGTCAGGATGCGGTGTACGTCGGCGACCATCGAGGCGATCCAGCGCATGTTGTAGTTCTTGCCCAGCGGGCCTTCCTTGCCGGCCAGCAGTTCTTCGACGTAGCGTTTCACCGGCGCCTCCCAGTGGCGCTGGTTGGACATGTTGATGGCGAACTCGGCGGTGCTTTCCGGCACGCTGATGTTGTCGTGGGTGAGGACGAAGCTGCCCAGCTCGCGGTCCAGGGTGAAACCCTTGACGCCGTTGCCGAGGGTCAGCATCAGCATGGTCTGCGGGCCGTAGATGGCGTAGCCGGCGGCGACCTGGGTGGTGCCCGGCTGGAGGAAGGCTTCCTCGCGCAGGGTATCGTTCTGGTTCAGGTATTCGTTGGGGCAGCGCAGCACCGAGAAGATGGTGCCGACCGAGACATTGACGTCGATGTTGCTGGAACCGTCCAGCGGGTCGAAGACCAGCAGGTAGGCGCCTTTCGGGTAGCGCCCCGGGATCTGGTAGGGGTGGTCCATCTCCTCCGAGGCCATGCCGGCCAGGTTGCCGGCCCATTCGTTGGCTTCCAGCAGGATCTCGTTGGACATCACGTCCAGCTTCTTCTGCACCTCGCCCTGCACGTTCTCGGTGCCCATGCTGCCGAGCACGCCACCCAGCGCGCCCTTGGACACCGCATGGCTGATTTCCTTGCAGGCACGCGCCACGACCTCGATGAGGAAGCGCAAGTCGGCCGGGGTATTGTGGCTGCGGGTCTGCTCGATCAGATAGCGGCTCAGGGTAACGCGGGACATGGATGGCTCCGGAGAGAGGAAAAAACCCGCGCAGTTTAACGCGGAATTGGCGGCCACGCTTGACTCCGCGCAACCGCCGGTTGGAGATCGGCGGCGGCGGCGCGGTTCATTTCCGCGGCGCGCAACCGATCGACGGTCGTCAGCCGCGCCCCATCTCGCCGTTCAGGCTGGCCTGGACGATTTCCACCCAATAGCCGTCGGGATCGCTGATGAAGGCGACGTTCTTCATGCCTCGGTCCAGCGGCTTGACGAAGTTCACCCCGAGCGTCTCGAAACGCTCGCAGGCCGCCACCAGGTCCGGCACCGAGAAGCAGATGTGCCCGAACCCGCGCGGGTCCTGGTTGCCGTTGTGGTACTGGCTGTCGTCGCTCTCGCTGCCCCAGTTGTGGGTCAGCTCGAGGACCGACTGGCGGCCGAAGGTATAGCGCTGGCGTTCGTCCACCGCGTCGGGTACCTCTTCGCCACGGGTCATGGCGAGGAAATACAGGGAGAAGCGGCCTTCCTCGAAGTCGAGGCGGCGCAACAGGCGCATGCCCAGCACCCGCGAGTAGAAGTCGAGCGAGCGCTTCGGGTCCTTGACCCGCAGCATGGTGTGGTTGAACACGTATTCCTGGGTGACGGCATCCGGCTCCATGCAGATGCCGGGCTGTACTTCGGTGTTGAAACTCATCGGGCGATTCCCTCGAACGAAACGGAGCGGCAGTGTATGGCGGACCGCCGGGCAGCGAGTAACAGCGGGGTACTACTCTCTTGATGCCGGCACGCGCCGATCGTTCCGTCGGCGGGAATGTGGCCGGCGCCGCCCGGACGCCGGCCACGAGGTCCTCAGAAATCCAGGCTCAGCGCCAGGCTGACGCTCTGCTGGGTATCGTCCTCGCCCTTGCGCCAGTTGTAGCCGCCGCGCAGCGACAACTCCGGCGCCAGCTTCTGGCTGAAGCCCAGGGAGACACGGTTGAGGCGATCCTGCGGGGTGTAGCCTTCGAGGGTGAAGCGATTGCCCGGCAGGCTGTTGAGGGACATGGTCAAGTCCTGGGTGTCGTCCTCGTACTCGCGCTCGTGGGCGTACTCGGCGAACAGCTGGGTATCGCTGCCGAACGCATACTTGCCTTGCAGGCCGGCCCCCAGGCGCTTCGAGCTGCGTTTCTGCTCGTCGTAGTCGAGCGCGGTGGCGCTGGCGCCCTTCTCGGAATAGCCGTCGACCTCGACCCGCGCATAGTCGGCGCTGACGAACGGCGACAGGTGCCAGGGACTGTCGGCCTGCTGGGCGATGTCGTAGCCCAGGCGCGCGCTGAACGCCCACAAGTGGCCATTGGTGTCGCCTTTCTCGCTGCGTTCTCCGCCACCCAGGGCGAACGTGCGCTTCAGGTCGTCGTAGTCGAGGTAGCCGCCGGTCAGCGCCGCGTCAGCCCACCAGCGGTTTTCCTGGTATTGCACGAAGGCGCTGGCCATGTAGCTGTTCATCCGGTACTCGGAATCCCTGGCGCCGGCTTCCAGCTTCTGCCGGTAGAAGCCGGCGGCGACCCCGGCGCGCCAGGCCTCGTCGATCCGGTAGCTGCCGCCGAGGGTCAGGTTGTAACCGTTGCCGTCGCCGCTGGCGGCGCTGTTCTGGGAGTCGAAGTCCAGGCGCTGGCCACCGCCGCCGACGAAGCCACGCCACTGGCCGACGTTCTGCCAGTTCTCCCAGTCCGCCTGCCACTGGCTGCGCAATTCGTCCTGGTAGGCACGCAGGGTGCCGTGGGCCATTTCCGGCAGCAGGGTCAGTTCCCAGGGCGCCGACAGCAGCGAATAGGTGTAGTCGGCGATCAGCCGCTGGCCGGTGATGGTCGGGTGCACGCTGTCGTTGAACAGCAATTTGCTCGGGTCGGGCGTGCTGCCGTTGATCCCGTAGGTCGGGTTCATGGTGCAGCCGTTGCCGCTGAAACAGGTGCCGATCAGGTTCTGGTCGGCGGCCAGGCCGAAGGAAGCCGGGTTGGCCATGCCTTCCTTGAGCAGCAGCGGGATGTTCAACGGAATGACGTTGGCGCCGGCCTGGCTCAACTGGGCGGTCAGCTCGGCGTTGAACGTGCCGCTGAGTTGGCTGGCGAAAGGCTGCAAGGGACCACCGAAGGTAGCCGGGGTCAGGCCCAGGTCGGGCAGCAGCCAGACCACGATGTAGCGCGCGCCGGCCTGCTGCAGGGCCTGCACGCTATCCACCAGGCGGCCGGCGGCCTGTTGCGCCTGGACGTCGTTGAGGATGCGTCCCTGGAGGAAGTCGTTGCCGCCGCCGGTGATGTAGTAGAGCGCATTCGGATCGGCGCCCAGGCCCTGGCGGGCGCGGTCCACCAGGTAGCCGTCGCGGCTGCGCAGGAGGGTATTGTCGCGCTCGATCAGCGAGCCGTCGGTCGCGGTGATCGAGTCGTAGATCTGGTCGGTACGGTAGCCGCCCACCGCCCAGTTGTTGCCGTCGGCGATGCCCTGCTGGGCGTTGACCGGCGAGGTCGAGGCAGCCAGGTCGCCCGGGGCGATGCCGAGCTGATTGCCGAGCAGCATGGGCGCGGTCGGTCCGAAGATCTCGCCGCTGCCGTTCTGGTAGGTCGGTCCCACCCGGTTGGTGAAGCGCGAAGTGCTTCCGGCCGGACCGCCGGGATCGGGAAACTGCCCGGCATCGCTGAGGCTGTCGCCGAACACCACCAGGGTCGAATAGGGCGAGGGGGCAGCCTGCAGGGCGGTGGACAGCGAAGCCAGCAGGCAGGCCGCCGCCAGTGGCTTGAGCGCCATTCTGATCATTCTCTTACTCCGTGATTTGTTTTTATTGTCGGGACGCCGCGAGCGCCCGGGGCGCCCGTCGTAAAGCCCTCGTCAGCCGAACAGCATAGCCCGGGGCGGGCTCATGAGCGGTTCGGCGGCGAGCGCAGCAGGCTCATTGCCATTATTACCAGCAGACCGACCCCGAGCAGAAGTACCGCCCACAGGCCGATCTTCTTCCAGTCGGTTCCCGCCTCCGGTACGGCTACCGGCGCAGCGACCTCCAGCGCGGCGGCCAGGCTGGCGCTACCCAGGGTGCCACGCTTGCTCTCGGTGTAGCCGGGAATCAGCACGCCGAGCGGCAGCGCGGCCGACTGCGCGGCGGCCTTGCCGTACGCCAGGCGGTACGGAGGACTGCCGCGCACCAGGAATACCAGTTCACTGGCCGGCAGGCCGACGCTCAGGCCCGGTGCCGCCGCACCAAGGCCGGTGCCGCGCGGATCCACGCGCAGACGCAGTTCGCGCACCGGCCAGCCCGGCAGCTCCAGCTCGTTTTCCTGCACGCTCCGACCATCGATCGGCAGACGGTACAGAACGCCACGTGCAAGAGAGTTCCAGGCAATCTCCCGGCGTGACGATGCCTTCTCCGCGTGCCCCCGGCCGGACAGCTCCACCGGCGCGATGGTATGGGCCTGCGCCTGCTCCAGGGACACCCGCACCCGCTGCACCGGCAGCGCCAGCGGCAATTGCCAGCGGTACTCGCCGTCCTTCTCCTGGCGCCCGGGCAGCGGCTCGGACCAGAGCATCGGGGCTGGCTCGGTGGTCCGGGTGCTGCCGTGCACGCGCGCGCTCCTGAGCTCCACCGCGGTCGCGTCGGCGGGCCACAAAAGACGCAGGTAGCGGGCCTGCCGAGCGGGCAGCCGGACCTCGCTGACGTCGATGCGCTCGCCATTGAAGGTCAGCCGGGCGATCTGCCCGTCGCCCCAGGCTTGCCAGCGCTCGAGATCGTCGCTGGCTTCCACGGAGAAGCGCTGGAAGCCCTCCTCCGGGCTGTTCCAGTCCAGTTGCAGGCGCTCCAGGGGAAACTTCACCGCACTCGCGTCGACCAGCCAGCCGCGCAGGGTCTCGCCTGCCGGCTCCGTGCTGGCCGGCAGCACTTCGACGATGGTGCCGCTGGTATTGCGCTGCACCCGCAGATTCGGTTGCGCCGCATCGCTGGCCGATGAGCCGCGCAAGGGGAACAGGCGTACCTCGGCCTGGTGCGGCGTGCTGGCCTGTCGCTCGCTGCCGGCCACCAGGGCGTAGGGCAGGGCCGCTCCCTCGCCGTCGAAGACGCGCAGGTCGCGCAGGTCGGCGTGGGCCGCCGACAACTGCACGCTCATCGGCACGCTCAGGCGGTACCAGGGACCCTCGCCTTGCAGGGCCAGCGGCACCAGGTGGCTGAAGTCCTCCGGCGCTTCCTTCGCCGAAGACGGTCCGGCAAGCCAGGCGCCCAGCAGGAACAGGCTGGCGGTTCGATACAGGATGGAGCGCGTCATGGCTGCTCGGCCTCCGCTGCAACCTCGGCGCGACGCGGAGGCAAGGGTGAGAAATAGCCGACGATCAGCAGCAGGACGCCGACGCCGATGAAGGAAATGATCCGCTCCAGGCTGCCGCTGTTGCCCAGCTCGACGAAGAACAGCTTGATCACCACCACGCCGACCAGCGCCGCGCCGACCATCCACAGGTCGCGCCGGCCGAGACGGGTACCGGCGATGGTCAGGCCCAGGGCGCAGAGCGTCCAGACCAGCGACAGCCCCGCCTGCACCAGCATCGACGCGGCCAGCGCGTCGGCCTGGAACGGCACGTCGCCCAGGTGGTGCGCGGCGCGGCACACCGCCAGGGTCAGCAGGGCGAACAGCGAGGCGCCGGCCAGCGCCTGGCGCCCCAGGCGCACGCTGGCATTGCCGTCGACGAGCGGGGCCAGACTGGCGTCGCTCCAGCGGTAGAGGGCGAACAGCACGATCAGCAGCCCCAGCTCCAGCGGGTTGGCCAGCGGCAGGTAAGGCAGCGGCTCGGCGGCACCGTCGCTGAACAGGTTGGCGCTCCAGAACCAGCCGAACAGCAACAGCGCCACCGGCGCAGCGGCGAGCAGCCGATACTCCCGCGGGAAGTCGCGCAGCGGCCAGGGCAGGCTCCGCCCGCCGGCCACCAGCAGCAGGTAGGCGCTCGGCACCAGCGCCCAGCCCAGCCAACGCCAGGCGTTGTACTGTTCGGCGAGCAGGGCGAACAGGTAGCGCAGCTCCAGCGCCAGCACCCCGAGCAACAGCCAGCAGCCGAGCACGTGGGCGGCGCCCAGCGCGCGCCTCGGCAACAGCGGGGCGAGACGTCGCAGCGACAGCAGGTGCGTGGCGAACAGCAGCGGCCAGGCCAGCCAGCCGAATTCACCGAACGGCTGGTAATCGAAGCGCCAGACGCTCGCCAGGGCCAACAGCGCCACCGGGACCAGCGCCAGGCATAGCAGGGCCAGCTCGCGCCAGCGCTCGCGCAGCGCCAGCAGCATCCACGACGCCACTGTCGCCGAGGCCAGCAGCAGCAGCGCATGCTCGCGCAGGCCAGCAGGCACGAAGCGGGTGGTCTCGCACAGCGCGGTCAGCGTCCACCAGCCCGCGCCCCAGAGCAGCAGCAGGTGCGACAGCTCGGCCAGGCCGATGGTACCGATCCCCAGCGCCCGCTCGTGCTCGCCGGCGCGGCGCAGCCGCCAGGCGCCGACCAGCGCCGCCAGGGCCAGCACTGCCGGCGTCCAGAACCCGGAATGAGCCAGGGGCCGCAGGCCGTCTCCGCTCAGCGAGCCGAGCAGCGACGGCCCGGCGAGGAGAAATGCCAGGCCTCCTACCACCTGCAAGGCGAGGCCGAAGTAGAAACTCAGGCGCTGGCGCAGCACCAGGCTCAGCCAGATGATCAGCAGCCCGCTACCGGCCCATACCGCGCTGGCGCTGCGCCAGGGCAGGACGAACAGCACCGCCAGGTTGACGAACGCCAGGCCGGCCAGCAGCACCAGGCTCAGGCCCATGAGCAGCCGACTGTCGTCCCTCACCAGCGGGTCGCGCGCCGCCAGCAGCATGCCGCCGATCAGCGCCAGGCCGATCAGCGAGGCGGTCATCAAGCCGCGCCAGCCCGAGTCGAATACCCCACCCTGGCCATCGCCGCCCTGCAAATGCAGGAGGAATAGCGCACCGCCCAGCAATTGCACGGCGAAGGCGCAGAACAGGAAGGTGCGCGAGCCCAGGCGCAGGCCGGCGAACAAGCTCGCCAGGCCGGCCACGGCCCAGGCGATGGCGGTGTCGTCGACGGCCAGGCAGAGCGGTGCGACCAGATAGAGGAAGGCCAGGCCGGCGGCCGCCAGCAACGGCTGGCAGGCAGGCTCCCAGTCGGCCAGCGCTTTCGCCGGCGCGCGACGCAGTTGCCAGAAGCTGAACAGCGCCGCCGCGCCGAGCATCAGCGCGCCCAGCGGCGAGCCCTCCAGCAGCGTCGTCTCGCCCGGTCGCAAGCCATTCAGGTAGGCCAGCGCCGCACCGCCCTGCAGCAGCAGGGCGAAGATCCGTGCCAGGCGGCGGCGCTGGAGCAGGCCGAGCCAGTAGATGCCGGCGCCTTCGACGGCCCAGGCAGCCGAGGTCCAGCGCGCGTCCAGGCCGAGCGGAATGGCCAGGGTACCGAAGACCACCCCCAGCGCCAGGCACACCTCCACCAGCAGGCTGGTACGTGCGGCAGACGCATGCCCCCGCAGCACACGCGCCAGCACCAGGTAGAACAGGCCCAACGCCAGGGCGCTGAAAGCCATGCCGAATCCGATGTGGCCGATCACCGCGCATTGCAGGCCGAACCCCACCAGCGGCGGGCCGAACAGTACCGTGGCATCGATGTAGTCGGCCTGTCGCGCCGACCAGCGCAGCAGTTCGCCGCGCTCCTCGGGCGCCTGGGCGGCTTCCAGCAGCTTGCGCCGGGCGAAGAGCAGGCCGATGCCGACGTACATCAGGAAGAACAGCAGCAGGAACGGCTCGGTGCTGGCGAACAGCCCTGGCGTGTAGGAACGCAGGCCCCAGGCGAAGCCGATGCCGAAAGTGCCGACGAAGCCGACCAGGTTGAGCAGGCGCCAGGCGCGGAACCAGGCGATGGCGAATATCCCGGCGTTGAGCAGGGCGAAGTAGCTGAACAGCGCCACATGGTTGCCGCTGCCGGTGGAGGTCAGGATCGGCGCGGCGAAGCCGCCGAGCGCCGCCACCACCGCCAGGCCCATGGCGTTCTGCAGCACGGCGAGGAACGCCGAGCAGATCGTCACCACCACCAGCAGGACCAGCGCCGCGCCGGGCGAGATCAGCGGATGCAGGCGCATCGCGGCGAAGATCGTCAGGTACAGCACCGCGATACCGGTGCCTTGCAGGAGCAGGCCGTAGGCGGCGCGCCGCTCGCGCAGCCACCAGCCGACGCCGAGCAGCGCCAGCGCCGCCAGGGCCACCCCGGCGTAGCGGTATTCCACCGGCACCACCACCCGTTCCGAGGCATAGCGCAGGAGAAAGGCCAGGCCGATGAACAGCAGCACCACGCCGATGCGCAATACCGTATTGCCGCCGAACAGCCAGCCCTTGGCCGCGGCGAAGCCACGTTCGACCAGCGAGGGTTCGCGTGGAACCGCTGTTGGGGCGCGGCGGGGCGCCGGCTGGTCCTCAGGCTGGAACGCCGGCTGTCTCTCGACGGGCTGGACGGGTTCCAGGGGACCAGGCGGAGGCGGCGCAGCCTCGACGGCCGGCAGCTCGATCTCCCAGTCCAGCGGCGGCGCAACCTCGGCGGGAGGCGCGGGAGGCGTGTCTGCGAGCGGCTGGTCGATGCCGGCGGCCGGCGCGGAAACGCTTTCCGGAACGTCCTGCGCCTGGCGCTCCACGCGCAGCAGGCGCTCGTGGATGACCTCGGTGCCGCGCTCGAAGCGTTCGGCGAACTCGCTCATCTGCTTGCGCAGGCGCTCGTTCTGTTGCGCCAGGTTCTGCAGCGAGAAAGCCTGTCCCAGGGCCAGGCCGGAAAGGCCGCCGAGGATGGCGCCGACCAGCGAATCCCCGGCGAAGCCGCCGAGGATCAGGCCTACCAGCATGAAAATCCATTGCATGCGTCGAATCCTTGATCAATTAGGTACCACGATCCACTGATACCTGGCCTGGCCATCCTGCCAGGCCGGAACCCGCGCCGGGAGTATACAGCCCGCATTCCCGACATTCGACGCATTCCGACGCCCGCCCCGTGGCGAGCTACCTCTTCCTGGCGATGAACTGGACCACACAGGCCGCGCCGGTGTGGAAACGACCCTCGACCACCTCGCGCTCGATCTCCCGCGCCAGCAGCACCTCGCAATTCGGCAGCTCCGCCTCCAGCGCCGCGCGGCTCACCAGCATGTCGACATCCGCCGGGCCGCCGGTGCCGCGACCGAGCTGCTCCGGCCGATAGGCCTCCAGCAGGAAGATACCGCCCGGCCGCAGCGCACGTTCCAGCAGGCGGTTGAGTCTGCCGCGCAACCGACCGGGCAGGTGCGCGAAGATCGACACCACCGCGCCGAACGCCGCTGCCGGCGGTTCGTAGTCCGCCAGGTCGACCACCAGGGTGTCGATCGACACGCCTTTCGCCTCGGCCAGCCGGCGCGCCTTGGCCAGGCCGACGGCGGAACCGTCCACGCCAAGCACCTCCAGGCCCAGCGAAGCGAGGAACACCGCGTTGCGCCCCTCGCCCTCGGCGACGCTCAGCACCGGCCCGGCCAGCCGCTGCGCATGCTCTTTCAGGAAAGCGTTGGGTTCGGTTCCGTAGACATACTCTTCGGCGGCATAGCGTTCGTCCCACATGAGGTTCACCTCGTCTGTATTTCGTCACGGCCCAGGTGCCGAAACGCTAGTCTTCCACTTCAAGTCGACTTGAGGTCAAGGGCATGCGGCAACTGGACATAGGCGAGGTCGCGCGGCGTTCCGGGGTACCGGCCTCGACCCTGCGTTACTACGAGGAAAGGGGGCTGATCGCCTCCAGCGGCCGCCACGGCCTGCGCCGGCGCTTCGATGCAGGTGTACTGGAGCGCCTGGCGCTGATCGGGCTGGGCCGCGCCGCGGGGTTGTCGCTGGACGAGATCGCCGGCATGAGCGCAGCCGACGGTACGTTGCGGATCGACCGCGAGACGCTGGCGGCCAAGGCCGACGAACTGGACCGGACGATCCGCCGCCTCACCGCCATGCGCGACGGCCTGCGGCATGCCGCGGGCTGCCCGGCACGCGAGCACATGGCCTGTCCGACGTTCCGCCGCCTGCTGCGGGCGGCTGCCGCGGGAACCATCAAGCCACGCCGGAAAGTCCCCGGCGCATAGCAAAACGGCCGGCAGGCCGGGCACCCCTGCCCCGCCTGCCGGCCGCGAGGCGCGCCGTTGCGGCGCGCCGGTACGGCAACGGTTTAGACCTTGCTGCGCTCGTAGCGCTTGCGATCGTTCTCGTTGAGCAGTTTCTTGCGCAGGCGGATCGACTTCGGCGTCACTTCCACCAGCTCGTCTTCATCGATGAACTCCAGGGCCTGCTCGAGGGTGAACTTCAGCGCCGGGGTCAGCTGGATGGTCTCGTCCTTGCCGGAAGCGCGCATGTTGTCGAGCTTCTTGGCCTTGGTCGGGTTGATCACCAGGTCGTTGTCGCGGCTGTGGATGCCGGCCAGCTGGCCTTCGTAGACTTCGTCGCCCGGGGAGAGGAACAGCTTGCCGCGGTCCTGCAGGGTTTCCAGGGAGTAGGTCAGCGCGGTACCGGTAGCCATGGAGACCAGCACGCCGTTCTGGCGGTGGGCGACGTCGCCGGCCTTGACCGGACCGTAGTGGTCGAAGGTCGAGGTCAGGATGCCGGTGCCCGAGGTCATGGTCAGGAAGGCGTTGCGGAAACCGATCAGGCCACGGGCCGGGATCACGTATTCCAGGCGCAGGCGACCCTTGCCGTCGGGGATCATGTTGGTCATGTCGCCCTTGCGCAGGCCCATCTGTTCCATCACCGGGCCCTGGTGCTGCTCCTCGATGTCGATGGAGACGTTCTCGTAGGGTTCCTGCTTCACGCCGTCCTTCTCGATGATCACCACTTCCGGGCGGCCCACGGCCAGCTCGAAGCCTTCGCGGCGCATGGTCTCGATCAGAACCGACAGGTGCAGCTCGCCGCGGCCGGAAACCTTGAACTTCTCCGGGCTGTCGCCCTGCTCGACGCGCAGCGCCACGTTGTGCAGCAGTTCCTTCTCCAGGCGCTCCTTGATGTTGCGGCTGGTGACGAACTTGCCTTCGCGGCCGGCGAACGGCGAGTCGTTGACCTGGAAGGTCATGCTCACGGTCGGCTGGTCGACGGTCAGCGGCGGCAGCGCCTCGACGTTCTGCGGGTCGCACAGGGTGTCGGAGATGAACAGCTCCTCCATGCCGCTGACGCAGACGATGTCGCCGGCTTCCGCCTCGGCCACCTCGACGCGCTGCAGGCCATGGTGGCCCATGATCTTCAGGATGCGGCCGTTGCGCTTGCTGCCGTCGTCGCTGATCGCTACCACCGGGGTGTTGGACTTGACCTTGCCGCGGGTGATGCGACCGATACCGATCACGCCGAGGAAGCTGTTGTAGTCCAGCTGCGAGATCTGCATCTGGAACGAACCCTCGGTGTCCACCACCGGTGCCGGGACGTGGTCGATGATCGCCTGGAACAGCGCGTCCATGTTGTCGTCCATCTTCTCGTGGTCGAGGCCGGCGATGCCGTTCAGGGCGCTGGCGTAGACGATCGGGAAGTCGAGTTGCTCGTCGGTGGCGCCGAGGTTGTCGAACAGGTCGAAGATCTGGTCGATGACCCAGTCCGGACGCGCGCCCGGACGGTCGATCTTGTTCACCACCACGATCGGACGCAGGCCGGCCTTGAACGCCTTCTGGGTCACGAAGCGGGTCTGCGGCATGGGGCCGTCCTGGGCGTCGACCACCAGCAGCACGGAGTCGACCATCGACATCACGCGCTCCACCTCGCCGCCGAAGTCGGCGTGGCCGGGGGTATCGACGATGTTGATGTTGTAGCCGTTCCACTTGATCGCGGTGTTCTTCGCCAGGATGGTGATGCCACGCTCTTTTTCCTGGTCGTTGGAGTCCATCACCCGCTCGCTTTCCGCTTCCTTGCGGTCGAGGGTGCCGGACAGCTTCAGCAGCTTGTCCACCAGGGTGGTCTTGCCATGGTCGACGTGGGCGATGATGGCGATGTTGCGCAGATTTTCGATCACAAGTCTTGTCTCGTTTGACGCCCGAAGCGCGGCTTCGCGGCGGTGGTGGGGGTCGGACAGGGCGGCGTCCGACACGACATGCTTCTTCAATTAAGGGGCGGGCAGCGGGCGGACGCTGCCCCGGTCCGGCCGGCGCGCCGAAGGGCGGGCATCGGCCTAGGCGGCGGACGTGTCGGGAGGACGGTGGCGGATGCTGCCGCCGAACAAGCCCGGCTGCTTAAGCCGGACGATAAACACGCACATTGATGTGCCCTCGTTGAGCAGGTGATGGGCATGCAGGCGGCTCATCACCCCTTTGTCGCAATACAGGAGGTACTGGCGGTTCGCGTCCAGTTCCTTGAAGCGGCTGTTGATCGCGTAGAACGGCAGCGCCTGGACTTCGACGCCTTCCAGCGCCAGGGGTTCGTCTTCCTGGGCGTCAGGATGGCGGATGTCGATGACAATCTGACCGGGCAGCACCTCGGCCACCTCTTCCACCGAAAGGTCCTGGCCGAGTTCGTCGATGACCCGGTCGACGGTGCGCTGGGTGGCGCGCTCCAGGGCGCGTTCGAGCACCGCCATGTCGAACTTCGATTCCTCGTGCTCGACGCGGTAGGGCTTGGCCTGGGTGGTCGGGTTCACCGAGATCACCCCGCAGTATTCCGGCATGTGTCGGGCGAACTCGGCGGTGCCGATCTGCCGGGCGGTGTCGATGATGTCCTGCTTGTGGCTGACGATCAGCGGACGCAACACCAGGGTATCGGTGACCCGGTCGATCACCGAGAGATTCGGCAGGGTCTGGCTGGACACCTGGGAGATCGCCTCGCCGGTCACCAGCGCGTCCAGCCCCAGGCGCTCGGCCACGCGGCTGGCGGCGCGCAGCATCATGCGCTTGAGGGTCACGCCCATGTAGCTGTCGTCGACCTTGGTGAGGATCTCGCCGACCACTTCCTCGAACGGCACGCTGACGAACAGCACGCGCTGCGAGCGGCCGTATTTCTCCCACAGGTAGTGGGCGACTTCCATCACCCCGAGTTCGTGGGCGCGGCCGCCGAGGTTGAAGAACACGAAGTGGCTGATCATCCCGCGGCGCATCATCTGGTAGGCCGCCACGGTCGAGTCGAAGCCGCCGGACATCAGCACCAGCACCTGCTCCAGCGCGCCCAGCGGATAGCCGCCCAGGCCCGGATGCTGGCGATGGATGACGAACAGGCGGTCGAGGCGGATTTCCATCCGCACCTCGACTTCCGGCTGCTTCAGGTCGATCCCGGCGGCCCCGCATTCGCGGCGCAGGCCGCTGCCGACGTAGCGCTCCACCTCCATCGAGGTGAACGCGTGCTTGCCGGCGCGCTTGCAGCGCACGGCGAACATCTTGCCGGCCAGCTGGTCGCCGAAGTGCACCTTGCACTTGGCGAGGATGTCGTCGAAATCGCCCAGCGGATACTCGTGGACCTCGAGGAAATGACCGATGCCCGGGGTGCAGGTCAGGCGCTCGATCATCTCGCGCCGGACCCTGGCGTCGAGCACGGCGGTCTCCACTTCGAGATTGTCCCACTCGCCCTCGACCTTCAGTTCCGGATCCAGGTCGCGCAGCACCGCGCGGATGTTCTTCGCCAGTTGCCGGATGAAGCGCTTGCGCACCGGCCGGCTCTTGATGGTGATTTCCTGGAAGGTCTTGACGATGAGTTTCATGCGGGGGACGCGAACGCGCGGGGCGACGGAAAAAAAGGGGCGAAATTATATCCGAAATTGCTCATGTATTGAGCAGAAATATGCGTAGTTATTTTCAGTGCACCAAAATGGAATGATGCACCAACATGGAGCACCATAACGGTGCAGGCGAAACCCGCAGAGCCGTGCAAAAGCAGGTCCGACCCCGCCAACCATGAGGCCCTGCCCGTTTCCGTGCACTGGCACGCAACTTGCTCACTTGTGAGGCAGGTTGCCCTGGCGGAGTATTCCGGCCGGCATCACCCGATACTGGGGCACAGAAAAAAGCTCCCAGCTCTAATCCCTCCTGGAGGACAGCATGTCGTACAAGTCGCACCAACTGATCAAAGACCATGACGTGAAGTGGGTAGACCTGCGCTTCACCGATACCAAGGGCAAGCAGCAACACGTCACCATGCCGGCTCGCGACGCGCTGGACGATGAGTTCTTCGAAGCCGGCAAGATGTTCGACGGCTCCTCCATCGCCGGCTGGAAAGGCATCGAAGCCTCCGACATGATCCTGATGCCGGACGACAGCACCGCCGTCCTCGATCCGTTCACCGAAGAACCGACCCTGATCCTGGTCTGCGACATCATCGAGCCGAGCACCATGCAAGGCTACGAGCGCGACCCGCGCAACATCGCCAAGCGCGCCGAGGAGTACCTGAAGTCCACCGGCATCGGCGACACCGTGTTCGTCGGCCCGGAACCGGAGTTCTTCATCTTCGACGAAGTGAAGTTCAAGTCCGACATCTCCGGCTCGATGTTCAAGATCTTCTCCGAGCAGGCTTCCTGGAACACCGACGCCGACATCGAGTCCGGCAACAAGGGCCATCGCCCGGGCGTGAAGGGCGGCTACTTCCCGGTACCGCCGGTCGACCACGACCATGAAATCCGCACCGCCATGTGCAACGCCCTGGAAGAAATGGGCCTGGTGGTCGAAGTCCACCACCACGAAGTGGCTACCGCCGGCCAGAACGAGATCGGCGTGAAGTTCAACACCCTGGTCGCCAAGGCCGACGAAGTGCAGACCCTGAAGTACTGCGTGCATAACGTCGCCGACGCCTACGGCAAGACCGTGACCTTCATGCCGAAGCCGCTGTACGGCGACAACGGCTCGGGCATGCACGTGCACATGTCGATCTCCAAGGACGGCAAGAACACCTTCGCCGGCGAAGGCTATGCCGGCCTGTCCGAGACAGCCCTGTACTTCATCGGCGGCATCATCAAGCACGGCAAGGCCCTGAACGGCTTCACCAACCCCTCGACCAACTCCTACAAGCGCCTGGTCCCGGGCTTCGAAGCCCCGGTGATGCTGGCCTACTCGGCGCGCAACCGCTCCGCCTCGATCCGCATCCCGTACGTCTCCAGCCCGAAGGCCCGCCGTATCGAAGCGCGCTTCCCGGACCCGGCAGCCAACCCCTACCTGGCCTTCGCCGCGCTGCTGATGGCCGGCCTGGACGGCATCCAGAACAAGATCCACCCCGGCGATGCCGCCGACAAGAACCTGTACGACCTGCCGCCGGAAGAGGCGAAGGAAATCCCGCAGGTTTGCGGCAGCCTGAAAGAGGCGCTGGAAGAGCTCGACAAGGGCCGCGCGTTCCTGACCAAGGGCGGCGTGTTCACCGACGAGTTCATCGATGCCTATATCGAGCTGAAGAGCGAAGAAGAGATCAAGGTGCGCACCTTCGTGCACCCGCTGGAATACGACCTGTACTACAGCGTCTGACCCACCGTTTCCTATAACAACGAGTCACCCTCTTGAGGCCTCCTTCGGGAGGCCTTTTTTATGGGCCACCGCATTTAGACTTGCCGCGTTCCCCGCCCCGAGGACGAGGACCGTCCATGCGTCACTCGCTCTGGCTCCTGCTCGCCGCCGTCCTCAGCCTGCCCGCCCAGGCCGGCACCGAATGCCGCGATATCCACGACCGCGACCTGCGTCGCATCTGCCGGATCACCCTGCAGTGCTAGATGCCGCCGTCCGCCGGCGCGCCCTGCTCGTCCGGCTCCGCGGACCTCGCCCTGGGCGCCCGGCTCAACTGCACGTTGAGGCGCGGCATCGACAATTCCAGGCCGGCCTGGTCGAGGCGCCGGCGCAGGCGCAGGTTGAACGCCCGCTGGACTTCCCACTGCTTGATCGGCGCGGTCTTGAAACGGAAGCGCAGGACCGCCTGGCCGTTGTCGAAGCTCTCCACGCCCTGCAATTCCATCGGCGACCACAGGTTGCGGTAGACCGCCGGGTCGCTGCGCAGCTCCATCGCCACCTCGCGCACCAGCGCCACCGCGTCGTCGATCGGCATGCTCGCCGGCACCGGCCAGCGGAACATCGCGTAGCCGAACTGGCGCGAGTAGTTCTTGATGCTCTTGATCTCGCTGAACGGGATGGTATGCACCACGCCGTCCAGGTCGCGCAGGCGCACGGTGCGGATGGTCAGGCCCTCGACCGTGCCCAGGTGGCCGCCGACGTCGACGTAGTCGTCGATCGACAGCGAGTCCTCGATGATGATGAACAGGCCGGTGATCAGGTCGGCCACCAGCGACTGCGCGCCGAAGCCGATGGCCAGGCCGATCACGCCGGCACCGGCCAGCAGCGGGGTGACGTTCATGCCCATGTTGGCCAGGGCGACGATCAGGGCGATCACCGCGATGGTGGCGAACAGCACGTTGCGGATCAGCGGCAGCATGGTCAGCGCGCGGGTGTTCGGCCGGCTCTTGCCGCCCAGGCCGAGGCTGTGCTGGATCGCGGTGTCGGCGAGGATCCAGATCAGCCAGGCGACCAGCAGGGTGGTGCCGAAACTGACCACCTTCATGCTGATCTGCTCGCCGTCGCCCTCCGCATAGCGGATCAGCGACATGCCCCAGACACGCAGGGAAACCTCGATGAAGAACAGCACCACGAAAATGTGCAGCAGGGTATAGCCGAAGCTCTGCAACTGCTCGATATACGGCGCGCTGCGCCGCGGGCCGGCGCCGACCCGGCCGGAGCGCCGGCGGATCAGGCCGATCACGGTCATCGCCACCACCGCCAGCAGCGCGCAGACCAGCGCCCGACGCAGGGCCGAGCTGCTGTCGCCGGCGGAGACGAAGGTGGCGAACAGGGAAATCCCCACCAGCACCAGCACCGGCACGAACCACAGCGAACCGACCAGCTGCACCAGGTCATGCAGGCTGCGGCGCTTGAGGCGACGCTCCAGCGGCTGGTTGCGGATCAGGTGAGCGATCGGCCGGCGGAAGCGCATCACGAACAGCGCGGTGAACAGTGCCGCGCTGGCGTTGGCCAGGGTGCTCAGGCAGACCGAGGTGTGTTCGCCGAGCCCGGCGATCAGCCGCGGATCGTGAGCCACCTCGCCCAGCGCGGCGAGGCTGCCGATCAGCCACAGCGGACGGAACGCCTGGCGCCGCAGGATATCCAGGGCGCGCTGGCGATGCGGGCCGCTGAGCAGCGAGAGGGAGATCACGCACAGCGCGGAGAACAGCGTGCCGCAGACCAGCACATAGGCCATGACCATCGCCAGGGTCTTGCTCAGCGAGTCCGGCAGCACCACCGACAGGTACAGGGTGATGAAGAACGCCACCAGCCAGGGCCCCAGCTTGCGCAGGGCGAACAGCAGCAGGTCGCGGGTCTTCGGATGCTGCGGCAGCTCGGCGGACAAGCCGAAGCGCGCGCGCATCCGGCGGCTGAGCCAGAGCAGCGCGCTGGCCAGGCAGGCCCAGAGCAGGATCACCACCGAGAAGTCGAAGACCATCGACGGCAGGTCGCGCCAGCTGGGGAAGCGCTCCTCCAGCTCGGCGCGCGCCAGCTGGAACTGGTTGCCCCACAGCGCCACCGGGCTGTTCGCGCCCTGGAACTGCTTTTCCAGGCTGGTCAGGGTATCGCCGATCAGGCCCAGCACCCCGCCTTCGCTTTCCTTGCCCTTCTTGGTGACGTCGCGCAGCTGTTTCAGCTTTTTCAACAGATCGGCGCGCTGCCTGTCGTTCTCCAGGGTCTGGATCACCTGGTTCAGCGATTGCTCCAACTGCGCATCGCTGACCTTTTCGCCACCGGAGGAACCCGCCAGCGGGTTCGGCAGGGCCGCCGCGCCGGGCGGCGAATAGAACAGGGCGAGGCAGAGGCACAGCAGCATGCCAGCCAGGGCGCGGGAGCGAAGGGAGAACAGGGTGATGATCGGCACGAGAAAGGCAGTCCCCAGTGAGAAAGCGAAACAGCCGCATCATACAAGCCGCGAGCCCGCCGTTTCGAACGGGTCCGCCGGCCGGCGGCGCAGGCACAGACACTCTGGCGCAACGAGGGTTCGTCCACCAGCGCCGGCTGAGACGAACCTGGCCGCAGCCGAAGGCACAGCGACCGCCAACGTGCCCCAGCGCACACCTTCGAATACCCGCATGCCGCACAATGCACGGCTTGCCAGCGCGCCGATGCGGTGCAACGCTTGGCAGGTTCACCCGGAGACCGTCCATGCGCCTGATCATCAGTTGCCTGCTCCTGGCCGCCGCCCTGCCGGCCGGGGCGCAGATCTACCAATACACCGACGCCAACGGCAACAAGGTGTTCACCAACCAGCCGCCGGACGGCG
Organism: Pseudomonas paraeruginosa; assembly: GCF_003025345.2. Taxonomy (NCBI): domain Bacteria; kingdom Pseudomonadati; phylum Pseudomonadota; class Gammaproteobacteria; order Pseudomonadales; family Pseudomonadaceae; genus Pseudomonas; species Pseudomonas paraeruginosa. The sequence continues at coordinate 5,613,387 of NZ_CP020560.1, forward strand.
TGCAGGCGCAGACCGTGGAACTGCAGCCGACCAATACCGTGGGCATCGACACGCCGGCCAAGGCCCCGGCCGACGCAACGCCCGTCGGCGGCGAGGCCTCCGCCGCCTACGAGATCCTCGCCCTCAGCGACCTGCCCACGGAAGAGGCGCTGCGCGCCAACAACGGCACCTTCAACGTCAGCGTCAGCATCCGCCCGGCCCTGCGCAGCGGGCACCAGCTGCAACTGGTGCTGGACGGCAAGCCCTACGGCACGCCGAGCAGCGGTACGCGCTTCACCCTGCATGAGATCGACCGCGGCGACCACAGCCTGGCGGTACAGGTGCTCAACGGCGAGCGGGTGCTGCAGGCCAGCCCGCCGGTCAGCTTCACCGTGCAGCGCGTGCACCTGGGGAAGAAGCGGTGATCCCGCGCCTTCTCGCCGCCGTCCTGCTGTGCCTGGCCTGTGCCGCGCAGGCGGGGGTCTATACCTACATCGACGCCGAGGGCAACCGCGTCTACACCGACCAGCCGCCCAGCGGGCGCAAGGCCCAGCGCGTCGAGCTGGCGCCGAGCAACAGCGTGGCGCCGCCGGGCATCCGCTATCGCCCGCCCGCGGCGCCGATCGAGGTGAAGCCGCCAGCCTACCAGTTGCTGCGTATCCTCTTCCCCGAGCCGGACGCGACCCTGCGCGAGAACAGCGGCGACGTCATCGTCACCGTCACCAGCGAGCCGGCGCTGCTGCCCGGCCATCGCTATCGCCTGCTGCTCGACGGCAAGCCTGCCGGGACGCCGGGACGCAGCCCGGTGTTCCCGTTGAAGAACCTCGATCGCGGCACCCACCAGGTCGCAGTGGAAATCATCGATGCCGACGGCATGACCGTGGAAAGCACGCCGAGCCAGCCGTTCCACCTGCACCGGGTGAGCATCGCCGCCCAGCCCCTGCAGGAGTTCGATACGCCGCTGGTCAGTGCGGTACAGCCGGCAGCACGCTAGCCGAACTTTCCCTGCCCGCATCGCCGTGGGCAGGATTTTCCGGTTTTTTCCCAGGCTGTCCTGGCGAAAACGCCGCTTGCCACGCCAATGCACCAGATTGGTGCGAATACCCGCACCACTTTCTATACTGTCCCCATTTCGGGTCACCGCTGGTCGCCGAAAACCTTCCCGGCGCACCTCTAGCCAGCGCCTCGGCAGAAAAAACGCGCCTTTTCGGCGCCTGGTTTGCTTTTTGCATTTTCCTGCCCAACCTTGGAACAGCTGCCCGCCATGCCGACCGATACCCTGCACCGACTGCTGCTCGACAACCTGACCACCGCGGTGATCCTGCTCGATGGCGAGCTGCGCCTGGAGTACATGAACCCGGCGGCGGAGATGCTCCTCGCCGTCAGCGGCCAGCGCAGCCACGGGCAATTCATCAGCGAGCTGTTCACCGAGTCGCCGGAAGCCCTGAACTCGCTGCGCCAGGCGGTGGAACAGGCGCACCCGTTCACCAAGCGCGAAGCCACCCTGACCTCGATCAGCGGGATCAGCATCACGGTGGACTATGCGGTGACCCCGATCCTCAACCGCAACGAGACCCTGCTGCTGCTCGAAGTCCATCCGCGCGACCGGCTGATGCGGATCACCCGCGAAGAGGCGCAGTTGTCCAAGCAGGAGACCACCAAGCTGCTGGTGCGCGGCCTGGCCCACGAGATCAAGAACCCGCTCGGCGGCATCCGCGGCGCGGCGCAGTTGTTGTCCCGGGAACTGCCGGAAGAATCGCTGAAGGACTACACCAACGTCATCATCGAGGAAGCCGACCGACTGCGGAATCTGGTCGACCGCATGCTCGGCTCGAACAAACTGCCGAACCTGGCGCCGACCAATATCCACGAGGTGCTGGAACGGGTCAGCAGCCTGGTGGAGGCGGAAAGCCAGGGCAGCATCACCCTGGTCCGCGACTACGACCCGAGCATCCCCGACCTGCTGCTCGACCGCGAGCAAATGATCCAGGCCGTGCTCAACATGGTACGCAACGCCATGCAGGCGATCGCCGGGCAGAACGACCTGCGCCTGGGTCGCATCACCCTGCGCAGCCGCACCCTGCGCCAGTTCACCATCGGCCACACGCGGCACCGCCTGGTGTGCAAGGTGGAGATCATCGACAACGGCCCGGGCATTCCCGCCGAGCTCCAGGAAACCATCTTCTACCCCATGGTCAGCGGCCGCCCGGACGGTACCGGACTCGGCCTGGCCATCGCCCAGAACATCATCAGCCAGCACCAGGGGCTGATTGAATGCGAGAGCCACCCCGGCCATACCGTGTTCAGTCTGTTCCTGCCCCTGGAACAAGGAGTGCATTGACCATGAGCCGATCAGAGACCGTCTGGATCGTCGACGACGACCGCTCCATCCGCTGGGTACTGGAAAAAGCCCTGCAGCAGGAAGGCATGACCACGCTCAGCTTCGACAGCGCCGACAGTGTCATCGGCCGCCTCGGCCGGCAGCAGCCGGACGTGATCATCTCCGACATCCGCATGCCCGGCGCCAGCGGCCTCGACCTGCTGGCACAGATCCGCGAGCTGCATCCGCGCCTGCCGGTGATCATCATGACCGCGCATTCCGACCTGGACAGCGCGGTGGCCTCCTACCAGGGCGGCGCCTTCGAGTACCTGCCCAAGCCGTTCGACGTCGACGAGGCGGTCTCGCTGGTCAAGCGCGCCAACCAGCACGCCCAGGAGCAGCAGGGCCTGGAGCTGCCGGCGAACCAGGCGCGCACGCCGGAGATCATCGGCGAGGCGCCGGCGATGCAGGAGGTGTTCCGCGCCATCGGCCGCCTCAGCCACTCCAACATCACCGTGCTGATCAACGGCGAGTCAGGTACCGGCAAGGAACTGGTCGCCCATGCCCTGCACCGCCACAGTCCGCGGGCGGCATCGCCGTTCATCGCGCTGAACATGGCGGCGATCCCCAAGGACCTGATGGAATCCGAGCTGTTCGGCCACGAGAAGGGGGCCTTCACCGGGGCCGCCGCCCAGCGCCGCGGGCGCTTCGAGCAGGCTGACGGCGGCACCCTGTTCCTCGACGAGATCGGCGACATGCCGGCGGACACCCAGACCCGCCTGCTGCGGGTGCTGGCCGACGGCGAGTTCTACCGGGTCGGCGGGCACACCCCGGTGAAGGTCGACGTGCGGATCATCGCCGCCACCCACCAGAACCTGGAAAGCCTGGTGCGCGACGGCAAGTTCCGCGAGGACCTGTTCCATCGCCTGAACGTGATCCGCATCCACATCCCGCGCCTGGCCGACCGCCGCGAGGACATCCCGGCCCTGGCCCGGCACTTCCTCAGCCGCGCCGCCCAGGAGCTGGCGGTGGAACCCAAACTGCTGAAGCCGGAGACCGAGGACTACCTGAAGAACCTCGGCTGGCCGGGCAACGTCCGCCAGTTGGAGAACACCTGCCGCTGGATAACCGTCATGGCCTCCGGCCGCGAGGTGCACATCGACGACCTGCCGCCGGAGCTGCTCACCCAGCCGCAGGACAGCACCCCGGCGGCGAACTGGGAGCAGGCCCTGCGCCAGTGGGCCGACCAGGCCCTGGCGCGCGGCCAGTCGAACCTGCTGGACAGCGCCGTGCCAGCCTTCGAACGGATCATGATCGAGACCGCCCTCAAGCACACCGCCGGGCGCCGCCGCGATGCCGCCGTGCTGCTCGGCTGGGGCCGCAATACCCTGACCCGCAAGATCAAGGAACTGGGGATGAACGTCGATGGAGCCGACGACGAAGGCGACGACTGAAGCGCCACTGCTCCCATGAGCGAGCAACGGGGCCTTCGGGCCCCGTTTTTCATGGCCCGTCGCGCCGCCCCTGCCAAGCGAGACGCCGCCCCGGCCTCGGCACCGTACCCACCCGGCACCGCCCGCCGAACCGTGGCGCAGGCCAATATCCGCCGGCTCGGCGGGGCTGCGGTCCTTGCCCGGATTTTGGGCAGCGTGCACCAGCAGGCGACAAATCGGCAGGAATCGCTGGCGGAAAAGCCCGCTCCGTCATTTTTCCGCAATCAACTTCCCACAATCCCCTGGGATGCCGCCAAGCCCTTGATCCACGGGCTTCCAGAGACTTTAATCACCAGCTCGCCCACAGACTTATCCACAGAACCCCCAGGCAAGCCAGCACGCCGCCAGCCCCTTCAAAATTGGCACAGCCCCTGCATTGAAGCAGACAACGACGATTTCGGGGGCCTCGGTACAGGCAGGCTGGGGAATCCCCCCTTTTACACCCGGCGGCAGGCGCAGCATCCGCGCGCAACCGCCACACCCGTTTCGGGGACCTCGGTACAGGCAGGCTGAGAACTCCCCTCTTTTATCCCGGCGGCACCGCGATCCGCGCTCCGCCCTCCCGTTTGGGGACCTCGGTACAGGCAGGCTGAGAATTCCCCCTTTTATTCCCGGCCGTCGAGCCCCTGCAGTTCGACGGCCAGGCGCCAGTCCCCCCCGCTCTCCGACCATTGCCAGCGCCCCTCCAGGGGGCGGGTCGAGACCAGGCTCAGCAGCAGCATCTTCCCCTCTTCGCGGATACGCCAACGCAGCGGCTGGCCCTGCCAGCGCCCGTCGCCCTGCTGCGTCACGCCGCGGGCGGCGATACGCAAGGTCAGGGCACCCTCCACCCGCGCCGCCGTGATCGCGGCCTGGCGGTCGAAGCGCAGGAGCAGGCCTTCATCACTCTGCTCCACCGCCAGCAATTGCGGCACAGCCTCCGGCAGCGAGCCGGGGCCGAACAGCCTGCCCAGCATCAGCCCGAACAACAGCCCGAGCAACACCAGCGCGCCCCAGACTTTCCAGCGCTGGCGCCGCAGATCGTAGGTGACGGCGGTAGAATGCCGCCCGTTATCTGCTCCGGAGCCCTGCATGTTCCATGTAATCCTGTTTCAACCGGAGATTCCTCCGAATACCGGCAACATTATCAGGCTCTGCGCCAACGCCGGCTGCAGCCTGCACCTGATCGAGCCGCTCGGCTTCGAACTGGACGACAAGCGCCTGCGCCGCGCCGGCCTGGACTACCACGAGTACGCCAGCGTGCGCCGCTACCCGGACTTGCAGGACTGCCTGGAAGCCCTCGGCCAGCCGCGCCTGTTCGCCTTCACCACCAAGGGATCGCGGGCCTTCCACGAAGTGGCCTACCAGCGCGGCGACGCCTTCCTCTTCGGCCCGGAAAGCCGCGGCCTGCCGGAAGAGGTGCGTAACGCCCTGCCGGCCGAACGACGCCTGCGCCTGCCGATGCGCGAAGGCTGCCGCAGTCTGAACCTGTCCAATACGGTGGCGGTGACCGTCTACGAAGCCTGGCGCCAACTCGGCTTCGCCACGGCCTGAGGAGCCGGACGGCAGGCATGAAAAAGCCCGCGCGAGGCGGGCTTCCTGGCAAAGCGCGAGGCTTATTGCACCGACGGCGTCGGGATTTCGCCAGACGCTTGCATGCGGGCGATTTCCTGGGCGTACAGGGCATCGAAGTTCACCGGCGACAGCATCAGCGCCGGGAACGAACCGCGCACCACCAGGTTGTCCAGGGCTTCGCGGGCGTACGGGAAGAGGATGTTCGGGCAGAACGCGCCGAGGGTGTGGCTCATGCTCGACGGATCGAGGTTCTTGATCAGGAAGATACCGGCCTGCTGCACTTCGGCGATGAAGGCGGTGGTGTCCTCGCCATTCTTCACGGTCACCGATACGGTCAGGACCACCTCGTAGAAATCGCCGTCCAGCTGCTTCTGGCGGGTGTTCAGGTCCAGGCTGATGGACGGGTTCCATTCCTGGCGGAAGATTTCCGGGGACTTCGGCGATTCGAACGACAGGTCGCGCAGGTAGATACGCTGCAGGGAGAACTGGGGTTGCTGTTCGTCGGCAGCGCCGTTGGTAGCTTGCTCGGTCATTTTCGGGCCTTCCCTTGGGTCAATTCATGAATGGTTTCAGGCAGACAGCAGCGCGTCCAGCTTGCCGGCGCGCTCCAGTGCATGAAGGTCGTCGCAACCGCCGACATGGGTCTCGCCGATCCAGATCTGCGGCACGGTGCTCGATCCCGCCTTGCGCGCCAGCTCGGCGCGCAGCTCGGGCTTGCCGTCGCAGGCGATCTCCTGGAAGTCCACGCCCTTGCGCTGCAGCAGCTGCTTGGCGCGGATGCAGTAGGGACACCAGGCGGTGGTGTAGATCACGACGGGCGGCATGTCACTTCACCAGCGGCAGGTTGTCGCCGCGCCAGCTGCCGATCCCGCCGGACAGCTTGGCGGCGTTGAAGCCGGCCTTCTTGAGGACGCCGCCCCAGGTGCCGGAATGCTGGCCCATGGCGTCGACCAGGATGATGGTCTTGCCCTTGTACTTCTCCAGCTCGGTCATGCGGCTGTTCAGCTTGTCGGCCGGGATATTCAGCGCGTCGACGATATGCCCGCTGGCGAACTCCTTGGCCGGGCGGATATCCAGGACCACCGCCTGGTCGGCGTTGACCAGCGCGGTCAGCTCGCGGGTCGACAGGCTCTTGCCGCCCTTGCGCAGTTCGTGCAGCAACAGCAGGACCAGCAGAACCAGCAGCGCCGCGACCAGCAGGTAGTGGTTGGTGGCGAACTCGATCAGACGGGAAACGAATTGCATGGTGACGGATATCCAGGGCGTAAAAAATGCCGGCCAGTATACAGACCGCGCCGGCCAGGGGGGAACCCGCCGACCGGTGCCCCGCTCGGCTCCAGGAAATGGCGTCGCAGGAAACTTCACGGTTAGAATGCCGGTCCTTTTCTGTGAAGCTGGCCAGACCCAGCCTGGGTGCGGCTCGAGCGGGACGAGGACGGCGAAGAGAGTGGCGAACGCGTGCGAATCGGCGTGATCGCTTTAATCAATCAGCCTCTTCCTACGTCCTAAACGACAATGTTCCCACTGAACTTGGTCAGTTTCTGAACCCCGCGGAAATAGAGCCGGACATATGACTGCCACGCCCAAACCCCTGGTCCTGATCATCCTGGACGGCTTCGGCCACAGCGAAAGCCCCGACTACAACGCCATCTACGCCGCGAAGAAGCCGGTCTGGGACCGCCTCCTGGCGACCCAGCCGCACGGACTGATCTCCGGCTCCGGGATGGATGTCGGCCTGCCCGACGGGCAGATGGGCAACTCCGAGGTCGGCCACATGAACCTCGGCGCCGGCCGCGTGGTGTACCAGGACTTCACTCGCGTCACCAAGGCCATCCGTGACGGCGAATTCTTCGACAACCCGGTGATCGCCGGCGCGGTCGACAAGGCCGTGGCCGCCGACAAGGCGGTGCACATCCTCGGCCTGCTCTCCCCGGGCGGCGTGCACAGCCATGAAGACCACCTGGTGGCGATGGCGCAGATGGCCGCCAGGCGCGGCGCCGGCAAGATCTACCTGCACGCCTTCCTCGATGGCCGCGATACCCCGCCGAAAAGCGCCCAGCCCTCGCTGGAGCGCCTCGACGCCACCTTCGCCGGGCTCGGCAAGGGTCGCATCGCCTCGATCATCGGCCGCTATTTCGCGATGGACCGCGACAACCGCTGGGACCGCGTCCAGGCCGCCTACGAGCTGATCGTCGACGGCAAGGCCGAGTTCACCGCCGACTCCTCTGTGGCCGCCCTCGAGGCCGCCTATGCCCGCGGCGAGAGCGACGAGTTCGTCAAGGCCACCGCGGTGGTCCCGGCCGGCGCCGAAGCGGTGCGGGTCGAGGACGGCGACGCGGTGATCTTCATGAACTTCCGCGCCGACCGCGCCCGCGAGCTGAGCCGCGCCTTCGTCGAGCCGGCGTTCGGGGAATTCCCCCGCCAGCGCGCGGCGCAGCTGGCCGGCTTCGTCATGCTGACCCAGTACGCGGCGAGCATCCCGGCGCCCTGCGCCTTCCCGCCGGAGCCGCTGACCAACGTCCTCGGCGAATACCTGGCCAAGCACGGCAAGACCCAACTGCGCATCGCCGAGACCGAGAAGTACGCCCACGTGACCTTCTTCTTCTCCGGCGGCCGCGAGGAACCCTACGAAGGCGAGGAGCGCATCCTGATTCCCTCGCCGAAGGTCGCCACCTACGACCTGCAACCGGAGATGAGCGCGCCGGAAGTCACCGACCGTATCGTCGAGGCCATCGAGCAGCAGCGTTACGACGTGATCGTGGTCAACTACGCCAACGGCGACATGGTCGGCCACACCGGCGTCTTCGAGGCCGCGGTCAAGGCCGTGGAGTGCCTGGACACCTGCATGGGTCGCATCGTCGAGGCACTGGACAAGGTCGGCGGCGAAGCCCTGATCACCGCCGACCACGGCAACGTCGAGCAGATGGAGGACGAGTCCACCGGCCAGGCGCACACCGCGCACACCTGCGAACCGGTGCCCTTCGTCTATGTCGGCAAGCGCAAGCTGAGCATCCGCGAAGGCGGCGTGCTGGCCGACGTGGCGCCGACCATGCTGACCCTGATGGGGCTGGAGCAGCCGGCGGAGATGACCGGGCGCAGCATCGTCATCCTCGACTGATTCCCTCGTAGGGCGAATAACCGCGTTGCGGTTATTCGCCGCTTCTGCGGGCCATCGGCGGATAATGCCTGCGACGTCATTCGCCTCGCAGGCGGGCGCTGCCGATCGGCCGACAGGCTTGACCACCGGCATCGAGGCCTGTGCCGCGGTTTTCATTTTCAGCATCTTCTCCCGAACCCTCCGCAGGGCCGCCGAGGCCCGTGCTAGCCTTGCCCGCGCTGTCTTTTCCATCTGCCCTACAAGGATTTCCGCCGATGTGGTTCCTCCTCGCCACCTCGCTCCTCGCCCTGTCCTTCCAGCGCCTGCTGGCCCTCGCCTTGCTGCTCGCGACCTGCTGCCTCGCCCTCTACGACGGGGTTCTCGCTCCGCCTGCCGTCGCCGCCCTGGCTGCACTGGGCGTCCTCGCCCTGTTACGCCGGCGCCTGGCGGTACGCCGCGCCTGGGCCGTGGGCCTGGAACTGCTGCTGGTCGCCGGCGCGGTGGGCCTGTTCCTGCACCTGCTACCCGGCTTCGCCAACCCCAGGGTGCTGGACAAGGCGGTGGTCGGCCCGCAGAGCCTGCCGCTCACCATGTATTTCAACTTCGACAAGGCACTGGTGCCGTTCCTGCTGCTGGCCTGCCTGCCGAGCCTGTTCCGCGACGAAGCCCGCGCTCCCGGCCGCCCCTGGCACTGGCTGCTGCTCGTGGCGGCGGTGCCGGCGCTGCTTCTGCTGGCTGTCGGCGTCGGCCTGCTGCGGCCGGAACTCCACGCGCCGGCCTGGCTCTGGCAGTTCGTCCTGGCCAACCTGTTCTTCGTTTCCCTCGCCGAGGAAGCGCTGTTCCGCGGCTACCTGCAGCAACGCCTGGGCCAATGGCTGGGTCCCTGGCCCGCCCTGGCGCTGGCCTCGGCGCTGTTCGGCCTGGCGCACTTCGCCGGCGGCCCGCTGCTGATGCTGTTCGCCGGCCTCGCCGGGCTGATCTACGGGTTGGCCTGGCTATGGAGCGGGCGCCTGTGGGTAGCGACGCTGTTCCACTTCGGCCTCAACCTGACGCACCTGCTGCTGTTCACCTATCCCCTCTACAGTCCCGCCTGATGCTCGCGACCTTCGCCCGTCCGGACATCCACCAGCGCCATCCGGCCGAAATAAGCGCAAGCGCCCCACGGCCCGCGGTGCGGGGCGTTTTTTTTAATGGCGGCCACGGGCATACTAGGCCGGTCCAATTCCCAGGTGCCCGCCACCCCATGCTCCGCCTCCTTCCTCTCCTGCTCTCCCTCGCCTGCCTCGCTCCGGCCTTCGCCGACGAGCGCGCCGACACCCAACGCCAGCTGGAACAGACGCAGAAGGACATCGGCGAGCTGAAGAAGCTGCTGGACGGCATCCAGCAGGAAAAGAGCGGCGTGCAGAAGCAGCTGAAGTCCACCGAGACCGAGATGGGTGACCTGGAAAAGCAGATCAGGGCCCTGCAGGACGAGCTGGACAAGAGCGAAGCCGAGCTGAAACGGCTGGATGGGGAGAAAAAAAAACTCCAGGACGCGCGCATTGAGCAACAGCGCCTCCTCGCCATCCAGGCCCGCGCGGCCTACCAGAGCGGACGCGAGGAATACCTGAAGCTGCTGCTGAACCAGGAACACCCGGAAAAGTTCAGCCGCACCCTCACCTACTACGACTACATCAACAAGGCCCGCCTCGAACAGCTCGCCAGCTTCAACGAAACCCTCCGCCAGCTGGCCAACGTCGAGCAGGACATCTCTGCGCAGAAAGCCGAACAGCTGAGCAAGCAGGGCGAGCTGGACAGCCGCCGCGAGGCGCTGGCGGCGACCCGCAAGGAGCGCCAGCAGGCCCTGGCCAAGCTGAACAGCGACTACCGCGAGCGCGACCAGAAGCTCAGGTCCCGCCAGCAGGACCAGGCCGAGCTGGCCAAGGTGCTGCGAACCATCGAGGAAACCCTCGCCCGCCAGGCCCGCGAAGCCGCCGCCGCGGCGGAGCACGAGCGCCAGCGCGCGCTGGCCGCCGAACGCGAGCGGGCGCGCCAGCAGCAGGCCGCCCCCGGGCGCGTCACCAGCCCACCGCGCGAACCCGCGCCGGGCCCGCTGGTCTCAAGCACTGGCGCGGTCTATGGCGGCGCCTTCGGCTCGGCCCGCGGCAAGTTGCCGTGGCCGGTGAATGGCCGCGTCGTGGCGCGCTTCGGCAGCCAGCGCGGCGACGATCCGCGGGCGAAATGGGACGGCGTACTGATTTCGGCGAGCGCCGGCAGCACCGTCCGCGCCGTGCATGGCGGACGCGTGGTGTTCGCCGACTGGTTGCGCGGAGCCGGCCTGTTGGTCATTCTCGACCACGGTGGCGGCTACCTCAGCCTTTATGGCCATAATCAGAGCCTGCTGAAAGACGCCGGCGACACCGTGAAGGCCGGCGACCCGATCGCCACCGTTGGAACCAGCGGCGGCCAGAGCAGTCCGGCCGTGTACTTCGCCATTCGCCATCAGGGCCGCCCGGCGGACCCTACCACCTGGTGCCGCGCGCAGGGATAGGCGCCGAACTCGTGATTAGGAGTTGAACATGCTGCATTGCTTCCGTCCCACCACCCTGGCGCTGGCCCTGCTGCTCGGCGCGGGCGCGGCCCAGGCTGCCGACGCCCCGGCCGACGCCGCGCCACTGGCCAACGGTAGCAGTGCCCCGCTGCCCCTCGACGAGCTGCGCACCTTCGCCGAGGTCCTCGACCGGGTGAAGGCCGCCTACGTCGAGCCGGTGGACGACAAGACCCTGCTGGAGAACGCCATCAAGGGCATGCTCAGCAACCTCGACCCGCACTCCGCCTACCTAGGCCCGGAGGATTTCGCCGAGCTGCAGGAAAGCACCAGCGGCGAGTTCGGCGGCCTGGGCATCGAGGTCGGCAGCGAAGACGGCTTCATCAAGGTGGTCTCGCCGATCGACGACACCCCGGCGGCCCGCGCCGGCATCCAGCCCGGCGACCTTATCGTGCAGATCGACGGCAAGCCGACCAAGGGCCAGTCGATGACCGAGGCGGTCGACAGCATGCGCGGCAAGGCCGGCTCGCCGATCACCCTGACCATCGTCCGCGACGGCGGCCGGCCGTTCGATGTCGAGCTCAAGCGCGCCATCATCAAGGTCAAGAGCGTCAAGAGCCAGGTCCTCGAACCCGGCTACGCCTACCTGCGCATCACCCAGTTCCAGGTCAACACCGGCGAGGAAGTGGTCAAGGCGTTGAACCAGTTGCGCAAGGACAACAAGGGCCGCCTCAAGGGCCTGGTCCTGGACCTGCGCAACAACCCCGGCGGCGTCCTGCAATCCGCCGTGGAAGTGGCAGACGCCTTCCTCACCAAGGGCCTGATCGTCTATACCAAGGGCCGCATCGCCAACTCCGAGCTGCGCTTCAGCGCCGACCCGGCCGACCCCAGCGACAAGGTGCCGCTGGTGGTGCTGATCAACGGCGGCAGCGCCTCGGCGGCGGAAATCGTCGCCGGAGCCCTGCAGGACCAGAAACGCGCGATCCTGATGGGCACCGACAGCTTCGGTAAGGGCTCGGTGCAGACCGTGCTGCCGCTGAACAACGACCGCGCCCTGAAGCTCACCACCGCGCTCTACTACACCCCCAACGGGCGCTCCATCCAGGCCCAGGGCATCGTCCCGGACATCGAGGTCGGACGCGCCAAGGTGACCCAGGAGCAGAGCAGCTTCGAGGGCTTCAAGGAAGCCGACCTGCAGGGCCACCTGGCCAACGGCAACGGCGGCGCCGACCGACCGACCGGCAAGCGCGCGGCGCCCGCCGCCCGCCCGCAGGACTCCGACTACCAGCTCGGCCAGGCCCTGAGCCTGCTGAAGGGGCTGAGCGTCACTCGCGGCAACTGATGTCGAGGTTCCGTGTCGCCCTGCTGGGCCTGTGCCTGCTGCTCTCCAGCCAGGCCCAGGCCCGCCAGGAGTCCGCCCCCTACCAGCGCCCGCCGCTGTTGACCGTGGTCATCGACGACCTCGGGCAGAACCTGGCGCGCGACCGCCGGGTCCTCGACCTGCCCTCCGGCGTAACCCTGGCGATCATCCCGGAAACCCCGCACGCCGCCGAACTGGCGCGCGAAGCGCACCAGCGCGGGCGCACGGTGATCCTGCACATGCCGATGGACCCGGCCGGCGGCCCTTACGCCTGGCGCCCGGAACTGACCCAGGAGGAGCGCGCCCGCAGGCTCGACGCGGCCCTGGCCAAGGTGCCGTTCGTGCAGGGCCTGAACAACCATGAAGGCAGCCGCATGACCGCGGTGCGCCCGGCGATGGCCTGGCTCGCCGAGGAACTGCAACGACGCGGCCTGTACCTGGTCGACAGCCGCACCAGCGCCGCCACCGTGGCCGCCAGCGAGGCGCAGCGGATCGGCCTGGCGAGCGTCTCGCGCGATGTGTTCCTCGACAACGAAGCCACTCCGGAAGCGGTCTCCGCACAACTGCAGGCCGGCGTCGCCCTGGCCCGCAGGCAGGGTTCGGCGCTGCTCATCGGCCACCCGCACAAGGCCACCCTCGACGTGCTGGCGCGGGAGCTGCCGAAGCTGCGCGCCCAGGGCATCGAGCTGGTACCGCCGCAGATGCTCATCGGCGAACGCGGCAACCGCAACGTCAACCCGCGCCAGGCGCCACACTGAAGCTGGTTTACCGGCGTCGCGGCAGCGGTTAAGGTGACGTCCTCGTCATTCCTGCACGGACGCACCGATGGCCCGCACTTCCCCTCCCATGCCTCTGCTCGCCGCCGCCCTGCTGGCCGTTGGCGCGATTCCCCTCGGTTTCATCTGGATCCTGACCAGTGCCAAGTTCGAGATAGGCGGCGCCAGCCCCGGTGAGAGCAGCGTCGGCAAGGTCGAGAACATCGACCAGCGCGCCATGGAGCAATTCTGCACCGGCGTGCGGGCGACGCCCGCCGGCACCTGGCTGGTGGGCCGGCGCGAGATCGGCCGCGACGAGCAGGCACTGCCCGCGGGCGTCATCGACCTGGACCTGGTGGCGGCCGCCCAGCCCAGGGAAGAAGAATCCGAACCCCACCTCTTCAACTTCCTCAACGGCATGCTGCTATCCGGCGGCGATCCGGAGACCACCTATGTCTCGCGCCTGGGTGCCGACGGCGTGTTCCACGAAGTGGCGCGGCTCGGCGAGACCGCCTGCCTGGAAGTCACGCCGGACGGTTCCAGCGTCTTCCTGCTCACCGGCCTGCGGAGCCCGGCCAAGGACAACGGTCAGCGCGAGCAGACAGTGGTGCTGCGCAGCGACGACCAGGGCAAGAGCTGGCGCCGGCTCGAGCAAGGCTTCATGGCCGAGGCGAATCGACTGGGCTGGGCTCTCGCGCCGCGTTTCCACGGCAAGGACGAAGTCTGGGTCTGGGGTGATTTCGAATACGGCGGTGCCGATGGCGGCCGGGAACCCGGCCAGCCGAGCGGGCTGTTCTATTCGCCCGACCGCGGCGCCAGCGTCGAGTCGATCGCCACCTCCGCGCCGCTGCTGGTAGACCTCGCCTACGCCCGCGAGTTGGCGCCGAACGGCGTCAACTGGGGCGACTACAACGGCAAGCACGGGCAGATCAAGGCGCACGTCGCGCAACTGGACGCGCAGCGTGCCGCGATCTGGGTAAGCCAGACTTTCCTCTATGGCCCACCCGAGGGGCGCTACCTGACCACCCCGGTATTGGTCACCACCCAGGCCGAACTGCGCCGCGAGGGCGGACGCTGGCAGATGGGCGCGATCCGGCGCACCGACGGCGTGGCCGTCGAGCGCCTGGAACAGAACGCGGACGGTCGGGTGATCGCGGTGCTCGACCGCCCGGACGAATCGCGCTCGCTGATCGCCGAGCTTGATCGCGACGCGCTCGAATGGAAGATCACCGGCAAGCTGCCCAGCCCGTTCTGGCCCTTGCCGTCCAGTTCCGGGCTACGCGAGTTCTACGCAGGCAGGAATGTGCTGCTGGCCAACACCATGAGCCACTACGAAGTGCCGCTGTGGCTGTATCCCGACGAGGAGCCGGCGAGCGTCTCCGCCGACGCGGTGTACTACTCGGACGACTGGGGTGCGTCCTGGCGCCGCCTGGACATCGCCGGCTACCTCGGCGTGCTCGGCTTCGACGGGACGCACGACCGGGTGTTCTGGGCCCGCGGCAACTGGTACGACAGCCGCGACCTCGGCGTCCAAGCCTACGACCTGGACTGAGCGCCCCCCGCCACACCGGCGGAGGGGCGCCCGCCAGGCTCAGAGGTAGTTGGCGACGGCTTCGTCGACGAAGCCTTCCTGGCGCATCTGCTCCAGGGCCTTCTGCAGGCGCTCCACCACCTCGTCCGGGGTGTCCTTGTTCAACGCCAGGTAGAGCTTGGCCTCGTTGAAACGCAGCACCGTCTGCAGGCCGGACACGCCTTCCTGCTTGGCCAGGTAGCGACCGACCGGATCGGTGGTGGCCCACAGGTCGATCTGCCCGCCGGTAAGCTTCTTCACGTTCTCCTGGTCGCGCAGGGCGTTGATCACCGGGATGCCCTGGGCTTCCAGGTGCTGGCTGACCGCGTCGTTCTTGTAGGCGCCGAGCTTGTAGCGGGCGGCGTCCTTGAGATTCTTCACGGCGATCTTGCTGCCAGCCGGCGCCAGCAACACCCAACTGGTGTCGGCCAGCGGACCGACCCACTTGAACTGCGGCACCCGCTCGGGGTGTAGGTCATGGAGAACAGCCCGTAGCCGGGCTTGTCCAGGGTCAACCGGTACAGGCGGTCCCAGGGGAAGCGCAGGCTCAGGGAATAGCCGATGCCGGCACGCCTGAACATCTCCCGGACGATGTCGGCACTGATGCCGTCGATGCCGTCGTCGCGGGCGAAGTTCTTGTCGTCCACCGCCATGTTGAAGGGCGGGAAGTTCTCGGTCAGCAGCACCACCTTGTAGTCGGCGGGCAATTCGGCACGGGCCGCGGAGGCCCCCAGCAACACCCCCAGGATAAGGGTCTGGATCAGGACTTTCAGCATGGTCACACCGCTCGCTTGGTTATCGTTATTGGCTAGCGGCATCCCTGCGTCGGGACGAAATACCCAGCTCGTCGGCCTTCCTTGGCATTGCCGGCGAAGCCGGCAAAGGCGTTTCCCCGGCCGGCTCCCCAGGCGGCCGACCGGAGCGAATCAGAGGTAGCTGTTGAGGATGTCCTCGACGAAGCCTTCCTTGCGCATCTCGTCCAGGGCTGCCTGGAGCTTCTGCACCACGTCGTCGGGAGTCTCGCGGTTGAGCGCCAGGTACAACTGGTCGCTGTTGAAGCGCAGCACCGTCTTCAGGCCGGTCACGCCTTCCTGCTTGGCCAGGTAGCGCCCGGCGGGATCGCCGCTGGCCCAGAGATCGATCTGGCCCTTGACCAGCTTCTGCGCGTTTTCCTGGTCGCGTAGCGCCAGGTCGGCCTCGAAACCGTTCTTGCCGAGGAACTCGGCGATGGCGTCGCCCTTGTAGGCGCCGATCCGGTATTTCTTCGCCTCGTCCAGGCTGCCCAGGGTGATCGGGCTGTCGCCCTTGGCCAGCAGCACCCAGTCGTCCGGGCCGATCGGACCGACCCACTTGAACTTGTCCTCGCGCTCGGCCAGGCGGGCGGTGACGAACACCCCGTAGCCGGGCTTCTCCAGCGCCAGCTTGTAGATGCGGTCCCAGGGGAAGCGGAGGGTCAGGCTGTACTTGATGCCGGCACGCTTGAACATCTCGCGGACGATATCCACGGCGATGCCGTCGATGTTGTCTTCCTGGGCGAAGTTCTTGCCGTTGATCGCCATGTTGTACGGCGGGAAGTTCTCCGTGAGCAGCACCATGCTGTAGTCGGGATCGGTTTCGGCGCGCGCGCCGCCGGCCAGCAGCAGGGTTGCGAGCAGCGCGAAGAGCAGGCGTCTTTTCATTGTTCTCATCCTGTCGGGAGCCTGGAGCGAGGCAGGATAACCAGCGCCGCGCCGCCAGGCCAGCCTTTTGCCAGCATCGCCGGCGGGCCTCAGTAGCGCTCGCGGATCTGCTTCAGCAAGCCTTCGCTGCGCAGCGCGTCGACCGCCGTCTGCAACTTCTGCACCAGCTCGTCCGGGGTTTCCCTGTTCAGCGCCAGGAACAGCTCGGCGGTGTGGAAACGCTGGACCACCTTCACCTCCTTGAGGCCCTCGCGCTGAGCGACGTAGCGCCCGCTCGGATCGGCGGTGACCCAGAGATCGATCTGCCCGCTGGCCAGCTTGTCGACGTTCTCGTTGTCGCGCAGCGCCAGCTGCACCTGCAGGCCGCGATCGACCAGATGCTGGCTGATGGCGTCGTTCTTGTAGCCGCCGATGCGATAGCGCGCGGCGTCTTCCAGGCTGTTCAGGTGGATCGTGCTGTCGCCACGGGCCATCAGTACCCAGTCGTTGACCGCCAGCGGGCCGACCCACTTGAACTTGTCCTCGCGCTCCGGCGTGCGGGCGGTGGAGAACACGCCATAGCCGGGCTCGCTCAGCGCCTGCTGGTAGACCCGGTCCCAGGGGAAACGCAGGATCAGCTGGCACTCGATCTGCGCGCGCTCGCAGGCGGCGCGCACGGTATCGGTGCTGATGCCACTGATGCCATCGTCCTTGGCGTAGTTGCCGCCGTTCACCGCCATGTTGAACGGCACCAGGTTCTCGGTCAGCAGGACCAGGGTTTCGGCGCGCGCCAGGGCGCTAGCGCAAAGCAGGGCCAGGCTGCCGACGCAGCCGAGAGCCAGACGGAAGATGGACATGGAGGACTCCCTGTCGGTCGCAATGTTTGTCGTTATGGCAGGGCATCGGCGCTCTAGCGGCACCTGATGCGGGGGGCGTGACTGTACCTGAAAGAAAGCCGCGCGAGTGTCGACTCGCGCTCAGGAATGGCTAGCCGATCATCGGCCCTGTGCGCCGCGGCGCAGCGCGCCTCAGCGCACCACGATACCGCGGCTGGCCAGGTAGGCCTTGGCTTCGGGCACCGTGTACTCGCCGAAGTGGAAGATGCTCGCCGCGAGCACCGCGTCGGCCTTGCCCTCGAGGATGCCGGCGGCCAGGTGCTCCAGGTTGCCGACGCCGCCGGAGGCGATCACCGGCACGTTCACCGCCTCGCTGATGGCGCGGGTCACGCCGAGGTCGTAGCCGCTCTTTACGCCGTCCTGGTCCATGCTGGTCAGGAGGATCTCGCCGGCGCCCAGGTCTTCCATCTTCTTCGCCCAGAGCACCGCGTCCAGCCCGGTGGGCTTGCGCCCGCCATGGGTGAAGATTTCCCAGCGCGGCGCCTCGCCCGGCGCGGAAACCTTCTTCGCATCGATGGCGACGACTATGCACTGCGAGCCGAAGCGCTCGGCGGCCTCGCCGACGAACTCCGGGTTGAACACCGCGGCGGTGTTGATCGAGACCTTGTCCGCGCCGGCGTTGAGCAGGTTGCGGATGTCCTGCACGCTACGCACGCCGCCACCGACGGTCAGCGGGATGAACACCTGGCTGGCCATGCGTTCGACGGTATGCAGGGTGGTGTCGCGCCCGTCGACGCTGGCGGTGATGTCGAGGAAGGTGATCTCGTCGGCGCCCTGCTCGTCGTAGCGCCGGGCGATCTCCACCGGGTCGCCGGCGTCGCGGATGTTCTCGAACTTGACGCCCTTGACCACGCGGCCGTTGTCCACGTCGAGGCAGGGGATGATGCGTTTTGCCAGTGCCATACGGGTCGCCTCAGGCCTTGAAGTTGTCGCACAGCGCCTGGGCTTCGGCCACGTCCAGGGTGCCTTCGTAGATCGCCCGGCCGGTGATGGCGCCGATGATCCCCGGGGTGCCGGCATCCAGCAGCTTCTGGATGTCGCCGAGGTTGTGGATGCCGCCGGAGGCGATCACCGGGATCCGCGTGGCGTTGGCCAGCGCCGCGGTGGCCTCGACGTTGCAGCCCTGCATCATGCCGTCCTTGGAGATATCCGTGTAGACGATGGCGGATACCCCGTCGGCCTCGAAGCGGCGCGCCAGGTCGATCACCTGGACTTCGCTGACTTCGGCCCAGCCGTCGGTGGCGACGAAACCGTCCTTGGCGTCCAGGCCGACGATGACCTTGCCCGGGAAGGCGCGGCAGGCCTCGCCGACGAACTCGGGCTGCTTGACCGCCTTGGTGCCGATGATGACGTAGCTGACGCCGGCGCGGACATAGTGCTCGATGGTCTCCAGCGAGCGGATGCCGCCGCCGATCTGGATCGGCAGGTCCGGGTAGCGACGGGCGATGGCGGTGACCACCTCGCCGTTGACCGGCTTGCCTTCGAAGGCGCCGTTCAGGTCCACCAGGTGCAGGCGACGGCAACCGCCATCGACCCATTTGGCGGCCATCGCCACCGGATCGTCGGAGAAGACCGTGGCGTCTTCCATCAGGCCCTGGCGCAGGCGCACGCAGGCGCCGTCTTTCAAGTCGATCGCGGGAATGATCAGCATCGGTGAACCCTGTTCAAGTCTCTGTTCGGTGGACGGACGCGCGGAAACTCAGCTCTTTTCCAGCGCCCAGACGTCGCTCTCGATGCTTTCGAACCGTTCCTTCAGGTACGACTGCACGTCGAGGATCGCCTTGTTGTAGAAGTGCGGGGCGAACTCGCGGGCGAAGAAGTCGAGCAGCTCCTCGGCCTCGAAGGAGCCCAGCTCCAGTTCGAAGCGGTCCTCCATGAAGCGCTTGATCGCCAGCACCGCGTCCTGGGTCTGCGCGGCGTCCAGCTGGAGGATCGGCGTCTTGCTCTTCGCCCTGGCCATGGCCTACCAGCGCCCGTCCCAGGCCACGAAGTTCTGCAGCAGTTGCAGGCCGTGGGCATGGCTCTTTTCCGGGTGGAACTGCACGGCGAAACGCGAGCCCTCGGCCAGCGCGGCGGCGAAATCGACGCCGTAGTGCCCATGCCCCACCACCTGGCGCGGATTGCCGGCCTCGATGTAGTAGCTGTGCACGAAGTAGAAGCGCGCCTGGTCGGGAATCTCGTGCCACAGCGGGTGTTCCACCGCCTGGCTCACCTGGTTCCAGCCCATGTGCGGCACCTTCAGGTGCTCGCCGGCTTCGCGCAGGTCCTTGCCGAAGAAACGCACCTGGCCGGGGAACAGACCGATGCAGTCGACCCCGTCGTTCTCCTCGCTGCGCTCCAGCAATGCCTGCATGCCGACGCAGATGCCGAGGAACGGGCGGTCCTGGCTGACCTCGCGGACCAGGGCGTCAAAGCCCAGGCGGCGGATCTCGGCCATGCAATCGCGGATCGCGCCGACCCCGGGGAACACCACCCGGTCGGCCTCGCGGATCACCGCCGCGTCGCTGCTCACCAGCACCCGGCCGGCGCCGACGTGCTCGAGCGCCTTGGCCACCGAGTGCAGGTTGCCCATGCCGTAGTCGATCACGGCTACCGTCTGCATCACAGGCACCCTTTGGTCGACGGCATCTGCCCGGCCATCCGCTCGTCCAGCTCGATGGCCATGCGCAGCGCGCGGCCGAAGGCCTTGAACACGGTCTCGATCTGGTGGTGGGTGTTGTGCCCACGCAGGTTGTCGATGTGCAGGGTCACCTGGGCGTGGTTGACGAAGCCCTGGAAGAATTCCATGAACAGGTCGACGTCGAAGCCGCCGACGCTGGCGCGGGTGAACGGCACGTGCATCTGCAGGCCGGGACGCCCGGAGAAGTCGATGACCACCCGCGACAGCGCTTCGTCGAGCGGGACGTAGGCGTGGCCGTAGCGGCGGATGCCCTTCTTGTCGCCGATGGCCTTGGCGAAGGCCTGGCCGAGGGTGATGCCGATGTCCTCGACGGTGTGGTGATCGTCGATATGCAGGTCGCCCTTGCACTCGATGTCCAGGTCGATCAGGCCGTGGCGGGCGATCTGGTCCATCATGTGGTCGAGGAAGGGAACCCCGGTGTCGAACCGGGCCTTGCCGGTCCCATCCAGGTCGATGGAAACCTTGATCTGGGTCTCCAGGGTGTCGCGCGCGACGGATGCCTTGCGTTCGGCCATCACCAGCTCCACAGCTAACACTGCACGTAATTATAAGAGGGCCAGCATTATAGGCAGGCCCGGGCGGGCGCTGCCAGCCGCGACCGTCGGCGCGAATCGCCCCACGGGCGGTGGGCCAGGCCTTACACTGCGCAGCCTTTCATCCCGCCGAGGACAGCCGCATGCCCGTGATCGTCGAAACCCTCGCCCAGGCCAGCGTCCAGGATCGCCTGGACCTGGCGAAGATCTATGCCGACGCGCCGCACTGGCTGTTCGCCCCGCATGCCGACGCCGCCGCGCTGGTCGAAGCCGGGCTGGCCGCCGGCGAGCTGATCGCCGGCCGCTTCAACGACCGCCTGCTCGGCGCCGCCCTGCTGCGCCGCGATGCCGACGCCTGGCGCCTGTCGCATCTCTGCGTGCGCGGCATCACCCGCGGCCGCGGGGTCGGCCGACGCCTCCTCGACGAAGCCCGGCGCCTGGCCGATGAAGCCGGCAAGCCGCTGCGCCTGGCCGCCCCGGACGGCCACCTGGAATCCCGCGCCCTCGCCGCGCGTCACGGGCTGCCGCTGGACAGCCTCTGATATGCTCGGCGGCGGTCCACGCCAAGGAGTTCCGCCATGTCCTTTTCCGCCGCCGAACGCGCCGCCCTGCTCGCCCTCAAGGGTGTCGGCCCGACCGTGCTGCAACGCCTGGAACAGATGGGCCTGGACAGCTTCGCCCGGCTGCGCGACAGCGACGCCGCGAGCATCCTCGCCGGCGGCGCGGCGCTGACCGGCTCCAGTTGCTGGAAGAACAGCCCGCAGGCGCGCGCCGCCATCGACGCGGTCCTGCAGCGCGCGGTCAGCGACGCATGAACGATATCGACGTACTAGTGATCGGTGCCGGAGTCCTCGGCCTGGCCTGCGCCGCGCGCCTGGCCGAAGCCGGCCACGGTGTACTGGTGGCGGAGCGCGAACGCCTGGCCGGCAGCCACACCTCCAGCCGCAACTCCGAAGTCATCCACGCGGGCCTCTATTACCCACCCGGCTCGCTCAAGGCCGAACTCTGCGTCGAGGGCCGCGAACGCCTGTATGCCTGGTGCGCGCGCCACGGCGTCGGCCACCGGCGCATCGGCAAGCTGCTGGTGGCGGTGGAGGACGGCGAGCGGGAAAAGCTCCAGGCCCTGCATGACAATGCCCGTGCCTGCGGGGTCGACGACCTGTCGCCATTGGACGGCGCCGGTCTGCGTGGACTGGAACCGCAGGTCCGTGGCGTAGCCGCGCTGTTCTCGCCGAGCACCGGGATCATCGACAGCCATGCCTTCCTGCAGTCCCTGCAGGCCGCCGCCGAGCGCCGAGGCGCACAGCTGGCGCTGGACACCCGGGTCGACTGCCTGGAGCGTCGCGACGGCGGCTGGCACGCCGAAGGCCGGAGCGTCGGCGAACCCTTCCAGTTGCGCGCGGGCTGGGTGATCAATGCCGGCGGCCTGTTCGCCCAGGAACTGGCGCAACGCACCGAAGGCCTCGACCCAGCCCTGGTGCCCACCCTGCACCTGTGCCGGGGCCGCTACTTCTCCTACAGCGGCCGCTCGCCGTTCCGCCACCTGGTCTACCCGATGCCCGAGGCTCGCACCGCCGGCCTCGGCATCCACGCCACCCTCGACCTCGGCGGCCAGCTGCGCTTCGGTCCCGACGTCGATTACCTCGAGCGGGTCGACTACCGCGTCGACGAATCCCTGCGCCAGCCCTTCGCCCAGGCCATCTCGCGCTATTTCCCCGGCCTCGACCCACGCCGCCTGGTGGCCGGCTACGCCGGTATCCGGCCCAAGCTCGGCGGGCCCGGGGAACCCGCCGCCGACTTCGTCCTCCAAACCCCTGCCGAGCACGGCCTGCCCGGCCTGGTCAACCTGTTCGGCATCGAGTCGCCGGGCCTCACCGCCAGCCTGGCGCTCGCCGAGCGGGTCGCGCGGGCGCTCTGACGCGGTTTTTTCGTTTCGCTTCGAAGGAATCCAGGGTCGGCCTGCGAAAACGCCGTTGTTATACTCGCCCGCACATTCATCGCCGCCAGCACAAAGGATTCGTCCATGAAAGCATTCGGCAAGGTCCTGGGGCTGTTCCTCCTGGGGCTCTTACTGCTCGTCGTGGCCCTGGGCTTCGCCCTGACCCACCTGTTCGATCCCAATGACTACAAGGACGAAATCCGCCAGATCGCCCGCGACAAGGCCAACCTGGAGCTGGACCTGAAGGGCGACATCGGCTGGAGCCTGTTCCCCTGGCTGGGCCTGGAGCTGCACGACACCAGCATCGCCAGCGTCGCCACGCCGACCAAGCCGTTCGCCGACCTGCAGATGCTCGGCCTGTCGGTGCGGGTCCTGCCGCTGCTGCGCAAGGATGTGCAGATGAGCGCGATCCGCGTCGAAGGCCTGAGCCTGGACCTGGTCCGCGACAAGCAGGGCAAGGGCAACTGGGAAAACATCGGCAAGCCGGCCCAGCCCCAGGCCCCGGCCGCTCGTGCCGCCACCCCGCCGGCAACGGACGGCAAGGGCGCCCAGGCGCAAGCACCGGAGCAGGCGCCGCAGAAAGACAGCCCGCGCACGCCGATCAAGCTCGACATCGACAGCCTCAACGTCAACAACGCCCGCGTCACCTATACCGACGAAGCCAGCGGCAAGCAGTACAACGTCGAGGGCATCGAGCTGAGCACCGGCGCGATACGCGAAGGCAGCAGCATTGCGCTGAAGCTCAACGCCTACCTGGGCACCAACCAGCCGGTGATGCGGGCCAAGACCGAACTGACCGGCAACCTGCGCTTCGACACCGCGCTCAAGCGCTACCAATTGGAAGACGCCAGGCTCTCCGGCGAGGCCTCGGGCGAGCCGCTGCAGGGCAAGACCGTCACCTTCTCCGCCCAGGGCCAGCTGCTGCTCGACCAGTCGGCGCAGATCGCCGAGTGGAACGGCCTGAAACTGAGCGTCAACCAGTTGCGCGCACTCGGCGAACTCAAGGCCCGCGAGCTGGACAAGGACGCCAAGTTCAGCGGCGGCCTGTCGATCGCGCAGATGAACCTGCGCGAGTTCCTCGCCGGCATCGGCGTGATCCTGCCGGCCATGGCCGACGCCAATACCCTCGGCAAGTTCGAGCTGAATACCCGCCTGGCCGGTAGCCGCAACAGCCTGAATCTCGAAGACCTCAAGCTGGGCCTGGACGAGAGCACCTTCAGCGGCCGCTTCGGAATCACCGACTTCGCCAGGCAATCGCTGCGCGCCCAGCTCAAGGCCGACAGGCTCGACCTGGATCGCTACCTGCCGGCCAAGGCCAGGCAGGCCCAGGATGCCGCCAGCGCCACGCGCAAGGCGGAAGTCGACGCCACCGTGGCCAGTGCCGCCCAGGGCAACACGCCGCTACCGGAGAAACCGACCAGGCAGGCCTGGAGCGACGCGCCGCTGCTGCCCATGGCGACCCTGCGCAAGCTCGACCTGGACGTTGCGCTGAACGTCGGCCGGCTGACCATCGAGAAACTGCCGATCGACGACGCCAGCCTGAAACTGCGCGGCCAGGGCGGCGTGATCAGCCTCGACGACATGCGCGGCGGGCTGTACAACGGCCGCTTCAACGCCAAGGCCAACCTCGACGTACGCCAGGACAGCGCCGTGCTGACCGCCACCAAGCACATCGCCAACGTGCCGGTGGAGCGCCTGCTCGAAGCCCAGGGCAAGAAGCCGCCGGTGAAGGGACTGCTCGACCTCGACGCCGACATCCGCACCAGCGGCAACAGCGAGAAGTCCTGGATCGACCATCTCAACGGCAGCGCGCGTTTCAGCCTGATCAACGGCGTACTGCCCGACGCCAACCTGGAGCAGCAGCTCTGCCAGGGCATCGCTACCCTCAACCGCAAGGCTCTCGCCGGTAGCCACGGCGGCAAGGACACGCCTTTCCGCGAGCTCAAGGGCAGCCTGAACTTCACCAACGGCGTGGCCAGCAACCCTGACCTGAAGGCGGCCATTCCAGGCCTGGCGGTGAGCGGCCACGGCGATATCGACCTGCGCGTGCTGGGCATGGACTATCGCATCGGCGTGGAGATCCAGGGCGACAAGAGCGACATGCCAGACCCGGCCTGCCAGGTCAACCAGCGCTACGCCGGCATCGAATGGCCGCTGCTCTGCCGCGGCCCGCTGGAACTCGGCGCCAAGGCCTGCCGCCTGGACAGGGAAGGCCTGGGCAAGGTCGCCGCGAAACTGGCCGGCAATCGCCTCAACGAAAAACTCGAAGAGAAGCTCGGCGACAAGATCAGTCCCGAGCTGAAAGACGCACTCAAAGGGCTGTTCAACCGCAAATGACACCTGAAGGCTTCAACGGCGCGGTCCTCGACTGGTACGACCGCCACGGTCGCAAGGACCTGCCCTGGCAGCAGGACATCACCCCCTACCGGGTGTGGGTCTCGGAGATCATGCTGCAACAGACCCAGGTCAGCACCGTGCTCGGCTACTTCGACCGCTTCATGGAGGCCCTGCCCGACGTCCAGGCGCTGGCCGCGGCGGCCGAGGACGAAGTCCTGCACCTGTGGACCGGGCTCGGCTACTACAGCCGTGCGCGCAACCTGCACAAGACCGCGCGGATCGTGGTCGAGCGGCATGCCGGGGAATTTCCCCGCGACGTCGAGCAGCTCGCCGAGCTGCCCGGCATCGGCCGCTCCACCGCCGGCGCCATCGCCAGCCTGTCGATGGGCCTGCGCGCGCCGATCCTCGACGGCAACGTCAAGCGCGTGCTGGCGCGCTACCTGGCGCAGGACGGCTATCCCGGCGAGCCGAAGGTGGCCCGGGCGCTGTGGGAGGCCGCCGAGCGCTTCACCCCGCACGCCCGGGTCAACCACTACACCCAGGCGATGATGGACCTCGGCGCCACTCTCTGTACGCGCAGCAAGCCCAGTTGCCTGCTTTGCCCGCTGCTGGCCGGCTGCCGCGCGCACCTGCTCGGCCGCGAGACCGACTACCCGCAGCCCAAGCCGCGCAAGGCCCTGCCGCAGAAACGCACGCTGATGCCGATCCTGGCCAATCGCGAGGGCGCCATCCTGCTCTACCGGCGGCCGTCCAGCGGACTCTGGGGCGGGCTCTGGAGCCTGCCCGAGCTGGACGACCTCGACGACCTCGCGCCACTCGCCGCCCGGCATTCGCTGGCCCTTGGCGAGCGCCGCGAACTGAGCGGCCTGACCCATACCTTCAGTCATTTCCAACTGGCCATCGAGCCCTGGCTGGTGGCGGTGGAAGCCGCTCCGCCCGCCGTGGCCGAGGCCGACTGGCTCTGGTATAACCTCGCCACCCCGCCGCGCCTGGGCCTCGCCGCTCCGGTGAAGAAGCTGCTCAAGCGCGCAGAACAGGAACTCGGACGCGGCACAGCCGCGTGAATGCCGGGCCCGCGGCCCGGCGGCAACTGCAGGAGAACGACCATGAGCCGCACCGTGATGTGCCGCAAGTACCACGAAGAGCTGCCCGGCCTCGACCGCCCGCCGTATCCGGGCGCCAAGGGCGAGGACATCTACAACAATGTGTCGCGCAAGGCCTGGGACGAGTGGCAGAAGCACCAGACCATGCTGATCAACGAGCGTCGCCTGAACATGATGAACGCCGAGGATCGCAAGTTCCTCCAGCAGGAGATGGACAAGTTCCTCTCCGGCGAGGACTACGCCAAGGCCGACGGCTACGTGCCGCCATCCGCCTGACCCCCACCCCGCCCGACGGAGGCCGCCATGACCCCATCCCTCTCTGGCCCGCCTCCGATCCGCACCGCGCTGATCGGCTACGGCTTCGCCGGCAAGACCTTCCACGCCCCGCTGATCCGCGCGGTGCCTGCGCTGCGCCTGGAGCGCGTGGTCTCGCGCGACGCCGGGCGGGTGCACGCCGACCTGCCCGAAACCCGGGTCAGCGCCGATCCGGATGAAGCCATCGAGGCCGTCGACATCGACCTGGTGGTCATCGCCACGCCCAACGCCACCCACGCCGACCTCGCCGAACGGGCCTTGCGCGCCGGCAAGCACGTGGTGGTGGACAAGCCGTTCACCGTCACCCTGGCCGAAGCCCGGCGCCTCGCCGACCTCGCCCGCGAGCGGCCTGGGCAGGTGCTCTCGGTGTTCCAGAACCGCCGCTTCGACAGCGACTTCCTCGCCGTGGAGGCCGCCCTGCAGGCCGGCAGCATCGGCCCGGTACGCTACTTCGAATCGGCCATCGAGCGCTTCCGCCCGCAGGTCCGCGACCGCTGGCGCGAACACGACCTGCCCGGCTCCGGGCTGTGGTTCGACCTCGGCCCGCACCTGCTCGACCAGGCGCTGTGCCTGTTCGGCGTACCGCAGCGGGTGCACGGCCACCTGCGCCGGCTGCGCGAGGGCGCGCTGACCGACGACTGGTTCGAGGTCCTGCTCGACTATCCGCACTGCCAGGTGGCGCTGCGCGCCAGCATGCTCGCCGCCAATCCGGCGCCACGCTTCAATGTGCACGGCGACCACGGCAGCCTGCTCAAGGCCGGCGCCGACATCCAGGAAGCGCAGTTGCTCCAGGGCCTGTGCCCCGGCTCCGCCGGCTGGGGCCGCGATCCCGACCTGCTGCAGCACATCGACGGCCAGGGCCTGCGCCAGTCGCTGGTCACCCCGGCCGGCGACCAGAGCCGCTACTACCAGGCGCTGGCCGCCGCCATCCGCGGCCAGTCGGACAACCCGGTGTCGGCGGAACAGGCCTGCGCGCTGATGGCCCTGCTGGAGTTGGCACGACGCTCCGCCGAGGAAGGCCGGGGCCTGCCGGTGGAACTGCGCGACGAGGAACGCCAGGCCTGGAACTGAGGCCCGGCAGTCCGGCGGAAACCGCGCGGGGATCGTAAGGCGTTAAAAAACAAAAAAAATTTCTTCGCCGGTGTTGACACTGCCGCGCTAAACCCGTTTAATTGCGCCCCGTTGCCCAGGTAGCTCAGTTGGTAGAGCAGGGGATTGAAAATCCCCGTGTCGGCGGTTCGATTCCGTCCCTGGGCACCATGAATACGACGAAAAGGCTCACCTCCGGGTGGGCCTTTTTGCTTTCCGCCGTTCGCCTAGACGTGCTGCCCGCCGTTGACGTGGATTTCCGCGCCGTTCACGTAGGACGCGCCGCTGGTGCAGAGGAAGTAGATCAGCGAGGCGATCTCCTCCGGCCGGCCGAGGCGGTGCAGCGGGATGCTGCGCTCGACGATCTCCTCGGTGCCCGGCGAGAGGATCGAGGTGTCGATCTCCCCCGGCGCGATGGCGTTCACCCGCACCCCATGCGGGCCGAAGTCGTGGGCCATCTCGCGGGTCAGCGCGGACAACGCCGCCTTGGAAGTGGCGTAGGCCACCCCGGCGAACGGATGCACCTTCGAGCCGGCGATGGAGGTCACGTTGATCACCGTTCCCTGCGCCGCCTTCAGCTCGGCGAACAGGCCGCGCGCCAGCAGCGCGGTGGAGAACAGGTTGACGTTGAACACCCGCAGCCAGGTGGCGTAGTCGGTCTCCAGCACGCCGAGGCGTTCGCCGCCTTCGCCCTTGGGCGAGATGCCGGCGTTGTCCACCAGCGCGTGCAGCCGGCCGTCGCCGAGCTTGTCGCGGATCAATTCCAGGCTGGCCTCGACGCCGGGAATGTCCTCCAGGTCCAGGTGGATGTGGTTCTCCTCGCCGTCCGCCCAGGGACATTCGCTGGCCCAGCTCTGCCGCGACGCGGTGAACACCCGCCAGCCCGCGGCGTTGAAGTACTTCACCGTGGCATGCCCGATACCGCGGCTCGCCCCGGTCAGCAACAGGGTCTTTCTCTCCGCCATACACCCTCCGTGAAGACCTGCAGGAATGAACGCGATTCGCACAGCCTACAAGGAATGACGAATCGCCGCGGCGGATCTTTCGCCCATCCCGGCGAACGGCCGAGCGCGAGCCAGGCGGTGCCGATAGACTAGGCGGACCTTGCCCGGACACCCGACCGATGCTGAAGAGAAGCTTCAACTCCCTGCTCACCACCTGGCTCGCCGGCCTGCTGCTGATGCTCCCGCTGGTACTCACCGTAGCCTTGCTGGCCTGGGTGGTCAGCCTGCTGAACCGCTTCGTCGGTCCTTCCAGCCTGATCGGCCGCGGCTTCGCCGCCATCGGCCAGCCGCTCGCCGGCGATTCGCCACTGGCCTACCTGCTCGGTACCGCGCTGCTGCTGGTAGCCATCTACCTGCTCGGCCTCGGCGTGCAGCTCGGCCTGAAGCGACCGCTGGCCCACCTCTTCGACCTGACCCTGCGGCGCACCCCGCTGATCGGCAACCTGTACAACCTGGCCGACCGCTTCGTCGGCCTACTGGACAAGAAGCAGGACGCCGACATCGCCGCGATGAGCCCGGTGTGGTGTTTCTTCGGCGGCGACGGCGCCGCCGTGCTGGCGCTGATGCCCAACCCCGAAGCGGTGGAGCTGGACGGCCGCGCGCACTACGCGATCCTGGTGCCGACCGCGCCGATCCCGGTGGGCGGCGGCCTGCTCTACGTTCCTGTGGAATGGGTGAAACCGGCACAGATCGGCATGGACACCTTCACCAGCATCTACGTGTCGATGGGCATCACCCCGCCGCCGCCACTGGCCGCGGCCAAGGTCCTGGGCGGAGCGGACGGGGAAGAGCCAGCGGCGCGCACCTAGGCCGCGCGACGCGCCCGCGAACGGGGCAGCCCGCAACGTCCGGGCTCCGCTTCAGGTCAGGCTTCCCTGGGAGTTTCCGACGAAAGCCGACAGTTTTGTTCCTACGCGACAGCGCACTGCAGCGATGCGACAAGATGCCGCCAACCCCGCTCCAGAGGCACGTCGCCTGCTTGGCTCCGGTTGAAACGCTGTGCTAGCTTGCCTTCGCCAGGAAGGCCCTTCCAATCCGAATAACAAGAGGAAAATCCATGGCCGAGGCCACCCCCGCACTGGAAATCCGTAACCTGCACAAGCGCTACGGCGACCTCGAAGTGCTCAAGGGCATCTCCCTCACCGCCCGCGACGGCGACGTGATCTCCATCCTCGGATCGTCCGGCTCGGGCAAGTCCACCTTCCTGCGCTGCATCAACCTGCTGGAGAACCCGCACCAGGGCCAGATCCTGGTCTCCGGCGAAGAGCTGCGCCTGAAGAAGAGCAAGAACGGCGACCTGGTCGCCGCCGACAGCCAGCAGATCAACCGGCTGCGCAGCGAGCTCGGTTTCGTCTTCCAGAATTTCAACCTGTGGCCGCACATGAGCATCCTCGACAACGTGATCGAGGCGCCGCGCCGCGTGCTGGGCAAGAGCAAGGCCGAGGCGATCGAGATCGCCGAGGGCCTGCTGACCAAGGTCGGCATCGCCGACAAGCGCCACAGCTATCCGGCGCAGCTTTCCGGCGGCCAGCAGCAGCGCGCGGCCATCGCCCGGACCCTGGCCATGCAGCCCAAGGTGATCCTGTTCGACGAGCCCACCTCGGCGCTCGACCCGGAAATGGTACAGGAAGTGCTTAACGTGATCCGTGCGCTCGCCGAAGAGGGCCGGACCATGCTGCTGGTCACCCACGAAATGAGCTTCGCCCGCCAGGTTTCCAGCGAGGTGGTATTCCTCCACCAGGGCCTGGTAGAAGAGCAGGGAACGCCGCAACAGGTTTTCGAAAACCCCCAGTCGGCGCGCTGCAAACAGTTCATGTCCAGCCACCGCTAACGGAGCAACACCGCATGAAGAACTATAAGAAGATCCTGCTGGCCGCCGCTGCAACCCTGGCCTTCGCCCTCGACGCCAGCGCCGCCGACAAGCTGCGCATCGGCACCGAAGGCGCCTACCCGCCCTTCAACGGCATCGACGCCAGCGGCCAGGCGGTCGGCTTCGACCTCGACATCGGCAAGGCGCTGTGCGCCAAGATGAAGACCGAGTGCGAGGTGGTGACCTCCGACTGGGACGGCATCATCCCGGCGCTGAACGCCAAGAAGTTCGACTTCATCGTCGCGTCCATGTCGATCACCGACGAGCGCAAGCAGGCGGTCGATTTCACCGATCCCTACTACACCAACAAGCTGCAGTTCGTCGCGCCGAAGAGCGTCGACTTCAAGACCGACAAGGACTCCCTGAAGGGCAAGGTGATCGGCGCCCAGCGCGCCACCATCGCCGGCACCTGGCTGGAAGACAACATGGCCGACGTGGTCACCATCAAGCTCTACGACACCCAGGAGAACGCCTACCTCGACCTCTCCTCGGGGCGCCTGGACGGCGTGCTGGCCGACAAGTTCGTGCAGTACGACTGGCTGAAGAGCGACGCCGGCAAGGAGTTCGAGTTCAAGGGCGAACCGGTGTTCGACAACGACAAGATCGGCATCGCCGTGCGCAAGGGCGACCCGCTGCGCGAGAAGCTCAACGCCGCGCTGAAGGAAATCGTCGCCGACGGTACCTACAAGAAGATCAACGACAAGTACTTCCCCTTCAGCATCTATTGATGCCAAGCCAGGCCAGCGCCGGGCGCGTCCCGGCGCCGGCCGCCTTCAGGCCTGACTTCTCATGATTCTCGACCTGCATGGGTTCGGCGACCAGTTGCTCGCCGGTACCTGGATGACCCTCAAGCTGTCGCTGGCGGCGGTCTGCGTGGGGCTGCTGCTCGGCCTCCTCGGCGCCATCGCGAAGACTTCGAAGTACGCGGCTCTGCGTTTCCTCGGCGGCACCTACACCACCATCGTCCGTGGCGTGCCGGAAACGCTCTGGGTACTGATGATCTATTTCGGCACGGTGAGCGGCCTGAACGCCCTCGGCGACCTGTTCGGCAAGCCGGACCTGGCGCTCTCGCCGTTCGCCGCCGGCACCCTGGCCCTCGGCCTGTGCTTCGGCGCCTACGCCACCGAGGTGTTTCGCGGCGCCCTGCTGTCCATCCCGCGCGGTCATCGCGAAGCCGGCCAGGCGCTCGGCCTGTCCTCCGGGCGGATCTTCTGGCGCATCGTCCTGCCGCAGATCTGGCGGGTCGCCCTGCCCGGCCTGGGCAACCTGTACCTGATCCTGCTGAAGGACACCGCGCTGGTCTCCCTGATCACCCTCGACGAGATCATGCGCAAGGCGCAGGTCGCCTCCAACGCGACCAAGGAACCCTTCACCTTCTACATGACCGCGGCCGCCATCTACCTGAGCCTCACGGTCGTCATCATGGTCGCCCTGCACTTCCTCGAGCGTCGCGCCGGCCGTGGTTTCGTGAGGAACGAGCTATGAGCGAGTGGGAGCTGATCCTCAAGTGGATGCCGAAGATGCTCCAGGGCGCGGCGCTGACCCTGGAGCTGCTGGCGATCGCGGTGGTCGCCGGGCTCGCCCTGGCCCTGCCGCTGGGCATCGCCCGCGCCTCGCGGCACTGGTACGTGCGCGCGCTGCCGTACGCCTATATCTTCTTCTTCCGTGGCACGCCGCTGCTGTTGCAGCTGTTCATCGTCTACTACGGCCTGGCGCAGTTCGAGGAAGTGCGCAAGAGTGCCTTCTGGCCCTACCTGCGCGATCCGTACTGGTGCGCGCTGCTGACCATGACCCTGCACACCGCCGCCTACATCGCCGAGATCCTTCGCGGCGCGATCCATTCGGTGCCGGTCGGCGAGGTGGAGGCCGCCCGCGCCCTCGGCATGTCGCGGCGCCAGGCGCTCTGGCACATCATCCTGCCGCGCGCGGTACGCATCGGCCTGCCGGCCTACAGCAACGAAGTGATCCTGATGCTCAAGGCCAGCGCGGTGGTCTACACCGTGACCCTGTTCGACATCATGGGCATGGCCCGCACCATCATCGCCCGCACCTACGAATCGATGCTGTTCTTCTGCCTGGCCGGCGCGCTGTACCTGGTGATCACCATCGTGCTGACGCGGATCTTCCGCCTGATCGAACGCTGGTTGCGGGTCGACGCCACCCAGGGCCGCTGAGCGGGCGCTTTCCGATGCCCGCGGGGCGGCTATAATCGCCGCCCCGTTTTGCCGCCACCGCTCGCATCGTGTCCGAAACTCTTTCCTTCCTCAGTGGCGACGCCCTGTCGCAGCGCTTCCTCGCGCTGGATGCGTTCCTGCTCGAACACCAGCGGCTCTGGCGGCCCCGGCCGTTCAGCGAAACGACCCTGGCGTGGGAAGCCGAACACGCCGAGCTGGCGTCATGGCTGCGCGGGCGCAGCCTCGAACAGGCCGATGCCGAGCACAACCAGCCCACCCGCCTGGCCGCACCCGCCCCTTATCCGCAACTCGCCGCCCGGGCCGCGGCGCTGGGCGCGGTCGGCGAACTGCCTTTGGCGGAGCGCCCGCAGGCACCGAACCGCTTCAATGTCGACGTACCGGGACGCAAGTGGCAGCAGATCGGCCTGTTCGCCGGGCGCCTGCGGTTCGCCCGGCCAGCCGCCCACTGGCTCGACTGGTGCTCCGGCAAGGGCCATCTCGGCCGCCTGCTGGCCCACACCGGGCAGCCGCTGACCTGCCTCGAGCACGACCCGGCGCTGGTCGCCGACGGGCAACGCCTGAGTGACCGCCTGGGTCTCTCCGCCCATCACCTCCGGCAGGACGTGCTCGCCGCCGATTGCGCCGAACGCCTGCTTCCCGAACATACGCCGGTGGCCCTGCACGCCTGCGGCGAACTGCACCTGCGCCTGCTGCGCCTGGCCAGCCAGGCCGGCTGTCGCCAACTGGCGGTGGCGCCATGCTGCTACAACCGCATTCCGGGGCCTTTCTACCAGCCGCTGTCGCAAGCGGCAGGCCGATCGCCGCTCGCGCTATCGCTCGACGACCTGCGCCTGCCCCTCAGCGAGACCGTCACCGCCAGCCAGCGGGTACGTCGTCAGCGCGACCAGTCGATGGCCCGGCGCCTGGGCTTCGACCTGTTGCAACGCGAACTGCGCGGGATCGACGAGTACCTCAGCGTGCCTTCCCTTCCGCTGGCCTGGCTGGCACGTCCATACGCCGACTACTGCCGCGAAATCGCCCTTCTCAAGGGGCTTCCCGAGCCGGAAGCACGCGACTGGCAGGCGCTGGAGGCGGCCGGCTGGCGGCGCCTGGCTGTGGTTCGCAACCTGGAACTGGTGCGCGCCCTGTTCCGTCGCCCGCTGGAACTCTGGCTGCTGCTGGACCGCTGCCTGTACCTGGTCGAACAGGGCTACGCCGTTCGCCTGGGCGAGTTCTGTCCGTCTTCCCTGTCTCCGCGCAACCTGCTGATCCTTGCGGAACGCAGCTGACACGGCGTTTCAGAGGTTTACCCACACAACCTGTGGATAAGTCTGGTGACAAGTTATGGGAAACATCTGCCGGGAGGCCCGTATCCAGGCACGGACAATGCTGTTCAAAAAATGAACAGAAAAAAGAAAATCCATATAAAACAATAGCTTGATAACAAGAGAAATAACCGCAGCGGCTCTTAGAGCGTTTCCTTCCTATTCTTTGCCCGCTTGTGCATAAGCCTGGCTTTCCGGTTAATTCGAAAGTGGACTCCAGCATCAGCAATAGTTGCAAAACGGCATCGGATAACGTTCGAAGGAACGGATTGTTCTTTCATTGCAACAGCTGACCTCTTGTTAATCGCTGCCTAGGCAGTATTATTTTGAAACACTTTACTGCCCAGACAGCGATCTCTCCCCCATGGGTCACTACAGCGCTTCCGATTTTCCCTTCAAGGGCTCCATTGGCCAGCTCATCGGCGTCAGCGCCGCGACCAAGGACCGCATCCTCGAGAAGCACCTCGCCGCGCTGGACATCACCGCCGCGCAGTTCAAGGTGCTGATCTTCGTCGGTCTGAACCGTGCCAACAGCCCGGTCGAATTGTGCCGCGAGCTGTCGCTGGACAGCGGCTCGATGACCCGCATGCTGGCGCGCCTGGAAAAGAAGGGCCTGCTCCTGCGCGGTCGCTGCCCCGAGGACCGCCGTTGCGTGCGCCTGGAACTCAGCGAAGCCGGGCGGCGCGTGCAGGAGCAGCTTCCGCAGATCGCCTCGGCGGCGATGAACGAGCTGGTCGCCTGCCTGAGCACGGAAGAATTGCAGACGCTGACCCATCTGCTGACCAAGGTTCTGCTACACGCCGGCTGCCCTCGGGCCAGCCTGCAGGAGTCCTGATCCATGCCGCACCCCCTTTTCCATCCCTGGCCACAGCGGCTGGCCCTGGCCTCGGCGATTCTCCTGGCCGCCGGCTGCGTCACTTCCGAAGGCCTGGAGCCGAACGCCCGTCTGCAACAGGCTGGCGCCCTCCAGGCAGGCAGAAGCCTGGACGGCGTAGCCCTGTCGCCAGCGGCCTGGCCGCGCCAGGACTGGTGGACCGGGCTCGGCGACCGCCAGCTCGACCAGTTGATCGCCGAGGCCCTGCAAGGCACGCCGGACCTGCAGATCGCCGAGGCGCGTGCGCGCCAGGCAGCGGCAACGGCCCAGGCGCAAGATGCCGCGCGCCAGCCGACGCTGGACGCCAAGGCCAGCTATTCCGGAGTCCGCGCGCCGACCAGCGTCGCCCCAGCACCGCTCGGCGGGCGCTACTCGGCGATCAAGTACCTGTCGCTCGGCTTCAACTACGACTTCGACCTCTGGGGCGGCGAACGCGCCGCCTGGGAAGCCGCCCTCGGCCGGGCCAATGCGGCGCAGGTCGACAGCCAGGCCGCGCGCATCGGCCTGTCGGCAAGCATCGCCCGCGCCTACAGCGATCTCGACCATGCCTTCACCGTGCGCGATCTCGCCGAGGAAGAACTGAAGCGCTCGCAGCGCATGACCGAACTGAGCCAGAAACGCATGAGCGCCGGGCTCGACAGCAAGGTCCAGCTGCAACAGACGCAGACCCAGCTGGCCACCGCCCGCCAGCAGCTCAGCGCCGCCGAGCAGGACATCGCCAGCGCCCGCATCGCCCTCGCCGTGCTGCTGGGCAAGGGGCCCGATCGCGGTCTCGAACTGCAGCGGCCGCAACCGCTGAACCCGGCCAGCCTGAGTCTGCCCGCGGTACTCCCGGCGGAGCTGCTCGGCCGCCGCGCCGACATCGTCGCCGCGCGCTGGCGGGTCGAGGCGGCGAGCCGCGACATCGATTCGGCGAAGACCGAGTTCTATCCCAACCTCAATCTCGGCGCGATGGCCGGCCTCGCCGCTCTGCACACCAGCGACGTGTTGCAGGCGCCGAGCCGCTTCTTCCAGGTGGCGCCGGCGATCTCCCTGCCGATCTTCGACGGTGGCCGCCGCCGCGCCAACCTGGCCGGACGCGACGCCGACTACGACCTGGCCGTCGGCCAGTACAACAAGACCCTGGTCCAGGCCCTCGGCGAGGTCAGCGACGACCTGGGCAAGTTGCGCTCCCTCGAGCAGCAGGTGGTCGACCAGCACCAGGCCCGCGATATCGCCAGGTCCAACTTCGACCTGGCCATGCGTCGCTACGGCGAAGGCGTCGGCAGCTACCTCGACGCCCTCAGCGTGCAACAGCAACTACTGGTCGCCGAACGCCAGCTGGCCAGCCTGCAGAGCCAGCAGATCGATCTCTCCGTCCAGTTGGTCCAGGCCCTGGGCGGCGGCTTCCAACCCGACTCCCGCTCCGCCGCGCTCGCCAACGCGCCGGCCGAATGAACGAGGCACCCACCATGACGACCGCCAACAGCGAAACCCCGGCCGGCAACCCGAAGCGCAAGCGCTGGCTGCTGATCCTGCTCGCCGTGATCATCCTCGGCACCCTGGCCAGCGTGGCCTGGGAATTCTTCTATGGGCGCTGGCACGAGGACACCGACGACGCCTACATCAACGGCAACGTGGTGCAGATCACGCCGCAGATCGTCGGCACCGTGGTCAGCATCGGCGCCGACGACGGCGACCTGGTGCGCAAGGGCCAGGAGTTGGTGCGCTTCGATCCCAGCGACGCCGACATCGCCCTGCAGCGCGCCGAGGCCAACCTGGCCCATACCGTGCGCCAGGTACGCGGCCTGTTCAGCAACGTCGACGGCTATCGCGCCGAGGTCGCCACGCGCAAGGTCGCGCTGGCCAAGGCCGAGGCCGACTACAGGCGGCGCAAGAACCTCGCCGACGACGGCGCCATTTCCCAGGAAGAACTGGCCCATGCCCGCGACGCCCTGGACAGCGCGAAAGCCTCGCTGACCAGCTCGGAACAGCAGTTGAACACCAACCGCGCGTTGGTCGACGACACCCAGATCACCTCCCACCCGGACGTCAAGGCCGCCGCCGCGCAACTGCGCCAGGCCTACCTGGACGATGCCCGCTCGACCATCGTCGCGCCGGTCACCGGCTACGTCGCCAAGCGCAGCGTGCAGGTCGGCCAGCGCGTGCAACCGGGCAATGCGCTGATGGCGGTGGTCCCGCTGGAGCAGATCTGGATCGACGCCAACTTCAAGGAAACCCAGCTCAAGCACATGCGTATCGGCCAGCCGGTGGAGATCCGCTCCGACCTCTACGGCAGCGACGTGCGCTACAGCGGCACCGTCGACAGCCTCGGCGTGGGCACCGGCAGCGCGTTCTCCCTGCTGCCGGCGCAGAACGCCACCGGCAACTGGATCAAGATCGTCCAGCGGGTGCCGGTGCGCATCCATATCGATCCGGAAGAATTGCAGAAGCATCCGCTGCGCATCGGCCTGTCGATGGACGTCAAGGTCGACCTGCATGACCAGAGCGGCCCGGCCCTGGCCCAGCAGCCACCGCGCGAAGCGCTGTTCTCCACCGATGTCTACCAGCAGCAACTGGCCTCCGCCGACAAGCTGATCGAACGCCTGATCGAAGCCAACCTCGCCGAAGACCACGGCAAGACTGCCCAGCGTTGAGCCAGCCAGCATGAGCGAAAGCAGCAGCTTCTCCCCGCCCAGCCTGGTGATGGCGACCATCGGCCTGTCCCTGGCGACTTTCATGCAGGTGCTCGACACCACCATCGCCAACGTCGCCCTGCCGACCATCTCCGGCAACCTCGGGGTGAGTTCGGAACAGGGCACCTGGGTGATCACCTCGTTCGCCGTGAGCAACGCCATCGCCCTGCCGCTGACCGGCTGGCTGGCCCGGCGGGTCGGCGAGGTGCGCCTGTTCATCGCCGCCGCGCTGCTGTTCGTACTCGCCTCGTTCCTCTGCGGCATCGCCCAGTCGATGCCTTCCTTGGTCGGCTTCCGCGCCCTGCAGGGATTCGTCGCCGGGCCGCTGTACCCGATCACCCAGACCCTGCTGATCTCCATCTACCCACCGGCGAAACGCGGCATGGCGCTGGCCCTGCTGGCGATGGTCACGGTGGTGGCGCCGATCGCCGGGCCGATCCTCGGCGGTTGGATCACCGACGACTACAGCTGGCCGTGGATCTTCTTCATCAACGTGCCGGTCGGCCTGTTCGCCGCCTTCGTCGTCTACCAGCAACTGAAGGCGCGCCCGGTGGTGATCAGGAAGGCGCCGATGGACTACGTCGGCCTGATCGCCCTGGTGATCGGCGTCGGCGCCCTGCAGGTCGTCCTCGACAAGGGCAACGACCTGGACTGGTTCGAGTCGAACTTCATCGTCGGCGGCGCGCTGATCGCGGCGATCGCCCTGGCCTTCTTCGTCATCTGGGAATTCACCGACCGCCATCCGATCGTCAACCTGCGCCTGTTCGCCCACCGCAACTTCGCCGCCGGCACCCTGGCGCTGGTGCTGGGCTATGCCGCGTTCTTCGGCATCAACCTGCTGCTCCCGCAATGGCTACAGACCCAGATGGGCTACACCGCCACCTGGGCCGGGCTGGCCGCCGCGCCAATCGGCATCCTGCCGGTGTTCCTCTCGCCGCTGGTCGGCCGCTACGCCAACCATTTCGACCTGCGCATGCTCGCCGGCCTGTCGTTCCTGGCGATGGCGATCACCTGCTTCATGCGCGCCAACTTCACCACCGAGGTCGACTACCAGCACATCGCCATCGTGCAGTTGATCATGGGGCTCGGCGTGGCGTTCTTCTTCATGCCGATCCTGAGCATCCTGCTTTCCGACCTGCCGCCGGACCAGATCGCCGATGGCTCCGGCCTGGCCACCTTCCTGCGCACCCTCGGCGGCAGCTTCGCCGCCTCGCTGACCACCTGGATCTGGAACCGCCGCGCCATCCAGCACCACGCCTACCTGAGCGAGAACATCAGCCTCTACGACCCGGCCACCCACGAAACCCTCGCTCAACTCGGCGGCAACACCCAGACGAACGCGGCGCTGCTCGACCGGATGGTGCAGAGCCAGGCCTACATGATGTCCACCATCGACTACTTCACCATGCTCGGCTGGCTGTTCCTCGCCCTGCTGGTGATCATCTGGCTGGCCCGCCCGCCGTTCGGCGCCAAGCCCGGCGCGGCCGCCTCCGGGCACTGAGGACGAACGGCATTCGGGCAGGAAAATCAGTGGTTTACTCCTGGCGGCGGCTGGCTATAATGTCGCCCTCTTCGCCGGTATAGCTCAGCTGGTAGAGCAACTGACTTGTAATCAGTAGGTCCCGGGTTCGACTCCTGGTGCCGGCACCATGAATCCCCGAAAGCCCCGCCTCGCGCGGGGCTTTTTTGTTTTATCCTCCTAGCTGCCGCCCGATGATGGCACTTCGCATAGAATGCCGGGTCATATGCACCTACCAGATCTGGGGTTGGCAGGAACGCCACTTTCCCGTACTAATCGTCGTCTTCACGATCGATTGGTACACCTTGGCGGGACGTGCCGAAGCAGCCCTACGGACAACCACTGCTTGAACAAGGTATGACTCATGACGATTCTCGTGACCGGCAGCGCCGGCTTCATCGGCGCCAATTTCGTGCTCGACTGGCTGGCCCTGCATGACGAGCCGGTGGTCAGCCTCGACAAGCTCACCTACGCCGGCAACCGGCAGAACCTCGCCAGCCTCGACGGCGACGCCCGGCATACCTTCGTCGCCGGCGATATCGGCGATAGCCAGTTGGTAGCCCGCCTGCTCGCCGAGCACCAGCCGCGGGCGATCCTCAACTTCGCCGCGGAATCCCATGTGGACCGCTCGATCCACGGCCCCGAGGACTTCATCCAGACCAACATCGTCGGCACCTTCCGCCTGCTGGAAGAAGTGCGCGCCTACTGGGGCGCGCTGGAGCCGGAAGCGAAGGCGGCATTCCGCTTCCTCCACGTTTCCACCGACGAAGTCTATGGCTCGCTGGCACCGAGCGATCCGGCCTTCACCGAGAACAACCGCTACGAGCCGAACAGCCCCTACTCGGCGTCCAAGGCGGCCTCCGACCACCTGGTGCGGGCCTACCACCACACCTACGGGCTGCCGGTGCTGACCACCAACTGCTCGAACAACTACGGCCCCTACCACTTCCCGGAAAAGCTCATCCCACTGGTGATCCACAAC
Source organism: Pseudomonas paraeruginosa (assembly GCF_003025345.2). NCBI lineage: Bacteria > Pseudomonadati > Pseudomonadota > Gammaproteobacteria > Pseudomonadales > Pseudomonadaceae > Pseudomonas > Pseudomonas paraeruginosa. Next base: position 5,653,015 of record NZ_CP020560.1, read on the forward strand.
GCCCTGGCCGGCAAGTCGCTGCCGATCTACGGCGACGGCCAGCAGATCCGCGACTGGCTCTACGTCAAGGACCATTGCAGCGCCATCCGCCGGGTCCTGGAAGCCGGCCAGCTGGGCGAGACCTACAACGTCGGCGGCTGGAACGAAAAGGCCAACCTCGACGTGGTCGAGACCCTCTGCGCCATCCTCGACCAGGAGCAACCGCGCGCCGATGGCCACAGCTATCGCGAGCAGATCACCTTCGTCAAGGATCGCCCGGGCCACGATCGCCGCTACGCCATCGATGCCACGCGCCTGGAGCGCGAGCTGGGCTGGAAGCCGGCGGAAACCTTCGAGACCGGCATCCGCAAGACCGTGCGCTGGTACCTGGACAACCAGGACTGGGTGGCGAACGTGACCAGCGGTGCCTACCGCGAGTGGGTGGGTAAGCAGTACGCATGAACCGGATCCTCCTCCTCGGCGCCAACGGCCAGGTCGGCTGGGAGCTGCAGCGCGCCCTGGCGCCGCTGGGCGAACTGCTGGTCTGCGACCGCCGGCGCGCCGACCTCGCCGACCCCGAAGGCCTGGCGCGACTGGTTCGCGCCGAGCGGCCGCAGTTCATCGTCAACGCCGGTGCCTATACCGCAGTGGACAAGGCCGAGAGCGATGCCGACAACGCCCGCCTGATCAATGCCCGCGCCGTCGCGGTGCTGGCCGAGGAGGCCGCGGCCTGCGGCGCCTGGCTGGTGCATTACTCCACCGACTATGTGTTCGACGGCGCGGGCAGCGCGCCCTTCGCCGAGGACGCGCCGACCGGCCCGCTCAGCGTCTATGGACAGACCAAGCTGGAAGGCGAGCAGGCCATCCGCGCCAGTGGTTGCCGCCACCTGATCTTCCGCACCAGCTGGGTCTACGCCGCGCGCGGCGGGAATTTCGCCAGGACCATGCTGCGCCTGGCCGGGCAACGCGACGAACTCAAGGTCGTGGCCGACCAGTTCGGCGCACCGACCAGCGCCGAACTGATCGCCGACGTCACCGCCCAGGCCCTGCAGCGCCTGCGCTGGGACGCCGATCTGGCGACGCGGGCCAGCGGCACCTACCACCTGGTCGCCAGCGGCGAGACCTCCTGGCACCTCTATGCGCGCTTCGTCATCGAGCAGGCGCTGGAGCGGGGCTGGGAATTGAAGACGGAGCCGCAGCGGGTCCTGCCCATCACCACCGCCGACTACCCGGTACCGGCGAAACGTCCGGCCAACTCGCGCCTGGACAACCGCAAGCTGCAACAGGTCTTCGGCCTGGTGCTGCCCGACTGGCGCTACCATGCCGGACGCATGATCCAGGAACTGAGCGAACAGGGACCACTATGAAACGCAAGGGCATCATCCTCGCCGGGGGCTCGGGCACCCGCCTGCACCCGGCCACGCTGGCCATCTCCAAGCAGCTGCTGCCGGTGTACGACAAGCCGATGATCTACTACCCGCTCAGTACCCTGATGCTGGCGGGCATCCGCGAGATCCTGATCATCTCCACTCCGCAGGACACCCCGCGCTTCCAGCAACTGCTGGGCGACGGCGCCCACTGGGGCCTGGACCTGCAATACGCCGTGCAACCCTCGCCGGACGGCCTGGCCCAGGCTTTCCTGATCGGCGAATCGTTCATCGGCGACGACCTTTGCGCGCTGGTCCTGGGCGACAACCTGTATTACGGCCACGACTTCCACGAACTGCTCGGCAGCGCGTCGCAGCGCGAGAGCGGCGCCAGCGTCTTCGCCTACCACGTGCTGGACCCGGAGCGCTACGGCGTGGTCGAGTTCGACCAGGGCGGCAAGGCCATCAGCCTGGAAGAGAAACCGCTCAAGCCGAAATCGAACTATGCGGTCACCGGCCTGTACTTCTACGACCAGCAGGTGGTGGACATCGCCAAGGGCCTGAAACCTTCGCCGCGCGGCGAGCTGGAGATCACCGACGTCAACCGCGCCTACCTGGAGCGTGGCCAGCTCAGCGTGGAGATCATGGGCCGCGGCTACGCCTGGCTGGATACCGGCACCCACGACTCGCTGCTCGAGGCCGGCCAGTTCATCGCCACCCTGGAGAACCGCCAGGGCCTCAAGGTGGCCTGCCCGGAAGAGATCGCCTACCGGCAGAAGTGGATCGACGCCGCGCAACTGGAAAAACTCGCCGCGCCGCTGGCCAAGAATGGCTACGGCCAATACCTGAAGCGACTGCTGACCGAGACCGTGTACTGATGAAAGCGACCCGCCTGGCGATTCCCGACGTGATCCTCTTCGAACCCAGGGTGTTCGGCGACGACCGCGGCTTCTTCTTCGAAAGCTACAACCAGCGCGCGTTCGAGGAAGCCTGCGGCCATCCGGTCAGCTTCGTCCAGGACAACCATTCGCGCTCGGCCCGTGGCGTCCTCCGCGGCCTGCACTACCAGATCCAGCAGGCCCAGGGAAAGCTGGTGCGCGCCACCCTCGGCGAGGTGTTCGACGTGGCCGTCGACCTGCGGCGCGGCTCGCCGACCTTCGGCCAGTGGGTCGGCGAGCGGCTGAGCGCGGAGAACAAGCGGCAGATGTGGATCCCGGCCGGCTTCGCGCACGGTTTCGTGGTGCTCAGCGAATACGCCGAGTTCCTCTACAAGACCACCGACTTCTGGGCGCCGGAATACGAGCGCAGCATCGTCTGGAACGACCCCGACCTGAAGATCGACTGGCCGCTGCGGGAAGCCCCGCTGCTCTCCGAGAAGGACCGCCAGGCCAAGGCCTTCGCCGAGGCCGACTACTTCCCCTGAACGCCTACGGGCGATCGGGCTCGCCGCAAGGCGTGGTAATTTAGGGGCATTCCCGCCCGGGATGCCCCGGATAATCCGCAGCCACGGCAGGTTCGTTGCTCTTGAAAGCCTATTTCCATCGCTGGCGCTCGCTGGTCATCCTCGCCCTGCTCCTCGCCCCGCTGCTCTGGCCGCTGCAGTATTTCGCCGAGCGCTACTACAGCGAGCAACTGGCCGAGCAGAACCGCCAGACCCTCGACCTCTACGTCGCCAACCTGCTCGGCACTCTGCGCCGCTACGAGGAACTGCCCCAGATCCTCGGCGGCCTGCCGGTACTTCGCCAGGCCCTGCAACAGCCTGGCGACCCGCTGCTGCAGAAGATCGCCAACGAGGCGCTGGCCGATATCCGCCGGCGCACCGGCGCCGACGTGATCTACCTGCTGCAACCGGACGGCACCACCCAGGTCGCCTCCAACTGGGCCCAGGCGGACAGCTTCGTGCACCGCAACTTCGCCTTCCGCCCCTACTACCGCGAAGCCATGCAGGGTCGCCTGGCGCGCTTCTTCGGCCTGGGCACCACCTCGATCAAGCGCGGCTACTACTTCGCCAGCGCGGTGAAGGAAGGCTCGCGGATCATCGGCGTGCTGGTGGTGAAGGTCGATCTCGAACACATCGAACGGCTCTGGGGCAATTCCCCGGAGCAGCTGCTGGTGATCGACAACTACGGCGTGGTGATCCTCTCCTCGCGCGAGGACTGGCGCTTCCACGCCAGCCGGCCGCTGAGCGAGGCGGAGCGCGAGCAGATCCACGCCAACATCCCCTACCCCGTGCAGGACCCCAAGCCCCTGCACCTGCAGCGCAGCGCCTGGCTGAGCCAGAGCCAGACGCTGCCGGAGACCGGCTGGACGGTGAGCATCTACGCGCCGCGCACGCTGATCGAGCGACCGGTGCGCAGCGTCCTGCTGATCGGCGGCGCGACCCTCCTCGCCCTGCTCCTGCTGCTCACCCTGCTGACCCTCAGCCGCCGTCACTACCTCGACCGCATCGCCCTCGAGGCCGAAGCCAAGCGCCAGCTGGAGGAACGCGTACTGGAGCGCACCCGTGAGCTGGAGAACGCCAACGCGCAACTGCAGCAGGAAGTCCACGAACGCGAGCAGGCCCAGCGCGAGCTGATGCGCGCCCAGGACGAAGTGGTCCAGGCCGGCAAGCTGACCGCCCTGGGCACCATGTCGGCGAGCATCAGTCACGAGCTGAACCAACCGCTGGCGGCGATCCGCAGCTACGCCGACAACGCCCGGGTGCTGCTCGACCACCAGCGCACCGAGGACGCCCGCGGCAACCTCGAACAGATCAGCGACCTCACCACCCGCATGGCCTCGATCATCGCCCACCTCAAGGCCTATGCCCGCGGCGCGCGGCGCGCGCCGGAGAACGTACAGCTGCAGCCGGCGATCGAGGACGCCCTGTCGATGGTCGCCAGCCGGCGGCGGGCGATGAACGTCGAGCTGCTGCGCGACGTGCCGGACGCCCCGTTGTGGGTCCAGGCCGGCGAGACGCGGCTGCGACAGATCCTCGGCAACCTGCTCACCAACGCTCTCGACGCGCTCGCCGAGAAGGCTCCGCCGCGACGCCTGTGGGTAATCGCCAGCCAGGACGCGCACGGCGTGACCCTGACCCTGCGCGACAACGGGCCAGGCTTCTCCGAAGAGGCCCTGGCCCACGCCCACGAACCCTTCTTCACCACCAAGACCACCGCGAAAGGGCTCGGCCTCGGCCTGGCCATCTGCGATAACCTATTGCGCGCCCTCGGTGGCCGCCTGGAAATGGGCAACCATCTCGAGGGCGGCGCCGTGGTGCGCCTGCACTTGCTGCCGGGAACCCCCGGCGTCGCCGCCATGCCCCAGGAGGAAACCCGCGCATGAGTCCCTTCGCGCCATTCGATGCCCAGACCCAGGTCCTGCTGATCGACGACGATCCGCACCTGCGCCAGGCCCTGCGCCAGACGCTCGACCTCGCCGGGCTCAAGGCCGCGACCCTGGACGACGCGCGCCAGCTGGACACCGCGCAGTGCAAGGACTGGCCCGGGGTGGTGGTCAGCGACATCCGCATGCCCGGGGTGGACGGCATGGAGCTGCTCGGGCAACTGCACGAACAGGACGCCGACCTGCCGGTGATCCTCATCACCGGCCACGGCGATGTGCCGCTGGCGGTCCAGGCCATGCGCGGCGGCGCCTACGACTTCCTGGAAAAGCCCTTCCCCAGCGACGCCCTGCTCGACAGCGTGCGCCGTGCCCTGGAAGTACGCCGCCTGGTCCTGGAGAACCGCACCCTGCGCCTGGCCCTGGCCGAGCGCCATGAACTGCACGGCCGCCTGATCGGCAAGTCGGCCGGCATGCAGCGCCTGCGCGAACAGGTCGGCTCGCTGGCGGCGATCCAGGCCGACGTGCTGATCCTCGGCGAGACCGGCGCCGGCAAGGAAGTGGTGGCACGCGCCCTGCACGACCTGTCGAGCCGCCGTGACGGTCCGTTCGTCGCGATCAACGCCGGCGCCCTTGCCGAGTCGGTGGTGGAAAGCGAGCTGTTCGGCCACGAGGCCGGCGCCTTCACCGGCGCGCAGAAACGCCGCATCGGCAAGTTCGAGTACGCCAACGGCGGCACCCTGTTCCTCGACGAGATCGAGAGCATGAGCCTGGACGTGCAGGTCAAGCTGCTGCGCCTGTTGCAGGAGCGGGTGGTCGAGCGACTCGGCTCGAACCAGCTGATTCCGCTGGACATCCGCATCATCGCCGCGACCAAGGAGGACCTGCGCCAGGCCGCCGACCAGGGACGCTTCCGCGCCGACCTCTATTACCGGCTCAACGTCGCCAGCCTACGCATTCCGCCGCTGCGCGAGCGCGGCGAGGACATCCCGCTGCTGTTCCGCCACTTCGCCGAAGCCGGCGCCATGCGCCATGGCCTGCCCCCGCGCGAGCTGGACGCCGGGCAATCGGCGCGGCTGCTGGCCTACGACTGGCCGGGCAACGTGCGCGAGCTGCAGAACGCCGCCGAGCGCTTCGCCCTCGGTCTCGGCCTTAGCCTGGATGACGGCGCGCTGCCCGACGCCGCCGACGAGCCGCACAACCTTAGCGCCAAGGTCGAGGCCTTCGAGCGCTCGCTGATCGCCGCCGAGCTGGAACGCCCGCACAATTCGCTGCGCAGCGTCGCCGAGGCCCTCGGCATTCCGCGCAAGACGCTGCACGACAAGCTGCGCAAGCACGGCCTGCCATTCAACACGCCTGGCGAGAATCCGCCAGAGGATGGCGACTGAATGGCGGAATATCGCCACCCATTCGCCTTTCGCTCCTCGATATCGACCCTCCATGGCACCGCACGGCTGGCACAAGGCTTGCTCCCCGCTTCTTGAAGCGTTCCAACAAGCAGAAGACCAGGCGCTTTTTTCCACTCGCGCAGCAACTGCCGCTGCGCTGCCTAGACTTCCCTTGTTCGGTTACGCCGAGAGGGCGTCCGTCCTCTCCATAAAGACAGACAAGAACAAAGAGGAAGTCTCATGCTCAAGCACACCGCGAAGGCGCTCGTCTGCGCACTTTCCCTGACCGTCGCCGGAATCGTCCAGGCGGCCGACCCGATCGTCATCAAGTTCTCCCACGTCGTCGCCGAGCACACGCCCAAGGGCCAGGGCGCGCTGCTGTTCAAGAAACTGGTGGAGGAACGCCTGCCGGGCAAGGTCAGGGTGGAGGTCTACCCGAACTCGTCGCTGTTCGGCGATGGCAAGGAAATGGAGGCCCTGCTCCTGGGCGACGTGCAGATCATCGCGCCGTCGCTGGCCAAGTTCGAGCAGTACACCAAGAAACTGCAGATCTTCGACCTGCCGTTCCTGTTCGACAACATCCAGGCGGTGGATCGCTTCCAGCAGAGCCCGCAGGGCAAGGAGCTGCTGACCTCGATGCAGGACAAGGGCATCACCGGCCTCGGCTACTGGCACAACGGGATGAAGCAGCTGTCCGCCAACAAGCCGCTGCGCGAGCCGAAGGACGCTCGCGGCCTGAAGTTCCGCGTGCAGGCCTCCAAGGTGCTCGAGGAACAGTTCAAGGCGATCCGCGCCAACCCGCGCAAGATGAGCTTCGCCGAGGTCTACCAGGGCCTGCAGACCGGCGTGGTCAACGGCACCGAGAACCCCTGGTCGAACATCTACTCGCAGAAGATGCACGAGGTGCAGAAATACATCACCGAATCCGACCACGGCGTGCTGGACTACATGGTGATCACCAACACCAAGTTCTGGAACGGCCTCCCGGAAGACGTGCGCGGCGTGCTGGCCAAGACCATGGACGAGGTCACCGTGGAGGTGAACAAGCAGGCCGAGGCGCTCAACCAGGGTGACAAGCAGCGCATCGTCGAGGCCAAGACCAGCGAGATCATCGAACTCACTCCCGAACAGCGGGCCGAATGGCGCAAGGCCATGCAGCCGGTGTGGAAGAAGTTCGAAGGCGAGATCGGCGCCGACCTGATCAAGGCCGCCGAAGCCGCCAACCAGGCTCAATAAGAAGAAGAGGGAAAGCCCATGCACGCGCTCGCGCGCGTCTGGGCGCGCCTGGAGGAAGGCCTGATCGCCTTCCTCCTCGCCGCCATGACGCTGGTTACCTTCGTTTATGTAGTCCTCAATAACCTCTATACGCTGCTCTACGATCTCGCCGACCTCTGGGAGGGCGGCAACGAGACGCTGCTCGCCATCGGCGATGGGGTCCTCACCCTGGCCCAGGAGATGACCTGGAGCAACGCCCTGACCAAGGCGCTGTTCGCCTGGCTGATCTTCCTCGGCATCGCCTACGGCGTACGCACCGCCGGGCACCTCGGCGTGGACGTACTGGTGAAGCTGGCCTCGCGACCGGTACAGCGAGTGCTCGGCGTGATCGCCTGCCTGGCCTGCCTCGGCTACGCCGGCCTGCTCTGCGTGGCCAGCTACGACTGGGTGAAGACCCTGTTCATCGCCGGCATCGGCGCCGAGGACCTCGACCACTTCGGCATCCGCCAATGGCACATCGGCCTGATCGTGCCGGTGGGCTTCGCCCTGGTGTTCATCCGTTTCGCCGAGATCCTCGTACGCATCCTGCGCAACCGCCAGACCGGCCTGGGCCTGGCCGACGAGGCCGCCGACGCGCTGAAGCTGACCGAGCACGAGGAGCCGAAAGCATGACCATCCTGTTCCTCTTCCTGCTGCTGTTCCTGCTGATGTTCATCGGCGTGCCGATCGCCGTCTCCCTGGGTCTCTCCGGCGCACTGACGATCCTCCTGTTCAGCCCGGACTCGGTGCGCTCGCTGGCGATCAAGCTGTTCGAGACCTCCGAGCACTACACCCTGCTGGCGATCCCGTTCTTCCTGCTCTCCGGCGCGTTCATGACCACCGGCGGCGTGGCGCGGCGCCTGATCGACTTCGCCAACGCCTGCGTCGGGCACATCCGCGGCGGCCTGGCGATCGCCGCGGTGCTCGCCTGCATGCTGTTCGCCGCGCTGTCCGGCTCGTCGCCGGCGACGGTGGCGGCAGTGGGTTCGATCGCCATCGCCGGCATGGTCCGCTCGGGTTATCCACAGGCGTTCGGCGCCGGCATCGTCTGCAACGCCGGCACCCTCGGCATCCTCATCCCGCCGTCGATCGTCATGGTGGTCTACGCCGCCGCCACCGAGACCTCGGTGGGCAAGCTGTTCATCGCCGGCGTGGTTCCGGGGTTGCTACTGGGACTGATCCTGATGGTGGTGATCTACATCGTCGCGCGAGTGAAGAAGCTTCCGGCGATGCCGCGGGTCACCCTGCGCGAGTGGCTGGCCAGCGCACGCAAAGCGCTGTGGGGCCTGTTGCTGATGGTGATCATCCTCGGCGGCATCTATTCCGGCGCCTTCACCCCCACCGAGGCCGCCGCCGTCGCCGCGGTCTACTCGGCCTTCGTCGCGTTGTTCGTGTACAAGGACATGCGCCTGAAAGAATGCCCCAAGGTCCTGCTGGAGTCCGGCAAGCTGACCATCATGCTGATGTTTATCATCGCCAACGCCATGCTCTTCGCCCACGTGCTGACCACCGAGCAGATACCGCAGAGCATCGCCAGCTGGGTCACGGAACTGGGACTTTCGCCATGGATGTTCCTGCTGGTGGTGAATATCGTGCTGCTGATCGCGGGCAACTTCATGGAGCCTTCGGCGATCATCCTGATCCTGGCACCGATCTTCTTCCCCATCGCCATGGAACTGGGCATCGACCCGATCCACCTGGGGATCATCATGGTGGTGAACATGGAGATCGGCCTGATCACCCCGCCGGTCGGCCTCAACCTGTTCGTCACCTCGGCGGTCACCGGCATGCCGCTGGGCGCGACCATCCGCGCGGCGCTGCCGTGGCTGATGATCCTGCTGGTGTTCCTGATCATCGTCACCTACATCCCGGCGGTGTCCATGGCCCTGCCGAACTGGCTGGGAATGAGCTGATATGCACGAGGCTCGGCGGAAACCCCCGCCGAGCCGACGGACTTTCGGCAGAAATCCGCTCACGTCGAAGGCGAAGCCCCCCATCGACCGGGCTCGCGCACGCTGGCACGCCGCTTGCTCCACGACTTCCAGTGCTTCGGCACCGGCTTTCGGTTCGCCCCGGCGAGCCGCGTCTTCCGGCCACGAACCGGTGACGGCCCCCCCCTCGTGCCGACGTGCGCCAGCATGCGCGGCGGGCGACCGGCGACCCCGGTCACCCCGCGGGCTTCCATACCCTGGAAACCGCATGAAAAAGCCCGGCTCAGGCCGGGCTTTTTCATATCTCCCCTTGTGCTTTTTCGTTCTTTGGTAAGTCCGGAAAATTATTTTTACTTATAAATAAAAAAACCACCATCGAACAATTGCAACAAAACCGGGGTACGCCGCCGGAGCTACCTGCGAAAACCGTCAACAAGACGACGAAAGGCTTTGCGAAAGTCAGAATACCGTCTCGCCAGTTTCATTGACCGGCATCAAAGATCCGCCGGAATCCGCGGCTTATAGCCCGATTTCGAACAATTTCAAGTTTTCCCCGGGTCAATTCGGACGCTTTTCGCTATCTCATGAAAAAACTGCCTATGGCAGGCACGCGTTAGATTCCTCTTCTATCTTTCCTTTCCACCGACTTACAGGAATGCGTCATCAAATTACTTTGAGTAGGAAGCTATTGACGTAGATCAGCATTCAACAATAGCCGCTGCCGCCTAATGACTTCACTCTCAATTCCTATAGGGAGATTCTGAAATGTCCCAAGAAGCCAGCCAAAAACTCCGACTAGGAGCGCTAACGGCTCTGGTTGTCGGATCGATGATCGGAGGAGGCATCTTCTCCCTCCCGCAGAACATGGCGGCCAGCGCCGACGTCGGCGCCGTACTGATCGGATGGGCGATCACCGCCGTCGGCATGCTCACCCTCGCTTTCGTCTTCCAGACCCTCGCCAACCGCAAGCCCGAACTCGATGGCGGGGTCTACGCCTACGCCAAGGCCGGCTTCGGCGACTACATGGGTTTCTCCTCGGCCTGGGGCTACTGGATCAGTGCCTGGCTGGGCAACGTCGGCTACTTCGTCCTGCTGTTCAGCACCCTCGGCTACTTCTTCCCGATCTTTGGCAAGGGTGACACCGTCGCCGCCATCGTCTGCGCCTCGGTGCTGCTCTGGGCCCTGCACTTCCTGGTGCTACGCGGGATCAAGGAGGCGGCGTTCATCAACACCGTCACCACCGTGGCCAAGGTCGTGCCGCTGTTCCTGTTCATCCTGATCTGCCTGTTCGCCTTCAAGCTGGACATCTTCACTGCCGACATCTGGGGCAAGAGCAACCCGGACCTGGGTAGCGTGATGAACCAGGTACGCAACATGATGCTGGTCACCGTCTGGGTGTTCATCGGCATCGAGGGCGCGAGCATCTTCTCCTCCCGCGCGGAAAAACGCTCCGACGTCGGCAAGGCCACCGTGATCGGCTTCATCACCGTCCTGCTCCTGCTGGTGCTGGTGAACGTGCTGTCGATGGGCGTGCTGACCCAGCCGGAACTGGCCAAGCTGCAGAACCCGTCGATGGCGCTGGTGCTGGAGCATATCGTCGGCCACTGGGGCGCGGTGCTGATCAGCGTCGGCCTGCTGGTCTCCCTGCTGGGCGCGCTGCTCTCCTGGGTGCTGCTGTGCGCCGAGATCATGTTCGCCGCCGCCAAGGACCACACCATGCCGGAGTTCCTGCGCCGCGAGAACGCCAACCAGGTGCCGGCCAACGCCCTGTGGCTGACCAACATCTGCGTACAGGTGTTCCTGGTGGTGGTGTTCTTCACCTCGGGCGACCCGGACGGCATGGACCCGTACACCAAGATGCTGCTCCTGGCCACCTCGATGATCCTGATCCCGTACTTCTGGTCCGCCGCCTATGGCCTGCTGCTGACACTGAAAGGCGAAACCTACGAGAACGACTCCCGCGAACGTGGCAAGGACCTGGTCATCGCCGGCATCGCCGTGGCCTACGCGGTCTGGCTGCTCTACGCCGGGGGCCTGAAGTACCTGCTGCTGTCCGCCCTGTTGTATGCGCCCGGCGCGATCCTCTTCGCCAAGGCCAAGCACGAAGTCGGCCAGCCGATCTTCACCGGAATCGAAAAACTGATCTTCGCCGCAGTCGTCATTGGCGCCCTGGTGGCTGCCTACGGCCTCTACGACGGTTTCCTCACCCTCTGATTACTCCACTGGAGACGTGAAATGAGCACGGAAAAAACCAAACTTGGCGTCCACTCCGAAGCCGGCAAACTGCGCAAAGTGATGGTCTGCTCGCCCGGCCTCGCCCACCAGCGCCTGACCCCGAGCAACTGCGACGAGTTGCTGTTCGACGACGTGATCTGGGTGAACCAGGCCAAGCGCGACCACTTCGACTTCGTCACCAAGATGCGCGAACGCGGCATCGACGTCCTCGAAATGCACAACCTGCTGACCGAGACCATCCAGAACCCGGAAGCGCTGAAGTGGATCCTCGATCGCAAGATCACCGCCGACAGCGTAGGCCTGGGCCTGACCAGCGAGCTGCGTTCCTGGCTGGAAAGCCTGGAGCCGCGCAAGCTGGCCGAGTACCTGATCGGCGGCGTGGCCGCTGACGACCTGCCCGCCAGCGAAGGCGCCGACATCCTCAAGATGTACCGCGAGTACCTGGGCCACTCCAGCTTCCTGCTGCCGCCGCTGCCGAACACCCAGTTCACCCGCGACACCACCTGCTGGATCTACGGCGGCGTGACCCTGAACCCGATGTACTGGCCGGCGCGACGCCAGGAAACCCTGCTGACCACCGCCATCTACAAGTTCCACCCCGAGTTCGCCAACGCCGAATTCGAGATCTGGTACGGCGATCCGGACAAGGACCACGGCTCCTCGACCCTGGAAGGCGGCGACGTGATGCCGATCGGCAACGGCGTGGTCCTGATCGGCATGGGCGAGCGCTCCTCGCGTCAGGCCATCGGCCAGGTCGCCCAGTCGCTGTTCGCCAAGGGCGCCGCCGAGCGGGTGATCGTCGCCGGCCTGCCGAAGTCGCGCGCGGCGATGCACCTGGACACCGTGTTCAGCTTCTGCGACCGCGACCTGGTCACGGTCTTCCCGGAAGTGGTCAAGGAAATCGTGCCCTTCAGCCTGCGCCCCGATGCGAGCAGCCCCTACGGCATGAGCATCCGCCGCGAGGAAAAGACCTTCCTCGAAGTGGTCGCCGAATCCCTCGGCCTGAAGAAACTGCGCGTGGTCGAGACCGGCGGCAACAGCTTCGCCGCCGAGCGCGAGCAATGGGACGACGGCAACAACGTGGTCTGCCTGGAGCCGGGCGTGGTGGTCGGCTATGACCGCAACACCTACACCAACACCCTGCTGCGCAAGGCCGGCGTCGAGGTCATCACCATCAGCGCCAGCGAACTGGGCCGCGGCCGCGGCGGCGGCCACTGCATGACCTGCCCGATCATCCGCGACCCGATCGACTACTGACAGACAATCCTCTCTCGAGCTCAACGGCGGCGTCCCCAGGAGGGGCGCCGCCCACCGACTTCCCACAAGGAGATCAATCATGGCTTTCAACATGCACAACCGTAACCTGCTCAGCCTGATGCACCACAGCACCCGCGAGCTGCGTTACCTGCTCGACCTCTCCCGCGACCTGAAGCGCGCCAAGTACACCGGCACCGAGCAGCAGCACCTGCAACGCAAGAACATCGCCCTGATCTTCGAGAAGACCTCCACCCGTACCCGCTGCGCCTTCGAGGTGGCGGCCTACGACCAGGGCGCCAACGTCACTTACATCGACCCGAACTCCTCGCAGATCGGCCACAAAGAGAGCATGAAGGACACCGCGCGGGTCCTCGGCCGGATGTACGACGCCATCGAGTACCGCGGCTTCAAGCAGGAGATCGTCGAGGAACTGGCGAAATACGCCGGCGTACCGGTGTTCAACGGCCTGACCGACGAATACCACCCGACCCAGATGCTCGCCGACGTGCTGACCATGCGCGAGCACAGCGACAAGCCGCTGCACGACATCAGCTACGCCTACCTGGGCGACGCGCGCAACAACATGGGCAACTCCCTGCTGCTGATCGGCGCCAAGCTCGGCATGGACGTACGCATCGCCGCGCCGAAGGCGCTCTGGCCGCACGACGAGTTCGTCGCCCAATGCAAGAAGTTCGCCGAGGAAAGCGGCGCCAAGCTGACTCTCACCGAAGATCCGAAGGAAGCCGTGAAGGGCGTGGACTTCGTCCACACCGACGTCTGGGTGTCGATGGGCGAGCCGGTGGAAGCCTGGGGCGAGCGGATCAAGGAGCTGCTGCCCTACCAGGTCAATATGGAGATCATGAAGGCCACCGGCAACCCGCGGGCCAAGTTCATGCACTGCCTGCCGGCGTTCCACAACAGCGAGACCAAGGTCGGCAAGCAGATCGCCGAGCAGTATCCGAACCTGGCCAACGGCATCGAGGTGACCGAGGACGTCTTCGAGTCGCCCTACAACATCGCCTTCGAACAGGCCGAGAACCGCATGCACACCATCAAGGCGATCCTCGTCTCGACCCTCGCCGACATCTGACCGCGCTCCTGTGCCCCGGCCCACGCGGCCGGGGCGCAGCCACCTTCCGGAGGTAACCGATATGCGTATCGTCGTCGCATTGGGCGGTAATGCCCTGCTACGCCGTGGCGAACCCATGACCGCGGACAACCAGCGGGAAAACGTGCGGATCGCCGCCGAACAGATCGCCAAGGTGGCGCCCGGCAACGAGCTGGTGATCGCCCACGGCAACGGCCCCCAGGTCGGCCTGCTGGCCCTCCAGGGCGCCGCCTACGACAAGGTCTCGCCCTACCCGCTGGACGTCCTCGGCGCGGAAACCGAGGGCATGATCGGCTACATGATCGAACAGGAGATGGGCAACCTGCTGCCGTTCGAAGTGCCGTTCGCCACCATCCTCACCCAGGTCGAGGTGGACGGTAAGGACCCGGCGTTCCAGAACCCGACCAAGCCGATCGGCCCGGTCTATTCGAAGGAGGAGGCCGAACGCCTGGCCGCCGAGAAGGGCTGGAGCATCGCCCCGGATGGCGACAAGTTCCGCCGCGTGGTGCCCAGCCCGCGGCCGAAGCGGATCTTCGAGATCCGTCCGGTGAAATGGCTGCTGGAGAAAGGCACCATCGTCATCTGCGCTGGCGGCGGCGGCATCCCGACCATGTATGACGAGGCCGGGAAGAAGCTCAGCGGCGTCGAGGCGGTGATCGACAAGGACCTCTGCTCCTCGCTGCTGGCCCAGGAGCTGGTGGCCGACATCCTGATCATCGCCACCGATGTCGACGCGGCCTACATCGACTGGGGCAAGCCGACCCAGAAGGCCATCGCCCAGGCCCACCCGGACGAACTGGAACGCCTCGGCTTCGCCGCCGGCTCCATGGGGCCGAAGGTCCAGGCGGCCATCGAGTTCGCCCGCGCCACCGGCAAGGACGCGGTGATCGGTTCGCTCGCCGATATCGTCGCGATCACCGAAGGCAAGGCCGGCACCCGGGTCAGCACGCGCAAGGCGGGCATCGAGTACCGCTGAAATCTCCCCAGGGGCCGCTCCGCGGCCCTTCTTCATTCCCGCCGACCGGCCGGCGAGCGCAGGGCGAATGGAGTCAGGCGCTATCGGCCGCCTTTCTGCGCGCCACGGCGGCGTCCTCTTCCACGCGAACGCCCGCTTCCGCGGAAGCGATGCTCCCAACACCCCCGCGCCACCTCCGCCAACAGCCCGGCCATGGCCGCCAATCTCCCCGCGGCAGACCGCCAGCACTTGTGGAACGCCCACGCAACGCGGTATTCAGTAGGAAAATACGTGACTCGATGGTCATGATTCACGTCAGCATAGTCACCCTGATCATTTCAACGGCCACTGGCTCGTGCCCGGGTCCGTGAAGCTCGCCTCGCCGACGGGAAAGGCCGCCATCGCCGCCACGCGCTTCCCGCTCCGGACCAGGCAGCAGCCCGGCACGCGAACGACTATTCGAAGGAGTTTCTGAGTGATGTCTCGACTACCGGTCATTGTTGGTTTCGGTGGCTACAACGCAGCAGGCCGTAGTTCCTTCCACCACGGCTTCCGGCGCATGGTCATCGAATCGATGGACCCGCAGGCGCGCCAGGAAACCCTAGCCGGCCTGGCGGTCATGATGAAACTGGTCAAGGCCGAAGGCGGCCGCTACCTGGCCGAAGACGGCACACCGCTGTCCCCGGAAGACATCGAGCGGCGCTACGCCGAACGGATCTTCGCCTCGACCCTGGTACGGCGCATCGAACCGCAGTACCTCGACCCGGATGCCGTGCACTGGCACAAGGTCCTCGAGGCGACCCCGGCCGAAGGCCAGGCGCTGACCTTCAAGGCCTCGCCCAAGCAGCTCCCGGAACCGCTGCCGGGCAACTGGTCGGTGACTCCCGCCGCCGACGGCGAAGTACTGGTCAGCATCCACGAACGTTGCGAATTCAAGGTCGACAGCTACCGCCCGCTGACGGTCAAGTCCGCCGGCCAGTTGCCCACCGGCTTCGAGCCGGGCGAACTGTACAACTCGCGCTTCCATCCGCGCGGCCTGCAGATGTCGGTGGTCGCCGCGACCGACGCGATCCGTTCCACCGGCATCGACTGGCAGACCATCGTCGACAACGTCCAGCCCGACGAGATCGCGGTGTTCTCCGGCAGCATCATGAGCCAGCTCGACGACAACGGTTTCGGCGGCCTGATGCAGTCCCGCCTGAAGGGCCACCGGGTCTCGGCCAAGCAACTGCCGCTGGGCTTCAACAGCATGCCCACCGATTTCATCAATGCCTACGTGCTCGGCAGCGTCGGCATGACCGGCAGCATCACCGGCGCCTGCGCCACCTTCCTCTACAACCTGCAGAAGGGTATCGACGTCATCACCAGCGGCCAGGCCCGGGTGGTCATCGTCGGCAACAGCGAGGCGCCGATCCTGCCTGAGTGCATCGAGGGCTACAGCGCCATGGGCGCGCTGGCCACCGAGGAAGGCCTGCGCCTGATCGAAGGCCGCGACGAGGTGGACTTCCGCCGCGCCAGCCGGCCGTTCGGCGAGAACTGCGGCTTCACCCTGGCCGAGTCCAGCCAGTACGTGGTGCTGATGGACGACGAGCTGGCCCTGCGCCTGGGCGCCGACATCCACGGCGCGGTGACCGACGTGTTCATCAATGCCGACGGTTTCAAGAAGTCCATCTCCGCCCCCGGCCCGGGCAACTACCTGACGGTAGCCAAGGCGGTGGCCAGCGCGGTGCAGATCGTCGGCCTGGACACCGTGCGCCACGCCAGCTTCGTCCACGCCCACGGCTCCAGCACGCCGGCCAACCGGGTCACCGAATCGGAAATCCTCGACCGCGTAGCCAGCGCCTTCGGCATCGACGGCTGGCCGGTCACCGCGGTAAAGGCCTACGTCGGCCACTCCCTGGCCACCGCCAGCGCCGACCAGTTGATTTCCGCCCTGGGTACCTTCAAGTACGGCATCCTTCCTGGGATCAAGACCATCGACAAGGTCGCCGACGATGTCCACCAGCAGCGCCTGAGCATCTCCAATCGCGACGTACGCCAGGACAAGCCGCTGGAGGTGTGCTTCATCAACTCCAAGGGCTTCGGCGGTAACAACGCCAGCGGCGTGGTGCTGTCGCCGCGGATCGCCGAGAAGATGCTGCGCAGGCGCCATGGCGAGGCGGCTTTCGCCGCCTATGTCGAGAAGCGCGAGCAGACCCGCGCCGCCGCCCGCGCCTACGACCAGCGCGCGCTGCGGGGCGACCTGGAGATCATCTACAACTTCGGCCAGGACCTGATCGACGAGCAGGCCATCGAGGTCAGCGCCGAGCAGGTGACCGTGCCCGGCTTCAGCCAGCCGCTGGTATACAAGAAGGACGCGCGTTTCAGCGACATGCTCGACTGAGCGCTGCCACAAGCGAAAAGGCCCGGCTAGACCGGGCCTTTTCGTTTCAGTCCAGCGCGCGCGCCAGCTGGATCAGCTCGCTACGCCACTCGGCGGCGCGCGGCAGGGCCAGGAAGGAACCGTTGAGGTAGTCCTCGCGCGGCTCGTAGGTAAATGGCGCGCCATGCAGGTCGAGCACCTCGCCGCCGGCACCCTCCAGCACACCCTGGGCGGCGGCCGTGTCCCATTGCGAGGTTGGCGTCAGGCGCGGGTAGCAGTCGGCGGCGCCCTCGGCCAGCAGGCAGAACTTCAGCGAACTGCCGATGCTGGCCCGCCGCAGATCGCCGAAGCGCTCGCTCAAGCCATCCAGCAGGCGCTCCTGGGCCGGGCTGCCGTGGCGCTTGCTGGCCACCACGGTGAAGGCTTCCTCGGGCTCCAGGCGCACGCTGATCGGTTGCGCGCGGCCATCGGCCTCCTCGCGCCAGGCACCGAGCCCGGCGCCACCGTAGTAGCAACGCCCGCTCACCGGCACGCCGACCAGGCCGAACAGCACCCGGCCATCCTCGACCAGGGCCACGTTGACGGTGAACTCCTCGCTGCCGGAGATGAACTCCTTGGTGCCGTCCAGCGGGTCCACCAGCCACCAGCGCCGCCAGTGGCCGCGCTCGCTCAGCGGTATCTCGCAATCCTCTTCGGAAAGCACCGGAATGTCCGGCGCCAGCGCCCGCAATCCCGCCTCCAATATATGGTGCGCGGCCAGGTCGGCGGCGGTCACCGGCGACTCGTCGGCCTTCGAGCGCACCGCCACCTCGGCGCGCCAGTGCGGCAGGATCGCCTCGCCGGCGCGCCGCACCAGCGCCACCAATTCGCCCCAGGGCACCGGCCTCATGCCTGGTACTCGCCGCGCTGGGTGAGCAGGTCGCGCACCAGGTACAGCGCGGCCAGGGCGCGGCCTTCGCTGAACTGGGCGTGCTGGGCCAGGCTCGACAGTTCGCGCAGGCTGATGCGATCGACACCCATCGGCTCCGGCTCGTCGCCCGGCAGGCGCTCCTCGTAGAGGTCGCGCGCCAGCACCACCTGGATGCGCTGGCTCATGTAGCCCGGCGAAAGCGACAGTTCGGTAATGTGCTCCAGTTGCCGGGCACCGTAGCCCGCTTCCTCCTTGAGCTCGCGGTTGGCCGCCGCGAGGATGTCCTCGCCCGGCTCGACCAGGCCCTTGGGCAGCGACAGCTGGTATTCGTCGACCCCGGCGCAATATTCCTCCACCAGCACCGCGTGCTCGGCATCGAGCATGGCCACCACCATCACCGCACCGTAGCCCTGGCCCTTGCCGACCAGGCGCTCGTAGGTACGCTCGACACCATTGCTGAAGCGCAGTTGCAGCTCCTCGACGGCGAACAGTCGGCTCTTCGCGACGATCTCGCTGGCGAGTACGGTGGGTTTCTGACGCATGTGGATAACTCCTTGGCGAAGCCGGCGGGTTATCATACCCCGGCTTTTCCGATTATCCCTGTCGGAGATCGATGGCAAGCGACAGATTTCCCCATCGATCGCGACGAACCGCGACAAGAGCCGCCATGCCCATCCTGCCCTGGTCCGCCATCGACACCGTGCTGCTCGACATGGACGGCACCCTGCTCGACCTGCATTTCGACAACCACTTCTGGCTGGAACACCTGCCCCGACGCTACGCCGAACGCAACGGCCTGAGTCGCGCCGAAGCCGACGCCGTGCTCGAGCCGCTGTTCCGCGAGCACGCCGGCCAGCTCAACTGGTACTGCCTGGACTTCTGGAGCCGCGAGCTGGGCCTGTCGATCCGTGAGCTCAAGCACGAGGTGGCGCACCTGATCTCGCTGCGCCCGCATGCCGATACCTTCCTCGCCACCCTGCGCCAGGCCGGCAAGCGCGTGGCGCTGATCACCAACGCGCACCGCGACTCGCTGTCGCTGAAACTGGAACGGATCGAACTGGCGCCCTATTTCGACCGACTGATCAGCTCCCACGACTACGGCTACCCGAAGGAGGACGCGCGCTTCTGGAACGCCCTGCAGGCCGATTTCGGCTTCGACGCGCAGCGCAGCCTGTTCATCGACGACAGCCTGCCGATCCTGCGCAGCGCCCGCGCCTACGGCGTCGCCCACCTGCTGGCGGTACGCCATCCGGATAGCCGTGGCCAGCCCAGGGACACCGAGGAGTTCGCCGCCCAGGAGGATTACCGGCGCTTGCTCGAAGGACTGCTGTAGGGATATCGGCACGGATCGCACTGCGCAACATCGAAATGAAAACCCCGCCACGCGGGCGGGGTCGGGAAAGGCGCCGCGATCAGTCGGGGATACGCAGGACCTGGCCGGGATAGATCTTGTCCGGATGGCTGAGCATCGGCTTGTTGGCCTCGAATATCTTCATGTAGGCGTTGGCATTGCCGTATTCGGCCTTGGCGATGGCGCTCAGGGTGTCGCCTTTCTTCACGGTGACGAAGCGCGCTTCCGGAGCGGCCTGGGTCACGGTGATCTTGTCTTCCACCGAGGAGACGCCGGCGACGTTGCCCAGCGCCAGCAATATCTTCTCTTTCTCTTCCTGGGTGGCCACCTCGCCCGAGGCGATGACCTTGTCGCCTTCCACCGAAACCTGGATGTTCGGGTTGCCCAGGCCGACCTTGGCGACGTGCTCCTTCAGCGACTCGGCCGCCTGTGCCTCATGCCCCGTCAGCGTATCCCACAGCTTTTCACCGGCTTCCTTCACGAACGCGAAAATACCCATCTTTGGTTCTCCCTTTACGGTTACGGTTGCAAGCGGCCGGCGCAATCCCGATCCGCGACTAGCCAAGTCTAGACTGCAAAATCCGGCGAAATATCCCCAAGGCCGCTCCGCCGTTCCGAAACACTGCGTCCATTCGCGTTAAGATTCCGCGACAACCCCTCCCTGGAAGCGCCGATGGACATCAAGCAGCTGAAATTTCTCTGCGCCCTCGACGAAACCCGCCATTTCGGCCAGGCCGCCGCGCGCTGCCATGTCACCCAGCCGACCCTGTCCATGCGCCTGCGCAACCTGGAAGAAGAACTCGGCCTGGAGCTGGTGCGCCGCAGCCAGCGCTTCGAAGGCTTCACCGAGGCCGGCGACCGCGTGCTGGCCTGGGCCCGCAGCCTGCTGGCGGCCCAGGAAGGCCTGTACGCCGAGGCCGCCGCCTGCCGTGGACAACTGGTCGGCACCCTGCGCCTGGGCGTGGTGCCGCTGGCCAGCTTCGACCCGCTGCGCCTGGTCCAGCACATGGCCGGGCGTCATCCGGAGCTGCGCTTCCAGCTGTATTCCCTGAGTTCTGAAAAGGTCCTCGAAGGCCTGGCACGTAACCAGTTCGACCTCGGCGTCTCCTATCTGGACCGCCTGGACCGCAGCCACTTCGAGGGCGTCGAGCTGGCGGAGACACGCATGGGCCTGCTCCATCATCCCCGGCACTTCCCGCTCGACAGCCCGGTGCTGAACTGGGAAAACCTGGCCGGCCTGCCACTGGGGCTGCTCTCGGCGGGCATGCACTTCCGCCAGTCGATCGACCACAACTTCCGCAGCCGCGGCCTGAGCCCTGTCGCGCGCCTGGAGACCGACTCGGTGCAGCAACTGTTGCAGGCGGTGCAGCGCGGCTTGTGCTGCGCGATCATGCCGCTGGGCAGCGAAGTCGACGTCGAGTTGCGCCTGATCCCCATTGAGGACGCCCATACCCTGGCCCCGCTCGGCCTGATCATCCGCAGCGGCCAGCCGCGCTCGGCCCTGGCCGAGGCATGCTTCGAGGAGGCGCGCGCCTGGCTGTCTCCCGACAACATGATAGACACTGTCGATCATGGTATCGGCACAACCGATTAGACGCTGCTCCGCGACAGGCCTAGGCTGGTGCCACACCTAGAACGATAGGGCCCAGCCCATGCCTTGCCAGCCTGCCTGCCCGGTATCCGCGGATACCTGGGCGCCTTCCGCCGTTCCCGACGATTACCGCTACGCCGACCTGCACCTGCCGCAGCGGGTCGGCCAGGCCTCCCTTGCCGCCGAATGTGCCCTAGCGATCAGCTACAACGACCTGAACCAGGCGGTGATGATGGCCTCGCCCGAGGATATCGAGGATTTCGTCCGCGGTTTCAGCCTCAGCAGCGGCTTCGTGGAGTCCATCGACGAAATCTATGAAATCCGCGTCAGCGGCCAGGGCGACTCCCTCCAAGCCGAGGTCGAGATCAGCAGCCGCGCGTTCTGGCATCTCAAGCGCCAACGCCGCCAGCTGGCCGGAACCTCCGGCTGCGGCCTGTGCGGCGTGGAAGCCCTGGAACAGGCCTTGCCGCAGCTGCCGGCGCGGGCGCCGCGGGCGCTACCGCCGGCAGCCCACCTCGCCGGGCTGCGCCAGCGCATCGAACAGGCCCAGCGACTGGCGCGCAACAGCGGCGCGCTGCACGCCGCGCTGTACTTCGACGGCCATGGCGACCTGCGCCTGTGCCGCGAGGACATCGGCCGGCACAACGCACTCGACAAGCTGATCGGCGCCCTGCACCGCCAGGGCCTGGACGCCGCCAGCGGCTTCGCGGTGGTCACCAGCCGCTGCAGCCTGGAACTCATCCACAAGGCCGTGCGTGCCGGGATCGGCACGCTGGTCAGTCTCTCGGCGCCCACCGGCCTTACCGTGCAATGGGCGCGGCGCCATCACCTGAACCTGGTCCACCAGCCCCACCATAGCGCCCCGCGGGTCTACAGCCCGGCGCCGGCCGTCACCGAGTGAGCCCGTCATGAGCCTGCAACCCCTCCAACCCCGCTACAAGCCCTACGCCGGTGCCGCCGCCGGCTGGGGCGCGCTGCGCAGCGTGGCGCACTTCTGGCTGGACAGCAAACAGCCGTTCAAGAACCTCCGCGCCCTGCTCAAGACCAACCAGAACGGCGGCTTCGACTGCCCCGGCTGCGCCTGGGGCGACTCGCCGGAAGACGGCCGGGTGAAGTTCTGCGAGAACGGCGCCAAGGCGGTCAACTGGGAGGCCACCAAGCGCCGGGTGGACGCGGCGTTCTTCGCCCGCTACAGCGTCAGCGCCCTGCGCGAACAGAGCGACTACTGGCTGGAGTACCAGGGCCGCCTCACCGGTCCGATGCGCTACGACCCGGCCAGCGATCACTACCAACCGATCACCTGGGACGCCGCCTTCGCCCTGGTCGCCGAACACCTGAACCGCCTGGAAAGCCCCGATCAGGCCGAGTTCTACACCTCCGGGCGGGCCAGCAACGAAGCGGCCTACCTCTACCAGCTGTTCGTCCGCGCCTTCGGCAGCAACAACTTCCCCGACTGCTCGAACATGTGCCACGAGGCCAGCGGGGTGGCCCTGGGCCGTAGCATCGGGGTCGGCAAGGGCACCGTGACCTTCGACGACTTCGAGCACGCCGACGCGATCTTCATCCTCGGCCAGAACCCCGGCACCAACCACCCGCGCATGCTCGAGCCGCTGCGCGAGGCGGTGAAGCGCGGCGCCCAGGTGGTCTGCTTCAACCCGCTCAAGGAGCGCGGCCTGGAGCGCTTCCAGCATCCGCAGAATGCGCTGGAGATGCTGACCAACGGCTCCTCGCCGCTGAACACCGCGTTCTTCCGCCCGGCCTTGGGCGGCGACATGGCGGCGATCCGCGGGATCGCCAAGTTTCTCCTCGCCTGGGAACGCGAAGCCCAGGCCGAGGGTGGCGAGGCGGTGTTCGACCACGCCTTCATCGCCGAACACACCGATGGCGTCGAGGCCTACCTGGCCGAGCTGGATGCCACGCCCTGGGAGCACCTGGAGCGCCAGTCCGGCCTCAGCCTGGAGGAAATCGAGCAGGCCGCGCGGATGTACCGCCGGGCGCAGAGGGTGATCGTCTGCTGGGCGATGGGCATCACCCAGCACCATCACTCGGTGGCGATCATCCAGGAAATCGTCAACCTGCAGCTTCTGCGCGGCAACCTCGGCCGCCCCGGCGCGGGACTCTGCCCGGTACGCGGCCACAGCAACGTGCAGGGTGACCGCACCATGGGTATCAACGAGCGGCCGCCGGCGGCGCTGCTCGACGCGCTGGAGCGGCGCTTCGGCTTCAAGGTGCCGCGCCACCACGGGCATAACGCCGTCGAGGCGATCGCCGCGATGCTCGCCGGCAAGGCGAAGGTCTTCATCGGCCTGGGCGGCAATTTCGCCCAGGCCACCCCGGACAGCCCGCGTACCCACGCGGCCCTGGCCTCCTGCGAACTGACCGTGCACATCAGCACCAAGCTAAACCGCAGCCACCTGACCACCGGGCGCGACGCGCTGATCCTGCCCTGCCTGGGGCGTACCGACATCGACCGCCAGGTCGAAGGCCCGCAGGCGGTCACGGTGGAAGACTCGTTCAGCATGATCCACGCGTCCTACGGACAACTGGAGCCCCTGTCGCAGCAGATGCGCTCGGAACCGGCGATCATCGCCGGCATCGCCAAGGCTACCCTGGGCAACCATCCGGTGGACTGGGACGCGTTGATCGCCAACTACGAGCGCATCCGCGAGCTGATCGCCGACACCATCCCCGGTTTCGCCGACTTCAATCGCCGCGTCCGGCATCCCGGCGGCTTCTACCTGGGCAACGCCGCTGGCGAGCGACGCTGGAACACCGCCAGCGGCAAGGCCAACTTCGTCGCCAATCCGCTGCCGCGGGACCTGCTGCCGGCGCAAGTGCGCGACAGCGGTCGCGAACCCGACCTGATCCTGCAGACGCTGCGCTCTCACGACCAGTACAACACCACCATCTACGGCCTGGACGATCGCTATCGCGGGGTAAAGGGCCAGCGTGAGGTGGTGTTCGCCAACGAGGCGGATATCCGCCGCCTGGGCTACCAGCCCGGCGACAAGGTCGACCTGGTCTCGCTGTGGAGCGACGGCGTCGAGCGCCGGGTACGCCGCTTCACCCTGCTCGCTTTCGACATCCCGGCCGGCCAGGCAGCCGCCTACTACCCGGAAACCAATCCCTTGGTGCCGCTGGAAAGCGTCGGCGTCGGCAGCCATACGCCGACTTCGAAGTTCATCGCGGTACGCCTGGAAAAGGCCACGGGCGACGGGCGCATTATCTGAAGCCCACGAAAAACGCCGCCTCCTGCAACAGGAGGCGGCGTCTTAAGGAAAAAGTCGATGAAAGGCCTTGAAGGCAGGCCGCTCGTCGGCGTTAGAATGGCCAGCATCCCGCCAGCAAAAATACCGATTTCGGCCCTGAAATCGCGTTTCGCATTCGGTCTACGACCGCCGCCACTGAAGAAAGTTCCCCATAAAAAACAAGCACTTGGAATATTTCGAATTTGCTCTACCAATCGTCGGCTGGTGCTTGTCAGCGATGGGGGCCAACCCCAGCATCGCAGCCGTCATCCCCACAGAGAGAAACTCTCTATGAAGTATTCCTCGATACTCCTGTTGTCCCTGAGTCTGGTCGGTGGCACCGCCTTCGCAGGCGACGACACCCGCGCGGCCATCGGCGGCGCCTTGGGCGGGGTGTTGGGTTCGGTCGTCGGCGATGCGGTCGGCGGCAGCACCGGCGCCGCGATCGGTAGCGGCATCGGTGGCGCTGCGGGCGGCGCGGTCGGCGCCGGACGCGGCAACAAGACCGAAGCGGCGATCGGCGGCGGCCTCGGCGCCGCCGGCGGCAACGTCATCGGCCGGCAGATCGGCGGCAGCACCGGCGGCCTGATCGGCGCAGCCCTGGGCGGCGCCGGTGGCGGCGCGCTGGGCAACCATTATGGCGACGGCAACCGCCGCTACGACGACGATGACGACTACCGCGACCGTCGCTACTACCGCCGCGCCGGCTATCGCGACGGCTACTACCGCCACGACAACGGCCATCACTATGGCCAGTACAAGAAGTGGAAGCGCCACAAGCATCATCGTCGCTACTACGACGACTGATCCTCGCCGCTCCATCCAGCACAAAGGCCGGGCCACCAGGTCCGGCCTTTGTGCGAACGACCGTATTTCATTCCCGATTGATCGATGAGGCACGCACGATGCGTAAATCTCTCCTGGTAATCGCGCTCGCCCTGCTGAGCGCACAAACCGCGCTTGCCGGCGACTCCACCAAGACCGCCGTCGGCGGCGGCGTGGGCGGCGCCCTGGGCAACGTGGTCGGTGGCGCCATCGGTGGCAGCACCGGCGCGGCGATCGGCGCCGGCCTGGGCGGCGCCGCAGGCGGTGCGATGACCGCCAAGGACGGACGCAAGACCGAGGCCGCCCTCGGCGGTGGCCTGGGCGCAGCTGGTGGTTCGGTGATCGGCGACAAGCTCGGCGGCAGCACCGGCTCGGCGATCGGCGCCGGCCTGGGCGGCGCGGCGGGCGGGGCGGTCGGCAACAACCTGGGCAAGGACAACGACGACGGTCATCGCGGAAAGAAACACCGCAAGCACAAGCATCGTTGATCCCGGCGTTCGTCGGACGCCGAAGAAAAAGCCTCGCGACTGCGAGGCTTTTTCGTTTCTACCGTTCGTCAGCCTTTCGGCGGCGGCGACGCCTTCAGTTCGTCGCGAACGATCAGGACGCCTCGCGGCGCCTCGATCCCGACCCGAGCCTGATTACCGATGATGTCGGTGACCAGGATCCGGATACCGCCTTCGCGCAATTGCCGAATCAGTTCCTCCGCCGGGTAGTCGGCCTTGAGGGACAGGGTGATGCCTTCGCCTTCTCGGCGGGAGAGTATCAGGAAACCCATGTTCCGCGTCCTTGCCAGTCGTAGCAGGGGCAAACCGGCCCCTTTGGTGAATGAAATGGTGTGGAGGGATGGTCACAGAACATTGTCCCAGCGTCGAGACTGCAAACGTTCAATCAGAAATGTCCCATCCCCAGCTTCCCTATCGCCTCCCCACGCTGCCTGGATTGTCGCACCGGGCCCGCTTTGCTAGCGTGCCCGATATCAATCCAGCCAGAGATTTCCACATGCGCCCGTCGTTCGCCAGCTGGGGCCTGCTAGCCGCCCTGCTCCTGCCCGGCCCGCTGCTCCAGGCCCAGCCGCTGTCCCCGGCCCTGCAGCAATTGCTCAGCCTGAGCAGCCAGCGTTTGCAACTAGCCGATCAGGTAGCCCTGAGCAAGGCGCAGTCGGGCAAGGCGGTGCAGGACAGCCCGCGCGAGGAGCAGCAGCTGCAGATGCTCGCCGGTCAGGCCGCTGGCCATGGGGTCGACGCGGAGCAGGTGCGCCTGCTGTTCGCCGCGCAGATCGAGGCGAACAAGCTGGTCCAGTATCGCCTGCTCAGCCGGCCGCTGCCCGGGGCGGGCCAGGTGATCGATCTGGAGCCCATCCGCGAGCGCCTCAACCAGCTCAACCTGGAACTGTTGCAGGGCTATGCGCCGGCGCTCGCCGAACTGCGCGGCGACGATTGCCGGCCGCGACTCGACCAGGCGCTGCAGCGGCAGATTCGCGAAGACCGCCTGGACGACCTGCACGCCATCGCCCTGTCACGGGCGGCGGGCGACATCTGTCACTGGGCCTCGCCCTGAAGCGCGGCCAGCGCTTCCCGTAGCCGCAGGGGGATGGCCTGCGGGCGACTGCCGTGGCGTTCGACGAAGACGTGGACGAAACGCCCGGCCGCGCGGGCCTCCCGCTCCCCTTCGAGAAACAGTGCCAGTTCGTAGTGCACGGAACTGTTGCCCAGCCGCGCCACCCGCAGGCCCATCTCGATGCGCTGGGGAAAGGCCACCGGGGCGAAGTAGTCGCAACTGGAGCTGACCACCAGGCCGATCACCTCGTCGCCATGGATATCCAGGCCGCCGCGCTCGATCAGGTAGGTATTCACCGCCGTATCGAAGAAGGCGTAGTAGGTCACATTGTTCACGTGGCCGTAGATGTCGTTGTCGTGCCAGCGCGTGGTGATCGGCTGGAAGTGGCGGTACTGCTCGCGCAGCGGTCGCCCGGGAGTCGTCATGCCCATTCCTCGCTGAAGGGGCTCAATAGGCCGCGCGGTAGATCGCCAGAGCATCCGCCTCGCCGACCTCACGCGGGTTGTTGACCAGCAGGCGCTGCTGGAGCATCGCGTCGGCGGCCAGGCGTGGCAGCGCCGCCTCCTCCACCCCGGCGTCGCGCAGCCGGCTCGGAAGCCCGCTGCGCGGGCCGAGCCGGGCCAGCTCGTCGATCAGTTGCGCGGTCAGCGCATCGCGATCGCCCGGGCGCAAGCGTTCGCCCAGCAACAGCGGCGCCAGTTCGGCATAGAGTTCGCTGGCGGCGGGCGCGTTGAAGCGGATCACCTCCGGCAGCACCAGCGCGTTGCTCAGGCCGTGGGGGATATGGAAGTGTCCGCCCAGTGGGTAGGCCAGGGCGTGCACCGCCGCCACCGGCGCATTGGCGAAGGCCTGGCCGGCCAGGCAGGCGCCCAGCAGCATGGCCTGGCGTGCCTCGCGGTCACCGCCGGCGCGGACCGCCCGGTCCAGATTGGCCGCCAGCAGGCGCAGCGCTTCCCGCGCCAGCAGATCGGAGAGCGGGTTCTTCTTCAGCCTGCTGGTATAGCTCTCGATCGCATGCACCATCGCGTCGATACCGGTCGCCGCGGTGACCGCCGGCGGCAAGCCGAGGGTCAGGTCGGCGTCGAGCAGCGCCAGGTCGGGCAGCAGGTAGGGCGAGACCACGCCCATCTTGGTGGTATCGCCAGTGGTGACGATGGCGATCGGCGTCACCTCGGAGCCGGTGCCGGCGGTGGTCGGCACCTGGATCAGCGGCAGGCGCGGCCCGCGCGCGTTGCCTACCCCGAACACTTCGCCCAGGCCCTGCCGCGCCTGGGGGTGGGCGAGCAACGCGACCAGCTTGGCGACGTCCATCGAACTGCCGCCGCCGAAACCGACCACCAGCTCGGCGTCCAGTGCCCGCGCCCGCTCGAGCGCGGCCTCGACCACCGCCTCGGGCGGATCGGCGAGGACCTGGCCGTAGACCTCGACGGCCAGCCCCAGGCGCGCAAAGCCGGGCAGCACGGCATCCAGCAGGCCGAGCCGGATGATCCCCGGGTCGGTCACGATCAACACGCGGCGCGCGCGGCGCTCCTGGCAGAGCTCCGCCAGGCGGACGGCGGAGCCGGCTTCGCAGAGTATCTGCGCGGTGGTGGCGAAACTGAAAGGCTGCATATCGATCTCCCCGGGCGTGGCGCCCATCAGAACGAGAAGTGCTCCTCGGGCAGGGCCATCAGGCACTCGGCGCCGCCGAGCAGGGCCTCGCGGTGCATGCTCGCGCGCGGCAGGATGCGCCGCAGGTAGAAGTCGGCGCCGCGCAGCTTGGCGCGGTAGAAGTCGCCTTCGGCGGAGCCAGTGTCCAGGGCCTCCTGCGCACGTGCCGCGGCCTGCAGCCAGAGCGCCGCCAGCAGCACGTAGGCGCTGTACTGGAGGAAGTCCACCGAAGTGGCGCCGATTTCCTGGGGATCGCGGGCGCAGGCCTCGAGCACCTGGCCGGTGAGCTGCCGCCACTCCGCCAGGCGCCGTCCTACCCGCTCGGCCAATGGCGCCAGCACCGCGCGCCCCTGCAGCGCCTCGCAGGCCGCCGCCAGTTCGCCCTGCAGGGCCAGCAGTTCGCCGCCCTGGTCGGCGAGCAGCTTGCGGCGGATCAGGTCGAGCGCCTGGATCCCATTGGTGCCTTCGTAGATCTGGGTGATGCGGCTGTCGCGCATCAATTGCTCCATTCCCCATTCGCGGATGAAGCCGTGGCCGCCATACACCTGCACGCCGAGACTGGCGACTTCCTGGCCGACATCGGTGAGGAACGCCTTGACGATCGGGATCAGCAACGCCGCCCGGCGCGTCGCCGCGCGGCGACCATCGGCGTCCGGGTGGCCATGCTCGAGGTCGAGCTGGCGGGCGCAGCAGGCCGCCAGCATGCGGCAACCTTCGACCAGGGTCTTCTGGGTCAGCAGCATGCGCCGCACGTCCGGATGCACGATGATCGGGTCGGCGGCCTTGTCCGGCGCCTGCGGGCCGACCAGGGCGCGCGACTGCAGGCGCTCGCGGGCGTAGCCGAGGGCACCCTGGAAGGCCCGTTCGGCGATGCCCAGGCCCTGCAGGCCGACCTGGAAGCGCGCGTCGTTCATCATCGTGAACATGCAGGCCAGGCCCTGGTTCGCCTGGCCCAGCAGCCAGCCCCTGGCGCCGTCGAAGTTCATCACGCAGGTGGAGGCGCCCTTGATCCCCATCTTGTGCTCGATGGCGCCGCAGCCCAGGCTGTTGCGCTCGCCCAGGGAGCCGTCGGGACGGGCGATGAACTTCGGCACCAGGAACAGGCTGATGCCCTTCACCCCCGCCGGAGCGTCCGGCAGGCGCGCCAGCACCAGGTGGACGATGTTCTCGGTGAGGTCCTGCTCGCCACCGCTGATGAAGATCTTGCTGCCGCTGATCGCGTAGCTGCCGTCGGCGCGGGGCTCGGCGCGGGTGCGCAGCAGGGCCAGGTCGGTGCCGGCCTGGGGTTCGGTCAGGCACATGGTGCCGGCCCATTCGCCGCTCACCAGCTTGCCCAGGTAGTCGCGCCGCAGCGCCTCGTCGCCGTGTTTGTACAGGGCCAGCACAGCGCCCTCGGTGAGGCCCGAGTAGACGCGAAACGACAGGCTGGCGGCCATCAGCATCTCGTGAAAGCAGGCCGAAACCATCTGCGGGAAGCCCTGGCCGCCGTATTCGGTGGGCCCGGTCATGCTCGCCCAGCCGTTCACGCTGTACTGCCGGTAGGCCTCGCGGAAGCCGGTCGGGGTGCTCACCACGCCGTCCTTCAGCTTCGCGCCTTCCTCGTCGCTGTTGCGGTTGAGCGGCGCCACCACCTGGCTGGTGTAGCGCGCGCCCTCCTCGAGCACGCCGTCGATCAGCTCGCGATCGATGCCGTTGCCCAGCAATTCGCAGTGCGCGCCGACATCGAACAGTTCGTGGAGCACGAAGCGCATGTCGCGCAGCGGAGCCTGGTAACTCATTTCAGCGTGCCTCCCGCAGGTCGGCGAAAGCCCGGCCCTCGCCGGCCAGGCGCTCGATCAGGGCCGCCGGCTTCCAGCGCGCGCCATGGCGCTGCTCGAGGAAACGCAGGCGTTGCAGCAGCCCGGCCGCGCCGAGGCGGTCGGCCCAGGCCATCGGGCCGCCCTCCGCGGCGGGGAAGCCGTAGCCGTTCAGGTACACGGTATCGATATCGGCGCTGCTGGCGGCGATGCCCTCGTCGAGGATCTTCGCCCCTTCGTTGACCAGCGCCAGCAGACAGCGCTCGAGAATCTCGGCGGCGGCGAATTCGCGCCGCGCGTAACCCAGCCCCTCGGCGCTCCGCACCACCAGGGCGTCCACCTCGGGATCGTGCTCGGCCTGGCGACTGCCCGGTGCGTAGCGGTAATAGCCGGCGCCGCTCTTCTGGCCGAAGCGGCCCATCTCGCAGAGACGGTTGTCCACCTGTACCGCCGGCTGGTCTTGGCCGACTCCGGCCAGCTCGCGGGCGCGCCATTCGAGGTCGATGCCGACCACGTCGTACATGCGGAACGGCCCCATGGCGAAGCCGAACTCCTGCAGGACCTGGTCCACCTGATGCGGCAGGGCGCCTTCCAGCAGCATCAGGCGGGCCTCGGTGGCGTAGGGCTCGAGCATGCGGTTGCCGATGAAGCCATGGCAGTTGCCGGCCACCACGCTGACCTTGCCCATCCGCTCGCCGAGCGTCAGGGCGGCGTCCAGTACCGCCGGGGCGGTTTTCGCGCCGCGCACGATCTCCAGCAGCTTCATGATGTGCGCCGGGCTGAAGAAGTGCAGGCCGAGCACCTGGCCAGGGCGGCCGGTGACCGCGGCGATGGCGTCGATGTCCAGGTAGGAGGTGTTGCTGGCCAGTACCGCGGACGGCTTCAGCGCCGCATCCAGTTCGCGGAAGATCGACTGCTTGAGTTCGAGATTCTCGTAGACCGCCTCGATCACCAGGTCCGCCTCGCGCATCGCGGCGAGGTGCTGCACCGGCGTGATCCGTGCACGACGCACGGCCGCCTCGTCCTCGTCGATGCGTCCCTGGCGCACATTATGCGCGTAGGTATCGGCCACGGCGCCGAGCGCCTGGTTGAGCATCTGCGGGTTGCTGTCCAGCCAGAGCACATCGAGCCCGGCGTTGGCCAGGCAGATGACGATGCCGCGGCCCATGGTACCGGCGCCGATCACTGCGGCCTGGCGGAAGGAGAAACTCTGGCTCATGGTCTTGTCCTCGTTATGGCGAGCGCAGGAGAAACGCCGGACGAAACCTGAGGCAGTCCAGCCGCACAAAAAGCGACCACTACCTTAGGGGAAGGTCGTATTATTTTTGAAATTTAGTCTTGTGATATCTGGAATTCAGCCAGTGAATATCCAAACCTTCGATCTCAACCTGCTGCGCGTGCTCGACGCCCTGCTGCGCGAGCGTAACGTCTCGCGCGCCGCGGAGCGCCTGGCGCTGAGCCAGCCGGCGGTGAGCAACGCGCTGAACCGCCTGCGCGAACTGCTCGACGATCCGCTGCTGGTCCGCGCCGGTCGGACCATGCAACCAACACCTCGGGCGCTGGCACTGGAAGCACCGATCCGCGCGGCGCTGCGGCAGATCGAACAGAGCCTGGGCGATGGCGAAGGCTTCGATCCGGGGCGCAGCCGGCAACGCTTCACCGTGGCGGTGACCGACTACGTCGAGCTGATCTGCATGCCGAGCCTGATGCGCCGCCTGAGCGAACGCGCCCCGGGAATCTCCATCGCCATCCAGCACCTGGCCCCGAGCCTGCCGGCCGAAGCCCTGGACAAGGGCGAGCTGGACCTCGTGCTCGGCCGCTTCGAGGGTATCCCGGCGCGATTCCAGCGCCGCCACTGGGCCAGCGAGACGCTACGGCTGATCGCCCGGTGCGGGCATCCGCTGCTGCCGCAGCCCCCCGACCTGGCCACCTTCCTGGAATTGCAGCACCTGTGGGTCCACGGCGGGCAGACCAAGGGCATGGTCGACCAATGGCTGGGCAGCCAGGGACTCAAGCGGCAGGTCGTCTACACCACGCCGAATTACCTGCAAGCGGCGCACATCGCCGCCTACAGCGACCTGGTCGGGGTGCTGCCACGCCAGTTGGCGCATCACTTCGAACGCCTTCTGCCGCTGCAAACGTTCGACCTGCCGTTCGATCTCGGGCCCTTCCACCTGGAGCTGGTCTACCTGGCCCAGCGTGAACGCGACATCGCCCTGCAATGGCTGGTGGAGCAGATCCGCCAGGTCAGTGCCAGCGGTCCCGGCTAGCCGCGCGTCCCCACTCTCAGAAGCGGTCGCGGACGACCAGCTCTTCCCGCGGCAGCTTGCCGGTGCGCGGCCAAGGCTCCACGGCCTTCCTGCCGACCGCCACCATCAGGCCGATCACATGGTTGTCCGGCAGGTTGATCAGCCGGGCCACGGCGTCGAAGTCGAAGCCATCCATCGGACACGAGTCCAGCCCCTGGCCGCGAGCGACCAGCATCAGGGTCTGCGCCAGCAGGCCGCAGCTGCGCATGGCCTCGTCGCGCTGCACCTGGGGCTTGCCGCGGTAATAGGTATCGATGGCCCCGGCCATGAAGGCCTGCACGGCCTCCGGAGCGCCATCCCAGACCCGCTGGGCATTGCGCTCCCAGCTGTCGAGCTGGGCGCAGACCACCACCAGCATTGCCGCATCGGTGACCTGTGCCTGGTTCCAGGCCACTTCGCGCAACTGTGCGCGCAGTTGCGGGTCGCTGACCTCGACCAGCCGCACGTGCTGCAGGTTGAAGGCGGAGGGGGCATGCAGGGCCAGGTCCAGGAGATGGTCCTTCTCTTCGCGGCTCAGGCTGAAGGAAGGGTCGTAACCCTTGATGGCACGGCGGCTACGGACGGCTTCTTCGATATGCATGGGCTAGATCCACTACGGGGGGAAACAGAGCGCCGGACGAGAGGCCGGCGAAGGAGAGCCACGATACATCCGGCGCGGGGTGGAGCAAAGGGTGGTCCGGCCTAGGACATTCACGATAAGGCGGATCACTCCTCGAATAATCCGACGATAACCCACAGCAGCTGCTTACAGAATCAATCCTAAGATTATTCCTAGGAGGGAATTTTCTTTAGGAATTGTCCTATATTCCACTCCAATGCCAGCCACTGGAAGAGGGCCCCTTCCAGCCGTGCCAGGCAGAAAAAGGATGTATTCACCTAGGAGTCAAGGTCATGAACAGGATGGGCCGACTGGCTTTGTTCAGTCTTCTTGTAGGAATTTCCAGTAATCTTTTCGCCGACAGCATCAGTGGGGTCATCTACTTCACGGGTGCCATCGTCGAGCCGCCGTGCTCGATGAACGCCTCGCAGCAGGGCGAGTCGCGAGGCAGCTTCCGCCTCAGCGGTTGCCCCATGCATGCGCGTACCGCTGACGTCAGCATCCGCTCCATGCGCACCGGCGAGGTGCGCAGCCTGCAGCCCAGCGACCTGAGCCTGGGAGGCCGGGATTTCTCGGCGCGCTACGACCTGGCCGCCAGTTACCGCCGTCCGGGCAGCTACCTGGTGACTGTCAGCTACCCCTGATGAACGGCCATGAAAAAACCGCCCGAAGGCGGTTTTCATGGCCTACGAAACAGCTTACAACTGCGGACCCGCGGCCTTGATCGCGTCGGAGACCTCGAACTTCTTGAAGTTCTCGATGAACTGCCTGGCCAGGCCCTTCGCCGCCTCGTCGTAGGCAGCCTTGTCGGCCCAGGTGTTGCGCGGGTTGAGCAGGTTGGTCTCGACGCCCGGAACGGCCTTCGGCACGTCCAGGTTGATGATGTCCAGGTGCTCGGTTTCCGCATCGACCAGCGCGCCGCTCTGGATCGCGGCGATCACGCCACGGGTGGTCGGGATGTTGAAGCGCTTGCCGACGCCGTAGCCGCCGCCGGTCCAGCCGGTGTTGACCAGGTAGACCTTGGAGCCGAAAGCCTTGATGCGCTTGATCAGCAGCTCGGCGTAGACACCGGCCGGACGCGGGAAGAACGGGGCGCCGAAGCAGGTGGAGAAGGTCGACTTGATGCCGCCGCCGGAACCCATCTCGGTGGAACCGACCAGCGCGGTGTAGCCGGACAGGAAGTGATAGGCCGCCTGCTCGTTGTTCAGGATCGACACTGGCGGCAGCACGCCGGTCAGGTCGCAGGTCAGGAAGATCACCGCGTTGGGCTCGCCGCCGAGGTTCTTCTCGGAACGCTTCTCGACGTGCTCCAGCGGGTAGGCGGCGCGGCTGTTCTGGGTCAGGCTGTCGTCGGCGTAGTCGGGTACGCGCTCCTCGTCGAGGACCACGTTTTCCAGCACGGCGCCGAACTTGATGGCCTTCCAGATGACCGGCTCGTTCTTCTCGGACAGGTCGATGCACTTGGCGTAGCAACCGCCCTCGACGTTGAACACCACGCCCTCGCCCCAGCCGTGCTCGTCGTCGCCGATCAGGTAACGGCTCTCATCGGCCGACAGGGTGGTCTTGCCGGTGCCGGACAGGCCGAAGAACAGGGTCACGTCGCCCGCTTCGCCGATGTTGGCGGCGCAGTGCATCGGCAGCACGTCGCGCTCGGGCAGCAGGAAGTTCTGCACGGAGAACATGGCTTTCTTCATCTCGCCGGCATAGCGCATGCCTGCGATCAGCACTTTCTTCTGGGCGAAATTGAGGATCACGCAACCGTCGGAATTGGTGCCGTCGCGCTCGGGCACGCACTCGAAGTTGGCGACATTGAGGACCTGCCACTCGTCCTTGCCGGCCGGGTTGTACTGCTCCGGCTCGATGAACAGGCAACGGCCGAAGAGGTTCTGCCAGGCGGTGGCGGTGGTCATCTTGACCGGCAGGTAGTAAGCCTCGGCGGACCCTACATGAACATGGGAGACGAAATGGTCCTGGGCGTTGTTGAAGGCTTCCACGCGGGCCCACAGCGCATCGAACTTGTCGGCCGGGAACGGGCGGTTGATGTTGCCCCAGGCGATGGCATCCTTGGTGCTCGGCTCTTCGACGATGAAACGGTCGACCGGCGAACGGCCGGTGCGATGGCCGGTGCGAACGACCAGCGAGCCGTTGGCGGCCAGTTCGCCTTCACCGCGGCGAATGGCTTCTTCTACCAGTTGGGCGGCGCTGATATCGGTGTACACGGCGTTGTTGGCTTGCGTCATGTGGTTCCCCGTCGGCCAGAGGCCGAGTCCTCCAAACTTCGTAGCGCTTCAAAAAAATCACTACAGGAAAAAAGTTGCGGGATTATGCCAGAAAAGCCCGCTGGATGAAAAACCGTCAGTGGCGTGTCGCGGAGGGCCCCTGGCTGCCTGCGCCGGCGAACAACTGGGCGACGTCGGAGGCATCGAACAGGTAGCGCTGGTTGCAGAACTGGCAGTCGATGGTGATCGCCCCCTCCTCTTCCTCGAGCAGCCGCTCGCAGTCGGCCTGCCCGAGACTGACCAGGGCGTTGGCCGAACGTTCCCGCGAGCAACTGCAATGGAAGACCAGCGGTTGCGGCTCGAACAGGCGCACGGTTTCCTCGTGGTAAAGGCGGTGCAGGACGGTCTCGTTGTCCAGCGCCAGCAGCTCCTCGGCGGTCAGGGTGTCGGCCAGGGTGATCAGGTGCTGCCAGCTGGCCTCGCGGGCCTCGGGATCCTTCAGGCGGTCGGCGGGCAGCTGCTGCAACAGCAGGCCACGGGCGCGGCGACCATCGGCATTGAGCCAGAAGCGGGTCGGCAGCTGTTCCGAACTGGCGAAGTAGTTGGACAGGCATTCCGCCAGGTTCACCCCTTCCAGGGCGACGATGCCCTGGTAGCGCTGCCCCTTGACCGGGTCCACGGTAAGGGTCAGCACGCCTTCGGGCATCAGTTCCTGCATGCCGGCGCCGGCGCCGATGGCCTCCGCCGAATAGCGGGCAAGGCCGCGCACTTGACGGTCGCTGGAGCATTCCACCATCAATAGCGGCACCGCGCCGCTGGAACGCGCCTGCAACACCAGCAGGCCGTCGAACTTGAGCGTGCCACAGAGCAGCGAGGCCGCCGCGAGCATCTCCCCGAGCAATTGCGCGACCGGTTCCGGATAGGGATGCTTGGCCAGGACTTCGCTGTAGCTGCGCTCGAGGTCGACCATTTCACCGCGCACGTCGGTATCGTCGAAAAGGAAACGCTGGCTCTGATCTGAATGGGACATGCGGGACACAACGCTACGAATGAGGGAATGACAAGTGAGTGACAAAGGCCTATAAAAGCGCGCTTCGTGACAGTCGTACGCCGACCCGGCGCCGATAGGGGAAACGATTCTATGGATAATGCCTCTCCGTTCCAAGCGGCCTGGCAATGGCGCAAGTTCGCCACCTGTCATCTTCTGGCGCTCCTGCTGCTGGTCCTGTGGCTCTGGGGCCCCACCCGCGAACTGATGAACGGCTTCGATTTCTGGCTGTTCGACAGACTCAACGGCTCCCTCGCCCTCAACGAAACCTGGCTGAAGCTCTG
This sequence comes from Pseudomonas paraeruginosa, assembly GCF_003025345.2. Classification (NCBI taxonomy): domain Bacteria; kingdom Pseudomonadati; phylum Pseudomonadota; class Gammaproteobacteria; order Pseudomonadales; family Pseudomonadaceae; genus Pseudomonas; species Pseudomonas paraeruginosa. The sequence goes on from NZ_CP020560.1 coordinate 5,689,561, forward strand.
GGGCCTGCTCAGCACCCGGCCGTTCGACGCGGTGGTCGGGGTGATCCTGCTCTGCCTGCTGGTCCGCGGCGACTGGCTGGTGCCGGCCAGCCAGGTGCGGCGACTGACCTTCGGCTTCATCGTGACCCTGCTGATCCTCGTGGTGATCCGCGTGCTCTACGCCAAACTCGCCCACCACCTGCACTGGCAGCACGCCAGCCTGTCGATGCTGATGGACAACGCCATCCACCTCAGCGACCACTTCCCTGACTGGGAGCGCGTGTGGGAAATCAAGGACCGCTCCAAGCGCAGCTTCCCCGGCGACCACGCTTCTGTGCTGCTGATCTGGGCGCTGTTCATGTCGCTGTTCGCCCGCCGCGCCGGCCAGTTCCTGCTGGTCTGGACCCTGGCCGTGCTGTTCATGCTGCCGCGCCTGGTGGCCGGCGCCCACTGGGGCCAGGACGACTACATCGGCGGCCTGCAGATGGCCCTGCTGGCCCTCGCCTGGGGTTGCTACACGCCGCTGGCGGCCACGGCCAGCGCCTGGCTGGTGCGAACCACCGAGCCGCTGTTCCGTCTGCTGGCGAAACTGCCGCTGATCGGCCGCCTGAGCGCGATCCGCGACTCCGCCTGAGCCTTCGCCGGCCTCCCCTCCCGGGCAAAGGCCGGCGCCCTTCAGGTCATTCCTGGCCACCGCGCAGCTGATGAATCTGCCGCCGCTGTTTCTTGGTCGGCCGCCCGTCGGTCTGCACGCCCAGCGCCCCAGCCTTGCGCAGCGCCGCCGCCTGTTCGCGCCGCTCCAGGCTCGCCGGGGTTTCCTCATAGAGCGCCTGGGCTTCCGGCGCGCCACGGCGGACTACGGAAAGCGCGCGGATCACCACGGTCCGTTCGTCGAAGCCCGTACGAATGGTCAGCTCCTCCCCTGGCCGGGGCTCCTTGCTCGGCTTGCAGCGCTCGCCGCCGCAATGCACCTTGCCGCCCTCTATCGCGGCCTTGGCCAGCGCCCGGGTCTTGAAGAACCGCGCCGCCCAGAGCCACTTGTCCAGGCGCACCTTGTCGTCGTCTTTCTCGCTCACTGCCGTTTCCCGTCTCCATTGCGCCGTTGTCTCGCGGCTGTCACAGACAGCCGCTAGGTTCGTCTCGGCAACCGCGGGGCCGTCTGGCGGCCGCCCATAGCCCTGCTAGAATGCCGGCAAAACGCCTGGAATGCCTACCCGTGAAGACATTCGACCAGCTTTCCGTCATCGGTCTGCGCGAGTGGATCGCCTTTCCCGAACTGGGCATGGTCGGGCTGCGTGCGAAGATCGACACTGGCGCCAGCACCTCCAGCCTGCACGCCTCGGACATCGTTCCCTTCGAGCGCGACGGCGAGAAGTGGGTACGCTTCACCGCCCACCTCGGCACCCTGGTGCAGCGCCGGCACCGTTGCGAAGCGCCGATGGTCGCGCGCAAGACCATCCGCAGCTCCAACGGCCAGGCCCAGACCCGCTACGTGATTCGCACCACCCTGGCGCTGGGCGACCGCATGTGGCCGGTGGAATTCACCCTGGCCTGCCGCAAGTCCATGCGCTACCGCGTGCTGCTCGGCTCCAAGGCGCTGATCGCCGGGCAACTGGTGGTCAACCCGGCCCTGGCCTATGTCCAGGACCGCCCCGAGTCGCCAGCGGCGCTACCCGCCGTGAACGGTATCAACCTGCTCGACGGGAGTCCGGCTTGAGCCATTCCCGGAGCGCGCCTGTCAAACCTCCAATCCTTTTCGAAACGGCAGGCCCCGCGCTTGCCGCAACGACCACCCTCATCCTCGCCGTCGCTGTCCGCCAGCCGGTCCAAACCATCCACAGGTGCTGAATGAAAATCGCCGTGCTGTCGCGCAACCCCCGGCTCTACTCGACCCGCCGTCTGGTGGAAGCCGGGCGGGAGCGCGGTCATGAAATGGTGGTCATCGATACGCTGCGCGCCTACATGAACATCGCCAGCCACAAGCCGCAGATCCACTACCGGGGGCAGCCGCTGGAAGGCTTCGACGCGGTGATCCCGCGGATCGGCGCCTCGGTGACCTTCTATGGCTGCGCGGTGCTGCGCCAGTTCGAGATGATGGGGGTGTTCCCGCTCAACGAGTCGGTCGCCATCGCCCGCTCGCGAGACAAGTTGCGCTCGCTGCAACTACTCTCGCGCAAGGGCATCGGCCTGCCGGTGACCGGCTTCGCCCACTCCCCGGACGACGTCCCGGACCTGATCGAGATGGTTGGTGGCGCACCGCTGGTAATCAAGCTGCTGGAAGGCACCCAGGGCATCGGCGTGGTCCTCTGCGAAACCGAGAAGGCCGCCGAATCGGTTCTCGAGGCATTCATGGGACTCAAGCACAACATCATGGTCCAGGAGTATATAAAGGAAGCCGGCGGCGCCGACATCCGCTGCTTCGTGGTCGGCGACAAGGTCATCGCCTCGATGAAGCGCCAGGCAGCGCCCGGCGAGTTCCGCTCCAACCTGCACCGCGGCGGCAGCGCCAGCCTGATCAAGATCACCCCGGAAGAACGCATGACCGCCATCCGCGCCGCACGCGTAATGGGCCTGAACGTCGCCGGGGTGGATATCCTGCGCTCCAACCACGGCCCGCTGGTGATGGAGGTGAACTCCTCGCCGGGCCTGGAAGGCATCGAGTCCACCACCGGCAAGGATATCGCCGGAATCATCATCCAGTACCTGGAAAAGAACGGCGGCCCCCACCTGGCCAGAACGAAGGGAAAGGGGTGATCCGGGCTTTCGCAACGCATCGCGTTGCGCCGGCGAACGACCGGCCACGGATGACCGGGCCGGGGGCTCCGACCGGCACGATGTCCCGACAGGAGGTCAGCCCCGATCCAGCGCAAAGCACCACGTCGTCCCGGCGAACGAGCGGCAGCCAGTCTCGACAGAACGCCCACGCCACGCTTGAATGAAGCACCGCCGCAACCGATGCCGGAAACCCCGCCGAACCCTTGGCTCTTCCGGCACTCGAATCCTTTCCTGACGCTTCACGGAACCGCCGCATGACTTCTCGTCCCTCCTCCGACCAGACCTGGCAGCCCATCGACGGCCGGGTGGCGCTGATCGCGCCGGCCTCGGCCATCGCCACCGACGTGCTGGAGGCGACCCTGCGCCAACTGGAAGTGCACGGCGTGGACTACCACCTCGGCCGCCACGTCGAAGCGCGCTACCGCTACCTCGCCGGCACCGTGGAGCAACGCCTGGAGGACCTGCACAACGCCTTCGACATGCCGGATGTCACGGCGGTCTGGTGCCTGCGCGGCGGCTACGGCTGCGGCCAGTTGCTGCCGGGACTGGACTGGGGCCGCCTGCAGGCCGCCTCGCCACGGCCGCTGATCGGTTTCTCCGACATCTCGGTGCTGCTCAGCGCCTTCCACCGCCACGGCCTACCGGCGATCCACGGCCCGGTGGCCACCGGCCTCGGCCTGTCGCCACTGAGCGCTCCGCGCGAGCAGCAGGAGCGCCTGGCCTCGCTGGCCTCGGTCAGCCGCCTGCTGGCCGACCGCGACCACGAATTGCCGGTGCAACATCTCGGCGGCCACCAGCGACGGGTCGAAGGCGCGCTGATCGGCGGCAACCTCACGGCCCTGGCCAGCATGGCCGGCACCCTTGGCGGCCTGCACGCCCCGGCGGGCTCGATCCTGGTCCTGGAAGACGTAGGCGAACCCTACTACCGCCTGGAGCGCAGCCTCTGGCAATTGCTCGAAAGCATCGATGCACGCCAGCTCGGCGCGATCTGCCTGGGCTCGTTCACCGATTGCCCGCGCAAGGAAGTCGCCCACAGCCTGGAGCGGATCTTCGGCGAATACGCCGCCGCCATCGAGGTGCCGCTCTACCACCACCTGCCCAGCGGGCATGGAGCACAGAACCGGGCCTGGCCCTACGGGAAGACCGCGGTGCTCGAGGGAAACCGGTTGCGCTGGTAGGGACGGGGGCGCTCCCCCTCTGCGCAAGCGCGAGAGGGGGCGGGAACTGCCGCTGGAGCGGCGGCTTCCCGTCGGGTATCAGGCCGCGCCGCGCGGCAGCAGCAACCCCAGCGGCAGGCAGACCCGCGCCTCCAGGCCACCGCCATCACGGTTGCGCAGTTCGACGCTGCCGCCGTGCTGGGCGGCGATGCGCTTGACGATCGCCAGGCCGAGGCCGGTGCCCTTGCCGCCGCGCGCCTTGTCGCCGCGAATGAAGGGATTGAAGATGCTGTCCACCTCGGCCGGATCGATGCCCTGTCCACGGTCGAGCACGCTCAGCACCACGTAGGGCGCCGCGCTTTCGCCGGCCACGTAGCTGGCCACCTCCACCGAGCCGCCGCCGTGGTTCAGGGCGTTGTCGATCAGGTTGGCCAGCAGGCGCTTCATCGACACCCGCCGCAACGGCATGGCCGGCACCGGTTGCAGGGCCATGCGCACCTGCTCGCGGCTCTGGTTGAAGGGGGCCACCACCTCGCGCACCAGGTCGGTCAGGTCGCCTTCCTCGACCGGTTCGTCGCGGCCGTCGCGGATGAAGGCGAGGAACTGGTCGAGGATCGCGTCCATGTCCTCGATGTCGCGGACCATGTCCTCGACCATCTCCCGCTCGCTTTCCGGCAGCAGCTCCAGCGACAGGCGCAGGCGCGTCAGCGGCGTGCGCAGGTCATGGGAAACGCCGGCCAGCATCAGCTCGCGCTCGCGTCCGCCCTGTTCGATGTCCTCGGCCATCTGGTTGAAGGCGCGGTATACCTCGGCCATCTCGCTCGGCGTCTCCGGCCCCAGCGGCAGGCGCACGCTGCGGCCCTGGCCGAACTGGCGGGCGGCGACCACCAGGCGCTTGAGCGGCTGGCTGAGCTGGCGGACGAAGATCCAGGCGGCGGCGGTGGACAGCAGGCCGATGCCGAGGAACCAGCCGAGCACGCTCCAGATCCGCTGGCCACGCAGTGGATGCGGGTACAGCGGTACCGCCAGCCAGCCTTCGCCGAGGTTCGGCGCGCGCACCCAGAGCTGCGAGGGCTGGTGGATGCGCAGGCGGGTTTGGGTTTCCGGGCCCAGCTCCATCTGCATCTGTCGCTGGAAGATCTCGGTGTACGGCCAGTGCTGCTCGCCGGGCTGGTCGGCGCTGCTCGGCACCCAGCGCAGTCCGGAGGCCTTGGCGATCGCCGCGCGCGACTCCTCGTCGGCGGCCCAGAACGCGCGAATGGTCAGCGCCGCGCCGTGGCTGTACTGGCGGTCGACGATCACGTCCTCGTTCATCAGCAGGTAGACCAGGGTCAGCGCCTTGGAGAACAGCACGACGATCAGCACCAGCCAGAGGGTGCGGGCGAAGAAGCTTTGCGGGAACCAGAGCGGCGTTTTCATCGATCGGACCGGTTGCGCGCCGGCGGACGGGGCCGACGCCTGTTGCGGGTAAGACGACGCGGCCGGTGCATCGCTGCACCGGCCGCGCGGAGGCTCAGGCCTTGCGCGCGTTGCCGTCCGGGACGAACACGTAGCCGACGCCCCAGACCGTCTGGATATAGCGCGGCTTGGACGGATCCGGCTCGATCAGCCGGCGCAGGCGCGAGATCTGCACGTCGATGGAACGCTCCAGGGCGTCCCATTCGCGACCACGGGCCAGGTTCATCAGCTTGTCCCGGGTCAGCGGTTCGCGGGCGTGTTGCACCAGTGCCTTGAGCACAGCGAACTCGCCGGTGGTCAGCATGTGCACCTCGTCGCCCTTCTTCAGCTCGCGGGTGGCGAGGAACAGCTGGTAGTCGCCGAAGGTCACCACTTCGTCGGCCCCGGCGGGGGCGCCCGGCACCAGCGGCGCCTGGCGGCGCAGCACGGCCTTGATCCGCGCCAGCAGCTCGCGCGGGTTGAACGGCTTGGCCAGGTAGTCGTCGGCGCCCAGTTCCAGGCCCTGGATGCGGCTGCCCTCGTCGCCCTTGGCGGTGAGCATGATGATCGGCACCTGGTTGTTCTGCTCGCGCAGGCGGCGGCAGGCGGTGAGGCCGTCCTCGCCGGGAAGCATCAGGTCGAGGACCACCAGCTGGAACAGTTCGCGGGACAGCAGGCGATCCATCTGCTCGGTGTTCTCCACCGCGCGCACGCGGTAGCCCTGCTCGTCGAGGAAACGTTCGAGCAGGCGGCGCAGGCGGGCGTCGTCGTCGACGACGAGGATCTTTTCACCTTCGGCCAGGGCGGCAGGGTTCGACATAGAAACTCCCAGAATGAGTCAGACGGGCATTATCGCCCAGGTAGCGGCTGGGCCGGACTGTCCATTGTTAGCAGATTTTTCCCCGACCAGCCGCCCTCCAAGGCGAAACTTGGCGGGTATAATGCGGCGCTTTTGCGGCGGGACGTTGTCTACACGGCCCGTTTTCGTTCGTTTTACCAGGTGGATCAATGGACAGCATCAACACCCGTATCGCCGAGGAGCTCTCCGCACTGCCCTCCGGCCGCGTTCAACCGCAGCAAGTCGCCGCTGCCGTCGCCCTGCTCGACGAGGGCTCCACCGTTCCCTTCATCGCCCGTTACCGCAAAGAGGTCACCGGCAGCCTCGACGATACCCAGTTGCGCATGCTGGAAGAGCGCCTGCGCTACCTGCGCGAACTGGAAGAACGCCGCGGCGCGATCCTGGCCAGCATCGAGGAACAGGGCAAGCTGACCCCCGAACTGGCCCGCGACATCAAGCTCGCCGACACCAAGACCCGCCTCGAGGACCTCTACCTGCCTTATAAGCAGAAGCGCCGCACCAAGGGCCAGATCGCCCTGGAAGCCGGCCTCGGCGAACTGGCCGACGCACTGTTCGACGACCCGACCCTGGTCCCGGAAAGCGAGGCAGCGCGCTTCGTCGATGCGGAGAAAGGCTTCGCCGATGTCAAGGCGGTCCTGGAAGGCGCCAAGTACATTCTCATGGAGCGCTTCGCCGAAGACGCCGCCCTGCTCGACAAGCTGCGCGTGTTCATGAAGAACGAAGCGACCCTGACCGCCCGCGTGGTGCCCGGCAAGGAACAGGAAGGCGCCAAGTTCAGCGACTACTTCGAACACGACGAGCCGCTGAAAAGCGCCCCCTCGCACCGCGCCCTGGCGATCTTCCGCGGACGCAACGAAGGCGTCCTCAGCGCCTCGCTGAAGGTCGGCGAGGAAGCGCCGGGCACCCTGCATCCATGCGAAGTCATGATCGCCGAGCGCTTCGGCCTGTCCAACCAGGGCCGCGCCGCCGACAAGTGGCTGGCGGAAGTGGTGCGCTGGACCTGGAAGGTCAAGCTCTACACCCACCTGGAAACCGACCTGTTCGGCGAACTCCGCGACGGCGCCGAGAACGAGGCGATCAGCGTCTTCGCGCGCAACCTGCATGACCTGCTGCTGGCCGCCCCGGCCGGCCCGCGCGCCACCCTCGGCCTGGACCCGGGCCTGCGCACCGGGGTCAAGGTCGCGGTGGTCGACGCCACCGGCAAGCTGCTGGACACCGCCACCGTCTACCCGCATGCGCCGAAGAACCAGTGGGACCAGACCCTCGCCGTGCTCGCCGCGCTGTGCGCCAAGCACCAGGTCGAGCTGATCGCCATCGGCAACGGCACCGCCAGCCGCGAGACCGACAAGCTGGCCGGCGAACTGATCAAGAAGTATCCGGGCATGAAGCTGACCAAGATCATGGTCAGCGAGGCCGGCGCATCGGTGTATTCCGCCTCCGAACTGGCGGCGAAGGAGTTCCCCGAGTTGGACGTGTCCCTGCGCGGCGCCGTGTCCATCGCCCGCCGCCTGCAGGACCCGCTGGCGGAGCTGGTGAAGATCGAGCCCAAGTCGATCGGTGTCGGCCAGTACCAGCACGACGTGTCCCAGCTGAAACTGGCGCGTAGCCTGGACGCGGTGGTCGAGGACTGCGTGAACGCCGTCGGCGTCGACGTCAACACCGCCTCCGCCGCCCTGCTGGCACGCATCTCCGGCCTCAACTCGACGCTGGCGCAGAACATCGTCGCGCACCGCGACGCCAACGGCGCGTTCCGCACCCGCGACGAGCTGAAGAAAGTCAGCCGCCTGGGCGAGAAGACCTTCGAGCAGGCCGCCGGCTTCCTCCGCGTGATGAACGGCGACAACCCGCTGGACGCCTCGGCGGTGCACCCGGAAACCTACCCGCTGGTGCAGCGCATCGCCGCCGACACCGGGCGCGACATCCGCTCGCTGATCGGCGACTCGGCGTTCCTCAAGCGCCTCGAGCCGAAGAAGTTCACCGACGAGACCTTCGGCCTGCCGACCGTCACCGACATCCTCAAGGAACTCGACAAGCCCGGCCGCGACCCGCGTCCGGAGTTCAAGACCGCGGAGTTCCAGGAAGGCGTCGAGAGCCTCAAGGACCTCAAGCCGGGCATGGTCCTCGAGGGCGTGGTGACCAACGTCACCAACTTCGGCGCGTTCGTCGACATCGGTGTCCACCAGGACGGCCTGGTGCACATCTCGGCGCTGTCCGAGAAGTTCGTCAAGGATCCCTACGAGGTGGTCAAGGCCGGCGACATCGTCAAGGTCAAGGTCATGGAGGTGGACATCCCGCGCAACCGCGTCGGCCTGTCCATGCGCATGAGCGACACCCCCGGCGAGAAGGTCGAAGGCCAGCGCGGCGGGCGTCCCGCCGGCGGCGGCCAGCCACGCCAGGAGCGTGGCGCTTCGCGCGGGCAGAGCGCACCGCCGGCGAACAACGCCATGGCCGCGCTGTTCGCCAACGCCAGGCAACTGAAGAAGAAATGACGGAGCCGTCCATGAGCGAGATGCCCGCCCGCGAGCAGATGATCAGCGCCTTCAGCGAACTGGTCGGCCTGGACCCGGTAAGCCTCGGCGACGGCGTCGCCGAGGTGCGCCTGCCGATGGCCGCGCACCTGCGCAACCGCGGCGGGGTCATGCACGGCGGCGCGCTGTTCTCGCTGATGGACGTGACCATGGGCCTGGCCTGCTCCAGTTCCCATGGCTTCGACCGCCAGAGCGTCACCCTGGAATGCAAGATCAACTACATCCGCGCCGTCGCCGACGGCGAGGTGCGCTGCATCGCCCGCGTGCTCCATGCCGGGCGCCGCAGCCTGGTGGTGGAAGCCGAGGTGCTGCAGGGCGACCGGCTGGTCGCGAAGGGACAAGGCACCTTCGCCCAGCTGTAAGCCGGCACGGCCGGCATGCGGCAGATTGGCGCGCGACGGCGATCCCGATCCGCGCCGACCGCCCGGCTCGACGGCTCCCCGCGGAGAGCACGACGGTCGGCCGCGGACGAAGCGAAAACGCATTTACGTCCTCCCTCTTGTAGACCGCTCGGTCCACCCTCATATTGGGGCGACCGACCTGGGACGCGATCACAAGGAATCCCGACTTGAGCGATCTTCTTTCCCGCCGCCTGGCTCTGCTCGGCGCCGCAGCCAACCTGCCCCTGCTGACCGAGTGCCTGCACGGCATCGAGCGCGAATGCCTGCGCGTCGACAGCGACGGCAAGCTGGCGCTCACCCCCCATCCCCGCGCCCTGGGCTCGACCCTGACCCATCCGCAGATCACCACCGACTATTCCGAGGCGCTGCTGGAATTCATCACGCCCACGGAAACCGACGTCGCCGACACCCTGGGCGACCTCGAGCGCATCCATCGCTTCGCCAGTTCGCAGCTGGACGGCGAATACCTGTGGAGCCCGTCGATGCCCTGCGAGCTGCCGGACGAGGAGAGCATCCCGATCGCCCGCTACGGCAACTCGATGATCGGCCGCCTGAAGTACGTCTACCGCAAGGGCCTGGCGCTGCGCTACGGCAAGACCATGCAGTGCATCGCCGGCATCCACTACAACTTCTCCCTGCCGGAGAAGCTCTGGCCACTGCTGCGCCAGGCCGAGGGCAGCGAGCTGGCGGAGCGCGACTACCAGTCCGCCGCCTACATCGCCCTGATCCGCAACTTCCGTCGCTACAGCTGGCTGCTGATGTACCTGTTCGGCGCCTCGCCGGCGCTCGATGCCGGCTTCCTGCGCGGCCGCCCGAGCCAGCTGGAGCGCTTCGACGAGCACACCCTCTACTTGCCCTACGCCACCAGCCTGCGGATGAGCGACCTGGGCTACCAGAACAACGCCCAGGCCGGCCTGACGCCCTGCTACAACGACCTGCAGAGCTACATCGACAGCCTGCGCAAGGCGGTCAGCACGCCCTACCCGGCCTACGAGAAGATCGGCACCAAGCAGGACGGCGAATGGGTGCAACTGAACACCAATGTCCTGCAGATCGAGAACGAGTACTACTCGAGCATCCGTCCCAAGCGCGTCACCTACACCGGCGAGCGTCCGGTGCAGGCCTTGGCCGCACGCGGCGTGCAGTACGTGGAAGTGCGCTGCCTGGACATCAATCCGTTCCTGCCGCTGGGCATCGACCTCGACGAGGCGCGCTTCCTGGACGCCTTCCTGCTGTTCTGCGCATTCAGCGACAGCCCGCTGCTGAACGGCGAATGCAGCGATGCCACCGACAACTTCCTGGCCGTGGTCAAGGAAGGCCGGCGGCCGGGCCTGCAATTGCGCCGCCGCGGCCAGCCGGTGGAGCTGAAGGATTGGGCTAGCGAACTGCTCGAGCGGATCGCCGACACCGCCGCGCTGCTCGACCGCGCCCGTGGCGGCGAGGCGCACGCGGCGGCGCTGGCGGCGCAGCGGGCGAAGGTCGCCGATCCGGAGCTGACGCCCTCGGCGCAGGTGCTGAAGGTCATGCGCGAACGCGGCGAGAGCTTCGAGGCGTTCTCCCTGCGCCAGAGCCGCGAACATGCGGAGTATTTCCGCCAGCATCCGCTGGCCGCCGACGAGCAGGCACGCTTCGAGCAGATGGCCAGCGCCTCCCTGGCCGAACAGGCGGAGCTGGAACGCGACCAGGATGGCGATTTCGATACCTTCGTCGCCGCCTACCAGGCGAGCATCCTCGGCCTGATCAGCAACTGAGCGAGCCGGCGCGTCCCCTGCCAGGGACGCGCCGGCGGATCACAGGCTCTTCTCGAACACCTGCGAATTGCGCTGGAAGTTGTACAGCGAGGCGCGCGCCGCCGGTAGCCGTTCGACGCTGCTGGGCTGGAAGCCGCGCTCGCGGAACCAGTGCGCGGTCCGCGTGGTGAGCACGAACAGGGTCTTCAGGCCGAGGCCGCGGGCGCGCTCCTCGATCCGCTCCAGCAGTTCGTCGCCACGCCCGCCGTGGCGGTACTCCGGGTTCACCGCCAGGCAGGCCAGCTCGCCCGCCTCCGAATCGGCGATCGGGTAGAGCGCGGCACAGGCGATGATCAGCCCTTCGCGCTCGACGATGCTGAACTGTTCGATCTCGCGTTCCAGCACCTCGCGGGATCGGCGCACCAGGATGCCCTGCTCTTCCAGCGGGCGGATCAGCTCGATCAGCCCGCCGACGTCCTCGATGCCCGCCTCGCGCAACTGCTCGAACTGCTCCTGGGCGACCAGGGTGCCGTTGCCGGTGCGGGTGAACAGCTCGCTGAGCAGCGCGCCGTCCTCGGTATAGCTGACGATATGGCTGCGCTTGACCCCGGCCCGGCAGGCCTGGGCCGCGGCGTCCAGCAGTTCGGCCTGGTAGCTGTTGCCGAGCCGCTGCAGGTGCGCCGGCACCTGTTGCGGGCGCAATTCGCGGACCAGCTTGCCGGAGGCGTCCAGCAGGCCCTGCTCGGCGCCGTAGAGAATCAGCTTTTCCGCCTCCAGGTCGATGGCCGCGCGCATGGCCACGTCCTCGCAGGCCAGGTTGAAGATTTCCCCGGTCGGCGAGTAGCCCAGCGGCGAGAGCAGGACGATGCTGCGCTCGTCGAGCAGGCGACCGATGCCCTTGCGGTCGATCCGCCGCACCTCGCCGGTGTGGTGATAGTCGACCCCTTCGACCACGCCGATCGGCCGCGCGGTGACCAGGTTGCCGCCGGCGACCCGCAGGCGCGCGCCCTGCATCGGCGAGGCGGCCATATCCATCGACAGGCGCGCCTCGATGGCGATGCGCAGGCTGCCGACCGCGTCGATCACGCACTCCAGGGTCGGCGCATCGGTCACCCGCAGGTCGCGGTGGTAGCGCGGGGCCAGGCCGCGCGCGGCCAGGCGCGACTCGATCTGCGGGCGCGAGCCGTGCACCAGCACCAGGCGCGCGCCGAGGCTGTGCAGCAGGACCAGGTCGTGGAGGATATTGCCGAAATTGGGATGCTCCACCCCTTCGCCGGGGAGCATGACCACGAAGGTCCGGTCCCGGTGCGAGTTGATGTAGGGCGAAGCGTGACGTAACCAGTTGACGTAGTCGGGCATGGTGGGAGGAGCCTGTCGTTTCGTGAGCGAGAGCAAAGCGTGAGCGGCCGGGACGGCCCGAAGGGCGCCGTTATCGTCGTCGCAGCAACATCGACAGGCTTCTCCTCACTTCCTGGTTAACGAGACGGATGGATCGCGCACGAGTTTAAACCCTGGGCGGCTCCGGAGCGGCGGGATACGACCATGGTAAGGGCCGCGCATCCGCAACGGACCGTTTTACCACTATTTCTGAAAAAAACTATCCGAAAACCCCTGGTTATCCCGTGCCGGGCTTTTTCGCTAGGCTGCCTCGTTCGCCGTGCCATGCGGCGCGCCCCACGCGAACGAGGAAAATCCATGAGCGAATACTTCCATCACGTCCTGGTCGGCCTGCTCGCCGTGCTGCCGGTGGCCAACCCGCTGACCAGCGTCTCGCTGCTGCTCGGTCTCGGCGGCGGCCTGCCACCGGCCGAGCGCAACCGGCAGATTCTCAAGGCCAGCCTCTACGTGGCCCTGATCATGCTCGTCAGCTTCTACGGTGGCAGCCTGGTGATGCAGGTATTCGGCATCTCCATTCCCGGCCTGCGCATCGCCGGCGGGCTGATCGTCGCCTACATCGGCTTCACCATGCTGTTCCCCGCCACCACGCCGGACGAGACCGAGGTCCAGCACGACCTGCTGTCGGACGAGGAGAAGATCACCCCGCACTTCCGCGACCTCTCCTTCGTCCCGCTGGCCCTGCCCGGCACCGCGGGGCCGGGAACCATCGCCCTGGTGGTCAGCTCGGCGTCGACCCTGCAATCCACCTACGGCAGCATTCCGCTGCCCATCCACCTGGCGGCGATCACCGTGACCCTGCTTACCGCGCTGGTCTTCTGGATCGCCCTGCAGAGCTCCGGACGGATCATGAGATTCCTCGGCGAATCCGGGATCGACGCCATCTCGCGGGTGGTCGGCTTCCTGCTGGTGGCGATGGGCGTGCAGTTCGTCATCAACGGCGGCTTCGAGCTGGTCGCCGGCCATGCCGCGCTTCAGGCGGCGGGGGTCAGGCAATAGTGGCGGATGAGCTGGCGCAGCACGCCGACCATCGGCTCGATGCGCGCCAGTTCCAGATGCTCGTCGGGCTGGTGGGCACAGGCGATGTCGCCGGCGCCGAGGACCAGGGTCTCGCTGCCCAGGCTCTGGAAATACGGCGCCTCGGTACCGAACGCCACGGCCTCGGCGCGGTGCCCGGTCAGGCGCTCGGCGACGCGCACCAGCTCGCTGTCCCGGTCCTGCTCGAACGGCGGCACGGCCGGGAACAGCGGCTGGTAGTCGATCGTCACCCGGTGCCGCTCGGCCAGCGGCCGCAGGCGCTGGCGGATCGCTTCGCGCAGCTGCTCGGGCTGCATGCCCGGTAGCGGCCGCAGGTCGAACTCCAGCGAACACTGGCCGCAGATGCGGTTGGGGTTGTCGCCGCCGTGGATGCAGCCGAGGTTCAGGGTCGGCTGTGGCACGCTGAACTGCGGGTTGTTCCAGGCCCGCTGCCACTCGCCACGCAAGGTCATCAGCTCGCCGATCGCCGCGTGCATGGCCTCCAGGGCGCTGCGCCCGAGGTTCGGGTCGGAAGAATGGCCGCTCTGCCCGAGGATATCGATGCGCTCCATCATCACCCCCTTGTGCAGGCGGATCGGCCGCAGGCTGGTCGGTTCGCCGATCACCGTCGCCCGCCCCAGCGACCGCCCGCTTTCGGCGAGGGCGCGGGCGCCGGCCATCGAGCTTTCCTCGTCGCAGGTGGCGAGGATCATCAGCGGCTGGCGGAACGGCTGGTCGAGCAACGGCAGCAGGGCCTCGATGGCCAGCGGGAAGAAGCCCTTCATGTCGCAACTGCCGAGGCCGTACCAGCGGCCGTCGCGCTCGTCCAGGCGCAGCGGATCGCTGCTCCACAGCGCTTCGTCGTAGGGCACGGTGTCGGTATGCCCGGCCAGGACCAGGCCGCCTGGGCCGCTGCCGTAGCTGGCCAGCAGGTTGAACTTGCCCGGCGCGACCTCGAGCAGCTCGCAGCGCAAGCCCAGGTCGCCCAGCCAGGAGGCCAGCAGGTCGACCACCGGACGGTTGGTCTGGTCCAGGTCAGGCTGGGTGCAACTGACGGAAGACGCGGCGATCAGCGCGCCGAACTGGTCTTTCAGGGACGGCAACGGCATGGGACTCTCCACACGGGTCGAGCCCCATCATGGCCTATCGCGGCGGCGGATAAAACCTGCCCGCCCCGGCCTGCCGCCGCTCAGGCGCCGAACAGCGCGCGCAGGACCAGGAAGAACAGGATCGCCAGCAGCGCGCCGGCCGGCAGGGTCACCACCCAGGACAGGAAGATCGAGCCGATCACCCGCAGGTTGAGGGCGCCGATACCGCGCGCCATGCCGATGCCGAGCACCGCGCCGACCAGGGTGTGGGTGGTGGATACCGGCAGGCCGATGGCCGAGGCGCCGACCACGGTGGAAGCGGTCGCCAGTTCGGCGGCGAAGCCGCGGCTGGGCGTCAGCTCGGTGATTTCCCGGCCGATGGTGGCGATCACCCGGTAACCGTAGGTGGCCAGACCGATGACGATGCCCACCGCGCCGAGCAGCAGCACCCAGGGCGGCACCGGCGAGCGTGCCACCAGCTCCAGGTCGCCGCCGGCCTGGACCACCGCGACGATCGCAGCCACCGGGCCGATGGCGTTGGCCACGTCGTTGGCGCCATGGGCGAAGGCCATGGAGCAGGCGGTGAAGATCATCAGCACGGCGAACACTCGCTCGACACTGGCGAAGCCGCCGCGCGAATCGCCACCGTCGACGGGCCGGATACGCCGCAGCAGGACGATGCCCAGGCCCGTCACCAGGCCGCCGACCAGCAGCGCCAGGCCCAGCGTCTGTGCGCCGGACAGGTCCAGGCCGACATGCTTCAGGCCCTTGCCGACGGTCATCAGGGCGACCATGAAACCGGCCAGAAACATGTACAGCGGCACGTAGCGCCGCGCGCTGCGGAACGGATCCTCGGCGTGCAGCACCAGCCACTGCACGCTGCGGAACAGGGCGAAGGCGAGCAGCCCGGAGAGCACCGGGGTCACCACCCAGCTGGCGACGATCGGCCCGATCGCCTCCCAGTGCACCGCCTGCACCGAGACGCCGACCGAGGCGAAACCGATGATCGCGCCGACGATCGAGTGAGTGGTCGACACCGGCCAGCCCTTGATGGTCGCCAGCATCAGCCAGACCCCGGCGGCCAGCAGCGCCGAGAGCATGCCGAAGATCAGCAGGTCGGGGGTCATGTACTGCGGGTCGACGATACCGCTCTTGATCGTCTCGGTCACCTCGCCGCCGGCGAAGTAGGCGCCGCAGAACTCGAAGACCATCGCCACCAGGATCGCCTGGCGGATGCTCAGCGCCCGCGAGCCCACCGAGGTGCCCATGGCGTTGGCGACGTCGTTGGCGCCGACGCCCCAGGCCATGAAGAAACCGAACAGACAGGCCAGTACCAGGAAGACGAAGCCGTGGTCGGCGATCAGGGACATGGGCGGGAATCCGTGTGCGGGCAGAAGGCGTAAGGAAGACCGGCGCTCAACGCGCCAGCAATTGCTCCAGGCGGTTGCCGACCCGCTGGGCGCGGTCGGCGACGTCGCCGATCCATTCGATGACCTGGTAGAGGAACATCACGTCCACCGGCGGCAGATCGCCCTCCAGGCGGAAGAGTTCGCGGCGCACCTCCACCTGGATGCGGTCGGTGTCATTCTCGATGGCTTCGAGTTCCTCCACCATGCTCTCCACCAGGCTGGTCTCGCGACCGCCGAAACCGGTCTCGAGCAGTTCGTTGAGCTCGTTGACCACCCGCAGCGCCTGGGCGCTGGCGTCCACCGAACGTTGCACGTAGGCGAGCATCTGTCCCTGCAGCGGCGGCGGGATGCGCATGCGCCGGCCGAGCATCAGCCCGGCGATGTCCTTGGCGCGGTTGGCGACTTTGTCCTGTACACTGAGCAGTTCCAACAGATCGGAGCGCGGCACCGGAAGGAACAGGCTCTTGGGCAGGTGCATCCGGACGTTCTTCTTCAGCCGATCGGCTTCCTGCTCCAGTCGCACCATGTCCTGCTGAACCTGTTCGACCTGCGCCCAGTCCTCGGCGATCACCGCGCGAAAGAACGGCAACAGGCCAGCCGCGCATTCATGGGCCTTGGCGATGTGCTGCTGCATCGGCCCGATCGGCGAGCGACCGAACAGACTGATGAACGGATTGGTCGGCATGCAGCGCCTCCCCCGGTGGAAATGTCGGAAAGTATAGGCGACCCACTCCACGCGCACTTGATCTGGAACACGTTCACCCGCGGACGCCTGGCGTCCCGAGCCGGATAACTCCCATGCAGAAAGAAACCGAAATCAAACTCCGCGTCAGCCGCGCCACCCTCCAAGCCCTGCAGGAGCACCCGTTGCTGAAGAAACGCAACAAGTCGGGCTGGGAGCGCCGCGAGCTGTACAACCAGTACTACGATACCCCCGGCCGCGAGCTGGCCCGGGCCAAGGTCGCCCTGCGCATGCGCCGCGACGGCGAGCAGTACATCCAGACCCTGAAGAGCCGCGGGCAGAGCGTGGCCGGGCTGTCCGAGCGCAACGAGTGGGACTGGTACCTGGAGAAGGACAGGCTCGACCTGAAGAAACTCGACGACAAGTGCTGGCCGGCGGCCCTCAAGGACCTCGACAAGAAGCAGCTCAAGCCGATCTTCAGCACCGACTTCGTGCGCCAGCGCGCCGAGATCGCCTGGGGCCGCGGCAAGGCCCGGGTGGTTGTGGAGGCGGCCCTGGACCTGGGCAAGGTGGTCGCCGGCAAGGACGAAGAGGAAATCTGCGAACTGGAGCTGGAGCTGCGCCAGGGCGAAGCCGCCGCGCTGCTGGAGCTGGCCGCCGAACTGGCCGCCGACCTGCCGCTGATGCCCTGCGACATCAGCAAGGCCGAGCGCGGCTACCGCCTGTTCGACCCGAACAGCTACGAGGTCGACCCGCCGGCGCAGAAGCTGCTGGCGGAGACTCCGGTGGACGGCGCCTTCGCCGCCATCGCCTGGTACCTGCTCGGCAGCAGCCAGCGCCTCGCCGAGCAGTATCGCTTCAACGGCCACTGGCGCCTGCTCGAAGACTGGCTGCAGCAACTGCAGGACCTGCGCACCCTGCTCGGCAGCCTCGGCCAGGCGGTGCCGCGCGCCAGCAGTCGCGAACTGCGCGAAGCGCTGGACGCCCTCCTCGCCGACTGGGCGCCGCGCATCGAGCGCGGCCGCGACGACGAGACGCTGCGCCAGCAAGCGCCGCAACTGTTCCGCGCCGAACTCGACGAGACCCGCTGGGGCCTGTTCTCCCTGAATGCCTCGCGCTGGTTGCTGGCCAAGGCCTGGACCGAGTCGCGCAACGAACGCGGCAACCGCCAGGGCGCCGCCGCGCTGGGCAAATGGCTGCTGCGCAGCCTCGCCGAGGAGGCCCAGGCCACGCCGCTGGCACGCGCCCACCAGCACCCCGAGCTGCTCGCCGACCAGGCGCCGCGCCTGCAACGCATGCTTGCCTGGCTGCGCCTGGCGCGCGGCGTGCTCGCCCTGCCGGAAGCCGACCGCCTGTACGGCGAACTGGCCAAGCTACTCGACCTGCTGCGACAGCCCGCCGACGCCGAGCGCCTGGCCGCCCGCGCCGCGCAGGCCCATACTGTGCTCACGCTCAAACCCTGGAAGGCGCTGATGAAATAAGCTTCGCCGCTACCGCCATCATCCCAAGGGAGTCCGCATGTCCGTGTTCGCCACCGCTGCCCAGGACCGAGTGCTGGACCTCGGCGACCTGCTCCGCGAGCTGGTCGCCCAGGGCCGGGTCGGGCAGGACCAGGCCGAACAGTGCCTGGCGATCCGCCGCAGCGCGGTGCGCAACCAGCAGCATCCGCTGGAGTTCCTCGCCGCGCAGCAGGTCGAGGATCTCAAGCGGCCCGGACGCAAGCTCGACCTGGAGACCCTGACCCAGTGGCTGGCCGAATACGCCGGCCAGCCCTACCTGCGCATCGACCCGCTGAAGATCGACGTCGCCGCGGTGACCCCGCTGATGTCCTACGCCTTCGCCCAGCGCCATGGCATCCTCGCCGTCGCGGTGAGCCCGGAGGAAGTCACCGTCGCCAGCGCCCAGCCCTTCGTACAGGGCTGGGAAAGCAACCTGGTGCACGTGCTCAAGCGGCCGATCAAGCGGGTGGTGGCCAATCCGGCGGACATCCAGCGCTATACCGTCGAGTTCTTCCGCCTGGCCCGCTCGGTCAGCGGCGCCACCTCGCCGGACCAGAAGATCAGCGGCGTCGGCAACTTCGAGCAGTTGCTCAACCTGGGTGCCGCCGACCAGGAGCCGGACGCCAACGACGCGCACATCGTCACCATCGTCGACTGGCTGTTCCAGTACGCCTTCCAGCAGCGCGCCAGCGATATCCA
Source organism: Pseudomonas paraeruginosa (assembly GCF_003025345.2). Classification (NCBI taxonomy): domain Bacteria; kingdom Pseudomonadati; phylum Pseudomonadota; class Gammaproteobacteria; order Pseudomonadales; family Pseudomonadaceae; genus Pseudomonas; species Pseudomonas paraeruginosa. The sequence continues at coordinate 5,708,216 of NZ_CP020560.1, forward strand.
CATCGAGCCGCGCCGCGAGCAGGGCACCGTGCGCTTCCGCATCGACGGCGTGCTGCACAACGTCTACCAGTTCCCGCCGCAGGTGACCATGGCGGTGGTCAGCCGCCTGAAGTCGCTGGGCCGGATGAACGTGGCGGAGAAGCGCAAGCCGCAGGACGGCCGGGTCAAGACCAAGACCCCGGACGGCGCGGAAGTCGAACTGCGCCTGTCGACCCTGCCCACCGCCTTCGGCGAGAAGATGGTGATGCGCATCTTCGATCCCGAAGTGCTGCTCAAGAGCTTCGACCAGCTCGGTTTCTCCGCCGACGACCTGCGCCGCTGGCAGAGCATGACGCGCCAGCCCAACGGCATCATCCTGGTCACCGGCCCCACCGGCTCGGGCAAGACCACCACGCTGTACACCACGCTCAAGCAGCTGGCCACCGACGAGGTGAACGTCTGCACCATCGAGGACCCGATCGAGATGATCGAGCCGTCCTTCAACCAGATGCAGGTGCAGCACAACATCGACCTGACCTTCGCCAGCGGCGTGCGCGCCCTGCTGCGGCAGGACCCGGACATCATCATGGTCGGCGAGATCCGCGACCTGGAGACCGCCGAGATGGCGATCCAGGCCGCGCTCACCGGACACCTGGTGCTTTCCACCCTGCACACCAACGACTCGCCCACCGCCATCACCCGCCTGCTCGAACTGGGCGTGCCCTACTACCTGATCCGCGCCACCGTGCTCGGGGTCATGGCCCAGCGCCTGGTGCGCACGCTCTGCCCGCATTGCAAGGCACCGATGCAACTGGCCGACAGCGACTGGCACGAGCTGACCCGCCCCTGGAGCGCCCCGCCGCCCAGCGGCGCGCACCAGGCGGTGGGCTGCCTGGAATGCCGCGATACCGGCTACCGCGGACGCGCCGGCGTGTATGAAATCATGCTGCTCAGCGATAGCCTGAAGGAGCTGATCACCGCCGACACCGACCTGGTCGCCCTGCGCCGCCAGGCCTACAAGGAAGGCACCCGCAGCCTGCGCCTGTCCGGCGCGCAGAAGGTCGCCGCCGGACTCAGCACGCTGGAGGAAGTGCTGCGCGTGACCCCGCACAGCGAGCAGAAGTAGCGAGTCCCGTCGGCGGAGATCCGACGGTTGCACGGCACAGAGCCGGACGGGCCGACGCGGCCCACTGACAAGGATGTAGACGATGGCGATCGCTTCCCTCGTCGTCCCCGCGACGACGCTTCGGCACCCGGCCGCCCGGCCCATGCCCCACGGCGCAAGCGCCCCGCCCGGCGGCGTCGCGCCGCCGCGCAGCTGAGGGCCGGCCGATGGAACCCCTGCTGCAACTGGACTTCTGGGACTGGCTGGCGCTCGGCACGGTGCTCCTGCTCCTGGAAATCTTCGGCGCCGGCGGCTACCTGCTGCGGACCGGCCTGACCGCGGCCTGCGTCGGCGCGCTCGGCGCCTTCCTGCCGGGCCTGGCCTGGCCCTGGCAGGTTCTGCTGTTCGCCGGGCTCTCCGCCCTGACCGCCGGCGAGCAGTGGCGGCGCCGGCGCATGGCCGGCGGGTGCCGGGCAACCCCCGGGTTGCACCGGCGCGGCGACGACCTGCTCGGCCGCAGCTTCCCGCTGCACCGGGCCATCGTCGGCGGGCTCGGCGAACTGCGTGTCGAGGGCGCGCTCTGGCTGGTCAGCGGTCCCGACCTGCCGCGCGGCGCCCTGGTCCGCGTGACCGGCCAGGACGGCGCCCTGCTGCGCGTCGAACCGGCCGTCCCCGGAAACGCTGCAGCTCCCGGCTGACGGGGGCTGCGCGGCAAGGAAAAACAGACCGAACGGACACCCGCGGCGGAACTCGGGGCCGGGAAACACGATCTGATGTAGCACGCAGCCCCCTATCAGGAGTTCCCCCATGCGTTCGCTCAAACTCGCCGCCGCCACCCTGGCCATCGCCGCCCTGCCGCTGGGCTCGGCCTCGGCCGATACCTTCTGGCGCAACATCATTTCCTCGGGCGCCACCACGGCCTCTACCTACCTGACCTTCCGCCACGATCACAAGCTGATCGTCGCCGCGCAGGACGATGCCGGCAGCTACCTCGCCAGCGACGGCGCGATCCGCGGTCCATACCTGGAAGCCGCGCTGCAGAAGCTGCGCAGCGACAACCCGGAGCTGCAGGCCAGCGACATGGAACTGGCCAGCGCGATCCTCGCCGGCGGCGAGCAGTCCGCCATCCAGCAGTAAGCGCCCCGCCTCGCCTCCGCCCGGAGGCGAGGTCACTCGCGGTAGTCCTCCAGCGGCGCGCAGGCGCAGAACAGGTTGCGATCGCCGTAGACATTGTCCACCCGGTTCACCGCCGGCCAGTACTTGAACGCCCGCGTATGCGCGCTCGGGGTCACCGCCTCGGCGATCTCGTAGGGCCGCTGCCAGACCCCGGTGACGTCGGCCAGGGTATGCGGCGCCCGCTTCAGCGGGTTGTCCTCCGCTGGCCAGTCGCCGCTCTCCACCTTGCCGATCTCGGCCCTGATGCTCAGCATCGCCTCGACGAAACGATCCAGCTCCGCCTTCGACTCGCTCTCGGTCGGCTCCACCATCAGCGTGCCCGGCACCGGGAAGGACATGGTCGGGGCGTGGAAGCCGTAGTCCATCAGGCGCTTGGCCACATCCTCCTCGGTGATCCCGGTCTGCGCCTTGAGTGGCCGCAGGTCGAGGATGCATTCGTGGGCGACGCGCTCGTTGCGCCCGCGATAGAGCACGGGGAAGGCGCCGTCCAGGCGGTTCGCCAGGTAGTTGGCGGAGAGGATCGCCACCTCGCTGGCGTCGGCCAGCTGCGGGCCCATCATGGCGATGTACATCCAGCTGATCGGCAGGATGCTGGCGCTGCCCCAGGGCGCCGCGCTGACCGCATCGTTCAGCGGATCCGGCCCTTCGACGCGGATCACCGGGTGATTGGCGACGAACGGCGCCAGGTGCCGCTTCACCCCGATCGGCCCCATGCCCGGCCCACCGCCGCCGTGGGGAATGCAGAAGGTCTTGTGCAGGTTCATGTGCGAGACGTCGGCGCCGATATCCGCCGGCCGCGCCAGGCCGACCTGGGCATTGAGGTTGGCGCCGTCCATGTAGACCTGGCCGCCGTGGCGGTGGACCACTTCGCAGATCTCGCCGATGCCTTCCTCGTAGACGCCATGGGTCGAGGGGTAGGTGATCATCAGGCAGGACAGCCGCTCGCCCGCCTCGGCCGCCTTGAGGCGCAGGTCGTCGAGATCGACGTTGCCACGCACGTCGCACTCGACGATCTCCACCCGCATGCCGGCCATGATCGCCGAGGCCGGGTTGGTGCCATGCGCCGAGGCGGGGATCAGGCAGATGTCGCGCTGGCTGTCGCCACGGCTCTGGTGGTAGCGGCGGATCGCCAGGAGCCCGGCATATTCGCCCTGGGCTCCCGAGTTCGGCTGCATGCAGATCGCGTCGAAGCCGGTGATCGCCCGCAGCCAGGCTTCCAGTTCGTCGATCATCCGGCGATAGCCCTCGGCCTGCTCGCGCGGCACGAACGGATGCAGTTCGGCGAATTCCAGCCAGGTGATGGGGATCATCTCGCTGCTGGCGTTGAGCTTCATGGTGCAGGAGCCGAGCGGGATCATCGCCTGGTTCAGCGCCAGGTCCTTGCCTTCCAGCTGGCGCAGATAGCGGAGCATCTCGGTCTCGCTGTGATGGGCATTGAACACCGGATGCTGCAGGTAGGCCGAAGTGCGTTGCAGCACGGCGGGTATGCCGTCGGCCACCACGCCGGCATCCAGGCGCTCCACCTCCAGTCCGTGTCCGGCGCCGAGGAAGATCTCGAACAGGCTCGCCAGGGTCGCCGCGTCACAGGTTTCGTCGAGGCTCAGCGCCAGCCGCCGGTCGTCGACCACGCGCAGGTTGACCCGCGCCGCCCGCGCCCGTTCGAGGATCGCCGGCTGCCGCTCGCCGACCTCGTAGGTCAGGGTGTCGAAGAAATACCGGTTGAGCCGCCGCAACCCCTTGCTCTCCAGTCCCGCCGCCAGCAGCGCGGCCAGGCGCTGGACGCGCTGGGCGATGCGTTTCAACTCCTGCGGCCCATGGTAGACGGCGTAGAGCGAGGCGATGTTGGCCAGCAGCACCTGGGCGGTGCAGATGTTCGAGTTGGCCTTTTCCCGGCGGATGTGCTGCTCGCGGGTCTGCAGGGCCATGCGCAGTGCCGGGTTGCCGCGCGCGTCGCGGGAGACACCGATGATCCGCCCCGGCATCGCCCGCTTGTACGCGTCACGGGTGGCGAAGAATGCCGCGTGGGGCCCGCCGTAGCCCATCGGCACGCCGAAGCGCTGGGCGCTGCCGAGCACCACGTCGGCGCCGAGCTCGCCCGGCGGGGTCAGCAGCAGCAGGGCGAGCAGGTCGCTGGCGACGCAGGCCAGCGCCTGCTGGCCGTGCAGCAGGTCGATCAGCGGGCGCAGGTCGCGGATCTCGCCGCGGCTGTCCGGGTACTGCAACAGGGCGCCGAACACGGCATGGGTGGCCAGGTTGTCCGGCTCGTCGATGACCAGCTCGAAGCCGAACGCCTCGGCGCGGGTGCGCAGTACCGAGACAGTCTGCGGATGGCAATGCGCGTCGACGAAGAAACGGTTGCTCCTGGCCTTCGCCACCCGCCTGGCCAGGGCCATGGCCTCGGCGGCGGCGGTGGCTTCGTCGAGCAGCGAGGCGCTGGCCAGGTCGAGGCCGGTGAGGTCGATGGTCAACTGCTGGAAGTTCAGCAGCGCCTCCAGGCGGCCCTGGGCGATTTCCGGCTGGTAGGGCGTATAGGCGGTGTACCAGCCGGGATTCTCCAGCACATTGCGCAGGATCACCGGCGGCGTCACGGTGCCGTGGTAGCCCATGCCGATCAGGCTGGTCCAGCGCTGGTTGAGTTCGGCATAGCTGCGCAGGCGCGCCAGGGCGGCCTGTTCGTCGAGCGCGGCGGGCAGTTCCAGCGGGCGGTTGAGGCGGATCGCCGGCGGCACCGTCTGCACGATCAGCTCGGCGCGAGTGGAAACCCCGAGGAAATCCAGCATGGCCTGCTGCTCCGCCGGATCGGGGCCGAGATGGCGGCGCAGGAAGGCATCGGCGGGCTGGAGCTGGGCGAGGGACGGCGTCTGCGACATGGCTTCGCTCTCGTTGGGGGCGGCATCGCCCTGCCAGCGATCGTCGCCGAACGGATATCGAATGAGGAAACAGCGACGGCGAAAATCTGTTTTCACCGTTTCGAAAAGAACAAAGCCTCGAATCATCGAGGCCTTGTCCAAGGATAGCGGGTTTTGTCGCGGCTACGCGGCGGCTCAGCCTTCCGCGTCGACGGCGGCCTGGTAGGCGGCGGCGTCGAGCAGCTTGTCCAGCTCGGCCGGATTGCTCGGCTTGAGCTTGAAGAACCAGGACGCGTACGGGTCGTTGTTGACGTCTTCCGGGGTGTCGGCCAGGGCTTCGTTGATAGCGATGACTTCGCCGCCGATCGGCGAGTAGATGTCGGAGGCGGCCTTCACCGACTCGACCACGCCGGCTTCCTGGCCGGCGGCGAGGGTCTTGCCCAGCTCCGGCAGCTCGATGAAGACCACATCGCCAAGGGCTTCCTGGGCATGGTCGGAAATGCCCACTGTAACGCTGCCGTCGGCTTCCAGGCGGGCCCATTCGTGGCTCTGGGCGTAACGCAGTTCGGCGGGAATATTGCTCATCTTGTTTTCCTCGAAGTCGGAGGCGACGGCGGTCGCCATTGCCAGGTTAGATCAGGGGCTTGCCGTGACGCACGAAACTGGGCTGGACCACCCGTACCGGATACCACTTGCCGCGGATTTCCACCTCGGCGCGGTCGCCGGTGGCGGCCGGCACGCGGGCCAGCGCGATGGACTTGTTCAGGGTAGGCGAAAAGCTGCCGCTGGTGATCTCCCCCTCACCCACGCCAGCCACCCGCACCACCTGGTGGGCGCGCAGCACGCCACGCTCCTCCAGTATCAGGCCGACCAGCTTCGGCTGGTCGCCGGCGGCCTTCTGCGCTTCCAGCGCGCGGCGGCCGACGAAGCCCCGCGCAGCCGGCTCCCAGGCTACGGTCCAGGCCATGTTGGCGGCAAGCGGAGAAACGCTTTCGTCCATGTCCTGGCCGTAGAGGTTGAGTCCGGCCTCCAGGCGCAGCGTGTCGCGCGCGCCGAGGCCCGCCGGGGAGATCCCGGCGCCAACCAGCTCGTTGAGGAAGCCCGGTGCCTCGGCGGCCGGCAGCATGATTTCCAGGCCATCCTCGCCGGTGTAGCCGGTGCGGGCGAGGAACCAGTCTCCCTCGGCGCGACCCTGGAACGGCTTGAGATCACGGATCAGCGCGGCGCGCGCCGGGGATACCAGTTCGGACGTGTGCATGCGCGCGTTGGGGCCCTGGATGGCGAGCATCGCCAGGTCGCCGCGCTCCTTCAGGTCGACCCTGAAGCCGGCGGCCTGCGCCTGCATCCAGGCGATGTCCTTGTCGCGTGTCGAGGCGTTGACCACCACCCGGTAGCCGTTATCGGTCAGGTAGACGATCAGGTCGTCGACCACCCCGCCCTCTTCGTTGAGCATCGCGCTGTAGAGCGCCTTGCCGGTCTCGCCGAGGCGCGCCACGTCGTTCGCCAGCAGGTGCTGCAGATAGGCCCTGGCCTGCTCGCCGGCAACGTCCACCACGGTCATGTGGGACACGTCGAAGACGCCGCAGTCACGTCGGACCTGATGATGCTCCTCGACCTGGGAACCGTAGTGCAGCGGCATGTCCCAACCGCCGAAGTCGACCATCTTGGCGCCGAGCGCGACGTGCAGCTCGTAAAGCGGGGTGCGCAATCCCATGGGTATTCTCCTTCCGGGCGTAGCGGGTGCCGTCGGCGGGAACCGCCGGCACGAAATCGCGCGCATTGTAGCCGCAAGCCCCGAGGCAGGACACCAGTGGCGCAAGCCAGGATCCTTCCATAGACCCTACGACCTGCATGGTTACTGGGCTCGGCGATCGGAGTGGTGGGCGGAGCGGCGAATCAACCCGACCACCGGTAGCAGGCCGACCAGCACCAGGGTCAGGGCCGGCAGCGAGGCGCGCGCCCATTCGCCCTCGCTGGTCATCTCGAAGATCCGCACGGCCAGGGTATCCCAGCCGAAGGGACGCATCAGCAGGGTCGCCGGCATCTCCTTGAGCACATCGACGAAGACCAGCAGCGCGGCGCTCAACGAGGCCGGCAGCAGCAACGGCAGGTAGACCCGCAGGAACAGCAGCGGACCGCCCACGCCGAGGCTGCGCGAGGCTTCCGGCAACGACGGGCGGATCCGCGCCAGGCCGCTTTCCAGCGGCCCGTAGGCCACCGCCATGAAACGGATCAGATAGGCCAGCAGCAGGGCGAACAGACTGCCCAGCAGCAGTGGCTTGCCGGCGCCGCCGAAGACGGTGGAAAGCGGGATTACCCAGTGATTGTCCAGCCAGCTGAAGGCCAGCATGATCGAAACCGCCAGGACCGAGCCCGGCAGCGCGTAACCGAGATTGCCCAGCCCTACCGCGCCGCGGATGCCGCGGGTCGGCGCCAGGCGCACGGCGAAGGCCAGCAGCAGGGCCACGGCGACCGTGGCCAGGGCGGCGCCGGCGCCCAGCGCCAGGGTGTGGCCGATCAGGTCCCAGTAGCGCTCGTCGAGATCGAAGCGGCCCTGGCGCCAGAACCAGACCGCCAGTTGCGCCACTGGAATGACGAAGGCGCAGAGGAATACCAGCCCGCACCAGGCGCTCGCCGCCAGCGCCCTGGCACCGCGCAGGCGGTACAACGGCGCGCCGCGTGGCCGCTCGCTGGCGGCCCTGGCCTTGCCCCGCGTGCGGCGTTCGCCGAGCAGCACCAGGCATACCCCGAGCAACAGCAGGCTGGCCAGCTGGGCGGCGCTGGAAAGGCTGTAGAAGCCGTACCAGGTCTTGTAGATGGCGGTGGTGAAGGTGTCGAAGTTGAATACCGAGACCGCGCCGAAGTCGGCCAGGGTCTCCATCACCGCCAGCGCCAGGCCAGCGCCGATGGCCGGGCGCGCCATCGGCAGGGCGACCCGCAGGAACGCCTGCCACGGCGACAGGCCGAGCACCCGCGCCGCTTCCATCAGGCCCTTGCCCTGGGCGATGAAGGCGCTGCGCGCGAGCAGGTAGACGTAGGGATAGAACACCAGCACCAGGACCAGGATCACCCCGCCGGTGGAACGCACCCGCGGCAGCCGCAGGCCGCTGCCGAACCATTCGCGCAGTAGGCTCTGCACCGGCCCGGCGAAGTCCAGCAGGCCGACGAAGACGAACGCCAGCACATAGGCCGGGATCGCGAAGGGCAGCATCAGCGCCCAGTCCAGCCAGCGTCGCCCGGGGAACTCGCAGAGACTGGTGAGCCATGCCAGGCTGACGCCGAGCAGGGTCACGCCGACGCCGACGCCGAGCACCAGGGTCAGGGTGTTGCCGAGCAGGCGCGGCAACTGGGTATCCCACAGGTGGCTCCAGATTTCCCGGTCGATCTCCAGCCAGCTCAGCAGCAGCACGCTGAGCGGAAGCAGCACCAGCGCGGCAACGGTGAAGGTGATGGGGTACCAGCGGCGGGGAGCGGGATGGGCCACGAAATCCTCGGTGCGGAACGAACGACGCCCCGCTCGGACGAGCCGGGGCGCCGAGTATAGCCGGCGGTCAGTTCCAGCCGGCGCGGTCCATCATGCGAATCGCCTCGGCCTGGCGCTTGCCGGCGACTTCCACCGGGATGCTGTCGGCCTTGAAGCTGCCCCAACTGGCGACTTCGGCTGACGGCGCGACCTGCGGGTTGGCCGGGAATTCCTGGTTGATCCCGGCGAACAGCGCCTGGGCGTCGGGCCCGGTCATCCATTCCACCAGCGCCTTGGCCGCCTCGGGATGCGGTGCGTGGCGGGTCAGGCCGATGCCCGACAGGTTGACGTGGACACCGCGGTCGGCCTGGTTCGGCCAGAACAGCTTGACCCGCAGGTTCGGGTTCTGCTTGTGCAGGCGCCCGTAGTAGTAGGTGTTGACGATGCCGACGTCGCACTGGCCGGCGTCCACCGCCTGGATCACCGCGTTGTCGTCGGCGAACACGTCGGTGGCCAGGTTGTTCACCCAGCCCTGGAGGATTTCCTCGGTCTTCTGCGCGCCGTGGGTCTCGATCAGGGTCCCGGTCAGCGACTGGTTGTAGACCTTCTTCGCCGTGCGCAGGCACAGGCGGCCTTCCCATTGCTTGTCGGCGAGGGCCTCGTAGGTGCTCAGTTCTTCCGGCTTGACCCGCTCGGTGGAGTAGACGATGGTCCGCGCGCGCAGCGACAGGCCGGTCCAGCTGTCGGTGCTGGAGCGGTACTGCGGAGGAATGTTGCCTTCGATGGTGGCTGACTTGAACGGCTGCAGCAGGCCCATCTGCTCGGCCTGCCAGAGGTTGCCGGCGTCCACGGTGAGCAGCAGGTCGGCCGGGGTGTTCGCGCCTTCGGCCTTGATCCGCGCCATCAGCGGCGCTTCCTTGTCGGTGATGAACCTGACCTTCACGCCGGTCTTGCTGGTGTAGGCATCGAACACCGGCTTGATCAGCTCGTCGATGCGCGAGGAGTACACCACCACCTCGTCGGCGGCCTGGGCCAGGCCGGTGATGCCCAGGGCCAGGGCGGCGAGTAGAGCTTTGCTTGCCTGCATGAAGACAGCCTCGTCAGCGGAAACAGGCACGAATGATAAGAAATCTCGCTTGCGAATCCGTGCGGCTAAATGTGTCGGGGTATTTCGCCACGCATGGCGTTCAGGATACTCGCCGTGCTGACCCTGCTCGTCGCCTTCGCCATCCGCGTGGCGCTGCCTGCCAATTCTGGCAGGGAGGCGTCCATGGACGGGCAACGCCCTCTAGTATCCCGTGACCTGTTCCGGATTCCGCTGCTGTCATCGTACGCGGTGGGGTTCTGTGTCCTCTTTTCCCAGGTCGCCATGTTCATCCATATCGGCATCCATCTCAGCGGTCCGCCGTACGGCCTCGGCACCGCGCAGAACGACTCGGTCTACGCGGTGGTCCTCCTGGCGCTGCTAGCCACCCGCCGCGGCTGGGCCGTCGCCGCCACCAACCGCCGGCCCCTGCGGGCCACGCAAGTAAAGAAAGCAAGCCATCGCAAGAACAACAAGAACCGACAGGAGGTTAGCCATGAACCACGTCATCACACCCCACAGCCGGCTGCTCGGCGTCATCGAGCCGGTGCTCAACGACATGCCCGCCGGCACCCTGCGCCACGCGCTGTTCAAGGCCTTCTGGGACGAGGAGGGAGCGCTGCTGGACATCGAGGACGCCTTCGCCCGGGTCACCGCCCGGCGCCAGGCGGTCGGCCCGCTGCGCAAGTTCTTCGCCAGCTGGTCGAAGACCAACAACTCGGCGGCCAGCGTGTCCGGGCTGGCCAACCGCCTCACCCTGCTGGCCCGTTCGGAACAGGGCTCGACGGCGGCCGACCAGCTCTACCGCGCCTGCGGCAGCCTGCAGCGGATCACCGACGAAGACCTCGGCGCGCTCGGCAACACGGTACACGCCGATCTCTTCTATACCATGGCCACCACCCTGTGCGGCGACGACCAGTGGCTGCTGCGCGAGAACTGCCTGCCCTCGGCGCAGGCTTTCAAGGACTGGACCGACCGCCAGCGCCTGCGCGAGCGCGACCTGATGCAGGGCCTGCTGACCACTCTGGTACACGAGGTCTATACCCACGGCGAGGTGGAGTACATCCATCCGCTGTACAAGGAATGGTTCAGCCGCGACATGGGCGTGCCCGCCGAACGCGCCCGCGCCACCGTGGCCTGGGTCACGGTGCATACCGGCGGCACCGAGAGCGATCACTTCGCCCACGCCACCGCGGCGGTGAACGCCTTCGTCGAGGCAATGGAGATCGAGGTGGACGAAGACGCCGCGCGCAACCTGTTCGGTCTCTACCTGCGCAACAAGGCGCAGGTCATGCGCGACTGCGCGGCGCTGTTCTGAGAAGCGGAGCCTCTGCCGTGCGCCGTCAGACCCGCGCCAACGCCGGCAGATCGCCGCTCAGGCCAAGCGCCTGGCGAACGAACAGCGCCTTGGCCTCGTGATGGCCGTCGACCAGGCGCAGGCCGGCGTTGCGCAGCCAGCGCAGCGGCAGTTGGTCGGCCTGGAACAGCCGCTCGAAGCCCTCCATCGCCGTCATCATGCCCAGGTTGTGTGGCATCCGCCGTCGCTCGAAGCGGCTCAACACGCGCTCGTCGGCGAGGCGCTCGCCGCGCTCCAGCGCGTGCAGCAGGACCTCGGACAGCACCGCCGCGTCGAGAAACCCCAGGTTGACGCCCTGCCCGGCCAGCGGGTGAATGGTGTGCGCGGCGTCGCCGACCAGCGCCAGCCCTGGCTCCACATAGCGCTTGGCGTGACGCTGGCGCAACGGGATGCACAGGCGCCGGTCGGCCTGCAGGATGGCACCCAGGCGCTGTTCGAAGGCGTCGCCGAGGGCGGCGCGGAAGCCATCCTCGTCCAGCGCCATCAGGCGTTCTGCCTGCTCCGGGGTGGTCGACCAGACGATCGAACACCAGTGTTCGTCGCCGCGGTCCGGCAGCGGCAGGAAGGCCAGCGGACCGTCGTCGGTGAAGCGCTGCCAGGCGGTGGCTCGGTGCGCCTTCTCGCAGCGCACGCTGGTGACGATGGCGTGGTGCAGGTAGTCCCATTCGCGGGTGGCGCAGCCGGCCAGGCGGCGCACCGCCGAGTTGGCGCCGTCGGCAGCGACCACCAGCGGCGCGCGCAGCTGGCGACCGTCGGCCAGGGTCAGCAGCCAGTCGTCGCCGGAATGGCGCATCTGTTCCAGGCGCGCGTTGGCCAGCAGGCCGGTAGTGGAATCGTGCAGGCGTTCCAGCAGGGCGTCCTGGACCACCCGGTTCTCGACGATATGGCCGAGCACCTCGGCATGCACGCTGGCGGCGCTGAAGCCGATCTGGCCGGTGCCGGAGCCGTCCCACACCTGCATCTCGCGATAGGGTTCGGCGCGGCGCGCGACGACGCCGTCCCAGGCGTGCAGGCGCTGGAGGATCCGCCGGCTGGCTTCGGACAACGCGCTGACCCTCGGCTCGTAGGGCGCTTCCGGCTCGAACGGCGCCACGTCGAGCGAGCCGCCATCCACCAGCAGCACCTCCAGGCCGCTGCCCTCCAGCGCCAGGGCCAGGGCGCTGCCGACCATGCCGGCGCCGACGATGACCAGATCCGCGTGCATATCCTCGTTCTCCACTGGAGGCCTCCTCAGGCCGCGTTCCGCACGCGCGGCTTGAGCCGCACGTACAGGGTTTTCTGCACCCGCGCCACCAGGGTGCCGGCATCGTCGCGCACCTCGGCGTGCAAGCGGGGCAGGTACTTCTCGCCGCCCGCGGTCCGTTCGCGGACCTCGTCGAGCAGCGCCTGGTCGATGCTGAAGTGCGCATGCACCGGTCCCTTGCCCGGGCTGACGAATTCGATGTTGGCGGCCTTGTCCCAGACGATGTAGTCGGCGCCGAGGTTCTCCATCAGCATCAGCATGAAGAACGGATCGGTCATCGAGTAGAGGCTGCCGCCGAACTGGGTGCCCACGTAGTTGCGATTGAGCCGGTTCAGGCCCATGCGCACCCGCACCTCGCGGAAGTCGCTGGCGATATGGCGCACGCGAATGCCCGCCCCCAGGAAGGGCGGGTAGAGGTTCATGGCGAGGCGCAGCAGGCGGGCCTTGCGCGCCGACGTCCAGACGGGCATGGCGCTACAGCGGCCGCGCGCCGAGACCCATGGCCTGGCGGGCGAACCAGCGCTTGGCCGGCGGCAGCAGGTCGAGCCCGAGCAGGCCGAGGTTGCGCCCGGCGCCGAGCAGCGCGCGGTCGTTGGAGAACAGCCGGGTCACCCGGTCGGAGAAGCCGACGGTGAGCTGCTGGTCCAGGCGCTGCCCGTCGAGGTAGCGCTGCAGCACGGCGAAGTCGCCCAGCGCCGCGTCGTCGTGAAGCAGGGCATCGACCAGCGCCAGGGTGTCGCGCAGCGACAGGTTGAAACCCTGGCCGGCGATCGGGTGCAGGCTGTGCGCGGCGTTGCCCAGCACCACCAGGTGCGGGCGCACCTGCTCGCGGGCCTCGACCAGGTGCAAGGGGTAGCAGTGTCGTGCGCCGACCTGGCGGAAAGCGCCGAGGCGGTAGCCGAAGGCCGCCTGCAGCTCGCCGAGGAAGGCCGCGTCGTCGAGGCCGCGCAGGCGCTCGGCGTCCTTGCCGGGGCGGGTCCAGATCAGCGCGCAACGATTCTCCGGCAACGGCAGCAGGGCCATCGGCCCGCTCGGGGTGAAACGCTCGAAGGCCTGCCCGAGGTGCGCCTCGGAGGGCGATACGTTGGCGATCAGCGCGGTCTGCCGGTACGGCGTCTGCTCCACGGCGATGCCGAGTTGTTCGCGCAGCCCGGAACGGCCGCCATCGGCGAGGATCGCCAGCTCGCAATCGAGTTGCGTCTCGTCGTCGAGGGTAAGCCGGTAACCGCCCTCCCGGGCTTCCAGGGTCTTCACTTCGGCCGGGCAGTGCCAGCGCACCACCTCGGGGTCGAGCGCCTTCCACAGGCACTGGCCGAGCCAGGCGTTCTCCACCACGTAGCCCAGCGCCGGCACGCCTTCCTCGATGGCGGTCAGGCGGGTGGCGCCGAAGCGGCCGCGGTCGGAAACATGGATATGCAGGATCGGCTCGGCGCGCTCGGCGATCGCCGGCCACAGGCCGAGGCGCTCGTAGATCTGCCGGCTGCCATAGGACAGCGCCGAGGAACGGGCGTCGTAGCTGGGCTGGTAGGCATTGCCGGGCGCGAAGGGTTCGATCAGCACGATCGACCAGCCACGCTCGCGGGCGCCGGCCTGCAGGGCCAGGGCCAGCGACGCGCCGACCAGGCCGCCGCCGATGATCGCCAGGTTGGCCTTGCTCATGGTCACCTCAGGCCGCCTCGCTCTTCGCCGCGGCCATCAGCGCCTCGATCCCGGCGACGGTCTTGGGTACGCCGTTGGTCAGCACTTCGCAGCCATTGCGGGTGACCACCACGTCGTCCTCGATGCGTACGCCGATACCGCGCCATTTCTTCGCCACCGAGGTGTTGTCCGGGGCGATGTAGATGCCCGGCTCGACGGTCATCGCCATGCCCGGTTCGAGCACCCGCCATTCGCCGCCGACGCGGTACTCGCCGACGTCGTGCACGTCCATCCCCAGCCAGTGGCCGGCGCGGTGCATGTAGAAGGCCTTGTAGGCCTCGCGGGCGATCAGCTCGTCGACGTCGCCCTGCAGCAGGCCCAGGCGCACCAGACCGGCGGTGATGACCCGCACGGTGGCCTCGTGGGCCTCGTTCCAGTGGCGGCCGGGGGCGATGAAGTCGAACGCCGCCATGTTGGCTTCCAGCACCAGTTCGTAGATCGCCTTCTGCTCGGGACTGAAGCGGCCATTGGCGGGGAAGGTGCGGGTGATGTCGCTGGCGTAGCAGTCGATCTCGCAACCGGCGTCGATCAGGATCAGGTCGCCGTCCTTGATCGCCGCGTCGTTCTCGCGGTAGTGCAGGATGCAGGCGTTGCGCCCGGCGGCGACGATCGAGCCGTAGGCCGGCATCTTCGCCCCGCCCTTGCGGAACTCGTATTCCAGCTCGGCTTCCAGGTGGTACTCGAACAGCCCCGGCCGGCAGGCTTCCATCGCCCGGATGTGCGCCTGGGCCGAGACCTCGGCGGCATAGCGCATGACCTTCACTTCATTGGCGCTCTTGTACAGGCGCTGGTCGTGCAGCAGATGGTCGAGCGCGACGAACTCGTTCGGCGGCTGCGCGCCCTGGCGGGCCTTGGAGCGGATCACGTTGATCCAGTCCATCAGCCGGCGATCGAAGTCGGGGTTGGCGCCAAGGGCATAGTAGACCCGGTCGCGACCTTCGATCAGGCCGGGCAGGATGTCGTCGATGTCGCCGATGGGGAAGGCGTCGTCCGCGCCGTACTGGCTGATCGCGCCGTCCTGGCCGGCGCGCAGGCCGTCCCAGAGCTCACGCTCCGGATCCCGCTCGCGGCAGAACAGCACGTACTCGCCGTGGGCGCGGCCGGGAATCAGCGCCATCACCGCCTCCGGCTCGGGGAAGCCGGTGAGGTACTGGAAATCGCTGTCCTGGCGGTAGACGTGCTCGACGTCGCGGTTGCGGATATACATCGGCGCCGCCGGCAGGATGGCGATGCTGTTGGGTTCCATCTGCGCCATCAGCGCCTTGCGCCGACGGGCGTACTCCGACCTGGGGATACGGATCATGCAGAAACCTCAGTGCAGTGAAGGCTTGGGAGCGGGCTCCAGCGGCTTGCCGCATTCGGCGAACAGCAGCAGCGGAGCGACCCGCAGGTATTCCATGACTTCCATATAGTCCGTCTCGCCGTCCTCGCTGTCTTCCAGCTGGCCCTGGACCTGGGCGATGGCGGCCATGTCCTGCAGCACTTCCTCGGCCTCGCCGGTCAGGCTGCCCTCGCGGGCAGTCAGGCCGAAACCGGCGAGAAAACCCTGGCACCACTGGCCAAGCGCCTCGGTACGCTGGGCGAGCGGAGTCTCGTCGTCGGGCAGGAGCAGGACCACGGCGACCTCGCCGGCGGAAAAGTCCTGCCGCACCATGCCGAGCAGGCCGGACAGCGCGGCCTCGAGTCGCTCGCCCGGCGCGCCGCCGAGCAGCTCGGCGGCGGCGTGTTGCCAGGCGGCCTCGTCGAAGCCGGCGCCGGCGCAGACCCGGCCGAGTAGGTGGCCATGCAGTTCGGCCGGCGAGACCGGCAGGGCCGCCTCGGCGAGGAGGGAGGAAAAGGCGCTGTAGGCGGAATTCTGAGTGGACATCTGGGGACCCTGACGGCTGGGCGCCATTGGGGCGCTACACGTGAAATGAAGATGGTTATCCTAGCACCGCCCGGCCCGGCAAGACCATGCGACCGGTTGCCGGCGCGCCGCTCCGCCCGGGGCATTGGCCCCGACCGGGGGCGATCCTATATAGTTGTCCAATCACCCCATTCCCAAGCGAGAGCCCATGGAAGACGCCGATCTGCAACTGTTGACGGCCAAGTTCGACCAGCTGCTCCAGAAGCTGGAACAGCTCAAGGCGGAGAACCGGCTGCTGCGGGCGAACGAAAAGTCCTGGCGCGAAGAGCGCGCTCATCTGATCGAAAAGAACGAAATGGCGAGACACAAGGTCGAAGCGATGATTTTGCGTCTGAAAGCCTTGGAGCAGGACACATGAGCCAGTCGAATACCCTCACCGTGCAGATTCTCGACAAGGAATACTGCATCAATTGCCCCGACGACGAGCGCGCCAACCTGGAAAGCGCCGCCCGCTACCTGGACGGCAAGATGCGCGAGATCCGCTCCAGCGGCAAGGTCATCGGCGCCGACCGGGTCGCCGTGATGGCCGCCCTCAACATCACCCACGACCTGCTGCACCGCAAGGAGCGCCTGGACCAGGAAAGCAGCTCGACCCGCGAGCGCGTGCGCGAGCTGCTCGATCGCGTCGACCGCGCCCTGGCGAATCCGTCGGATGCCAGTGAAGCCTGACCCGGACCCGGCCAATTCGGGTATACTGGCCTCCGCTCCCTGGTGTGTTGGCCAGTCGGTGATGTCCCTGAGCCGATAACTGCAACAACGGAGGTTGCCAGTTGGGCCGGTGTGCATGTCCGCACGACGGAAAGCCTTAAGGTCTACTGCAACCGCCACCTTGAACTTTCGGGTTCAAGGGCTAACCCGACAGCGGCACGACCGGGGAGCTACCTTTCCACATGATCGAATCGCAAGACCTCAGCCGCCCGGCCCTGCGCCGCAAGCTCCGCCAGGCGCGCCGCGCGCTCTCCCCCCTGCAGCAACGCCTCGCCGCCCGCGCCCTCTACCGGCAACTGGCGCAGCATCCCCTTTTCCGCCGTGCCCGCCATATCGCCCTGTACCTGCCCAACGATGGCGAGATCGATCCGCGCCCGCTGCTGCGTGCGGCGCAGAAGCGCGGCAAGGCCACCTACCTGCCGGTCCTCGCGCCCTGGCCGCGGACGCGCATGGTGTTCCAGCGGGTCGGCAGCGGCGAACGCTGGACCCGCAACCGCTTCCGCATCAGCGAACCGCTGGCCGACGCCGGCCGCCAGCGCAAGGCCTGGGCGCTGGACCTGGTACTGCTGCCGCTGGTGGGGTTCGACGAACAGGGCGGGCGCCTGGGCATGGGCGGCGGCTTCTACGACCGCAGCCTGGCCTACCTGGCGAGGCGCAAAAAAGGTCACAAACCGACGCTTATCGGCCTGGCGCACGAATGCCAGAAAGTGGATCGACTGGCACTGGCCAGTTGGGACATTCCCCTGGCGGGAACGGTGACCGATGCGGGCTGGTACGTGGCGGGGAAACGCTAGGAAGGAGGGAGAACCCTGGGTACCGCGTTCCATGCGATACCCGGCGAGTCTTACGGCTGTTGCGTCACCTGGGCGGGCGTACTGGCCTGTCGCTCCCAGAGGCTCTGGGTATAACCGGTGGTGACGACCCCAAGTCCGAAGATGATGACCAAAACCCACAGCAAGTCTGGCTTGCGCTTCATCGATTGCCTCCCCCTTCCAGGCAATTTTCGAGGCCGGTCCTTGCGATTATCTTATCGCCTGAGCACCTGCCCCGCTGAAAAACGGCATTTTCCGATAAGCTGGAGTCATACGCAATTGCACCGGCGACCGGTGGTCACGCGCAGACGTTTCCTACGTACATCTACGAAAAAGGAGCAAAGTTCATGCCTGCCTACTGGCTGATGAAATCCGAGCCGGACGAACTCTCGATCCTCGACCTGAAACGTCTCGGAACCGCCCGCTGGGATGGCGTGCGCAACTATCAGGCACGCAATTTCATGCGCAGCATGAACCCTGGCGACCTGTTCTTCTTCTATCACTCCAGTTGCCCGCAGCCAGGCATCGCCGGCATCGCGCGCATCGAAGGCGAGGCCTATCCCGACCCCACCGCCCTGGATCCCGCCAGTCCCTACCACGACCCCAAGGCCAGCGCCGAGAAGAATCCCTGGAGCGCCCGTGACGTCAGCTTCGTCGAGGCCTTCGCCGAAGTCGTGCCGCTGGCCCGGCTGAAAGCCCAGGAGGCCCTCGCCAACCTGGCCCTGGTGCAGAAAGGCAGCCGCCTGTCGGTGATGCCGGTGAGCGCCGAGGAGTGGCAGGCGATCCTCCCGCTGGGCAAGCGCTGAGCCCATCGCTCAGGCCATCTGCGAGATGGTCCGGCGGAACCGCCAGAGCGCGCCGAAGAAGAATGCCGAGCCGATCGCCACGATGCCGGCGAACTGCGGCCAGACGATGTCGAAGCCGGCGCCGCGGAACAGGATCGCCTGGGCCAGGCTGACGAAGTGCGTGGTCGGCGCCGCCAGCATGATGTGCTGCACCAGTTCCGGCATGCTCTCTCGCGGCGTGGTGCCACCCGAGAGGATGTTCAGCGGCAGCAGCACGAGGATGGTCAGCAAGCCGAGCTGCGGCATCGAGCGCGCCACCGTGCCAAGGAAGATGCCCATCGAGGTGGTGGCGAACAGGTGCAGCCCGGCGCCGAGCAGGAACAGCCCCACCGAGCCGCTGATCGGCACGTCCAGCCAGCCGCGCACCACCCACTGCAGGGACAGCCCGGCCGCCACCAGCACCACCAGTCCCATCGACCAGACCTTGGCCATCATGATCTCGAAGGCCGACAGCGGCATCACCAGCAGGTGCTCGATGGTGCCGTGCTCGCGCTCGCGGATCAGCGCGGCGCCGGTGAGGATGATCGACAGCATGGTGATCTGGTTGATCACTTCCATCACCCCGCCGAACCAGGCCTGGGTCAGGTTCGGGTTGAACGCCATGCGCACCTCGATCTGCGCCGGCATGCTCGGCTCCGCCCGGTAGCGGCTGACGAACTCGCGTACCTCGGTGGCGACGATGTTCTGGATGTAGCCCGCGCCGGAAAACGCCTGACCGGTCTGGGTGGCATCGACGTTGACCTGGATCGACGGCTTGCGCCCGGCCAGCACGTCACGCTGGAAATCCGGCGGGATATCCAGGGTGAAGGTATAGAGCCCGACGTCCATGCCGCGGTCCATCCCGGCATGGTCGATCATTTCCGGCGGGCGGAAGTACGGTGGCTGGAAGGCATTGACGATGCGTGACGAGAGTTGCGAGCGGTCCTCGTCGACCACCGCTATCGGCGCGTGGTGAAGAGTCTCCGGAATGCCGGTGGCGGAACTGTAGACGCCCAGGCTGAAGGCCCAGACGATCAGCGCCAGCATCGCATAGTCGCGACCGAGGCTGCGGAATTCCTTGATGCCCAGGTTGAAGATGTTGGCCAGGCTGCGCACTCCTCAGTCCTCCTGCTTTTTCAGGCAGGCCACGCTGAGCAGGGTCAGCACCACGATGGACGCGGCCAGCGGCAGGTAGTAGGTCCAGAGGTCGGGCAGGCCCAGCGACTTGGAGAAGGCGCCGCGGCTGACCACCAGGAAATGCGAGGTCGGATAGAGCTTGCCGATCCAGGCCGCCGCGCCTTCCAGCGAGGATACCGGGTGGATCAGCCCGGAGAACTGGATCGCCGGGATCATTGTCGCGATGGCCACGCCGAACACCGCGGCGATCTGGCTGCGCATGAAGGTCGAGAGGAACAGGCCAAGGCCGGTGCTGGTGACCACATAGAGGAAGGCACCGATGGTCAACGCCAGGAAGCTGCCCTTGAGCGGCACGCGGAATACCAGGATGGCCAGGACCAGCATCAGCAGGAAGTTGATCATGCCCATGGCGATGTAGGGCAGTTGCTTGCCGACCAGGAATTCCAGGCGCGTCACCGGGGTGACGTAGAGGTTGGTGATCGAACCCAGTTCCTTTTCGCGCACCACGCCGAGGGCGGTGAGCATGGCCGGGATCATGATCAGCAGCAGCGGGATCACCGCCGGCACCATCGCCTTCAGGCTTTCCACGTCGGGGTTGTAGCGGTAGCGCACCTCGGTGCTGGCCGCCGCGCTGGTCTCGGCCCCGCCGGCCTGTCGCGAGAGGTCCGCCAGGTAGCTGGCGTGCAGGCCCTGCACGTAGCCGAGCACGGTGCTGGCGCGGGTCGGCATCGCTCCGTCGATCCACGCGCCGATGGCCGGATCGGAGCCACGCTTGAGATCGCGGCCGAAGTTCGGCGGGATCTCCACCGCCAGGCTCAGCTCGCCGCTGCGCAGGCGCCGGTCGAGGTCGGCCGGGTCGCGGATCGGAGCGTGTTCGACGAAATAGCGCGAGCCGGCGATGTTCAGCGCGTAGGCCTGGCTGGTGGTGGTCTGGTCGCGGTCGAGGACCGCCCAGGAAAGGTCCTCGACGTCCATGTTGATGCCGTAGCCGATGATGAACATCAGCAGCGCGGTGCCGAGCAGGGCCAGGGTCAGGCGGATCGGATCGCGGCGCAGTTCCATGGCTTCGCGGCGCGCGTAGCTGAACAGCCGCAGGGGGCTGAAGCGTTCACGTTGCGCCTGGCGCCCCTGGCCATCGCCGGGCTGCTGCGCGACAGCCGGCGCCTTGACCGGTTGCGCTGGCACGGCGGCGCCGGCAGCTTCTTCCAGATAGGCGATGAAGGTCGCCTCCAGGGTCGGCAGGCCGCGCTGGCGCACCAGCTCGTCCGGGGTATCGCTGGCCAGCACCTTGCCGGCATGCATCAGCGAGATGCGATCGCAGCGCTGAGCCTCGTTCATGAAGTGAGTGGAAATGAAGATGGTCACCCCGTCGCGGCGCGACAGCTCGACCATCAGCTCCCAGAAGCCGTCGCGGGCCACCGGGTCGACCCCCGAAGTGGGTTCGTCGAGGATCAGGATCTCCGGCTTGTGGATCACCGCCACCGCCAGCGAGAGGCGCTGGCGAATCCCCAGCGGCAGGTCGTCGGGTAGTTCGTCGGCGACCTTCCCCAGGCCGAAGCGCCGCAACATCTCGTCGACCCGCGCCGGGATGCCCTCGGCCGGCAGGTGGAACAGCCGGGCGTGCAGCACCAGGTTCTGCCGCACGCTCAACTCGGCGTAGAGGGAAAAGGCCTGGGACATGTAGCCGACCCGCCGCCGGGTAGCCATGTCGCCGGCGTCCACCGGCTGGCCGAACAGCGCGCAACTGCCCTCGCTGGCCGGCAGCAGGCCGGTGAGCATCTTCATGGTGGTGGACTTGCCGCAGCCGTTGGAACCGAGGAAGCCGAAGATCTCCCCGCGCTCGATGCGGAAGCTGACGTGATCGACCGCGACGAAGTCGCCGAAGCGACAGGTCAGGCCCTCGGCCTCGATGGCGATCCGCGGCGCGCCCTCGTTTTGCGGCCGCGGCGGGATCACCAGCTGGTGGTGGCCGGCGCGCTTGCTTTCCGGCAGCAGGGCGATGAACGCCGACTCGAGGTTCTGCGTCCCGGTGCGCTCGCGCAACTCCTGCGGCGTACCGGTGGCCAGGACCCTGCCCTCGTCCATCGCCACCAGCCAGTCGAAGCGCTCGGCCTCTTCCATGTAGGCGGTGGCGACCAGCACGCTCATGCCCTCGCGGCCGGCGCGGATACGGCCGATCAGCTCCCAGAACTGGTTGCGCGACAACGGATCGACCCCGGTGGTCG
This sequence comes from Pseudomonas paraeruginosa, assembly GCF_003025345.2. Classification (NCBI taxonomy): domain Bacteria; kingdom Pseudomonadati; phylum Pseudomonadota; class Gammaproteobacteria; order Pseudomonadales; family Pseudomonadaceae; genus Pseudomonas; species Pseudomonas paraeruginosa. The sequence continues at coordinate 5,729,782 of NZ_CP020560.1, forward strand.
GCTCGTCGAGGATCAGCAGGTCGGGATCGTGGATCAGCGCGCAGCACAGCCCGAGCTTCTGCTTCATGCCGCCGGACAGCTTGCCCGCCGGGCGCTCGGCGAACGGCGCCAAGCCGGTGCTCTGCAACAGGTCGGCGATGCGCCGCTCACGCTCGGCCTTGTCGTGGCCGAACAGGCGACCGAAGAAGTCGACGTTCTCGAACACCGACAGGGTCGGATAGAGGTTCTTGCCCAGTCCCTGAGGCATGTAGGCGATGCGCGGACAGACCGCCCGGCGATGGCGGCGGTCGCGCATGTCGCCGTCGAGCACGCGGATCTCGCCGTCCTGCATCTTCCGCGCGCCGGCCAGCAGCGCAAGCAGGCTGGACTTGCCGACACCGTCCGGACCGATCAGGCCGACCATGCGGTTGGCCGGGATCTCCAGGCTGACGTCATCCACCGCGCGCGTCTCGCCGTAGCGCAGCGAGACGCCCCCCAGGCTCGCCACGCTGCCGCCGCCGATGGTCATTGCGGAACCTTGATCTGCAGGTTGGCCGGCCATTCGGCCTCAGGGTCCAGGCGCAGGTAGGCCATGCCGGGCACGCCGGTCTTGACGTAGGTGATGTACTTTTCCAGCAGCGCCGGATCGAGCCGCGCCTTAACCCGGAACATCAGCTTTTCCCGCTCGCTGGCGGTTTCCACCGTTTTCGGGGTGAACTGGGCGACGCTGGCGACGTAGGACACCTTGGCCGGGATCACGTAGTCCGGCACCGCGTCGATCACCAGGCGCACTTCCTGGCCCAGCTCGACCCTGCCAGCCTGCATGGATGGCAGGAAGAAAGTCATGTAGACGTCGGCCAGGTCGACCATGTTGAGCAGCTTGCCACCGGCCGGCAGCACTTCCCCGGGCTGCGCCACGCGATATTGCACGCGGCCGTTGCGCGGCGCCTTGAGCAGGCTGTCGTCGATATCCGCCTGCAACCGGGCGACACTGGCCCTGGCCGCCTCGATGGCCGATTGCGCCTCGATCACCTGGGAACGCCCGGCCTCGATCGCCGCCTGCGCCGAGATCACCTGCGAGCGAGCCGCCGAGAGCGCCGCCTGGGCGCTCTGCAGGGTCGCCCGGTCATCATCGAGCTGTTGCTGCGGCAGGGCGTTGCGCCTGACCAGCGCCTCGGTGCGGGTGAAGCGCTTCTGCGCCGCGGTCAGTTCGGCCTGGCGCTGCGCCACCACCGCCTGGGCGGTACCCTTCTCGCTCTCGCGCTGGGCTACCAGCGAGGTCGCGGTGACCTTGGCGTTCTCCGCCTGGCGCACCTGGGCCTGGGCCTGGGCCAGCTGCGCCTCGAGCACCTGGGTGTCCATCCGCGCCACGATGTCCCCGGCCGTGACGAAGTCGCCCTCGTCGACCTCGATCTCGGCGACCCGCCCGGGAAGCTTGGCCGCCACGTCCACCTCGGTGGCCTCGATGCGTCCGTTGCCGCTGGCGAATCCGTCGCCCAGCCCGGTCGGCCGCGACACCTGCCAGACCAGCAGGCCCACGCCGACCAGCGCCGCCGCGACCAGGACGCGGCTCAGCCACCGCTTGCTTTCCTGTTTCATCCCTTCTCCTCGCACGTCCAGCCAGCCACGGCGGCTGCGCTCCATGCTGGAAAGCGCGGCGGCCGCGAACTTCACTGGCTCGATTGTCCCTTTAGCGGAGCGCGCGAGTGTTGATGCACGTCAGACGCGCCCGACCGGACCTCACAGGAAAGCAGAACCCCCGGGGCTTCGCCTACGGGAGCGCGGGACAGAACGGATAGTTGACCTCAGGGCTGGACGATGAGGTTGTTGAACAGCAGGTCGGTCACCAGTGGCTTGCCCTCTTCCTGCTCGAGAGTCTGCCGGACCTGCTTCAGCGCCTCCTGGCGCAGGTTTTCCTTGGCCTCGACCGTACCCAGGGTCTGGTCGGTCTGCTGGGCGAACAGCATGATCAGCTGGTTGCGGATCAGCGGCTCATGGTGCTCGACCTTGGTCGCCGCGTCCTTGTCGGCCACCTGCAGGGCGATATCGGCCTTGTAGTATTGCAGGCGCGGTCCGCTGCCGTAGTTGCCGACCAGCGCCGGGGTCAGGTCGACGTAGACCGGCTTGTTCGCGCCCTCGCCTTCCGGCGCGGCCTCCTCGGCCGTGGCGAACGGCAGGAACAGGCTCAGGCACAGGGCCAGCGACAGGGCAATGGGGGTTCTCACGGGCGCATCTCCTCGACGAATGCCGCAAGCATAGCCAGACTCTCGGCCAGGCCCAAGTCCGGGATTTATGGGCGACCATCAGTTGCGGCGATGCTGATTGACCATGGGCGTCCCCCTCCTACACTGGCCGGACCGCAAACTGGAGCGTCCCCGATGAAAGCCGTCCTCTGCAAAGCCTTCGGCCCGGCCAGCAGCCTGGTCCTGGAAGAGATCGCCAGCCCGAGCCCGGCGAAGAACGAAATCCTCCTCGACGTGCATGCCGCCGGGGTCAACTTCCCCGACACCCTGATCATCGAAGGCAAGTACCAGTTCAAGCCGCCCTTCCCGTTCTCCCCGGGCGGCGAGGCCGCCGGGGTGGTTGCCGCGGTCGGCGAGAAGGTCACTCATGTGCAGCCCGGCGACCGGGTCATGGCACTGACCGGCTGGGGCAGCTTCGCCGAGCAGGTCAAGGTGCCCGCCTATAACGTCATGCCGATTCCCGAGGGCATGGACTTCGCCAGTGCCGCCGCCTTCGGCATGACCTACGGCACCTCGATGCACGCCCTGAAACAGCGTGCCAACCTGCAACCCGGCGAGACCCTGCTGGTGCTCGGCGCCTCCGGCGGAGTCGGCCTGGCGGCCGTGGAGATCGGCAAGGCCATGGGCGCCCGGGTGATCGCCGCCGCCAGTACCCCGGACAAGCTCGCCGTGGCCAAGGCCGCTGGCGCCGACGAACTGGTCAACTACAGCGAAGGCAGCCTGCGCGAGCAGCTCAAGGCTTTGACCGGCGGCCAGGGCGTCGATGTGATCTACGATCCGGTGGGCGGCGAGCTGTTCGAGGAGGCCTTCCGCAGCATCGCCTGGAACGGCCGGATGCTGGTGGTCGGCTTCGCCAGCGGCAGCATCCCTTCGCTGCCGGCCAACCTGCCCCTGCTCAAGGGCGCCTCGCTGGTCGGTGTGTTCTGGGGCTCGTTCGCCCAACGCCAGCCGCAGGACAATGCCGACAATTTCCGTCAGTTGTTCGCCTGGCACGCCGAAGGCAGGCTCAAGCCACTGGTCTCGCAGCGATTCCCGCTGGAACGCGCGGGCGACGCCATCGACGCCCTCGGTCAGCGCAAGGCGGTCGGCAAGGTGGTCGTGGAAGTTCGCTGAATTTCCACGCGATATCAGGAAAAGTCGCTAGGAACGCCTGCCTGGCCCGCCGACGGGAACAGGTCACGCAGCGCAGGGGGCGGAACGACGCCGACAACCTACACTGACAGACGCTCTTCCCCTCTGAAAGCCCCGGTTTCCGACCGGGGCTTTCTTGTTTCCGACCGATGTACTCAACCTGTAACATTTCCGCTATTTTTTCATTTACGAAAAATGTAGTGTTCGCAACCGCGTAAAAAGGCGCGACACAACAACAAGCGGAGCTCGCGATGTTCGGAATCTTTCGTCCCGCGCCACACCAGGCGCCCCTGCCCGATGCCGAGGTGGACAGCACCTACCGGCGTCTGCGCTGGCAGATCTTCGCCGGCATCTTCATCGGCTACGCGGGTTACTACCTGCTGCGCAAGAACTTCTCCCTGGCCATGCCCTACCTCATCGAGGATGGCTACAGCCGTGGCCAGCTGGGCGTCGCGATGTCGGCCATCGCCATCGCCTACGGCCTGTCGAAATTCATCATGGGGCTGGTCTCGGACCGCTCCAACCCGCGGGTCTTCCTGCCGTTCGGGCTGCTGGTGTCGGCGGCGGTGATGTTCATTTTCGGATTCGCGCACTGGGCTACCTCCAGCGTCGCGATCATGTTCGTCCTGCTCTTCATCAACGGCTGGGCACAGGGCATGGGCTGGCCGCCGAGCGGACGGACCATGGTCCACTGGTGGTCGCAGAAGGAGCGCGGCGGCGTGGTCTCGGTGTGGAACGTCGCCCACAACGTTGGCGGCGGACTGATCGGCCCGCTGTTCCTGCTCGGCCTGGCGCTGTTCGGCGACTGGCGCTCGGCCTTCTACGTGCCGGCGATCGTCGCCGTGGGCGTAGCCGTGTTCGCCTATTTCGCCATGCGCGACACCCCGCAATCCTGTGGCCTGCCGCCAATCGAGAAGCACAAGGACGACTACCCCGAAGGCTACGACGAACACCACGAGCGCGAGCTGTCGACCAAGGAGATCTTCGTTACCTACGTGCTGCGCAACAAGCTGCTCTGGTACATCGCCCTGGCCAACGTTTTCGTCTACCTGCTGCGCTACGGCGTGCTCGACTGGGCCCCGACCTACCTGAAGGAAGCCAAGCACTTCAACGTCGACAAGTCGTCCTGGGCATACTTCTTCTACGAATGGGCGGGGATTCCCGGCACCCTGCTCTGCGGCTGGCTGTCGGACAAGCTGTTCAAGGGCAATCGCGGCGCCACCGGCGTGGTGTTCATGATCCTGGTGACCATTGGCACCCTGATCTACTGGCTGAACCCGGCCGGCAACCCGGCCATCGACATGGCCGCGCTGATCATGATCGGTTTCCTGATCTACGGTCCGGTGATGCTGATCGGCCTGCAGGCCCTGGAACTGGCGCCGAAGAAGGCGGCGGGCACCGCGGCCGGCTTCACCGGACTGTTCGGCTATCTCGGCGGCTCGGTGGCGGCCAACGCCCTGGTCGGCTACACGGTGGACCACTTCGGCTGGGACGGCGGTTTCAAGCTGCTGATCGGTGCCTGCCTGCTGGCTATCCTGTTCCTCTGCCTTACCCTGCGCAAACCGGCGGTCCAGGCCTTGCCGCAACAGGCCGGCTGATGACGCGGCGGCTCCGGCGCCGGCCGGAGCCGCATTCAGTCGCGCGGTGCGTAGGCGAACACGTCGGCGCGCATCTGGTGCGCATCCATGCCTGCCTCGACCAGGGCGTCCAGGGTCGCGTAGACCATCGCCGGCGAGCCGCTGGCGTAGACGTGCAGGCTCGACAGGTCGGCGAAGTCCTCGCGCACCGCCTCGTGCAGCAAGCCGCAACGCCCCTCCCAACCGCAGAGGTCGCTGACCACCCGGTGCAGGAACAGGTTCGGCAACCCTTCCCATTCCTTCCAGTGCGGCAGGCGATAGAAGTCCTCGGGCCGCCGCACGCCCCAGTAGAGATGCACCGGATGGGCGAAGCCGGCGGCGCGGCAATGCTCGATCAGGCTGTGCATCTGCGACATGCCGGTGCCGGCGGCGATCAGCACCAGCGGTCCATCGGGCAGTTCCGCCAGGTGCGCATCGCCGAATGGCAGCTGGACCCGCGCCAGGCGTTCGCGTTGCAACTGGGCGATCAGCGCGACGGCGCTGTCCTCCTTGGCCAGGACGTGCAATTCCAGGTCACGCCCGGCATGCGGCGCGGAGGCCAGGGAAAACGCCGCGCTATCGCCGCCGGCACGTTCCAGCAGCAGGTACTGCCCGGCGTGGTAGCGCGGCGGCTTGCCGGCCGGCGCACGCAGGCCGACCCGGTAGACATCGCCACCGGCCTCTTCGCAGAAGCTCACCTGGCAGGTCAGCTTGCGCAAAGGCAGCTCGCCCGGCGCCAGCACCCCGTCCCAATGCAGCACGCAATCTTCCAGCGGCTCGGCAAGGCAGGTGAAGAGTTCGCCGTGATCGCGTACCTCGCCGTCCTGACGAACCCGCCCCTCGACCAGCAGCGCCGCGCAGATATGGCAATTGCCATTGCGGCAACTCTGCGGGCAGTCGTAGCCGAGGCGCCGGGCACCATCGAGGATCCGTTCCCCCGGCAGCAGCTCGAGGCAGGCGCCGGAGGGTTGCAGGACGATACGCATCAGTCGATCCCGAGGCTCGACCAGAGTTCATCGATACGCCGGGTCACCGCTTCGTCCTTGACGATGGCGCGACCCCACTCGCGGCTGGTCTCGCCCGGCCACTTGTGGGTGGCGTCGAGTCCCATCTTCGAACCGAGGCCGGAGACCGGCGAGGCGAAATCGAGGTAGTCGATAGGCGTGTTGTCGATCATCACCGTGTCACGCTTGGGGTCCATCCGCGTGGTAATGGCCCAGATCACGTCGTTCCAGTCGCGCGCGTCGATGTCGTCGTCGGTGACGATGACGAACTTGGTGTACATGAACTGCCGCAGGAACGACCAGACGCCGAGCATCACCCGCTTGGCGTGGCCCGGATACTGCTTCTTCATGGTCACCACGGCCATCCGGTAGGAACAGCCTTCGGGCGGCAGGTAGAAATCGACGATTTCCGGGAACTGCTTCTGCAGGATCGGCACGAACACTTCGTTCAGCGCCACCCCGAGGATCGCCGGCTCATCCGGCGGACGCCCGGTGTAGGTACTGTGGTAGATCGGTTTCTGCCGGCGGGTGATGCGCTCGACGGTGAACACCGGGAAGCGGTCGACCTCGTTGTAGTAGCCGGTATGGTCGCCATAGGGACCCTCGTCGGCCATCTCGCCGGGGTGGATCACCCCTTCGAGGACGATCTCGGCGCTGGCCGGCACCTGCAGGTCGCTGCCGCGGCACTTGACCAGTTCGGTACGGTGCCCGCGCAACAGGCCGGCGAAGGCGTATTCGGAAAGGGTGTCGGGCACCGGCGTCACCGCGCCGAGGATGGTCGCCGGATCGGCACCCAGCGCCACGGCGACCGGATACGGCTGGCCCGGATGCTTCTGGCACCACTCGCGATAGTCCAGCGCTCCGCCGCGATGGCTGAGCCAGCGCATGATCACCTTGTTGCGACCGATCACCTGCTGGCGGTAGATGCCCAGGTTCTGCCGCTCCTTGTTCGGCCCGCGGGTGACGGTCAGGCCCCAGGTGATCAGCGGCCCGACATCGCCCGGCCAGCAGGTCTGCACCGGCAGCCGGCCGAGGTCGACGTCGTCGCCCTCCTCGACCACTTCCTGGCAGGGCGCGTCCTTCAGCACCTTCGGCGCCATGGACAGGACCTTGCGGTACATCGGCAGCTTGGCCCAGGCATCCTTGAACCCCTTTGGCGGCTCGGGTTCCTTGAGCTGCGCCAGCAGCGTGCCGATCTCGCGCAGCGCGCCGACATCCTCGGCGCCCATGCCCAGCGCCACCCGTTCCGGCGTGCCGAACAGGTTGCCGAGCACCGGCATGTCGAAGCCTGTCGGTTTCTCGAACAGCAATGCCGGGCCCTTGGCGCGCAACGTGCGGTCGCACACCTCGGTCATCTCGAGCACGGGGGAAATCGGCACCTGGATGCGCTTCAGCGCACCGCGCTGCTCCAGCTGGGCGATGAAATCGCGGAGATCCTTGAATGTCATTGGCCTAACCATTCACTGCAAGACCCCACATCCTACCTGCTCCCGGCCCATCCGGCAGCAGGCAAACGCGGCATTCGGTCAGTGCTGGCTGGCGACGCGCGACGCGTCCAGGTCCTGGAACACCGGCTCGAACAACGGTGCGAGCGCGCGGGCGCCATGGCCGGAGAGATGATTGTTGTCCATGTACAGCGACCAGCCACCACGTTCGGCGAAACAGTCCTGGCCGTCGCAGAGCACGCTCGCGGGATCGAGCACGCTGACCTTGGGGTTGCTCTCGGCCAGCGCGTCGAACAGCGCGTCGATGTAGGCGACGCGAGCGGCATGCTCGACGAACGGGAAGCGCGCCTGCCCGACGTCCTCCCCGCTCAGGCTCAGCCGCACCAGCCGCGCCGGCGCCTTGAACGGCAGCAGCGGGACATCCTTGACCAGCCAGACATGCGTCCCGGCGGCGTTCAGCCTGTCGATCATCCCGCTCAGGCGCTGGCGCAGCAGCGCCTCGGCGATCGAGCTGTCCGGCGCGTCGTCCGGCTCGCGCAGCATATGGCGCGCACCGTCCTGCGAGTCACCATAGATGTACATGTCCCAGCGTCCGGCGAGGATCACCCCGACCGGCCGCTGTTTCTCGACGAAGTCGAGCATCTGCTGGTTGAAGCGCAGGCAATTGTCCTTTTCCCGCATGCCCAGCAGCGGCGGGCAGCCGGCCAGCGAAGCCTGCCATATCGGCAACCGGCGACCGGCCGCCACCTCATGCAACAGCGGACTCAAGGCCGCGGAATGACTGTCGCCCCAACTGATCAGCAACGGTCGCTCGGCGGACATCCGGGCCGGGAAGCGGCAAATCGTGTCCTGGCCGAGTGCCTGCTTGTCGAACATGCAGTCGGTCTGCCCATCCCGCCATTTGGACGCCTTGGCATAGCGCAGGGCCTGCTCCGAGAGACGCGACGGCACCCCGTCATGGTGCCGTACCAGTTGGCCGGCGGCGCCCAGCAGCAGCAGGCCGCACAGCGCCGCGCCGAGCATCTGCCGGCGTCCGGCGAACAGCCTGCGCTCGCGGAACGGCGCCTCGACATAACGCAGCGACAGCGCCGCCAGCCCGATGCTCGCCAGCAGCAAGCCCAGCCGCATCGGCTGGCCCAGGGCATCCAGGGCGTGATACTGGGCAAAGACATAGACCGGCCAGTGCCAGAGGTACAGCGAATAGGAGATCAGGCCGAACCAGACCAGTGGCGGCAGCCCCAGCAGGCGCCGGGTCCAGGTCTCGCCGGCGCCGTTGGCCCAGATCAGCAGGGCGGTACCGAGCACAGGCGGCAACGCCGCGAGGCCGGGGAACGGAGTATGGCTGTCGTAGAGGAACACCGGCAGGAGGATCGCCGCCACCCCGAGGGACGCCGCCAGTTGCAGGCTCCACGGCGAGAAACGCCGTTGGCTAGCCGGCAGCAACGCCAGCGCGGCGCCCACCAGCAGCTCCCAGGCGCGCATCGGCAGCAGGAAGAAGGCGCTGCTCGGGCGCTGGCCCAGGGCCCAGATACTGGCCGCCAGCGACAGCGACAGCACACCGAGGAGGATCGCCAGGCGCCAGCGCAGCAGGCGCCCGGAGATCGCCGCCAGCAGCAGCGGGAAGAGGATATAGAACTGCTCCTCCACCGACAGCGACCAGGTGTGCAGCAGCGGCTTGAATTCGGAGGCTGCATCGAAATAGCCGTCCTGTTTCCAGAACAGGATGTTCGAGACGAACATCGTCTGGTAGCGCACCGAGCGCCCCAGTTCCTCGTAGTCCCGTGGCGCCATGAGGAACCAGCCGACCACCAGGCTCGCCGCCATCATCACGAACAGCGCGGGGAGGATGCGCCGCGCCCGCCGTGCCCAGAAATCGACGAAGCTGAACCGCCCGGCCTGCTGCTCGCGCGAGATGATCGAGGTGATCAGGTAGCCGGATATCACCAGGAACACGTCGACGCCGACGTAACCGCCGGAGATGCCACCCAGGCCGAAGTGGTAGAGAACCACCGGCAGGATGGCCAGCGCTCGCAATCCATCGATATCCCGTCGATAGGCAAGGCCCGACATTGACTTTCCTCCAGGCATGAAAAAAGGCGCTCCGGTCGACCGGAGCACCTTCGTCCAGTTCTCTCGAAGACTACTTCCGTTTCATCGAATCGAAGAACTCATCGTTGGTCTTGGTCTGCTTGAGCTTGTCGATGAGGAACTCGATGGCGGAAATCTCGTCCATCGGGTGCAGGATCTTGCGCAGGATCCACATCCGCTGCAGTTCGTCCTCGCTGGTCAGCAGTTCTTCGCGACGGGTACCGGAGCGGTTGATGTTGATGGCCGGGAACACACGCTTTTCGGCGATCTTGCGATCCAGCGGAAGCTCCATGTTACCGGTGCCCTTGAATTCCTCGTAGATCACCTCGTCCATCTTCGAGCCGGTTTCCACCAGCGCCGTGGCGAGAATAGTAAGAGAACCGCCTTCCTCGATGTTCCGCGCGGCGCCGAAGAAGCGCTTCGGCTTCTCCAGGGCATGGGCGTCGACACCGCCGGTGAGGACCTTGCCGGAACTCGGGATCACGGTGTTGTAGGCCCGCGCCAGGCGGGTGATGGAGTCGAGCAGGATGACCACGTCCTTCTTGTGCTCGACCAGGCGCTTGGCCTTCTCGATGACCATCTCGGCGACCTGCACGTGCCGGGTCGGCGGCTCGTCAAAGGTCGAGGCGACCACTTCGCCGCGCACGGTGCGCTGCATTTCGGTCACTTCCTCAGGGCGCTCGTCGATCAGCAGGACGATCAGGTGGCATTCGGGATTGTTGCGGGTGATGTTGCTGGCGATGTTCTGCAGCATGATGGTCTTGCCCGCCTTCGGCGGTGCCACGATCAGGCCACGCTGGCCCTTGCCGATCGGCGCGCAGAGGTCGATGACGCGGCCGGTCAGGTCTTCGGTGGAGCCGTTGCCGGCCTCCATCTTCATCCGCTCGTTGGGGAACAGCGGCGTGAGGTTCTCGAAGAGGATCTTGTTCTTCGCGTTCTCCGGGCGATCGAAGTTGATCGAATCGACCTTGAGCAGGGCGAAATAGCGCTCGCCCTCTTTCGGCGGGCGAATCTTGCCGATGATGGTGTCGCCCGTGCGCAGGTTGAAGCGCCGGATCTGGCTCGGCGACACGTAGATGTCGTCGGGACCGGCCAGGTAGGAAGAGTCGGCGGAGCGCAGGAAGCCGAAGCCGTCCTGAAGAATCTCCAGCACGCCATCGCCGGAGATCTCTTCACCACTTTTCGCGTGCTTCTTCAGCAGGGCGAAGATGATGTCCTGCTTGCGCGAACGGGCCATGTTTTCCAGGCCCATGGCATCGGACATTTCCAGCAGTTCGGCAATCGGCTTTTGCTTGAGTTCGGTCAGATTCATAGGAAAGAGATAGGTACGCAGAAAGAGGAATTGGAGAAAGCGTCGAGCTTGGGAAAGCCGTGTCGCAAGGGGCGACAGGAGCGCTAGAAAGTTCGAGTAGGAAGTGCGTCCGGGACGGCATGCAGAAGGCGACGGAAAAAACGTCGCGAGCCCGAATTTAACACCGTGTCGGCGTGGCGTCTACAGGAATGCAAAAAAAAGCCCCGCGGAACGCGGGGCTTTCCAGAGGGGCGCGGGCCCGACTCAGATATTGGCGTCGAGGAAAGCCGCCAGCTGCGACTTGGACAGCGCGCCGACCTTGGTCGCCTCGACATTGCCGCCCTTGAACAGCATCAGGGTGGGGATGCCGCGCACGCCGTACTTCGGCGGGGTGTCCTGGTTCTCGTCGATGTTCAGCTTGCAGACCTTCAGCTTGCCCTGGTAGTCCCTGGCGACCTCGTCCAGCACCGGCGCGATCATCTTGCACGGACCGCACCATTCGGCCCAGTAGTCCACCAGCACAGGACCGTCGGCCTTCAGCACGTCCTGCTCGAAGCTGGCATCAGTAACGTTGACGATATGTTCGCTCATGGAATCTCTCCGTAGTCGGACGCGAATTGAAACGCGAAAAGTGCCGACCATCATATCCCGCCTTGACCCTCGCCGAAAGGCACATCCGATTGAGAGTCTCTATCGTTGGTCGGGTGATTCCCGATTGATCGGCTGCCGCATTGGCGACCTTCGCCCTGTCGTGGCAGGATGGCGCAGTTTTCCAATGGACTTGCAAAGCATGCCGCAAAAACCTGCCGAGGCATTCCCGCTGATTGCCGCCCTGGACCTGGGTTCCAACAGCTTCCACCTCTGTCTGGCCAAGGCCAACATCCACGGCGAAGTCCGTATCCTCGAACGACTGGGAGAGAAGGTCCAACTCGCAGCCGGCCTCGACGAGGAGCGCAATCTCAGCGAAGAGGCCACCCAGCGCGGCCTCGACTGCCTGCGTCGCTTCGCCCAGTTCATCAGCGGCATGCCCCAGGGCGCGGTACGCGTGGTGGCCACCAACGCATTGCGCGAGGCGCGCAACCGCAGCGACTTCATCCGCCGCGCCGAAGAAGTCCTCGGCCATCCCGTGGAGGTCATCTCCGGACGCGAGGAGGCCCGCCTGATCTACCTCGGCGTCGCCAACAGCATGCCCGACAGCGGCGGCCGCCGACTGGTCAGCGACATCGGCGGCGGCAGCACCGAGTTCATCATCGGCCAGGGTTTCGAATCCGAGCTGCGGGAAAGCCTGCAGATGGGATGCGTCAGCTACACCCAGCGCTACTTCCGCGACGGCAAGATCACCCCGGCCCGCTATGCCCAGGCCTATACCGCCGCACGCCTGGAGCTGATGGGCATCGAGAACAGCCTGCGCCGCCTCGGCTGGCAGCAGGCGGTCGGCGCCTCCGGCACCATCCGCGCGGTGGCGCTGGCGATCAAGGCCGGCGGCCACGGCAACGGCGAGATCGGCCCGGACGGCCTGGCCTGGCTGAAGCGCAAGGTGCTCAAACTCGGTGACGTGGAGAAGCTCGACCTGGAAGGCATCAAGCCTGACCGCCGGACCATCTTCCCGGCCGGACTGGCGATTCTCGAGGCGATCTTCGACGCCCTGGAGCTGGAACAGATGGTCCACTCCGAGGGCGCCCTGCGCGAAGGCGTGCTCTACGACCTGGTCGGCCGCCACCAGCACGAGGACGTGCGCGAGCGCACCATCAGCTCGCTGATGGAGCGCTACCACGTCGATCCGGAACAGGCCTCGCGGGTGGAAGCCAAGGCGCTCAAGGTGCTCGGCGAAGTCAGCGACGCCTGGGGGCTGGACGACGACCTGCACCGCGACCTGTTGAGCTGGGGCGCACGGGTCCACGAGATCGGCCTGGACATCGCCCACTACCATTACCACAAGCACGGCGCCTACCTGATCGAGCACTCCGACCTCGCCGGTTTCTCCCGCCAGGACCAGCAGATGCTGGCGCTGCTGGTGCGCGGGCATCGCCGCAACATCCCGGCGGACAAGCTGGCGGAGTTCGCCGAGGAAGGCGACAAGCTGGTGCGCCTGTGCATCGTGCTGCGCTTCGCCATCCTGTTCCACCACATCCGTGGCACCCAGGAAATGCCTTCGGTGCAGCTCAAGGCCGAGCCGAAGAGCCTCTCGGTTACCTTCCCCGACGGTTGGCTGGAAGCCAACCCGCTGACCCAGGCCGACTTCGCCCAGGAAGCCGAATGGCTGAAGCGGGTCGGCTACACCCTCAACGTGCGGTAAGCACCGGCGCGGCCAGTTTCTCCAGCAGGGTCGCCTGGGTATTGCGGGGGTTCTGGTTGCCGGTGGGGCTGAGCCGCTGGTAGCTGCCGTCGGCCTGCAGCACCCAGGCCTGGGTATTGTCGGTCAGGTACGTTTCCAGTTCCTTCTTGACCCGCTGCACCAGCTTCTTGCCCTCTACCGGGAAGCAGGTCTCGACGCGCATGTCGAGGTTGCGCTCCATCCAGTCGGCGCTGGAGAGATAGAGCTTCTCGTCGCCGCCGTTGAGGAAGTAGTAGATGCGGCTGTGCTCGAGGAAGCGTCCGATGATCGAGCGCACGTGGATGTTGTGCGAGACCCCCGGAATGCCCGGCCGCAGGCAGCACATGCCGCGCACCACCAGTTCGATCTTGACCCCGGCCTGACTGGCCTTGTACAGCGCGCGGATGACCTTCGGGTCGGTCAGCGAGTTGACCTTGGCCATGATATGCGCCGGCTGGCCGAGCGCGGCCTGGGCGGCCTCGCGGTTGATCATTTCCAGCAGGTTCTTCTTCAGGGTGAACGGCGCATGCAGCAGCTTCTTCATGCGCAGCGTCTTGCCCATCCCGATCAACTGGTTGAACAGCTTGTGCAGGTCCTCGCAGAGCGCCACGTCGGCGGTCAGCAGGCTGTAGTCGGTATACAGGCGGGCGTTGCCGGCGTGGTAGTTGCCGGTGCCCAGGTGCGCGTAGCGGCGCAGTTCGCCGTCCTCGCGACGGAGGATCAGCATCATCTTGGCGTGGGTCTTGAAGCCGACCACGCCGTAGATCACCACCGCGCCGGCCTGCTGCAGGCGGCTGGCCAGCTGCAGGTTGGACTCCTCGTCGAAGCGCGCGCGCAGTTCGATCACCGCGGTGACCTCCTTGCCGTTGCGCGCCGCCTCGACCAGGGCGTCGACGATCTCCGAGTTGGCGCCGCTGCGGTACAGGGTCTGCTTGATCGCCAGCACGTTCGGATCCTTGGCGGCCTGGCGCAGCAGGTCGATCACCGGGGTGAAGGATTCGAACGGGTGCATCAGCAGCACGTCCAGCTTGCTGAGCACGTTGAAGAGGTTTTCCTTCTTCTGCAGCAGACGCGGGATCGCCGGGGTGAAGGGCGGGTACTGCAGTTCCGGATGGCTTTCCAGGCCGGTGACGCTGAACAGGCGGGTCAGGTTGACCGGGCCGCTGACCTTGTACAGCTCGCTCTCGGACAGGCCGAACTGCTTGAGCAGGTAGTTGGTCAGGTTCTGCGGACAGGTGTCCACCACCTCCAGGCGCACCGCGTCGCCATAGCGCCGCGAGAACAGCTCGCCGCGCAGCGCGCGGGCCAGGTCCTCGACATCCTCGGTATCCACCGAGAGGTCGGCGTTGCGGGTCAGGCGGAACTGGTAGCAGCCCTTCACCTTCATGCCGGGGAACAGGTCGTCGGCGTGGGCGTGGATCATCGAGGAGAGGAACACGTAGTTGTCGCCCTCGCCGCCAACCTCTTCCGGCAGCTTGATGATCCGCGGCAGCAGGCGCGGCGCCGGGATGATCGCCAGGCCGGAGTCGCGGCCGAAGGCGTCCATTCCCTCCAGCTCGACGATGAAGTTCAGACTCTTGTTCACCAGCAGCGGGAACGGGTGGGTCGGGTCGAGGCCGATGGGGGTGATGATCGGCGCAATCTCGTCGCGGAAGAAGCGCCGCACCCAGGTCTTGATCTTCAGCGTCCAGTGGCGCCGACGGATGAAGCGGATCTGGTGCTTGGCCAGTTCCGGCAGCAGCGTCTCGTTGAGGATCCGGTACTGCCGCGACACCTGCTCGTGGACCAGTTCGCTGATCCGCGCCAGGGCCTGGTGCGGCAGCAGGCCGTCGGCGCCGGCCTGCTCGCGGGCGAAGGTGATCTGCTTCTTCAGGCCGGCGATGCGGATCTCGAAGAACTCGTCGAGGTTGCTCGAGAAGATGAGGAGGAACTTCAGCCGCTCCAGCAGCGGATAGGACTCGTCCAGCGCCTGTTCCAGCACGCGGATGTTGAACTGCAACTGGGAAAGCTCGCGATGAATGTACAGGCTGCTGTCATCCACGCTGGGTACCACCGCGGGTGGCGTTTCCACCGGGATCGTTTCGGCCATCTTCACTTCAACTGCGCTTTCCACGCTCGCCACCACGTTTTCGTCGGTGTCGAGGCGTTCGATCTCTTCAAGTCCTTGCTGCGTATTCATTCATCTTCCCGAGGGGGTCAACGCCCCCGTCTTAATTGTTCTGCGGCCTGCTTGGCGAAGTAGGTCAGGATGCCATCAGCGCCGGCACGTTTGAAGGCGGTCAGGGACTCGAGGATCACCGATTCGGCCAGCCAGCCGTTCTGGATGGCGCCCATGTGCATCGCGTACTCGCCACTGACCTGGTAGACAAAGGTCGGCGCGCGGAATTCATCCTTCACCCGGCGCACGATGTCGAGGTACGGCATGCCCGGCTTGACCATCACCATGTCGGCACCTTCGGCCAGGTCGGCAGCCACTTCATGGAGGGCCTCGTCGCTGTTGGCCGGGTCCATCTGGTAGGTGGACTTGTTGCCCTTGCCGAGGTTCGAGGCCGAGCCGACCGCGTCGCGGAACGGACCGTAGTAGGCGCTGGCGTACTTGGCCGAGTAGGCCATGATCCGCACGTTGGTGTGCCCGGCGGACTCCAGGGCCTCGCGGATGGCGCCGATGCGGCCGTCCATCATGTCCGAGGGCGCGACCACCTGGGCGCCGGCCTCGGCGTGGGACAGCGCCTGGCGCACCAGCACGTCGACGCTGACGTCGTTGAGCACGTAGCCGTCGTCATCGAGGATGCCGTCCTGGCCATGGGTGGTGAACGGATCGAGCGCCACGTCGGTGATGATGCCCAGCTCCGGGAAGCGCTCGCGCAGGGCGCGGGTGGCGCGCTGGGCGATGCCCTCGGGGTTGTACGCCTCGGCGGCGTCCAGCGACTTCTTCTCCAGCGGGGTCACCGGGAACAGCGCCAGCGCGGGAATGCCCAGGGCCACCCACTCCTCCGCCTCGATCAGCAACTGGTCGATGGACAGGCGCTCGACGCCCGGCATCGACGGAATGCTTTCGCGCTGGTTGACGCCATCGAGGACGAACACCGGCAGGATCAGATCGTCGACGGTAAGGACGTTCTCGCGGACCAGGCGGCGGGAAAAATCGTCGCGGCGATTGCGGCGCAGACGGGTATAGGGGTAGGCGCGGTTGGCGGGAGTGAAGCTCACGGTGTACTCCAGGGCCCAGATAACGGGCACAGTGTGACAGTTATAGTCCCTGATTATGACGGATTGGTAACAAGCGATGACAGTGACCCAAGGTCGCGGCATCCTGCCGCACCGCCAATCATCGCAAAAAGCCAGCCACCAAGGCCATTCATTGCATGATCGATGATCCAGGCCATGATGATCACGCTTTCCCCAGGCCTCCAACCGAGTTAGGCTGCGCGTTCATTTCGCTTCGCTGCCCCGATGATGCTTCAACAATTCCTGCAGGACTTCGGCTATTTCGCCCTTTTTCTCGGTACTTTCTTCGAGGGCGAAACCATTCTCGTCCTGGCCGGATTCCTCGCCTTCCGCGGCTACATGCAGCTGGATACGGTCATTCTCACCGCGTTCCTCGGCAGCTATGCCGGTGACCAGCTCTGGTACTTCCTGGGCCGCCGCCACGGCCGCCGCCTGCTGGCGCGCAAGCCGCGCTGGCAGAAGCTCGGCGACAAGGCCCTGGAGCACGTGCGCCGCCACCCGGACCTGTGGGTCCTGAGCTTCCGCTTCGTCTATGGCCTGCGCACGGTGATGCCGGTGGCCATCGGCCTGTCCGGCTATCCGCCGGCACGCTATCTCCTGCTCAATGGCATCGGCGCCATCGTCTGGGCCGCCGCGCTGGGCTCGGCGGCCTATTATTTCGGCAGCGTGCTGGAAGGCATGCTCGGCAACATCAAGAAATACGAACTGATGGTCCTCGGCGGACTGGTCGTCATCGGCCTGCTGCTCTGGTTGTGGCGACGTTTCAAGACGCCTCGCGGCAACGGCGCGAGCAGCGACACCGACAAATCCGAGTGAATTCCCGCCACCGCGACTGAACAGCCGCCCCGCGCGCGTACTCCAATCTCCTGTACCCTCCGCTCCGGCTGGCCGCCGGGGCCGGTGGCTGGCTATGCTTGCGCGATCCAGTCCCCGGCCAGGCGGGCGCCCGGCCCGGTTCCTGCGTTCCCAAGGAGTAAGCCCTCATGCACAAGAAAGTTGCCGTCATCCTCTCCGGTTGTGGCGTCTACGATGGCGCGGAAATCCACGAGAGCGTGATCACCCTGCTCCGCCTCAGCCAGCGCGGCGCCCAGGTGCAGTGCTTCGCGCCGAACATCGCCCAGCATCACGTGATCAACCACCTGACCGGCGAGGAAATGCCGGAAAGCCGCAATGTCCTGGTCGAGTCGGCGCGCATCGCCCGCGGCGAGATCAAGGACCTGCGCGAAGCCCGCGCCGAGGACTTCGACGCGCTGATCGTGCCCGGCGGCTTCGGCGCGGCGAAGAATCTCAGCGATTTCGCCATCGCCGGCGCGCAATGCCAGGTGCAGCCGGACGTGCTGGCCCTGGCCAGGGGCTTCGTCGACGCCGGCAAGCCGGTGGGCCTGATCTGCATCGCCCCGGCAATGGCGGCGAAGATCTACGGCGCCGGGGTGCAATGCACCATCGGCAACGATGCCGGCACCGCCGAGGCGCTGAAGCAGATGGGTGCCGAGCACGTCGACGCGCCGGTCGACGAGATCGTCGAGGACGCCGCGCGCAAGCTGGTGAGCACACCGGCCTACATGCTCGCGCAGTCGATCGCCGAGGCGGCCTCCGGCATCAACAAGCTGGTCGACCGGGTACTCGAACTGGTGGATCAGGGCAAGGCCTGATCGGCCAAGCACGAGGGCGGTCGCGCCACCGCCCTTTGCAAAACCGCGCCACTGCGCCAGCGTGCGTCTCATCCCCCCGGATCGAGACGCCGCGATGAGCGAAACGCCTTCCCACTCCTTGCCTGACGACGTCCACCAACTGGTGGCGGCTTTCTTCCAGCGCATTCCCTTCAACCGCCTGCTCGGCATCCACGTGGTGAGCCTCGGGCGCGAAAGGGTGGTCCTCGACCTGCCGATGAAGGACGAACTGATCGGCAACTTCGTCCAGGGCATTCTCCATGGCGGGGTGATCTCCAGCCTCCTCGACGTCACCGGCGGGGCGATGGCACTGATCGGAGCCCTCGAGCGACACCGCGAACTGCCCGGCCATGAGCGGATGGCGCGGCTGTCGAAGCTGGGCACCATCGACCTGCGCATCGACTACCTGCGCCCGGGACGCGGCCAGAGGTTCACCGCCCACGCGGTGCCGCTGCGCGCGGGCAACAAGGTGGCGGTGATACGTTCGGAACTGCACGCCGACGACGGTGCGCTGGTGGCCGTCGGTACCGGAACCTACTTGTGCGGCTGATTCGCGCGTAGGCCGGCTTCCCGCTGCAGGCGGGTGAGCAGGCGATCGAGGGCGTTGGCGAAGGCCTGGCGGTCGCGATCGCCATAGGGTGCCTGGCCACCGCCCATCTGCCCGAGTTCGCGCAGGTCGGCCATCAGGTTGCGCATGGCCAGCTTGTCGCCCATGTTCCGCGCATCGAACTCGCGACCACGCGGGTCGAGGGCGGCGACCTGCTTCTTGATCAACCGGTCGGCCAGCGGCACGTCGCTGCAGATCACCAGGTCGCCGGGCTCGGCCTGCTCCACCAGGTAATCGTCGGCCGCGTCCATGCCGCTCTCCACCACCACCAGGCGCACGCAGGCGAACGGTGGCTTGACCTGCGGCTGGCCGGCGACCATCCAGACTTCCAGCTTGCGCTTGAGGGCGAACTTGCAGACCAGTTCCTTGGCCGCCTTGGGGCAGGCGTCGGCATCGATCCAGATACGCATGAACGAACTTCCGTAGAAATGACGACGGCCAGTATCGCACCGGCCGTCGTCGTTGCGCGAACCGCCTCAGCCTGAGGCGTTGGCCGCCGCGCGGCGGCGCTCGGTGATCCGGCTGCGCCCGTAGAGTACGGCGATGGCCAGCAGCGCCAGGCCCTGGGCCGCCAGCGAATAGGCGTCGGCCTTGATCCCCAGCCAGTCGAAGTCGAAGAACGGCACGGGCCGCGTGCCGATCACCCCGGCTTCCTGCAAGGCGATCACGCCATGTCCGGCGAACACCACCGAGAGGGCGCAGAGCAACGCCGCGTTGATGGTGAAGAACAACCCCAGCGGCAGCTTCGCCGAGCCGCGCAGGATCACCCAGGCCAGGCCGACCAGCAGCACCACGGCGGTCGCCGCGCCAGCGATCACGGCGTCGTGCCCGGCCGGACCGGCCTGCAGCCAGAGGGTCTCGTAGAACAGGATGACCTCGAACAGCTCGCGGTAGACCGAGAAGAACGCCAGCACCGCGAAACCGAAGCGGCCGCCGCCGCCCACCAGGCTGCTGCGGATATAGTCCTGCCAGGCCGCCGCGTGCCGGCGGTCGTGCATCCAGACGCCGAGCCAGAGCACCATCACGCAGGCGAACAGCGAGGTGAAGCCCTCCATCAGCTCGCGCTGGGCGCCGCCGATGTTAATCACATAGGCGGCCAGCGCCCAGGTGGCGAAGCCGGCGACGAAGGCCAGGCCCCAGCCGATGTGCACGCCGCGCACGGCGCTTTCCTGCCCGGTGTTGCGCAGGAAGGCGAGGATCGCGGCGAGCACCAGGATGGCCTCCACCCCTTCGCGCAACAGGATCAGCAGGGCGGAAAGGAAACTGATGGAGAAGCTCAGCGAGTCGCCGCCGAGTTGCTTGGCGGCCTCCGCCAGCTTGCCCTTGGCCAGCTCCAGCTGCTGCGCGACCCGGGCCTCCGGCAGGCCGTCGCGCAGCGCCTGGCGGTAGGCCATGAGTTGCTTCTCGGTGGAGCGACGCAGGTCGGCGTCGACGTTGTCCAGCGAACTTTCCACCAGCTCGAAGCCTTCCAGATAGGCCGCCACCGACAGGTCGTAGGCCTGGTCGCGGTCGCCTTCGCGATACACCGCGAAGCTCTTGTCCAGGGTCGCTGCGGTGTAGTCGATCAACTGTCCCGGACCACGCTGCTCCAGCGGCGGATGGGCACGCAGGGCGCGGAAGCTTTCGCCGGCGGCCTCGCCATCGTGCTCGGCGATCTCGGCCGGGGTCTGCGTGGCCAGGGTCGCCAGCGGGTAGGCATGGGCCTTGTCCGGCTGCGCGCTGCCGACGCTCAGCCCGGCCACGTAGCTGGCCAGGTCCCAGCGCTGGCGTTCGTCGAGCTGATCGGCGAAGGCCGGCATGTCGGTACCGGCCACACCCAGGCCGATGACGTTGCGCAGGTCGTAGAGGCTCAGGTGGTCGAGGCGGCTGCGCTCGGTAAGGTTCGCCGGCGGCGGCTCCAGGCCGATGCCGGCCGGGCCGTCGCCCTTGCCCGCGTCGCCATGGCAGATCGCGCACTGCTGGGCATAGATCGGCGCCGCGCGGCTCGGGTCGGGGGTGATCGCGGGAGTCTGCACCACCTGGTAGATGTCCGCCACGCGGGCTTCCAGGTTGCGCGCCTGGAGGGCCACGTCCTTGCCCGGCAGGCGCTGCTCGATGGCCTGGCGCAGGCTGGCGACGCCTTTCTCCAGGTCGGCGCGTTCGGGGCGCATCGGCAGGGTCAGGATCAGCGCCTGCAGGTTGCCGACGAACTCCACCTGTTCCTGGTACTCGCTGGGGTCGACGATCTTGCCGTCGCTCACCGTCGGCGGGTAGTCGGCCGCCAGGTAGCTCAACAGATGCAAGGCTTGGGAGGGATCGACGGCCGTGTCGGCAAAGGCTCCAAGGCTGAACACGCCGACCAGCGGCAGCAGCCACAACAGGATTTTCGGAGGATGCATGGCGAAGACGAAGTGAGAATGGAAGAGATTAAATTGTCCCTTCGCCTTCCCGCCCATGCAAGAAATACTCTGTAACAATCACGCCCGCGCGGCCACGCCAGGCAGCTCAGAGCGGCGCGCGACGCACCGTCGCCAGCAAACCCGCGGCGCCGACGAACAGGCTGGCGAAGGTGCGATTCACCAGCTTCTGCTGGCGCGGTGAACGCAGCACGCGCAGGACCCGCGCGGCCAGGCCGGTATAGCCGGCCATGACGATCAGGTCGACGACGATCATGGTGCCGCCCATGATCAGGTACTGCGGCAGCAACGGCTGGTGCGGATCGATGAACTGCGGCAGCACGGCGAGCATGAAGATCACCGCCTTGGGATTGCTGGCATTGACCAGGAAGCCGCGCAACACCAGGGTCAGCGGACGCCCCAGGGGCCGCTCGCCATCGGTGCTCAGGGCCTGCGGCGGCGCCTGCCACTGGCGCACCGCCAGGTATACCAGGTAGGCCACGCCGAACCACTTGATCAGGCTGAAGGCCAGCGCCGAGGTGGCCAGCAGCGCGCCGACGCCGGCGGCGACGATGGCGATCTGCAAGGCCAGGCCGATCTGCAGGCCCAGCGCGTTCCAGTAGCCCCTGGCGAATCCGTATTGCAGGCCGCAGGACATCGAGGCGATGGCCCCGGCGCCGGGTGAAAGGCTGATCGCCCAGCAAGCGAGGAAAAAGGCGAACCAGGTACTGACGAGCATTGCACACCTCGGAAAGCGAACGCGGCTGACGGCGGAGACGAAGAGCCAGTGTGCACCAAGGCGGGGCGGGCGCACAGGCTTTCCGACAACGCGCATGGTCCCGGCTTTGCGGACGCGTTCGAACGGACAGGAAAAAGCCCGGCAGATGCCGGGCTTTTCCGCAGGTGCTCACTCGACCGGTGGGGCAGGAGCCCCACCCTCCGGTCGAATTCAGTCCGGCGAGCCCTTGCGCAGCTTCACCGGCTCCTCGCCGCGCTTGCGCGCGAGGGCGCCGCGCAAGCGGATGTTCAGCGCCTCCACGGCCAGGGAGAAGGCCATGGCGAAGTAGACGTAGCCTTTTGGCACGTGCACCTCGAAGGACTCCGCCACCAGCACCGTGCCGACCACGATGAGGAACGACAGGGCGAGCATCTTCAGCGACGGGTGCTTCTCGATGAAGTCGCTGATGGTGCCGGCCGCCAACATCATCACGCCGACCGAGATGACGATCGCCGCGACCATCACCGGTACGTTCTGTACCAGGCCGACGGCGGTGATCACCGAGTCCAGGGAGAAGATGATGTCGATGATCGCGATCTGGATGATGATGCCCATGAAGCCATGGGCCTTGCCGCCGCTCTTCTGCTCCTCGTCCGCGCCTTCGAGGCTGTGGTAGATCTCCATGGTGCTCTTGAACAGCAGGAACAGGCCGCCGAAGAACAGGATCAGGTCGCGTCCGGAGATACCCTGGCCGAACAGGTGGAACAGGTCGGTGGTCAGGCGCATCACCCAGGTGATCGAGAGCAGCAGCAGGATCCGCGTGCCCATCGCCAGGGCCAGGCCGAAGAAGCGCGCCTTCGGTTGCTGGGCCGGCGGCAGGCGTCCGACCAGGATCGAGATGAAGATGATGTTGTCGATGCCGAGGACGATTTCCAGGGCGGTCAGGGTCAGGAACGCGACCCAGATTTCAGGATTGGCAAGCCATTCCATAGATGTTTATTTCCCGTTTCTTGTTGAAGTTGAAAAACCTGGCCCACGCCAGCGACGCACGGCTTTCTGGAAGAACAGGCTGTTGGGGACCTGCAGCAGCGGGCCCGGCGAGCCATCCTCGAGGGTTTCTTCCAGTGTCGTATACAACAGATTGATGGCAACCACGCGTCCGCTGACGCCCGGCTTGTCGGCGCTGTCGATCAGCTCCACGCGATCGCCGATGCGGAACGGCCCGACGGTGAAGATCAGCAGCGCACAGAACAGGTTGGAGAGCACGCTCCAGATGGCGAAGAACGCCACCGCGGCCACCGCGGCGAAACCGGTCAGCGCGGTCCACAGCACTTCGGCGGACACGCCCAGGCGCTCCAGTACCATGATCAGCGCACTGACCATGATCAGCCAGCGCAGGCCGCCACGCAGCGGCAGGAGAAGTTCCGGCGGCACCGGATAGCGCTCGCCGATACGGGTGACGGTGCGCCGCACCAGGCGCTGGAGCAGCCAGGCGACCAGCAGGATGAGCAGGATCTGCAGCGCCACCACCAGTGGCCCGCTCCAGGTCTGCGTCAACACTTGCAGGTCTTCCATCACTCACTGGCCTCCAGTTCTTTCTGCAAGGCTTCGAGGGTTTCCAGCGCCTCCAGCCAACGTTCCTCCAGCTCGCCTTCTCGAGCCTTCAGGCCTGACTGCTCAGACAACAGGTCACGCAATTCGTCCTTTCTCGCCGCTTCATACAATGCGCTGTCGCCCAGCCGCGCCTCGAGGGCGGCGAGTTTCTCGTGCAGCGCGCCGAGTTCGCGCTCCAGCCTGTCGGCCTCGCGCTTGTGCGGCGCCAGTTGCTGGCGCAGCGCGGCGGCGGCCTGGCGCTGGGCGCGCCTGTCGGTGCGTTCGGCCGGCACGCTTGCCAGCGCTTCGGCCTGCGGCGCCTTGCGCGCGCGATAGTCGACCAGCCAGCGGGCGTAGTCGTCGAGGTCGCCGTCGAACGGCACCACGCGGCCGTCGGCGACCAGGAGGAACTCGTCGGTGGTGCTCTTGAGCAGGTGGCGATCGTGGGAAACCACCAGCACCGCCCCGGAAAATTCCTGCAGGGCCATGGTCAGGGCCAGGCGCATCTCCAGGTCGAGGTGGTTGGTCGGCTCGTCGAGCAGCAGCAGGTTGGGCTTCTGCCAGGCGATCAGCGCCAGGGCCAGGCGGGCCTTCTCGCCACCGGAAAAGTTCAGCACCGGCTCGTCTACCCGCGCGCCGCGGAAGTCGAAGCCGCCAAGGAAGTCCTTGAGGGTCTGCTCGCGCTCGCCGGGGGCGATACGCTGCAGATGCAGCAGCGGGCTGGCCTGCGGATCGAGCGAGTCGAGCTGATGCTGGGCGAAGTAGCCGATCGCCAGGTTCTCGCCGCGCAGCAGGCGTCCACCCAGTTCGGGCAGGTCGCCAGCCAGGGTCTTGATCAGGGTCGACTTGCCGGCGCCGTTGGGGCCGAGCAGACCGATGCGCGCGCCGGGCACCAGTTGCAGCTTGACCTTCTCCAGCACCGGCTTGTCGCCATAGCCGAGGCGGCCGTCGCCGAGATCCAGCAGCGGCCGGGAAATCTTGTCCGACTCGCGGAAGCTGAAGTTGAACGGCGAATCGACGTGGGCCGGCGCCAGTTCCTCGAGGCGCTCCAGCGCCTTGATCCGGCTCTGCGCCTGGCGCGCCTTGGTGGCCTTGGCCTTGAAGCGGGCGATGAAGCTCTCCATGTGCGCGCGCTGCGCCTGCTGCTTCTCGTAGGCCTGCTGCTGTTGCGCCAGGCGCTCGGCACGGGTCCGCTCGAAGGCGGAATAGCCGCCCCGATAAAGAGTCAGCTTGCGGTTCTCGAGGTGCACCACGTGGTCCACCACCGCATCGAGGAAGTCGCGGTCGTGGGAGATCAGCACGAGGGTGCCCGGATAGCTCTTGAGCCAGTCCTCCAGCCAGAGGATCGCGTCGAGGTCGAGGTGGTTGGTCGGCTCGTCGAGCAACAGCAGGTCGGACGGGCACATCAGCGCCTGCGCCAGGTTCAGGCGCATCCGCCAGCCACCGGAGAAGTCGCCGACGCGGCGCTCCATCTGCTCGCTGCCGAAGCCCAGGCCGGCGAGCAGCTTTCGCGCCCGCGCATCGGCGGTATAGCCGTCGGCGTTGTCCAGCTCGGTGTGCAGGCGTGCCTGGGCAGTGCCGTCGTGCGCCGCTTCTGCGGCGGCCAGGGCCGTCTGGATTTCGCGCAGGCGGAGGTCACCGTCGAGCACATAGTCCACGGCCAGACGCTCGAGGGTATCGACCTCCTGGCGCATGTGCGCGATGCGCCAGTCGGCAGGCAGCTGGCAATCGCCGGCGTCCTGGCCGAGCTGGCCACGCAGCAGGGCGAACAGGCTGGACTTGCCAGCGCCATTGGCCCCGATCAGGCCGGCCTTCTGGCCGGCATGCAGGGTCAGTTCGGCAGCTTCCAGGAGGCGTTGCGGCCCGCGCTGTAGCGTAAGATTGAGGAGTCGGATCATGGCGGCGGAGTTTATCAGTTTCGCCCCCGCAGAGCGTGAGGCTGTATGACTGGAGATGTCTGGAGATTCGCGGTGGACGTGTATGCCCGTCCGGGAGTGGAAGCGGCGTGCCTGGCGCTGCAGGAACAGGGAGCGGACGTCTGCCTGCTGCTGGTCGCCGCCTGGCTCGGCAGGCGTGGCGTGCGCTGCTCGAAAGAGCGGGCCCAGGCCCTGGAGTCCGTCGCGCGCCCATGGCGCGAGACCGTCATCGAGCCGTTGCGCAGGCTGCGCAGCGCCTGGCGCGAAGCGGCCCTCCAGGATGCCTGCCTGGCAGGACTACGCGAGGAAGTGAAAGCACAGGAGCTACGCGCGGAGCGGGAACAGCTGCAGCGCCTGGCCGAATTGGCCATGGCCTGGCAGGACGCACAGGAAACGGAACGCAAGGCCGACACCTGGCTGCAGGCCTGCAGCCAGGGCATCGACACCGAAGAAGGCCGCCGGGCCCTGCGGCTGCTGGGCTCGGCGGCTTCACAGACCGCGCCTTAGGAGGCGCTGGTCGGCGTGGCGCCATTGCTGCCCGCAGCCGGTGCTGCCGGAGCGGCAGGGCTGCTGGCGGGAGCGGCGGCCGGGGTAGCGACGGCGGGAGCGGTGGGTTTCGCGGCGGGAGCGGCGACCGGTTTCGCGGCAGGTTTCACCGCCGGCTTGGCGGCGGGCTTCGTGGCCGCGGTTTTCGCCGCCGGTTTCGCGGCAGGCTTCGCCGCGGGCTTGGCGACAGGCTTCGCGGCAGCGGTCTTCGCCGCCGGCCTGGCCGCCGGTTTCGCGGCAGGCTTCGCCGCGGGCTTGGCGGCAGGCTTCGCGGCAGCGGTCTTCGCCGCCGGCTTGGCCGCCGGTTTCGCGGCAGGCTTCGCCGCTGGCTTGGCGGCAGGCTTCGCGGCAGCGGTCTTCGCCGCTGGCTTGGCCGCCGGTTTCGCGGCAGGCTTCGCCGCTGGCTTGGCGGCAGGCTTCGCGGCAGCGGTCTTCGCCGCTGGCTTGGCCACCGGTTTCGCGGCAGGCTTCGCCGCGGGCTTGGCGGCAGGCTTCGCGGCAGCGGTCTTCGCCGCCGGCTTGGCCACCGGTTTCGCGGCAGGCTTCGCCGCGGGCTTGGCGGCAGGCTTCGCGGCAGCGGTCTTCGCCGCCGGCTTGGCCGCCGGTTTCGCAGCGGGCTTCGCCGCGGACTTGGCGGCAGGCTTCGCGGCCGCCGCCTTCGCCGCCGGTTTCGCGACAGGCTTAGCCTTGCGGCTTTCCAGCGCCTTGCCGGCGGCTTCCTTCACCTTGCCGACGCCCTGCGCCAGCCTGAGACTTTCCTGTACATCGCGCTTGAGGCCGACGATGTAGGTACGAGTGTCCGCCTGCCGCGCCTTCAGGGTATCCAGCGCCTCTTCCAGATCGCTGATGGACTCACGCGCCTTGGCCTGGGCCTTGGTCTTGCCTGCCTTGGCCGCATCCTGCAGCTTGGTCCGCGCCTTGTGCAGCTTTTCCTGGGCTTTGCCACGTTGCTTTTCGAGTTTGGCCAGCAGTTTTTCCGAATCGACCAGCGCTTGTTTGCACGCACCTTCCAGGTGCTCGACAAGGCTATGGGAAAGTTGGTGCAGCAGGTGCAAGGGGGTGGTGACGGGCTTCTTGTTGGCCGACATGACGTGCCTCCAGGCGGACGTGGTTGCGCCCATACTAGACCCGCACAGCCCCTCTCGCCAACGGGTTCGATGCGCTACAAGCGGCGCCCGTCAGGTTGGCCCGCCGAATCGCCTGGAGAAACCGCATGCCGCACCACCTCCTCATCGCCCTGCTGCTATTGCCGCTGCCGCTTTTCGCCGCCCCGCCCAGGGATGAGCTGGCCTACGCCGTAGGCGCTCGGCTGGGCACCCGACTGCTGCAGGAAATGCCCGGGCTGGAGCTTGCCGAGCTGCTCAGGGGACCGGAACGGGCCTATCGCGCAGAGGAGCTCGAGCTGCCGCCCGAGCGTATCGAACGGCTGCTGGCGCAACAGGACAACTCCACGCCGGCGCGAGCGCCCACCACGCCCGTCGAAGCGCGCTTCCTGGCCAACGAAAAGCCCGCTTCGGCGTCCGCGAACTGACCGGCGGCGTGCTCGTCAGTGAACTGCGCCGCGCCCAGGGCATGGGCATCGGCAGCGCAACCCAGGTACAGGTCCGCTATCGCGGCCTGCTTGCTGGCGGCCAGGTGTTCGATGAAAGCGAGCGAGCCGAGTGGTTCGCCCTGGACAGCGTGATCGAAGGATGGCGCACAGTGTTGCGGGCGATGCCCATCGGTGCGCGCTGGCGAGTGGTGATTCCCTCGGCGCAGGCCTATGGGCACGAAGGCGCCGGCGACCTGATCCCGACAGACGCCCCGCTGGTCTTCGAGATCGAACTGCTGGGCGCCCGCTGAATACAAGAACGGCGCGCTCCATAGGGAAACGCGCCGTTCCGAGGAGGCAGGCCCTCGGCTCAGACCGGGACGGCCGAACCCTCCGCATCGCTCTGGCTGTGAGCGGTGTGCAGGACCTCGATGAGGCAGTCCTCCAGCTCGAAGCGTTCGTGCAACTGCTGCCGCAGGGACTTCAGCTCCGCGATCAGGCAGGCGCCTTCGCGGCAGTCGCCATTGTCGCAGCGATCATTGAAGTTGAGCGCGGACTCGGTGATGGCTTCCAGCCGGGGAAAGATCTGCTTGGCCAGTTCCAGACCGCGCTGGTCGCCGAAGGCCTTGCCTTCCGCGGTCAGTTGTTCGTAGACCTCGAAGTGTCCGGCGGATACGTAGTCCAGCAGCAACTGGCAGAAATGCTGGAGTTCTTCGGCGTTGGGCGCCGGCGCCTGAATACCGCTCAGGGCGTCGAAGGCCTGCACCAGTTGCTGGCGCTCATGCAGCCAGCGATCGATCAACTGGTGCACGCCCCCCCACCGCTCTTGGGCATTACGGCAGCTTTCGAGCATGTTGTCCTCGCTTCCCTCTTCGGACGTCCCGGAGAATCATCGTCCGCTCCGAGACGCATTGCTGACGCACTCTCTGCGCTCTGTGGAGAACACCTGTGCAAGGGGCGGACTCCGGCGCTACGGAAAGCCAGATTATGCCCCCGGGGTGACCCCTTCAAGACGCCCGTACAGAAAAATTCATACGGATGTTTGATCGGTATCCCGCATCCGCTCTGGTTTTCCCGAAATCGCCACGATCGACGCGGCGACGCGCAGGAGCCGCTCAGGCGCGGCGCAGGAACTGCATGATGGAGAAGCCGAGATAGGCGACGAAGGCCAGCAGGCTCCACTCCGGAAGACTCAGGGTGAACAGCGTCCAACTGACCTCGGCACAGTCGGCGGTGCCATGCAGAACCAGGCGGACGATCTCCTGGAACGGCAGCGCCTCCATCATGTAGTCAAGGCTCGGCAGGCAGGCCGGCAACTGCTCCAGCGGCACCGTCTGCAACCATACCTGACGGGCGGCGGTCGCACCGCCAAGGAGGGCGAGCAGGAATACCAGCACGGAATAGATGCGTCGTCCGCCCCGGGCCGGCCCATGGATCGCGCCGGCGAGGCAGACGAGGCCGATGAGGACCAGGAAGATCCGCTGCACGATGCATAGCGGGCAAGGTTCCAGGCCCACCGCGTGTTCCAGGTACAGCGCCCCGCCCATGAGGGCGACACAGGCCAGGAACGCGAGAAGGAAAAGCAGGCGGGGGCTGGCCAGGAGCATGGCGGTTCCACGGGATGGAGAAGAAAGGCCGCCTACGGTAGTGGAAAGCCTTCGCCCGTTTCAAGCCGCAAGACGGCCTTGCGGCGGTCCGCTCCGAGCCCTTCCCGACCCTCTGCGACAAGGTGCCACGGTCATCCGATGGTCCGTCGCGGGCGCCAGCGCCTGGCGCCCCTTCGCTCAGACCCCGGCCACCACCACCGGCAGGCCCGGCGTGCGACGATCGAGGAGGACCAGCCCTTCCTGGAACAGCTGGTTGCTGCGCTCGACTTCGCCCAGTTGCGCCAGCAGGCGCCCCAGCTCGGCGCAGGTCTCGGCGCTGCGCTGGAAGCTCAGGCTGGCTTCCAGATACTCCCGCGCCTTGCCCCAGAGTTTGTTGACCAGGCACAGGCGGCCCAGGGTCAGCAGCAGGCCGGGATCGTCCGGATGTTCCTTGAGCCAGCCTTCGGCAGCCTGCAACTGCTTGGCCGGATCACGCCCGCGCACCTGCCCGTAGAGCTGCACCAGGGTCGCGTCGAAACCCTGCTTGAGCGCGTGGCGGAGCACCTCCTCGGCCTCCTCCTCGGCGCCCAGGCGCAGAAGCTGGGCGGCATAGCCGGCGACGACAGCAGGATCGCCGCGCAACGCCGACGGCACGTTCTGCCAGCGCTGGGTCAACGGCTGCAGCGCCGTCTCGCCTTCGTTCAGGCCGCGCTCGCCGGCCTCCTGCAAGGAGGCCACCCAGGCCCGGCGTTCCAGGTCGCGCAGTTCGGAATCCTTCAGCACGCGCTCCTTGCGCAGCTCCGGCAACAGCACGCAGAGCGCCTGCCAGTCGTGCTGGGTGACGTACAGTTGCTGCAGCAGGCGCAGCACGGTGCGGTGCTGGGGCTGCAGGCCGTGGAGCTCCTCGAGGGTATTGCGCGCCTGCGGGTAGTCGCCGCGATTGATCAGCAGCTGCGCGCGGGTCAGGCCGACCAGCAACTGGGCGTCGGGCTCGCGCTCGCGAGCCCGGTTCAGCAGGTCGTCGGCCTCGTCGTAACGTTCAAGTTCGTTGGCGGCCCGTGCCGCGCCGAGGTAATGCATCAGCGGCCGCTCGCCCATCTCCGCCGCCCGCCGCAGATGGCGCAACGCCTGCGGCCAGTTGCCCTCGCCGAGATCGCGCAGGCCGCTGTGCTCGGCCATCTGTACGCGACGCCGGCGGTTGTAGCGCGACCAGGGGTTGACCACCCGCCCCGAGCTGCCGAGCAGGCGCAGGACCAGGCGCACCAGCACCACCAGCAGCCAGACCACCGCCAGCAGGGCGAGGAACGACCACAGGCTGGATTCGTAGCGGAAGCTCTTGTAGGCGATCAGCACGTAGCCGGCCTGCTCGGAGATCGCCAGCCCCACCAGCGTGGCGACCAGCACCACCGCCAGGATCAGGAGGTAGACGCGTCTCATGGACGACCCTCCGCGGCCGGCGCCGCCTGCGGCTCGGGCGCCAGGTTGCCGGCGGCCTCGCGGCGCGACACGTAGGCCTGCAAGGCACTCAGTGCCGGCGCGAGGTCAGGCGCCTGCACGGTGACCGGCTGCTTCGCCAGCTCGTCGATACGCAGCTTCAACGCGCGGCTGTCGGCCAGCTCCACGTTGAAATAGCCGTCCAGCACATCCTGGGCCTGTTTCAGCGCTTGCTGGTAGACCTCCTGCTTGCCGTTCAGCGCAGCCCACTGCGCCTGCTCCAGGGCCAGGCCGATGGTCAGGCGCACCTGCGCCAGCTGTTCACCGGCCAGCAGCGGGCGAATGTCCTGGCCGGCGTTGAAGTCGATGCGAATGTAGCGCGAGATCTTCTCCCACCATAGCTCCCAGGTGCTGTTGCCGTCGCCCCAGGCAACGTTGCTGGCGCCGCCTTCGCCTTCCTTGAAGGTCGGGGTGAGCGGCTGCAACTGGTTGACCTGCTCGCGCAGCGCCGCCAGTTGCACGAACAGGCCGGTGCGGTCCGGCTCCGGCAGCGCGCGCAACGCTTCCAGGCTGGCGGCCAGCTTGGCACGGGCGGCGTAGGCGCCGGGATCGTTCTGCGCACGCAGGATGTCGTCGGCGCCCTGCACCAGTTCGGTGGCGCTGCCCACGTCCTGCAGCGCCGATAGGCGCAGGCTGGCCAGGCGCAGCAGATGCTCGGCCTCGGCCAGTCGCCATTGCTGGCGGCTCTGGCCGAGGACCTTCTTCAATTGTTCGCCGAGGTGCTGCTGGTCGCCTTGCAACTCCACCACCAGGCGCCGCCGCGCTTCCAGTTCGTCCGCCGTGGGCAGGGCGTCCAGGCGCGCCGCCAGTTGCTGGTTGCGCTGGGCCAGGGATTCGGTCTTGCCACGGGTGTCGTCCAGTTGCGCCAGCTGGTCGCGTTCCTTGCCCTGCAACTGCTGGACCTGCCAGAAGCTCCAGCCGCCCGCGCCGAGGCCCGCCAAACCCACCAGCAGGGCGAGCAGCGCCAGGCCGGTACCGGCGCCGGAACGCGTGGGTGCCGAAGGCGTGGGAGAAGGGGTGGAAGTGGAAGTTCGTGCGTCGTCTTGGGGAGTGACTGCTTCGCTCACAGGTCCATCCTTTGGTCAAGAAAGTTCTAGGCGGCGCTCGTCAGGGCCGCCAGCAAGGCCGGCGCGCTCGCGCCCCGGCAATCAATCACCCGTTGCGCGCCCAGTTCGCGCGCCATTTCGGCGACCCGCGGGCTGGGCACGAACAGCGGCAACCGGCAGATCTCGGGCCAATCGGCTGCCGCCAACTGATACAGATTTTGCAAACCCTGTCCACTGCTGACCACCAGGCCGTTCAGGCGTTCCGCCCGCACCCTTGCCAGCGGCTCCCCGTGAGGATATTCCGGAGCCCGGCGCCGGTAGAGTGGCAGGTAGTCCACCTGCACGCCTTGGCCGCGCAGGCGCTCGGCGAGAAATTCTCGGCCACCTTCGCCGCGCATGATCAGCACTTTCGGATCATGCACGCGCAGGGAGTCCTGGAACGCCGACAGCGCCAGCAGCGCTTCGCTGTCGTCGCCCTGCTCAGGATAGGTTACGCAGAGGCCGTAGTCCTCGAGGATCGCCGCGGTCGCCGCGCCGACGCTGAACCAGGCCTGCTGCGGGGGTTGCGGCCAGTAGCGGTCGAGCCGCTCCAGGCCAAGGCGCGCGGCCGGCTTGCTGACCACCAGCACCGCGCAGTAGCGATCCAGGTCGAGCATCAGCGCGCGCTGCTCCGGCGTCTCTTCCAGCGGATCGATCGCCAGCAGCGGCAGGCTGCTGCAGTGGACTCCCGCCTCGCCGAGGGTGGCGGCCAGCGCCGCGCATTCCTCTTCGGGACGCGTCAGCAGGAGCCGCCAGGCGCTCACGGATGCCCAGCCTCGCCGTAGACCGCTGCGAGGATCGCCTCGGCGCCCTGCGCCAGGAGGTCGTCGGCCACCTGTACGCCCAGCGCCTCGGCCTGCGCCAGGGGCGCCCGCCCTTCGGCCCGCAGCAACTGGCTGCCGTCGGGCTGGCCGACCAGGCCGCGCAGCCACAGTTGGTCGCCCTCGCGAATCGCGTAGCAGGCGATCGGCACCTGGCAGCCACCGTTGAGGCGCTTGTTCAGCGCGCGCTCGGCAGTGACCCGCAGCGCCGTATCGGCGTGGTGCAGAGGCGCCAGCAGGGCGTGCAGGTCGGCGTCGGCGGTGCGGCACTCGATGCCGACCGCGCCCTGGCCGCCAGCGGGCAGGCTGTCGTCGACGCTGATCGAGGAACGGATGCGCGACTCGAAGCCGAGGCGGATCAGGCCGGCGGCGGCGAGGATGATCGCGTCGTACTCGCCGGCATCCAGCTTGGCCAGGCGGGTGTTGACGTTGCCACGCAGGAAGCGGATCTGCAGGTCCGGCCGGCGCGCCAGCAGTTGCGCCTGGCGGCGCAGGCTGGAGGTGCCGACCAC
Source organism: Pseudomonas paraeruginosa (assembly GCF_003025345.2). Classification (NCBI taxonomy): domain Bacteria; kingdom Pseudomonadati; phylum Pseudomonadota; class Gammaproteobacteria; order Pseudomonadales; family Pseudomonadaceae; genus Pseudomonas; species Pseudomonas paraeruginosa. The sequence continues at coordinate 5,762,575 of NZ_CP020560.1, forward strand.
GCTGCCGGCGGGCAGTTGGTCGAGGCTCGCGTAGGTGTTCGAGACGAAGGCGTCACGCGGGTCTTCGCGCTCGCAGATGGTGTAGAGGCCAAGGCCTTCGGGGAAGTCCATCGGCACGTCCTTCATCGAGTGCACCGCGATGTCGGCGGCGCCCTCGAGCAGGGCGGTCTCCAGCTCCTTGACGAACAGGCCCTTGCCGCCGATCTTCGCCAGCGGCGCGTCGAGCAGCTTGTCGCCGCGACTGGTCATCGGCAGCAGGGTGACGGTCAGGTCGGGATGGGCCTGTTCCAGGCGCGCCTTGACGTATTCGGCCTGCCACAAGGCGAGGGCGCTCTGGCGGGTGGCGATGCGGATTTCGCGGGACGACATGGGATATTCCGTGCACAAGGATGCACGCATCATAACAGTTCGCGCCCGGGTGCGCGGACGCTGGGCCCGATAGCCGCACCCCGGGCGCCGGCGAATCGCCAGCGCTCGTCAGAGCTGGTGCATCAGGCGCCTGACGCCGGCCACATGCCGTCGGCTGACGGTCAGCGCATCGCCATCGAGTCCTTTCAGGTAAAGCTGGAAATGCCCCAGCGGCGTACGCTGCAGGCGTTCGATCCGTTCGCGGGCGACCAGGGCGTTGCGGTGGATACGCACGAAGCGTTCGCCGAATTCGTCTTCCAGGGCCTTCAACGGTTCGTCCAGCAGCACTTCGCCCTGCGCATGGCGCAGGGTCACGTACTTGTGGTCGGCAATGAAGAAGATCACGTCCTCCAGGGGGATCAGTTCGATCCCCTTGCGGGTCCGCGCGCTGATGTGGCTGCGCGGTCCGCTGCCACCGGCGGCCGGAGGCTTGGTCAGCGCGGCCAGCTGCACGCGGTTCGGCCGCGAGGCCTTCTTCAGCGCTTCGGCCAGGTCCTCGCTGCGCACCGGCTTGACCAGGTAGCCCACGGCGCTGACCTGGAAGGCTTCCAGGGCGAATTCGTCATGGGCCGTGCAGAAGATCACCGCGGGCGGGGCTTCCCGCTCGCAGAGTCTGGCCGCGACCTGGAGGCCGTCCAGACCGGGCATGCGGATATCCAGCAGGACGATATCGGGCTTGAGGCTGTCGATCAGCGTCAGCGCTTCTTCGCCATTGCTGGCCGAGGGCTCGAGGACGCGATAGCCGTCCAGTTGCCCTACCAATCGGGCCAGGCGCTCTCGCGCCAGAGGTTCGTCATCGACAATCAGGACATTCATAAGCTCAGGCTTCCTGCATGAGTCGCGCACATGGATAGCGTAGACAGGTGTAGTGCCGTCCGTCACGGCGCTCGACGCTGAGACTCGCTTTAGGCCCGAAAAGTGCCCCAAGTCGTGCATCGATATTGTGTAACGCCTGTCGCGTGCCTTTCGACGGGGGCGACTCGAGCGCCTCGTCGTAGGGGTTGCTCACACACAGCTGGAACACTCCTTCACGATAGACCGCCTCGACCTGCACCAGGCCACCTTCGACCCGCGGCTGGATGCCATAGATAAGCGCATTTTCCAGCAGCGGCTGCAAGGTCAGTTGGGGAATCGGCAGGTTGGCCGGCACCCCGTGCACCTGCCAGTCCAGTTGCAGGCGATCGCCAAGACGATACTGCTCAATGGAAAGATAGCGCCTCGCCAGCGCCAGTTCCTCCTCCCAGGTAACTAAAGTGCCGGGCCTGGCCAGGCTGGCCCTGAACAGGTCGGACAGGTCCAGCACCGCATGCTCGGCCTTGAGCGGGTCCAGCCCGATCAGGCTGGCGATGCTGTTCAGGCTGTTGAACAGGAAGTGCGGACGGATCCGCGCCTGCAGGGACTCCAGGCGCGCCTGCAACTCGGCCTGCTGCTGCCGGCGCCATTGGCTCTGCAGGTAAAAGTAGCGCAGCACCAGGGCCGACATGATCAGCGCGATCAGCGCATGCCGCAGGTACAGGTTGACCTCGCCGGCACGACTCAGTTCACCACCCAGCTGGTAGTGCTCGGCCACCGCCGTGCAGCCCAGGGTCAGGAGCACCACCAGCAGGCTGCAGGCGCCCCCCGCCAGCGCCACCGGCAGGCGCGCGAGCAACGGCCGCAAGCGGCAGAACAGCGCCGCCGAGAGCAGCACGATCCACTGCACGAACAGAGAGGCCAGGGCCAGGCGCACCCAGTTGAAGCTCGGCGTCATCGGCTCCGCCAGCACCAGCACCAGCACCAGCAGCTCCGCCAGCAGCACCAGGGTGAACAGGGCTTCGGCCTCGCAGAGCTCGGGAATGAAGAAATCGTCGTGGACGGCCGGCCGGGGCGAACGGCCGGGCTTGAGTCGGATAGGCATCGCCAGAGTTTCCGCAAGGCCCGTGACGCCCGCAAGACGGCCGCGGGCGTACGGGCGAAATAAAGTACCGAAATGCCATCTGCCGCAAAAAACCGCGAAACACCGCTCGCTCCGGCTTCGTCGACGCGCCGCCGGTTTTGCCTCCCGGCCTGCTATCATCGTCGCACTTTGCCCGTCACGCAGGCCGCGCGGCCTGTCCGTTTCTTGTTGCAGCGAGAGATACCATGAGCGTAGAGAAGACCAATCAGTCCTGGGGCGGCCGCTTCAGCGAGCCCGTCGACGCCTTCGTCGCCCGTTTCACCGCCTCCGTCGACTTCGACAAGCGTCTCTACCGCCACGACATCATGGGTTCCATCGCCCACGCCACGATGCTGGCCAAGGTCGGCGTGCTCAGCGACGCCGAGCGTGACGCCATCGTCGACGGCCTGCAGCAGATCCAGGCGGAAATCGAGGCGGGTAGCTTCGACTGGCGCGTCGACCTGGAAGACGTGCACATGAACATCGAGGCGCGCCTCACCGACCGCATCGGCGTCACCGGCAAGAAACTCCATACCGGCCGCTCGCGCAACGACCAGGTGGCGACCGACATCCGCCTCTGGCTGCGCGACGAGATCGATACCATCCTCGCCGAGATCACCCGCCTGCAACAGGGCCTGCTCGGCCTGGCCGAAGCGGAGGCCGATACCATCATGCCCGGCTTCACCCACCTGCAGACCGCCCAGCCGGTGACCTTCGGCCACCACCTGCTGGCCTGGTTCGAGATGCTCGGCCGCGACTACGAGCGCCTGGTCGACTGCCGCAGGCGGGTCAACCGCATGCCGCTCGGCTCGGCCGCCCTGGCCGGCACCACCTATCCGATCCAGCGCGAGATCACCTGCCAGTTGCTCGGCTTCGAGGCCATCGGCGGCAACTCCCTGGACGGCGTTTCCGACCGCGACTTCGCCATCGAATTCTGCGCCGCCGCCAGCCTGGCGATGATGCACCTGTCGCGCTTCTCGGAAGAGCTGGTGCTGTGGACCAGCGCGCAGTTCCAGTTCATCGACCTGCCCGACCGCTTCTGCACCGGTTCCTCGATCATGCCGCAGAAGAAGAACCCCGACGTGCCGGAACTGGTGCGCGGCAAGTCCGGCCGGGTGTTCGGTGCCCTCATCGGCCTGCTGACCCTGATGAAAGGCCAGCCGCTGGCCTACAACAAGGACAACCAGGAAGACAAGGAGCCGCTGTTCGACGCCGCCGACACCCTGCGCGACAGCCTGCGCGCCTTCGCCGACATGGTCCCGGCGATCCGGCCGCGGCGCGAGGTCATGCGCGAGGCGGCGCGGCGCGGTTTCTCCACCGCCACCGACCTGGCCGACTACCTCGTGCGCAAGGGCCTGCCGTTCCGCGATTGCCACGAGATCGTCGGCCACGCGGTGAAATATGGCGTGGACAGCGGCAAGGACCTCGCCGAGATGAGCCTCGACGAACTGCGCCGCTTCAGCGAGCAGATCGACGCCGACGTCTTCGCCGTGCTGACCCTGGAAGGCTCGGTCAATGCCCGCGACCACATCGGCGGCACCGCGCCGAACCAGGTCCGCGCCGCCGTTGCCCGCGGCCGGCAATTGCTCGCCCAGCGCTGAGCCTCCCGGCGGCGCCGGCCGGCGCCGCCTCGCGGATCCTCAGAGCCAGTTCTTGAACTTGAACCACAGGTACGGAAGGATCGCCGACACCACCATCATCCCCAGCGCCATCGGGTAGCCGATGGACCAGTCCAGCTCGGGCATGTCCTTGAAGTTCATGCCGTACACCGTGCCCACCAGGGTCGGTGGCAGGAACAGCACGGCGGCGATGGAGAACACCTTGATGATGCTGTTCTGCTCGATGTTGATCAGGCCCAGGGTGGCGTCGAGGAGGAAATTGATCTCGGTGGACATCTTCGCCAGGTACTCGTCGAGCGAGCGCACGTCGCGCTCCACGGTCTTCGCCAGGACCTTGGCCGGCTCGGAGAGCCAGCCATTGCAGCCCTGGCGGAAGTAGCTGTTCATCCGGTTGATGCTGAGCAGGCTGTCGTTGAGCTTGGACAGCAGCGAGCTGCTGCGCCCGAGGTGCTTGATGATCTGCTGCAGGTCGGTCTTCGGCTTGCGGGTCTGGGTGGTCGACTCGGCGAAGATTTCCCGCGACATGCTGCTCAGTTGCCCCTGCACCGCTTCCAGCACGTCGGCGATACGGTCCACCAGGCTGTCCATCATCAGGGCGAACAACTGGGTGCTGCTGCGGTTGGCGTCGAGCTGGCGGATACAGCGGTTCTCGAACTCGCGGAACGAACGCAGGTCGGCGTAGCGCACGGTGATCAGCCACTTCTCGCTGAGGACGAAGGTGACTTCCTCGGTGTTCGGCCGGTGCTCGGTGATCCCGCCGACCACCGAGGTGGTCATGTAGAGGACGTTGCCGTCCTCGTAGAAGCGCGAGGAATCCTCGATCTCGGCCATTTCCTCGCGAGTCGGGATGTTCACCTGCAAGTGCGATTCGAGCAGGCGCTCCTCGTCCGCGGTCGGGTGCTGCAGGTCGATCCACAGGGTGCCTGGCGGCAGGCCCTGCTGGCTGTCGGCATGGGCGTGCCGCTCCAGGCGGTCGCCGGAAAGAACGTAATAGGTGATCATGTCGAGTATCGCTGCCCTCGCGGCCATCCATTGGCCAAGCAGGGTGGACAACTTCCCGCCGCCGCACAAGCGGTACTTTGCGCCAGAACGAGGAACGCCCGATGAGCGAACAGGACGACAACCAGGAAGACGGCTTCGCCGAGGAAAAGCTGATCCAGGCCATCGAGAACCAGATCGACAGCGAAAACCCACCGGCGGCGCGCGCCGTATTCAACAAGCTGACTCTGGTCGGCTACGAACGCGACGAGGCGCTGGGCATGATGGCCTATGTGCTGGCCCACGAGATCAACGCCATGCTCGCCGCCGACCGCGCCTTCGACAGCGCCGGTTACGAGCAGGCGCTGCGCGCCCTGCCGACGCTGCCGGACGACGAATGAGCGAGGCCGGCCCGCCCCATGCCGGCGAATATCCCTGGCATTCACGCGGTTTTGTTTCGCAAACGCCTGCCGCTCTGGTAGAAAGGTGGCGCCCACTCTCCGTGCCACCTGCTTTCGCGGAGCGATACCGGATGCGATCCTGGTTCCAATTCCTTTCTGCCTGCCTGCTGCTGGCCGCTTGCGGCCGGGCGGCGGCCGTTCCGGCAGAACCCCTGGTGCTCGGCGCCGAAGACGACTGGTATCCCTATACCGCCTACAAGAATGGCCGCATCCAGGGCATGAGCGCGGACATCGTGCGGGCCGCCTTCAAGGCCGCCGATACGCCGGTTCAGCTCAACCCATACCCGTACTCGCGCTGCATGAAGCTGGCCCTGAAAGGCCTGATCGCCGGTTGCTTCAACACCTCGCCGAACCCGCACATCCTCGCCGACTACCGCCTGCCGCGGCAGCCGCTGTTCCGCGCCGAGATCCAGCTCTGGGCGCGACGCGACGCGGCGCAGCCGCCGGACCTGGAGCGGGCGCTGAGCGGCAGGAAGGTCGCGGTGACCCTCGGCTATGAATACGGCGACGGCTTCGATCGTCGCCACGACCTGGTGCGCATCCCGGTGCGCAAGGACTACTACGGCTTCCTCATGCTCCAGCGCGGCCGGGTCGACTATGCCCTGGCCTACCGCAGCACCGCCCGCCAGCTGTTCAGCGAGCATCCCGAGCTGGAGGACCAGTTCCAGCCGGTGGCCACGATCCATCGCCCGGAACTGTACCTGTCGTTCTCGCGCCGCCACCCGCAGGCCGAACACCTGCTCGAGCGCTTCGAGCTGGGCATGCAGCGCATCCTCGCCAACGGCGATTACCAGAAGATCCTCGATGGCTGGCGCCAGGCCACCGACGCTGTTCCCTAGTCCAACTACACTCACCGGTGCTCATCACCGCAAGGAGCCGACATGGCCTTCACCCCCGAGCTGATCGACGAACTGGAACTGCTGGCGCTCTTCAACCTGAACAACACCCAGGAAGGACTCAAGGTCCACCACACCGCCGACGGCAAGGCGATCGCCGCCGCCCGCCGGCTGCACGACAAGGGCCTGATCGACCAGCCCGACGGCGGCTACCTGACCAGCCTCGGACTGGACGCCGCGGAACAGGCGCAAGGCCTGCTGACCATCCTCAAGGGCGCCTGAGGCTAGCGCCCGTTCGTGGCCCGGCGCTCAAGCCGCCGCGCCACCGGGCGATACATAGGTATGTCGGGGGCCAGGCACGGCGTCTGGTCCCGCCCGTGCCCGGACGCCCATGAACCGACAGCCCGCCCTCAGCCTCGACCTCGACGACGGTATCGACCGCAAGGTCCTCGGCCAGCTGCGCCAACGCTTCCTGGCGATCACTGCCGGCCGCCTGGAGCGTGCCCGGCAGGCCCTGTCCGCTCGCCAGGAGCGGGTCCTGCGCCTGCTGCCGCTGCTGTTCCACATCAACCATCCGCTGCTGCCGGGCTACCTTTCGGCGACCGTGCCGGCTGGCCTGAGCGGCTTCGAGCCGGACCCACAGGCGCTCGCCGAAGCCCAGCGCCTGGCCCGTTCGTTCTGCTACAAGCCGCGACGACAGGACGCCGGACAGCAGCCGATCCATGGCCTGTTCCTGATGGGCAGCCTGGGCAGCCTGGCCCAGGAGGAACAGAGCGACCTCGACCTCTGGGTCTGCCACGCCGCCGACCTCGACGCCGCCGCACGCCGGGAACTGCGCCGCAAATGCGCCCTGATCGAGGACTGGGCCCGCGCCCAGGGCTGCGAGGCGCACTGCTTCCTGATCGACGTCGAACGCTTCGGCCGGGGCGAGGACGACGGCGGCAATACCCAGCACTTCCTGTTGCTCGACGAGTTCTACCGCAGCGCGATCTGGCTCGGCGGACGCACCCCCTTGTGGTGGCTGGTGCCACCGGCCCATGAACAGCGCTACGACGAGTACTGCCGCGCCCTGCTCGGCAAGCGCTTCGTCCGCGCCGAAGAAGTTCTCGACCTTGGCCATCTCGCACGGATTCCCGCGCGGGAGTTCATCGCCGCCGGGCTCTGGCAGTTGTCCAAGGCCATCGACTCGCCCTACAAATCGCTGCTCAAGCTGCTGCTCACCGAGGCCTACGCCAGCGAGCACCCGCGGGTCGGCTGCGTCGCCCTGCGCTTCAAGGAGCAGGTATTCGCCGGCCAGCTCGATCTCGACGCGCTGGATCCCTATGTCCTGGTCTACCGCCATCTCGAACGCTACCTGCAGGAACGACAGGCGCCTGAGCGCCTGGAACTGGTGCGACGCTGCCTGTACCTCAAGGTCGGACGCAAGCTCGGCGGTCGCCAGCGCCAGGCGCGACAGGACTGGCAATTGCAGTCGATGGAGCGCCTCGCCGCGGAATGGCAGTGGCAACCTCGACGCTTCGCCCTGCTCGACAGCCGCAGCCAATGGAAGATGCGCCAGGTACTGGAGGAGCGTCGCTGCGTGGTCAACGAGCTGACCTACAGCTATCGCCTGCTCTTCCAGTTCGCCCGTCGGCAGGGTGCCGACAGCGGCATCGACAGCCGCGACCTCGGCCTGCTCGGCCGGCGCCTGTATGCCGCCTTCGAGCGCAAGGCCGGCAAGGTGGAGCACATCAACCCGGGAATCGCGCCGGACCTGGGCGAAGACGTGCTGACGCTGGTTCAGCGCCCCGCCGGGAGCGACCACGCGCCACCGCATTGGGCGATCTATCCCGGCGCCCTGGGCGTGCGCGAATGGCCCGACTACGCGCCGCTGCAACGCGCCGGCCGGCTGGTCGAACTGCTCGCCTGGTGCCATCGCAACGGCGTCATCGACAGTGCCACCCGCCTCTCCCTGCACCCGGGACAGAGCGACCTCGGCGAACCCGAGCTGAGCAGCATCCTCGCCAGCCTGCGGCAGTTCCTGCCGCTGCCGCTGGCCTCCGTCGACGACGCCGAGCTGCTCCAGCCACGGCGATCGAAGAGGGCCCTGCTGCTGGTCAACGTCGGTATCGACCCGCTGCGCCACCACAGCCAGATGAACCTGCACATGGCCACCGGGCGGACCGACGTGCTCGGCTACGCCGGCGTGCGCGACAACCTGGTGCTGACCCTCGACCTGCTCGGCCTGAACAGCTGGAACGAGCTGACGGTGCGTCATTACGAAGGCCCCCAGGCACTGCCCGAATGTCTCGCCGACTTCCTCGACGCGGTGCGCGAGAAGCCCGGCGCGCCGCCGCGACCGCCCGATCTGGCGGTGCGCTGCTTCTGCCGCAACCGGGCCGAGGCCATCGCCCAGCGGGTCGAGGCGCTGTTCCGGGAAACCTACGGATTGCTGCTCGGCGGCCAGCCGAGCCGCTACCTGCTACAGGTCCGCCAGCACTACCACCTGCTGGAGCTGTCCCCGGAGTCGGTCAGTCACGCCAGCCTGCCCGACCTGCCCAGCCTGCTCCAGCACCTGGGCCGCGAGCGCGGCGCCTACAGCGCCCTGAAGCTGGATCGCCACGCGCTGGAAGGCGAGGATCTCGGGCCGATCCTGTCCATGGGTCGCCCGGGCTGCATCCAGGTGTTCTACCGGCGCGATTTCGACAGCGCGGAAATCATCCTGCTGGACGAACGCAACTCGCTCTGGCGCCAGCGCCAGGCGCTGCGCGACGAACGCAGCCTGCTCGCGCCGTTGCAGCGCTTCCTGCAGTCGCTGCTCTACCGGCGCAGCGCCCTGTCGCTGGCGGGACCGACACCGGCAAGCCTGGACATCCACTATTACGAGGTGCTCGCCGGCGCTGGCGCGCTCGCACGCATCGAACCCCGCGAGGCTCCCGAGGCCCCGGCCAGCCATCCGCTGTACGAGATCCAGGCCGTGCTGGAGCGCGGCGAACGCAAGCGCGTGCAGGTCACGCTGTACTGCGACCACCGCGAGTTCTCCGAACTGGAATACGGCGCCGGCCTGTACCGCACCGTGGCCCGGCATATCCTCGCGCACCGGGCGCAAGCCGAGCCCTACCCCTGCTACCTGACCGACCTCGACCTGTCGCGGCTGTTCGCCGACGAACAGCCGCAGACGCTCCACTATCTGCGCTATAAAAGCGTCCTGGAAACGGCGCTGAACCAGGCGCTGCTGGAGCAATGACGCCCCGCCGCGCCAGGCGGGGCCCGACAGGGACGTAATCCATGGCTATCCTCGGCATCACCCTGCTGGCCGGCGCCGCGCTCGCCGGCGGCTATTTCTACCGTCGCGGCCTGGACCGCCGGCGCCTGCGTTTCATCCGGCAGCTGCGCCTGCCGCCACGGGTCGCCCAGGCGGTTCGCGAACGCTATCCGCACCTTGCCGAGGAACAGGTCCAGCGCGTCCTCCACGGCCTGCGCGAATACCTGCTGCTGTGTCGCCTGGCCGGCAAGCGGATGGTCGCGATGCCGTCCCAGGTGGTGGACGTCGCCTGGCACGAGCTGATCCTGCATACCCGCCTCTACCAGCAGGTCTGCCGCAAGGGACTCGGGCGTTTCCTCCACCACACGCCGGCCCAGGCGATGCGCAGCCCGCAGCAGGCACAGGAAGGCATCCAGCGCGCCTGGAAGCTGGCCTGCCGCCGCGAAGGGATCGACCCGCGGAATCCCGGCCGGCTTCCGTTGCTGTTCGCCCTCGACACGGAACTGGCGATCGCCGACGGCTTCCGCTACGCGCTGAACTGCGCGCCCCGGCAGGAAGGCACGACACCGGTCTACTGCGCCAGCCACATCGGTTGCAGCAGCGCCGGATGCACCAGCGACAGTGGCAGTGCCTTCACTTCGGACGGACAGGATTCGCGCCACGGTTGCGGCGGCGACAGCGGTGGGGACAGCGGCAGCGGTTGTGGCGGCGGGGGATGCGGGGGCGGAGGCGGCGACTGAGAGTCGGGGTGCCCGTCGCCGGAGGGCGACGGGCGAAAACGGATCAGCGCGCGTAGTCGCCGGCGGCTTCGGGCTGGTATTCGATTTCCAGCAGGGTCAGCTTCAGCGTCTTGCCGCTCGGCGCCGGCCAGTCGATGGTCTGGCCGATGGTCAGGCCCAGCAGCGCGGTGCCGACCGGGGCGAGGATCGAGACCTTGCCTTCGCCGGCGACGTCCTCGGGGTAGACCAGGGTCAGGGTGTATTCCTTGCCGCTGCTTTCCTCGCGGCAGCGCACGGTGGAGTTCATGGTCACGACGCCCGGCGGAATCTCGTCATGCCCCACCACCTGGGCGCGCGACAGTTCGGCCTCCAGCGCCTCGGCGGCGGGTCCGAATTCGTCCAGGCCATCCAGCAGGCGCTCCAGGCGCTGCAGGTCCAGACGAGTGATGGTGATCGGCGGCGTGCTCATGATCGCAGGCGTGCTCCTTGGTCCGGTTCGGTTGATCGATGAAAAGCAGGAATCGCAAAAAAGCAAAAACCCCGCCCGAAGGCGGGGTTTTCCCGGACACTAACACAGTCGCAGGAATTAGCAACATCCCCCCTATCAGGAGAGACGGCCCGCCTGCGCTTGCCTTCGGGCGGCCTGCGTCCTGATCTGCCGGCGTCGCGAATCGTCGGCCTTGCCCCACTCGCGGATCTCCGCCAGGGAGCGCCCGCAGCCGACGCAGACGTCCGCGTCATCGAGGCAGCACAGGCGCCGGCAGGGCGAGGCCACGGCCGGCGGCGCCTCAGAGGCCGGGGAACTCGACATCCTCGCCCCCCTGCTCCAGGGTCGCCCGGTTGAGCAGGGCGCCCAGCGGCTCGCGGCTGGCGTCATGGCGCCAGAGGCCGCTGGTCTCGTCATAGTCGAAGTGGAAGCCTCCCGACTTCGCCGCCACCCACAGCTGGCACAGCGGCGCCTGGCGACTGAGGATCAGCTGCGAGCCGTTCTCGAAGCGCACGGTGAGCACCCCGCCGGCGTTCTCCAGGTCGAGGTCCAGGCCGCTGTCGTCGAAGGCGTCCTCAACCTGTTGCTGGACCGCGTCGACCAGGTCATGGAAGCGCACTTCATTCATCGTACTCATGCATTGCCTCGGCATTCGCTAACGGGAAAAAGGCGGGCGCCTACCTTCATCGCGCCCTATTCCGACCATTCTACGCTGGTATTGGCGTAGTCCGCGCTCTTTTGCCGCGAGCCTCGAGGAAACCCCCGGGCACTCCTCTGCGCCGCGCCATGACCCCCACAGGCCCCGGCGCACCTGATCCGGCTCGCATAGGCAAGGCGCCGGGGGGTCGGTATACTCCGGAACAATTCACGTTTTCTACAAGGATTCCGTCATGAAGCGGCTGTTCCTGTCCTTCGTCGCGCTCGCCCTCCTCGCCGGCTCCATCGCCGCCTGCGGCCAGAAAGGCCCGCTGTACCTGCCGGACGACGAAAAAGCCAAGAAAGAACACAGCAAAGACCGCTACGGTTTCTGAGAGAGCGCCCATGGACACATTCAGTTACCGCGACGGCGAGCTGTTCGCGGAAGGGGTGGCGCTTTCCCGCATCGCCGAACGTTTCGGCACGCCCACCTACGTCTATTCCCGCGCGCACATCGAGGCGCAGTACCGCGCCTATGCCGACGCCCTCGCCGGCATGCCGCACCTGGTCTGCTTCGCGGTCAAGGCCAACTCCAACCTCGGGGTGCTGAATGTGCTGGCGCGCCTCGGCGCCGGTTTCGACATCGTCTCCCGCGGTGAGCTGGAGCGTGTCCTGGCGGCCGGCGGCGATCCGGCCAAGGTGGTGTTCTCCGGCGTCGGCAAGAGCCGCGACGACATGCGCCGCGCCCTGCAGGTCGGCGTGCACTGCTTCAACGTCGAGTCCAGCGAGGAGCTGGAGCGCCTGCAACGGGTGGCCGCGGAACTCGGCGTGAAAGCGCCGGTGTCGCTGCGGGTCAATCCGGACGTGGACGCCCAGACCCACCCCTATATCTCCACCGGCCTGAAAGAGAACAAGTTCGGCATCGCCATCGACGAGGCCGAGGCGATCTACGCCCGCGCCGCCGAGCTTGACCACCTGGAAGTGATCGGTGTCGACTGCCACATCGGCTCGCAATTGACCCAGCTGGCGCCCTTCCTCGACGCCCTCGAGCGCCTGCTCGGGCTGGTCGACCGCCTGGCCGCCAGGGGCATCGCCATCCGCCACCTGGACCTGGGCGGCGGCCTCGGCGTGCGCTACCGCGACGAACAGCCGCCGCTGGCTGGCGACTACATCCGCGCCATCCGCGAGCGCCTGCACGGCCGCGACCTTACCCTGGTGTTCGAGCCGGGCCGCTCGATCGTCGCCAACGCCGGCGTGCTGCTGACCCGCGTCGAGTACCTCAAGCACACCGGGCACAAGGACTTCGCCATCGTCGACGCGGCGATGAACGACCTGATCCGCCCGGCTCTCTACCAGGCCTGGATGGAAGTCCAGGCGGTACGTCCGCGCGATGCCGCGCCGCGCCGCTACGACCTGGTCGGGCCGATCTGCGAGACCGGCGACTTCCTCGCCAAGGACCGCGAGCTGGCTCTCGCCGAGGGCGACCTGCTGGCGATTCGTTCCGCCGGCGCCTACGGCTTCGTCATGAGCTCGAACTACAACACCCGCGGCCGCGCCGCCGAGGTGCTGGTGGACGGCGAGCGAGCCCACGAGGTTCGTCGCCGCGAGACCGTCCCAGAGCTCTATGCCGGCGAAAGCCTGCTGCCGCAGTGAGGCCAGACCATGCTTTTGCGCTTCACCAAGATGCATGGGCTGGGCAATGACTTCATGGTCCTCGACCTGGTCAGCCAGCACGCCCATGTGCAACCCAAGCACGTCAAGCTCTGGGGCGACCGCAACACCGGGGTCGGCTTCGACCAGTTGCTGATCGTCGAAGCCCCGAGCAGCCCCGACGTCGACTTCCGCTACCGCATCTTCAATGCCGACGGCTCCGAAGTGGAACAGTGCGGCAACGGCGCGCGCTGCTTCGCCCGTTTCGTCCAGGACAAGCGCCTGACGGTGAAGAAGAGCATCCGCGTAGAAACCAAGGGCGGCATCATCGAGCTGAATATCCGCCCGGACGGCCAGGTCACGGTGGACATGGGTCCGCCGCGCCTGGCCCCGGCCGACGTACCGTTCCAGGCCGAGCGCGAAGCCTTGTCCTATGAGATAGAGGTGAATGGCCAGCGCGTCGAATTGGCCGCGGTATCCATGGGCAATCCCCATGGCGTGCTGCGCGTCGAGAATGTCGACAGCGCACCGGTACACACCCTCGGTCCGCAACTGGAAGTCCATCCGCGCTTCCCGAAGAAGGCCAACATCGGCTTCCTCCAGGTGCTCGATCCGCACCATGCGCGCCTGCGCGTCTGGGAACGCGGCGTCGGCGAGACCCAGGCCTGCGGCACCGGCGCCTGCGCCGCGGCGGTCGCCGGGATCCGCCAGGGCTGGCTGCAATCGCCGGTACAGATCGATCTCCCCGGCGGACGCCTGCACATCGAGTGGGCAGGCCCCGGCCAGCCCGTTATGATGACCGGACCCGCCGTCCGCGTGTACGAAGGCCAGGTCCGCCTGTAAGGGCCACGGCCCGCCAGAACCGAGACGCTTATGACCGAGAAAAGCCAGGAACCGACAGCAGCGCTGGACGCCGAGCAGGTGGCCGCCTACCTGAGCCAGCATCCGGAGTTCTTCGTCGAACACGACGAACTGATCCCCGAGCTGCGCATCCCGCACCAGCCCGGCGACGCCGTGTCGCTGGTGGAGCGCCAGGTGCGCCTGCTGCGCGAGCGCAACATCGAGATGCGCCACCGGCTCTCGCAACTGATGGACGTGGCCCGCGAGAACGACCGGCTGTTCGACAAGACCCGCCGCCTGGTCCTCGACCTGCTCGACGCGACCAGCCTGGAAGACGTGGTCAGCACCGTCGAGGACAGCCTGCGCCACGAGTTCCAGGTGCCCTACGTGAGCCTGATCCTGTTCAGCGACAGCAGCGTCTCGGTGGGCCGCTCGGTGAGCAGCGCGGAGGCGCACCAGGCCATCGGCGGCCTGCTCTCCGGCGGCAAGACCGTCTGCGGCGTGCTGCGCCCGCACGAACTGGCGTTCCTGTTCGGCGAGAACGACCGCGACGAGATCGGCTCCGCAGCGGTGGTGTCCCTGAGTTTCCAGGGCCTGCACGGCGTGCTCGCCATCGGCAGCCCCGATCCGCAGCACTACAAGAGCTCCCTCGGCACCCTGTTCCTCGGCTACGTCGCCGAGGTCCTCGCCCGCGTCCTGCCGCGCTTCTCCTCGCCGCTGCGCTCGGTCCGCTGAGCGCGGCGGGCGGTCCGAGATGCGCGCCGACCTGGATGCCTTCCTCGAACACCTGCGTAGCGAGCGCCAGGTTTCCGCGCACACTCTCGACGGCTACCAGCGCGACCTGCTGAAGATCCTCGCCCTCGCCGAAAAGGCCGGGCTTGCCGACTGGAACGCCCTCGACACCCGCACCCTGCGCACCTTCGTCGCCCGCCTGCACCAGCAGGGCCAGTCCAGCCGCAGCCTGGCACGGCTGCTCTCGGCGACGCGCGGCTTCTACCAGTACCTGCTGCGCGAAGGGCGCTGCCGGCACGATCCGGCCAACGGCCTCAGCGCGCCGAAGAGCCCGCGCAAGCTGCCCAAGACCCTCGACGCCGACCGCGCCCTGCAACTGCTCGACGGCGCCGTCGAGGACGACTTCATCGCCCGCCGCGACCAGGCCCTGCTGGAGCTGTTCTATTCGTCCGGGCTGCGCCTGTCGGAGCTGGTCGGGCTCGATCTCGAATGGCTGGATCTCAAGGAAGGCCTGGTGCGCGTCCGCGGCAAGGGCAACAAGGTCCGCGAACTTCCGGTCGGCAAGGCCGCGCGCCAGGCGCTCGAGGCCTGGCTGCCGCTGCGCGCCCAGGCCACTCCGGAAGACGGCGCGGTGTTCATCGGCCGCGGCGGCAAGCGCCTGACGCCCCGGGCAGTCCAGCTGCGGGTACGCCAGGCGGGCGTCCGCGAGCTTGGCCAGCACCTGCATCCGCACATGCTGCGGCACTCCTTCGCCAGCCACCTGCTGGAGTCGTCCGGCGACCTGCGCGCCGTGCAGGAACTGCTCGGCCACGCCGACATCGCCACCACGCAGATCTATACCCATCTGGACTTTCAGCACCTGGCCTCGGTCTACGACCGCGCCCACCCCCGCGCCAAGCGCAAGGGCAACGCCGACGGAGGCAACGACCCATGAGCAGCCTGCGACTGATCACCTTCGACCTGGACGATACCCTCTGGGACGTCGCCCCGGTGATGAACAATGCCGAGGCCCTGCTCCGCGAGTGGCTGGCGAGCAACGCGGCGCGCCTGGGACCGGTGCCCATCGAGCACCTTTGGGCGATCCGTACCCGCCTGCTGGACCGCGAGCCGATGCTCCGCCACCGACTCAGCGAGCTGCGCCGGCGCATCCTCTTGCATGCCCTGCTCGACGCCGGTTATCCACAGGCGGAAGCCGAGAGCCTGGCCGAGGCCGGCTTCCAGGTATTCCTCGAAGCGCGCCATCGGGTCACCCTGTTTCCCGAGGTGCACCCGACCCTGGAGCTGCTCGCCAACCGCTTCACCCTTGGCGTGCTCACCAATGGCAATGCCGACGTGCGCCGGCTGGGCCTGGCCGACTACTTCCAGTTCGCCCTCTGCGCGGAGGAGCTGGGCGTGGGCAAGCCCGATCCGACGCCGTTCCGCGAGGCCCTCAAGCGCGCCGGCGTCGAGGCCTCGGCGGCGCTGCACATCGGCGATCATCCCAGCGACGACATCGCCGGCGCCCGACGCGCCGGCATGCGCGCGATCTGGTTCAACCCGGCCGGCAAGCCCTGGGCCGGAGAGGTAGAGCCGAGCGCGGAAATCCGCAGCCTCGCCGAGTTGCCCGCGTTGCTTGGCCGTCTGCAATGAAGCCGGGCTGCGTCGGCGCCCGGCCAGGAATGCGGAAACGCCCTGAAGAAGCCATGCTGGCCGCCTCGAGCGTCGCCCTAGGAATGGCAAGCGCCGGCCTTGACGCCCTCTGTACCGCGTGAGATGGAGAGCGCCACCAGGACGGCACCTACCGCCAGCAGCGCACCGAAAAGCAGCAGCGCCGTCGAGGCGCCGAAACGGTCGGCGACCAGCCCGGTGAAGATCACCGGCAGGCTGAAGCCGAGGTAGGCCAGCAGGAAATAGCCGGCATTGGCCCGCGGCTTCTCCGCGCCGGCCAGGGCGTTCACCGCCGACAGCCCGCCCAGGTAGGTGAAGCCATAGCAGGAACTGCTCGCACCCAGCGCGCCGAACAGCACCGCCGCCAGCGAGCCGTGGCTCGCGCCCCAGGCAAGCAGCGCGTAGCTCAGCGGCAGGATCACCAGCCCCAGGCAGGTTGCCCGGGCCGGCGGCATGCGCCGCGCCAGCGGCTGGAACAGCAGGCCGCAGCTGATCACGGTGAAGGTCGAGAATCCGGACCAGCGCGCCAGCCCGTGCGCCGCCAGCACCGAGGGCAGGACGGCGATGACCAGGCCGACGGTGGCCCAGGCCAGCAGGATCGAGAGGCTGTATGGCAGGCTGCCGGCGGGGAAGTACGGCAGCCGCAGCATCGGCGTATTGCGCGCGCGCGGAGCGTTGTCCGGCAGGCTCGCCAGCGCCAACAGGGCAACGCAGGCCAGCCCCAGTTGCACCCAGAAGCTGCCGGGCACCAGGGTTTCCTGGAACAGCAGGAACAGGCTGGTCAGCGCCGCGCCGATACCGAAGCCCAGCGAGGTGCTGGCGGTCACCCAGTTGGCCGAGGTACGGCTGTCCTCGCCGGCCATCAGCTCGCTCATGTAGACGGTGCCGGTGGCCGAGGCCAGGGCGGTGCCCACGCCCAGCAGAAGACGTGCCACGCCGAGCATCTCCAGGCGCGGCCAGAGCATCGTCACCACGGTGGCGGCCATCGACAGCAACAGCGCGACGATGATCAGCGGCTTGCGCCCGACCCGCTCGGACAGTCCGCCGAGCACCAGCAGCACCGGCAGCACGCCAAGCACATAGCCGGAAAAGGCCGTGGCGGTAGCCGCCGCGCCATAGCCGGAAAGCTGCGCGTAGGCGCTGTACAACGGTGCCTGCAGGTTCACCGCGAAAGTGATCAGGCACAGGCCGAAGGCCAGGCGCGTGGCGTGGCGGCGGGTATCGCTCATGCATTCCTCCGTTCCGGTATCGAGTCGCCCCTGGAGGGGCGCCCCGACTATCCGCTCCGGCGTCCTCACGGAACAAGGAACAGCCCTCCGTGTTTTGTGCTTAACTGTTCGCCCAAAAAGACCGAACAGTGAGCCAGGCATGCAACTCAGGATCGATCGCGAGGCCAGCGCGCCACTGGTGCAGCAGATCGTCGAAGGAGTCAGCGGCTGGATGCGCGGCAATCGTGTCCGCGCCGGCACGCGGGTCCCGTCGATCCGCCAGTTGGCCCGGGAAAACCGCCTGAGCCAGTCCAGCGTGATCGAAGCCTACGACCGCCTGGTCGCCCTGGGGTTGCTGGAATCGCGCCACGGTTCGGGCTTCTTCGTCGCCGAGGCGCCCGCGGCCAACGCCGAACTCGACAGCGAGTGGCAGGAAGGCGGGGAAAGCGCCTGGGGCCAGTTCAGCGGCGCCTCGACGCAGCTCAAGCTCGGCTGCGGCTGGGTCCCGGACAGCTGGCGGGAAGTCGACCAGCTGAGCTACGCGATCCGCCAGGTCACCCGCTGCGAACTGGCCGGGCTGTTCGACTACAGCACCCCGCTGGGCCTGCCGACGTTACGCCAGCACATCCAGAAACGCCTGCGCCTGATCGACATCCATGTCCACCAGGACCAGATCCTCACCACCACCGGCGCCAGCCACGCCCTCGACCTGCTGGTGCGGACCCTGCTCGAGCCCGGCGACGTGGTGGTGGTGGAGAATCCCGGCTATTACAACCTGTTCAACCTGCTGAAATTCCATGGCGTGAAGATGCTCGGCGTGCCCCGCGGCCGGAACGGCCCGGACATCGCCGCCCTGGAAGCGATCCTCCAGGCGCACAGGCCGAAGTTCCTGTTCATCAACAGCATGTACCACAACCCCACCGGCACCAGTCTCAGCCCCCCGGTAGCCCACCGGGTGCTGCAGCTGGCCGAGATGCACGACTTCCACATCATCGAGGACGACATCTACGCCGACTTCCAGAACGGCCCCGGCACCCGCCTGGCGACCCTCGACTCGCTGCGCCGGGTGATCTACCTGGCGAGTTTCTCCAAGACCCTCAGCTGCTCGCTGCGGGTCGGCTACCTGGTCGCCAGCCCCGAGCTGATCCGGCGCCTGGCCGACGTGAAGATGTACACCAGCATCGGCAGCCAGCGCTTCGCCGAATGCGTGGTCTGCGCCATGCTCGCCAATGGCAGCTACCGCAAGCTGGTGCAGCGCCTGCGCCAGCGCCTGACCAGGCACATGGCGGCCGCCCTGCGGGTGCTGGAGGACAATGGCTGGGAAGTGTTCGCCGAACCGGTCGGCGGGATGTTCGTCTGGGCCCGCATCGGCGAGCGCGGTTTCGCCGAGCTGCAGGCGCAGGCAACGCGGCTGGGCGTGCTGCTGTCGCCGGGCAGCGCCTTCAGCCCGGAAGGCGAGGAAAGCGACTGGCTGCGGATCAATATCGCCTATGCCGGCGACCCGCGTGCCCTGGCGTTCTTCGAGGCGTTCCGCAAGCGGGCCTAGGCGACGGACATGAAAAAGCCCGCCATCCCCGAAGGGAGGCGGGCCTTTCCAGGTGACGCGAAATCAGATGGGGCGGCTGCCGTACTTGCTGTCCGGCTTCTTCGGCGGATCGGCCACCACGTTGGGTTCGATCTCCTGCACCTTTCCACCACGGGAAAGGAATTCCTCCATCGCCTTGGCGAGGGCGTCGCGCTCTTTCTGCTTGGCTTCCACCGAGGGCAGTTCCTCTTCCACCGCGGCGGCCTTGGCCTTCTTGCCGGGGGCGGGGGCCTCGTCGTCGCCGCTGCTGTCCGCCTCGCCGTCGTCGGCCGCGGCCAGCTCTTCGCCGTCGTCCTCGTCAGCGCCGTCCAGCTCGTCCTGTTCCAGTTCTTCTTCGCTCATGGTCAACCTCTCGGTGCTGCAAAAGCAGGTTAGTTATAGCCCAGCCGCGCGTTTTGATGAGCGCCGCCGGAAAAAATTCATACTGACTCGCCCTGCCAGGTGGCGAGCACGCGTCGCGCCCCGCCCCTGTCCCGGTGTTCACCGAGATAGATACCCTGCCAGGTGCCCAGCGCCAACTCTCCCGCGCGTACAGGGAGGGTCAGCTGGCAGCCCAGCAGGCTGGCCTTGAAATGCGCCGGAAGGTCATCCGGACCTTCGTCGTTGTGTTCATAGCCGACTTCGCCCCGCGGCGCCAGGCGCTCGAAGAAGCGCTCGAAATCCCGGCGCACGGCGGGGTCGGCATTTTCATTCAGGGTCAGTGAAGCCGACGTATGTTGCAAAAGCAGATGCAGCAGGCCGATCCGGCAGCGGCGCAGCTCCGGCAGGGCACCGAGGATTTCCTCGGTGACCAGGTGAAAGCCCCGTGGACGTGGGCGCAAGGTGATCAGGGTCTGCTGCCACATGCTGCTGTTCCAAATCGGCTCCGGTCCGTCGCGCCGCGCATTCTAGCGCGGCATTTGAAAAAGCAAAGAGCGTAAGAGCGAGACCTGTGAAAAGCGGTGGTTCCGCAACCTCCCGGGAGGTCGCGCAAGCGTGCTGGCAGAGGCCTGGAGGATGACCTGGACTTTCGTTGCGAGGCGCGCGGGGAGCGCTGGAGGGGCGCCCGGCGGCATGCCGGGCGCCAGGGGGATCAGAGGTTGTAGCCGCGCTCGTTGTGCAGCGACAGGTCGAGGCCGACCGCCTCTTCTTCCTCGGTGACGCGCAGGCCCATGACCAGGTCCAGCACCTTGAGGATGACGAAGGTCACCACCGCAGTGTAGACCACGGTGAAGGCCACTCCCTTGAACTGCACGAAGAACTGCGCGCCGATGTCTTCCACGCTGCCGAAGCCGCCTAGCGACGGCGCCGCGAAGATCCCGGTGAGCAACGCACCGACGATACCGCCGACCGCATGCACGCCGAAGGCGTCGAGCGAATCGTCGTACTTCAGCGCGCGCTTGAGACTGGTGGCGGCGAAGAAGCAGATCACCCCGGAGGCCAGGCCGATGACCAGCGCGCCCATCGGGCCGGCGGTGCCGGCGGCCGGAGTGATGGCCACCAGGCCGGCGACCACCCCGGAGGCGATGCCCAGGGCGCTCGGCTTACCGTGGGTGATCCACTCGGCGAACATCCAGGCCAGCGCCGCCGCGGCGGTGGCGATCTGGGTCACCAGCATGGCCATCCCGGCGGTGCCGTTGGCGGCAGCGGCGGAACCGGCATTGAAGCCGAACCAGCCGATCCACAGCATGGCCGCGCCGACCAGGGTGTAGCCGAGGTTGTGCGGCGCCATCGGAGTGGTCGGGTAGCCCTTGCGCTTGCCCAGCACCAGGCAGGCGACCAGGCCGGCGATACCGGCGTTGATGTGCACCACGGTGCCGCCGGCGAAGTCCAGCACGCCCCAGTCCCACATCAGGGCGCCGTCGCCGCTCCAGACCATGTGCGCGATCGGCGCGTAGACCACGGTGAACCAGACCGCCATGAAGATCAGCATCGCCGAGAACTTCATGCGCTCGGCGAAGGCACCGACGATCAGCGCCGGGGTGATGATCGCGAAGGTCAGCTGGAAGGTGATGAACACGCTTTCCGGGAACAGCGCGCTGGCGGAAGTCAGGCCGGTGGTGGTCAGGCCGCTGAGGAACGCCTTGTCCAGCCCGCCGACGAAGGAGTTGAAATTGAGAACGCCCTTTTCCATCCCGGCGGTGTCGAACGCCAGGCTGTAGCCGTAGACCACCCAGAGGATGGTGATCAGGCCGGTGATGGCGAAGCACTGCATCATGATCGACAGCACGTTCTTCGCTCGCACCATGCCGCCATAGAACAGCGCCAGGCCGGGAATGGTCATGAGCAGGACGAGCGCAGTGGAGATCAGCATCCAGGCGGTGTCGCCACTGTTCAGGACGGGCTCCTCGGCGGCCAGGGCGACGCCCGGCAAAGCGAGGGACAATAGGGCTCCTAGCCCTGCGATCTTGCGCAGAGTCATGTTGGTATTCTCCTGGGGCTTTTTGGGGGTTCGGTTGGGCTTAGATCGCGTCGGTATCGGTTTCGCCGGTACGGATGCGGATGGCCTGTTCCAGGTTCACCACGAAGATCTTGCCGTCACCGATCTTGCCGGTGTTGGCCGCCTTGGTGATCGCCTCGATGACGCGGTCCAGCTGGTCGTCGGCGATCGCCACGTCGATCTTCACCTTGGGCAGGAAGTCGACCACGTACTCGGCGCCGCGATACAGTTCGGTGTGGCCCTTCTGCCGGCCGAAACCCTTGACCTCGGTCACCGTGATGCCCTGCACACCGATCTCGGACAACGACTCGCGGACGTCGTCCAACTTGAACGGCTTGATGATGGCAGTGACTAGCTTCATGAAACTCTCTCCCGTGTTTGGTGGACTCGCCCCAGGAAAACGAACCCGAGGACAGTCTAAGCGCAGTGTCTGGCTTTGTAACGCGCCGGTCCCTCTGGGAAGCACGATCGGAGGCCTCCGCCCCGACCTGGCCCTGTTGCGGCCGTTCGATGCCGCGACCCGCCGGCCTCCCGCAACCGCCTCATCTGCCGCACCGGTACTGCTTCAGTGCACGCCTCATCCGGGCCAAAGCAGAAAGCTTGCCAGCTCCGGCAAATCCGCCGATTTTCAAGCCCTTAGCGGTAAACCCAGGTGTCACGCGGCTTGCCGGCCCGCAGGCAGCGCACCAAATCGGCGCAGTGGCGCTCCGACGGTTGCGCAAAAAGTGTGCAACCGCCCTTCCGCGAGCCACTCCGACATCGTGCTAGACTGCCGCCCACTCGTTACCGGAACCCTCGCCATGCTGCCGCCCAAAGCCGTCTTCGAAGCCCTCAGCCAACAAGCCAGCCGCCTGTTCGCCGGCGAATCGCCGTTGCCCAGGGCCGAGCTGGAGTCGCAGTTCCGCGCCCTGATGCAGAGCGCCTTCGGCAAGCTCGACCTGGTCAGCCGCGAGGAATTCGACAGCCAGATGCTGGTCCTCGCCCGCACCCGCGCGCGCCTGGAAGCCCTGGAGGCCAAGGTGGCGGAACTCGAAAGCAAGCTGACGCCGCCCGCCGACTGATCCGCCAACCTCCTGCGAGCGGCGTGAGATCAAGGAGCGATCCATGTCCCTGGCGATTGTCCATAGCCGAGCCCAGGTCGGCGTCGAAGCACCCTGCGTCAGCGTCGAGGCGCACCTGGCCAACGGCCTGCCCTCGCTGACCCTGGTCGGCCTGCCGGAGACCGCGGTACGCGAGAGCAAGGACCGCGTGCGCAGCGCCCTGCTCAACGCCGGCTTCGACTTTCCCGCCCGGCGCATCACCCTCAACCTCGCCCCCGCCGACCTGCCCAAGGACGGCGGCCGCTTCGACCTGGCCATCGCCCTCGGCATCCTCTCCGCCAGCGGCCAGTTGCCCGGCGCCGCCCTCGCTGGCCTGGAGTGCCTTGGCGAGCTGGCCCTGTCCGGCGCGATCCGACCGGTACGGGGCGTATTGCCGGCCGCGATGGCGGCGCGCGACGCAAGACGAGTTCTGGTGGTGCCGAAGGAAAATGCCGAAGAAGCCAGCCTGGCCAGCGGCCTGACGGTGTACGCGGTCGAGCACCTGCTGGAGATCGCCGGGCACCTCTCCGGCCAGTCGCCGCTGTCGCCCTACCAGGCGCGCGGGCTGCTCCGCGAACCGTGCCCCTATCCCGACCTGGCCGAGGTACAGGGCCAGGCAACGGCCAAGCGCGCCCTGCTGGTTGCCGCCGCCGGCGCGCACAACCTCCTGTTCAGCGGCCCGCCGGGCACCGGCAAGACGCTCCTGGCCAGCCGCCTGCCCGGCCTGCTGCCGACGCTCGGCGAGGACGAGGCGCTGGAGGTCGCGGCGATCCATTCGGTGGCCAGCCACGTCCCGCTCAGCCACTGGCCGCAGCGGCCGTTCCGCCAGCCACACCACTCCGCCTCGGCACCGGCGCTGGTCGGCGGCGGCAGCCGCCCGCAGCCGGGCGAGATCACCCTGGCGCACCAGGGCGTGCTGTTCCTCGACGAACTGCCGGAGTTCGACCGCAAGGTCCTGGAAGTGCTGCGCGAGCCGCTGGAAAGCGGCGAGATCGTCATCGCCCGAGCCAACGGCCGGGTGCGCTTTCCCGCGCGCTTCCAACTGGTGGCGGCGATGAACCCCTGCCCCTGCGGCTACCTCGGCGATCCCAGCGGCCGCTGCCGCTGCACCCCGGAGCAGGTCCAGCGCTATCGCGGCAAGCTCTCCGGACCGCTGCTCGAGCGCATCGACCTGCACGTCAGCGTGCTCCGCGAAAGCACCAGCCTGCAGCCGGGCCGCGGCGAAACCACCACCCGCGAGGTCAGCGAGCGGGTCAGCGCCGCACGGCAACGGCAACTGGCCCGCCAGGGCTGTGCCAACGCCCACCTCGACCTGCTGGGCATGCACCGCAACTGTGCGCTCGCCGAAGCGGACCGTCGCTGGCTGGAGGCTGCCGGAGAGCGCCTGGAACTTTCCTTGCGCGCCTTGCATCGCATACTCAAGGTAGCCCGGACGCTGGCCGATCTGGACGAAAGGCAGCACATCGAGCGCCAGCACCTCGCGGAAGCCCTGCAATACCGGCCGTCAGCGTCAGGTTGAGGCCCTGACAATTCATCAAAACTATCGATCCTATCCGCTCGAATCAGATTAGCTATCAGAATGTGTTAGGCTGTTTCGTCTTCCGCCTTCGGCGGGCAATCCGATCACAAGGAGAGCTAGCGTATATGGAGACACCCACCGCACCCCGGAGCACCCTGAACCCTCCGGTTTTCTTTACCTCCGCCGCCCTGATCCTGGCCCTGGTGCTGTTCACCGTCCTGCTCCAGGAAGAAGCGCAATCGCTGTTCAACCACGTCCAGCAGTGGATCATCACCAACGCCAGCTGGTTCTACGTCCTCGCCGTGGCGCTGATCCTGATCAGCGTGGTGTTCCTCGCCGTGAGTCGCTACGGCGACATCAAGCTCGGCCCCGATCACAGCCGGCCCGACTACCGCAACACCACCTGGTTCGCCATGCTGTTTTCCGCCGGCATGGGCATCGGCCTGATGTTCTTCGGCGTCGCCGAGCCGGTGATGCACTTCACCACGCCGCCGGTGGGCGAGCCGAACACCGTGCAGGCGGCGAAGGAAGCGATGAAGCTGACCTTCTTCCACTGGGGCCTGCATGCCTGGGCGATCTACGCCATCGTCGCGCTGATCCTGGCCTTCTTCAGCTACCGCCACGGCCTGCCGCTGACCCTGCGCTCGGCGCTCTACCCGTTGATCGGCGAACGTATCTACGGCCCCATCGGCCATGCGGTGGATATCTTCGCGATCATCGGCACCGTGTTCGGCGTCGCCACCTCCCTCGGCTACGGCGTGCTGCAGATCAACAGCGGTTTCCACCACCTGTTCGGCTGGCCGGTGAACCAGACCGTGCAGATCGCGCTGATCGCCGCCACCTGCGGCCTCGCCACCCTCTCGGTGGCCAGCGGCCTGGACCGCGGCATCCGTATCCTTTCCGAGCTGAACCTGAGCCTGGCGGTGGTATTGCTGCTGTTCGTGCTGGTCCTCGGGCCCACCGTGTTCCTCCTGCAGACCTACGTGCAGAACACCGGCGCCTACCTGTCGGACATCGTCAACAAGACCTTCAACCTGTACGCCTACGAGCCCACCGACTGGATCGGCGGCTGGACCCTGCTGTACTGGGGCTGGTGGCTGTCCTGGTCGCCCTTCGTCGGCCTGTTCATCGCGCGCATCTCGCGCGGCCGGACGATCCGCGAGTTCGTCTGCGGCGTGCTGTTCGTCCCCGCCGGCTTCACCCTGCTGTGGATGACCGTGTTCGGCGACACCGCGATCCACATGATCCTCCAGGATGGCTTCACCCAGCTCGCCGAGGTGGTCAACCAGGACAGCTCGCTGGCGCTGTTCGCCTTCCTCGAGCATTTCCCGCTGGGCAGCGTCATCTCGATGATCGCGGTGCTGATGGTGGTGGTGTTCTTCGTCACCTCGGCCGACTCCGGCGCCCTGGTGGTGGACATGCTGGCCTCCAGCGGCAAGGATCACTCGCCGCTCTGGCAGCGCATCTTCTGGTCGGTGCTGATGGGCGTGGTGGCCATCGCCCTGCTGCTCGCCGACGGCCTCAAGGCCCTGCAGACCGCCACCATCGCCAGCGCCCTGCCGTTCTCCATCGTGCTCCTGGCGTCGATCTGGGGGCTGTTCAAGGCCCTGCACCTGGACGCCACCAAGCGCGGCATCCGCTACCAGGCGCTGACCTTCTCCCGTCCCACCACGCGCGGCGCCGCGGGCGAGACGGACGGTTGGCAGCGGCGCCTGCGCAACATCGCCATGTTCCCGCGGCGCAGCCACGTCAACCGCTTCATTTCCGAAGTGGCGCGACCGGCCTGCGAAGACGTCGCCAGCGAACTGCGCAAGCAGGGCTACGAAGTCCAGGTGCAGGATGGCGAGGACGGCCGGGTGCGCCTGGAAGTCAGCCACGGTGGCGAGGTCGACTTCATCTACGAGGTCCGTCCGCGCGCCTTCACCACGCCGAGCTTCGTGATGCGCGATACCGAGGACAGCAGCGAGGCGCGCAAGTACTTCCGCGCCGAGGTCCACCTGCAGGAGGGCGGCCAGGACTACGACATCATGGGCTGGAGCCGCGACGGCGTGATCGGCGACATCCTCGACCAGTACGAGCGGCACATGCACTTCCTGCACGTGGTGCGCTGACGCACGGACGACAGGCAAACCAGAAGGCCGGCTTTCGCCTAATGCCCGTCAGTTAAGAAAAACGGCGCTTCCTCGAGCAAGGGAAGCGCCGTTTTTCTTGGGCTTCTCATCGTCTTGGCGAGAAGCCTCCGTTTTTCTTCGCTGCCTACACGGCAGTGAACCCGGAATGTCGCACCTATCGCGCCCCTCTTTTTTTCTTAGCTGCCTACACGGCAGTGAACGTACCAGCACTCGGCCATGGCGGCTTCGTACTTTTCTTAGCTGCCTACACGGCAGTGAACCTGGTGGACAAGTTCCACGGCGGCGACGGTGCTTTCTTAGCTGCCTACACGGCAGTGAGCGGCCAGGCCGAGCATCGTTAGCAGCAGCGCCTTTTCTTAGCTGCCTACACGGCAGTGAACGGTGGGCCGTCCGTGCCAATGCTGACGGTCCATTTCTTAGCTGCCTACACGGCAGTGAACAAGCACATCGGTCGACTGAATCAGATGCAGAATTTCTTAGCTGCCTACACGGCAGTGAACTTGCTCTCGATCAGTTGAGCCAGCAGAGCGTTTTTCTTAGCTGCCTACACGGCAGTGAACATCCTTCCAGCCGAGCCCAAGGAAGGCCAGACTTTCTTAGCTGCCTACACGGCAGTGAACCCGGAATGTCGCACCTATCGCGCCCCTCTATTTTTCTTAGCTGCCTACACGGCAGTGAACCTGGTCGCAGGGGATCAGTGCCTTTGCGCTGTTTTCTTAGCTGCCTACACGGCAGTGAACTAAATGCTCGCCCGGCGCGGGGCGATTTTCCGTTTCTTAGCTGCCTACACGGCAGTGAACTAGCCCAGAAAACCTATAACCATTTGAAGGAAAAAGAAATACAGGGCTTTCCCGGCCTGAAACCCTCTTTTTTCGAGCCTTTGCAAGCCATTGATTTTCAAGGGTGTAAGAAACTGTCCGAAAAAAGGGTCGGAAGCTTCGGGCCTTGGAGGCCATTTCGCGACGGCCGATACGGGCGATAAACCTCGCCGTTCGCGCGCGAATGGACTCGTATGGATCACATATCAAAGCCCCCGGCCAGGCCGGGGGCGTCGCGCCTGGGACGGCGCTACTGGCGTGGGTGTGCCGCTTCGATCTCGGAGAGGGCATCGCTGACCAGCTTCAGCAAGGCGCCGTTGATGTAGGCGAGGGTGTCGCCGGGCTCTTCGTTCTCGTCGAGCAGGCAGGTCAGGGCAAGGACGTTGATCGCCGACTTCAGGCGCGCTTTCGCACTCTCGAACAACTGGCCGGGCGGCGCCTGGGTGTCGAGGTACAGCGTGGCGTTGCGCGGAAAGCGGTTGGCCTGCGAGGTGGGCAGCAGGGGGATGAAGCGGGGGACGGTTCTGTTACGGAAGGGGTAGACGTATCATTCGGCTTAGCCATGGGTCAGCTCCTAAGTAAGCTGGGTTGTGGTTAGCGGGTCGCAGGTGTTCCAAGCACCTGCGGCCCGCGTCGTTTCTGCCGCTGGAGCGCATCTTGGAAGATGGTCTTGGCGACCCCTCCATCATCCTCCTACTGGGTTTTTATCCAATTCCTGGGCGTCCGAAAGAGGCTGGGGAAATGTTCGGGGGAGTTGTCCGGCGTTTCCGGGGCGTGTAGGGCGAATAGCGCCATGGGCGGCATCCGCCGATACCCCGGATAAGCGGCGGATAACCGCAAGCGGTTATCCGCCCTACGGAACCAGGCACCGGCCTGCGGAGATCTGGCAGGCACGAAGACCTGCTTACTCGCCAGGTGGTGGGGCGGCGAACCCGCCCCGTCAGGAGGCCGAGCGGAATCGTTGCGCAGGGGGACGAGCGGCAGGACGCCGCGAGAGCCGCCCCGGTCCACGAAGGACCGTGGCGGCGGGCCTCCGGGAGCAACGATGCAGCGAGGGTACCCCAGCCGAGAAGCGGCTGGGGCCGGATGTCGGGGCGAGTCTTTTGGTTCCTTTTGGACGCTTGCAAAAGGAACTCGCCTGGGAAGGCGAAACAAGAAGTCGAGGCAGGCACGACAAGCAGCTAGATCACCCAACATCAGGCTCGCTCAAGTTCCAAACAACAGCGGCCTTATCGTTCACTGCCGTGTAGGCAGCTCAGAAATCGCGAGCGATATAGAGCCGTAGGGCGAATACCGCCACAGGCGGTATCCGCCGACACTCCGGATAAGCGGCGGATAACCGCAAGCGGTTATTCGCCCTACGGAACCAGACGCCGGCCTGTGACGGTCTGGCGGGAGGGCGAAACAAGAAGTCGAGGCAGGCACGAAAAGCAGCTGAACCACCCAATACCAAGCCCGCTCACGTTCTAGACAACGGCTGTTCACTGCCTTGAAGGGCGAACGCTCCGTTATCCGCCGCTCCCATGATTCGCCCGCCCTGAAAAAGCCACCCCTCGGGGCAATGTCCGCCAGGAAAGAAAAAACGGCGCTAAGCAAGGGAAGCGCCGTTTTTGGGCCTTCTCATCGACTTGAGCGAGAAGCCTCTCGCTCAAAGACTTGCCTGACCGCCATTAGGCTTTCGCCGGCCTTCTGGTTTGCGCCGGACTCTCCAACGCCTGCGTCGTCATCAGGCCCTTGCCAGGCCAGGCCCGCCGTGCCTGGCTCCGGCCACGAGCAATCCAGCCCCACCGCCGCGGACCTCGCCACCTTCCGCCCTGCGACTCTCCCTCGTCGTCCTGCTCGTCATGGCGACATCGGCCGGACCAAAAGCCGGCATTTCGTGCGCTGGATTCCCATGAGTGCACAGTCAATTCAGAAAAACTATTAGGAAATTTCCTATAAAAAATAATGCCTATCGGGCTGTGCTAGGGTGCTTCGCCTTCTGGTGACCATCCGACCGCAAGGAGAGCTTGCCCAATGGAGACCCCCAACATCCCGCGTAGCACCCTGAACCCGCCGGTTTTCTTTACCTCCGCCGCCCTGATCCTGGCCCTGGTGCTGTTCACCGTCCTGCTCCGGGAACAGGCGCAATCGCTGTTCGAACAGATCCAGCAATGGATCATCGGCAATGCCAGCTGGTTCTATGTCCTCGCCGTGGCGCTGATCCTGGTCAGCGTGGTGTTCCTCGCCGTCAGTCGCTACGGCGATATCAAGCTCGGCCCCGATCACAGCCGGCCCGACTACCGCAACACCACCTGGTTCGCCATGCTGTTCTCCACCGGCATGGGCATCGGCCTGATGTTCTTCGGCGTCGCCGAGCCGGTGATGCATTTCATCGCCCCGCCGGTGGGCGAACCGGATACCGTGCAGGCGGCGAAGGAGGCGATGAAGCTGACCTTCTTCCACTGGGGCCTGCATGCCTGGGCGATCTACGCCATCGTCGCGCTGATCCTGGCTTTCTTCAGCTACCGCCACGGCCTGCCGCTGGCCCTGCGCTCGGCGCTCTATCCGCTGATCGGCGAACGCATCCATGGCCCCATCGGCCACGCGGTGGATATCTTCGCGATCATCGGCACCGTGTTCGGCGTCGCCACCTCCCTCGGCTACGGCGTGCTGCAGATCAACGGCGGCCTGCACCACCTGTTCGGCTGGCCGGTGAACCAGACCGTGCAGATCGCGCTGATCGTCGTCTCCTGCGGCCTCGCCACCCTCTCGGTGGCCAGCGGCCTGGACCGCGGCATCCGTATCCTTTCCGAGCTGAACCTGGTCCTGGCGGTATTGCTGATGCTGTTCGTGCTGGTCTTCGGCCCCACCGTGTTCCTCCTGCAGACCTACGTGCAGAACACCGGCGCCTACCTGTCGGACATCGTCAACAAGACCTTCAATCTCTACGCCTACGAACCCACCGACTGGATCGGCGGCTGGACCCTGCTGTACTGGGGCTGGTGGGTCTCCTGGTCACCCTTCGTCGGCCTGTTCATCGCGCGCATCTCGCGCGGCCGGACGATCCGCGAGTTCGTCTGCGGTGTGCTGTTCGTTCCCGCCGGCTTCACCCTGCTGTGGATGACCATCTTCGGCGACACCGCGATCCACATGATCCTCCACCAGGGCCTCACCGACCTGGCCGACGTGGTCAGGCAGGACAGCTCGCTGGCGCTGTTCGCGCTCTTCGACCATTTTCCCCTGAGCGGCCTGGTCTCCCTGTTCGCGGTGCTGATGGTGGTGGTGTTCTTCGTCACCTCGGCCGACTCCGGCGCCCTGGTGGTGGACATGATCGCTTCCGGCGGCAGGGACCGGTCACCGGTCTGGCAGCGGATATTCTGGTCGGTGCTGATGGGCCTGGTGGCCATCGCCCTGCTGCTCGCCGACGGCCTCAAGGCCCTGCAGACCGCCACCATCGCCAGCGCCCTGCCGTTTCTGGTCATCCTCATGACCTCGACCTGGGGCCTGTTCAAGGCCCTGCACCTGGACGCCACCAAGCGCGACATCCGCTACCAGGCGCTGACCATCTCGCGCCCCAGCGGCCGCAACGGCGGCGGCGCCGGCAACGACGGCTGGCAACGGCGCCTGCGCAACATCGCCATGTTCCCGCGGCGCAGCCACGTCAAGCGCTTCATCGCCGAGGTGGCGCGGCCGGCCTGCGAGGAAGTCGCCGGCGAATTGCGCAAGCAGGGCTACGAGGTCCAGGTGAGGGATGGCGAGGACAGTCGGGTGCGCCTGGAAGTCAGCCACGGTGGCGAGGCCGACTTCGTCTATGAGGTCCGCCCGCGTGCCTTCGCCACGCCGAGCTTCGTGATGCGCGACAGCGAGGATTGCAGCGAGTCGCGCAAGTACTTCCGCGCCGAGGTCCACCTGCAGGAAGGCGGCCAGGACTACGACGTGATGGGCTGGAGCCGCGAGGGAGTGATCGGCGACATCCTCGACCAGTACGAGAAGCACCTGCACTTCCTGCACGTGGTGCGCTGAAGGGGGGAGGCCGGCGCTCGCCGGCCGCCGCTCTACAGGTCTACTGGATCTGTTCCGGGGTGACGACCACCCAGTTCTTGTCCGCCGTCACCGGCAGGCCGGCCCTGGCCTGGGCGGCGGAATGCTCCCTGATCATGCCGTCTAGCTGGTCCATGTACCTGGCCTTGCGGTTGATCCACAGGTGCACGCCGTTTTCCGCGGTACCGTTGAACAGCATGTAGCCGTCGCTGTCCGGTGTATCCCCGGCAACCAGGATCGGCCGCTTCCAGCGGTCGATGTAGGTGAGGATCGCCGCCTGCTTGCCGGCCATCCAGGTCGCCGGGGTCCACAGGTAAGGGGTGACCTCGAGGTCGAGGTTGGCCTTCGGATCGTACTTGCCTTCGGCGATCTGCTTGCGCGCGGTGGTCAGTTCGCCGGTCTTGCGGTTCTTCAGCAGGGTGGTGACGCCGATGACGTTCTCCGGCTTGAGGTTGTAGCCGTACTTCGGGTCGGCCGCGACCATCCGCACCAGTTCCTCGTGGGCGGCGCTGATCACATAGACCTCGATGCCGTTCTCCATCAGCTTGTTGTACAGCTCGCGCTGGCCACTGAACACGCGTGGCGGCTGGACATCGAGCCGCGCCAGCTTGTCGCCGTCGTAGTAGGTGGCCGGGATCGGCTTGCCATGGGCCATCAGTTCGTCGACGTAGCCTTTCAGCTCGCGCAGGGTGAAACCGGAGAACACCTGGGCGACCCAGGGATAGCAGACCATGTCGTCGATCTCGCAGAGCCGGTAGTAGTAGCTGAACAGGCTCTCCCTGTGCCCGGCCCGGTCCTTGAACGGGATCAGCTTCAGCGACGGGTCGAGCCTGTCGCGGGTCAGCACGCCCTTCATCTCCAGGTAGGGCAGCAGCGACTCCTCCAGGTCGTAGCGGTAGCTGGTGTTGTCCATGTCGAACACGGCGTAGGCGCCCTTGTTCGCATTGGCCTCGATCAGTGCGTTCAGTTGCCTGGCGGCGGGCGCCGGCCAGTGCTCCAGTTCGGTGGCGCAGGCCTGGCTGGCGACGCCGACGAGCGCCAGCGCGGCGAGTATTCCCTTGGCGAAGGTCATGGCGGGTCCCTGTGGGCAATGGAAGGGATAGGCTCCGCCGCCCGCACTCCCGGCGGACGGCGAGCAACGACCCTAGCGCAGGCGAACGGACCGTGCAGCGATGGCGGCGACTCGAGGCGTCGCGTTCGCGCCAGGAGATGTCCCGGGGCGGCATGCCGAAGAAGATGTATCGCGAACCGCGGAATGTTGACGAGAGAAATAGTCTTAGGACTTTTCCTACTAAACACTCGGAATAGGCAACTAGAAACAGCCATGGCCCCTTCTTAAGATCCCATTGGCGTCCGGCAAAAGCAGGCGATCCAAACACAGCCGCATTTTCTAAGTTAACCCTCCAGTGGGCTTCCATCCTTCTCGCCAGGTCTGCCATCTAATCCGGCGCCATTCCAGGCAACCAAGAAATCAACAGGAGCCATCGCCATGAGTTCTCAGCCCCGTCATCGCCCTCAGTCCCACAGCCCTCGGCCACTCCTCGTCGCCGTTGCCGGACTGACCCTGCTGTGCGGCGCCTGGACCAGTTCGGCGCTGGGTGACTGTATCTTCAACTCCGGCACGAACCAGACCTCGGCCATCATTTCCCCGCTACCCACAATCATCCCACTGAAGGCCGCTTCCATCGGCGGTGTCATGGCCACAGCCTTCACAGAAGTGGGTAGAGTCCAATGGTGGAGTTGCTGGAAAGCCCCTTATGGCATGCCCGCCCTGAAGACAGGCCTTGTCCCCGCTGACGGCTTCGAGAATGTCTACCAGACGGGAGTACCGGGAGTCGGTATCCGCTTCGGCTTCTATGCATTAAGCAGTTGGGGGCCAACCCGATACCCGCCGTTTGAGGCAATGATTACATGGCCCTCTAGCAACCCCTATCCCATGCCATTCCCCAATTACATGGCCATAGAGTTCATCCGGACGGGCATGGAGGTGGGCCGCGGAACGGTCGCACCATTCGATCTCGCCACCGAGTTTTATCTTGGCACCACCCCGATGACGCATATCCCGATCACCGGCAGCAGCCTGCGGACTACCCTGGTCCAGAACATCTACTTCACCAGTTGCCACAACCCCTATTCCGACCCGACCGTCGACATGGGCCGTCCCTACGCCGCCCTGGTCAAACAGGGCCAGGTGGAAGAACGCCCATTCTCGCTGACCATCCGCTGCGACGGCATGAACGCCACCACCAAGCCGCCGGTGAAGATCTATTTCGAAGGCAATGCCGTGCGCGACGGCTTGCTGCGCCTGAGCGACGAGGGCCAGGCCGGCGTGGCCAAGGGGGTCGCTATCGAGCTGAAGAACGACAACGGCGTGGCCCTGCCCTTCGCCAAGGAACGCGCGGTGTCGCTGGCCTGGCGCAACAGCGCGCCCGACGCCGAGATCTACGGTTTTTCCGGCAAGGCGAAGTACGTCGCGACCGGCGAGGTCATCCCGGGCAAGGCCGACGCCACTCTGAGCTATGTACTGGAATACAACTGAACTTTCGCGCCTTCTCGATTCAGCGCTTCTTCCGACCAGCCCCTAACGCCTCTATGTGAGGCCATGATTCACGGGGCCAGCGTCGTCCGTCAGTGTGACCTTCTCAAAAGAACCTAGGAAGTTTCCTACAGAACAAAAGGAAATTGGCAATTTATAGTTAATTTCCTAGGAATATACTTACACAAATACTGTCTCTTCAACCCAACAGTAGTGCACCCCTGACGGTGGTTTCCACATTTGGAATACCAGATCAGGCAACGCGCCTGTCCAACGAATAGCAAAGTGTATGTGTAGGAAAGCAATAATCGGAGTTTACCGACATGGCTTGTATGCGTTCTTCCTAATGTTCATGGCCAACCTGGCCTGGACGAATGCTTTCGCCGCATGTTCGCACAATATCGATCGCGGACTGAATGCCAGTTTCACACTGCCCGCTCAGATCAACCTGAAAGGCGCAGCCATCGGCGATGAGCTGGCTACATTCACCTACCCCCTGTCCACGGCGGGAGGCAGTTACTACTGTACCAGCGAGGAGCTGTGGCAGATCTCGCTCAATGGGCTGGAGGCCTCGACCCAACCCAAAGTGTACCGGACCAATATCAAAGGCATCGGGATCAGGGTCGGACTTAATCTGGATGCGAGTAGCGCTTTCTGGAGCCCTCCTTTCAGCTGGAGGACGTTGACTGGCTATGCCCCGAAGGAGGTGAAGATCAGCCTTGTACGCACCGATATCGGCGTCGCTTCCGGAAAGCTTGCCACCCCTTTCAATGTGACCCTGTCCGGTGGCGGGCTTACCTATACCATCCGACCGACAAACAGCAGCACGCACATAAACAATGAAGTGCTGTTCGCGGGCTGTACTTCCGTCAATGGCGTGACCAATGTACCAATGGGTTTGCAGACTATCGATAATCTGCAAGCCGGAAAGGCCGAAAACAGACCCTTCAACTTCGACATTCGCTGCGAAGGGTTGAACCCCAACACCTCCGTCCCGGTAAAGGTCTATTTTGAAGGGAACTCCAGTGCCGACGGCTTGCTGGCTCTTTCGGGATCGGGTCAACCGTCCGTGGCCAGCGGGGTAGGCATCGCCCTGGTCAGCGATAAGGGCGTCAAGCTGCCATTCGCCAAGGCGCGCTCGATACGGATCGAACACCATCGGTCGGAAGCGGAAGGCGAAATCTATCGGTTCTCGGGCATCGCTAGCTACGTACGGTTGGCAGACGAAATCAAGCCAGGCAAGGCGGATGCCAGCATGACCTATGTAATCGACTACAACTGAACCTTCATCCCCTATCCAGCAGTTCCACCGCCGGCAGGCGCATCGCCGCCACCTCCGCGCGAAGGAAGTCGCGCAACCGCTGGAAACGCTCCTGCCCGCTGCGCGCCCGTGGCCACACCAGATGATAGCTCTCGCCGCTGGCCACCGCGGTCGGCCAGGGCAGGCCGATGCGGCCCAGGGCGACGTCCTCGGCCACCATCACCAGGTCGCCGATGGAAACCCCGTAGCCGCGCGCGGCGGCGACGATGCCCAGTTCCAGGGTGTCGAACACCTGGCCGCCCTTGAGCGACACCTCGTCCTCCAGCCCGGTTCGCTGCAGCCAGCGCCGCCAGTCGCGGCGATCCGGCGTGGGATGCAGCAACTCGCTGTCGCGCAGGCGCTGGAGGGTCCAGGGTTCGACGGCCTCGGCGGGATCGCAGACCGGCACCAGCCACTCGGCGAACAGCGGCGCCGTTTCCCATTCCGCGCTGAACTGGCCGCTACCCAGCAATACCGCGCAGTCGAAGGGCTCGTGCTGGAAGTCCACCGTATCCACATCCATCCAGGCGCTGGTGAGCTGCACCTCGATATCCGGATTGAGATGGCGGAAGCGACTCAGCCGCGGCAGCAGCCAGCGCATGGTCAGGGTCGAGGGCGCCTTAAGGCGCAGGGTGGCATCGTCCACGCGCAGGGCGGTGCAGGCCCGCTCCAGCGCGCCGAAACCGTCGCTCAGTCCCGGCAACAGCAGCCGCGCCGGCTCGGTCGGGAAGAGTTGGCGTCCGCGACGTTCGAACAGGAGGCAGCCGAAATGCTCCTCCAGGGTGCGGATATGCCGGCTCACCGCGCTCTGGGTGATCGCCAGCTCCTCGGCGGCGCGGGTGAAGGAGGCATGCCGGGCGGCGGCCTCGAAGGCACGCAGGGCATACAGCGGCGGCAGGCGACGAGACATGCGGCAACCTTTATCCATGAGTTCAACTCATGGCTGGCATCTGTTTTTTCCTTTTGCGCGGGACGGCCAGCCACACCGAGAATGACCGTATTCTCCCTGCCGACGGGTAGCGCCGGCAACCCTCTTGACCTGATTCGTACTCATCCATGTCACCACTTTCGCTCGTCGAACTGAAAGCCATCCTGCGCCTGGCCGGGCCGCTGATCGCCGCCCAGCTGGCCTACGTCGCCATGGTCTTCACCGATACCGTGATGATGGGCAGGCTCGGCCCCGACGCGCTGGCCGCCGGCGGCCTGGGCGCGGTCAGCTATGCCTTCGTCTCGACCTTCTGCGTCGGCGTGGTGGCGGCGGTCGGCAACCTGGCGGCGATCCGCCAGGGCAGCGCCGATCCCGCCGGCGTCGCGGCGGTCACCCGTGCCGGCCTCTGGGTCGGTGCCGCGCTGGCCCTGGCTGCCGGCCTGCTGCTGTGGAACCTGGGGCCGCTGCTGCTGGCCTTCGGCCAGGCGCCACAGGCGGTGGACGGCGCCATGCAGTTCCTGCGCAGCCTGGTCTTCGCCCTGCCCGGCTACATGGCCTTCATGGTCCTGCGCGGCTTCACCGGCGCCATCGACCGCGCCGGACCGGTGATGGCGATCAGCGTGCTCGGCGCGCTGGCCAACCTGGCCCTCAATCATTCCTTCATCGAAGGCCTGTTCGGCCTGCCGCGCCTGGGCCTGGGCGGCATCGGCCTGGTCACCGCTCTGGTCATGAACGGCATGCCGCTGCTGCTGGCCCTGTATATCCGCCGGCAACCGGCCTACGCCGCCTATCCGTTGCTGCGCGGGCTGGGACGCCCGCAGCGGGCGACGATCGCGGAGATCCTCCGCCTGGGCCTGCCCATCGGCGGTACCTACGCGGTCGAGTCGGGGATGTTCACCGTCGCCACCCTGTGCATGGGCATCCTCGGCAACCACGCCCTGGCCGCGCACCAGATCGCCATCCAGGCGGTGTATGTGGCCTTCATGGTCCCGGTGGGGCTGTCCTACGCCACCACCTACCGCATCGGCCAGCACTTCGGCGCCGGCCGCCTGCTCGAGGCGCGCCGTGCCGGGCGCGTCGGCATCGGTTTCGGCGCGCTGTGCATGCTGGGCTTCGCCGGGGTGTTCTGGTGGATGCCGGAGACCATCATCGGCCTGTTCCTCGACCATGCCGACCCGGTCAACCGCGAGGTGACCGCGATGGCCGTCTCGCTGCTGGCGATCGCCGCCTGGTTCGAGTTGTTCGACGGCACCCAGAACATCGCCATGGGTGCGATCCGCGGCCTCAAGGACGCCCGCACCACTTTCCTGGTCGGCCTGGCCTGCTACTGGCTGGTCGGCGTGCCGCTGGCCTGCCTGCTGGCATTTGCCGCCGGCTGGGAGGCCCAGGGCGTCTGGTGGGGGCTGGCCGGCGGACTGGCCTGCGCCGCCATCGGCCTGACCCTGGCCTTCGAATGGAAGACCGCGCGCCTGCTGCCCGGGACCTCCGCACAGGAGGCGACGGCGCTCAACTACTGAGCGGCATCTCGCGGCCCGGCCGCTCGCCGGGCTCGAGGAAGCGTGCCAGCTCGGCCAGCGGCAGCGGCCGGCTGATCCAGTAGCCTTGCACCTGGTCGCAGCCGAAGTCGCGCAGCTGCTCCTGCTGGCGCAGGGTCTCCACGCCCTCGGCGACCACCTCCAGGTTGAGGTTGTGCGCCAGGTTGATCATTGCCCGCACCAGCTGGAAGTTCTCCGCGCGCAGGTCCATGCCACCGACGAAGCTGCGGTCGATCTTCAGCAGGGTGATCGGCAGGCTGTTGAGATGGACGAAAGAGGAGAAACCGGTGCCGAAGTCGTCCAGCGAAAAGCGCACGCCCAGCCGGCCGAGCGCCTGCATGGTCTGCAGGACCTGGTCGCTGCGGCGCATCACGGCGGTCTCGGTCAGTTCGAATTCGAGCCAGCGCGCGTCCACGCCGTGCTCCTCGATCAGCCGTTGCAGGGTCGGCAGCAGCTGGCTGTCCTGGAACTGGCGGAACGACAGGTTCACCGCCATGTGCAATGGCGCCAGGCCGCGGCCATTGAGCCACTGCATGTCGCGCAGGGCGCGGGCGATGACCCAGTAGCCGAGCGGCACGATCAGCCCGCTCTCCTCGGCCAGCGGCACGAAATCGCTGGGCGTGAGCAGGCCGCGCTCGCCGTGGCGCCAGCGTACCAGCGCTTCCAGGCCGACGATGCGCCCGCTGTCCAGGCACAGGCGCGGTTGGTAATGCAGCTCCAGCTCGTCGCGGCGCAGGGCGCGGCGCAGTTCGGCCTCGAGGTCGGCGAGGCTGCGCACGCCGCGATTGATGCGCTCGTCGAAGACATGGAAAGTGCAGCCCTGGCGGCTCTTGGCCTGCTGCATGGCGATGTGCGCGTGCCACATCAGCGGGTCGGCGCCCTCGTCGGCGCGGGCGTGGGCAAGCCCCAGGCTGCAGCCCAGGAGGATGCTTTCGCCGTCGACCCAGTAGGGCTCGCCGAGGCACTCGACGATCCGTTCGGCGATCCGCTCGGCACGCTGCGGATCGCGACGGGTGTCCAGCAGCAGGGCGAACTCGTCGCTGCCCAGGCGCGCCAGGCGGTCGCCGTTCTCCATGAAGCCACGCAGGCGGTTGACCACCTGCAGGATCAGGCGGTCGCCGCCCTGGTGGCCAAGGGCGTCGTTGACATGGCGGAAGTTGTCCAGGTCGAGGTGGCCGAGCACCAGGCCACGCCCGTCGAATTCGCTCAGGCGCGCCGCGAGCAGGGTCTGGAAGCCCTGGCGGTTGGCGATGCCGGTCAGCGGGTCCTGTTCGGCGAGCAGTTGCAGGGTCGCCTGCAGGCCCATGCGCTCGCGGGCGTAGCGCAGGCAGCGGCGCAGGCCGTCTTCGGAGAGTTGCTCGGCGGCCAGCCAGTCGACCACACCGGCCGGCGCCTGCGTCGGCTCGCGTGGCAGCAGCAGGATCACCGGCCAGGGGCAGGGAATGCCCAGCGGCAGGCAGGCGGGGGTGGCCAGCAGCAGGCCCTGGGGCTCGGCGGCGAACAGGGTCGCGGCGCCCTCCCAGGTGCTGACGACACTCAGCGAAAAGGCAGGCCCCAACGCTCTCAGGCGTTCACCTAGCAGTGGCGCCCAATCTGGCGTATCCGCCAGAAGGAGCAGGCGCAAGGGTTCTGCGGGCGCTGACAAGCAACCTCCAAAAGTTTAAGAATCTTCGTAAAGAACGAACGGCATCATCCTAATGCGGTAGGGAATCTACAGCAAAATGGCATGGACGATCTCGGGATCGGTCACAGCTTGCACGCTAATTCTCCCCGATGCCAGCCAGCCTGTTAGAATACGCGCCCGCTTCGACCCTCTCTTCCGGCCCGCTCCTATGTCCCGACTCAATCCCCGGCAGCAAGAAGCCGTGAACTACGTCGGCGGTCCCCTGCTGGTCCTGGCTGGCGCCGGCTCCGGCAAGACCAGCGTGATCACCCGCAAGATCGCCTACCTCGTCCAGCAGTGCGGCATCCGCGCCCAGTACATCGTCGCGGTGACCTTCACCAACAAGGCCGCGCGGGAAATGAAGGAGCGCGTCGGCAGCCTGTTGCGCGGCGGCGAAGGCAGGGGCCTGACCGTCTCGACCTTCCACAACCTCGGCCTGAACATCATCCGCAAGGAGCATGAGCGGCTCGGCTACAAGCCCGGCTTCTCGATCTTCGACGAGTCGGACATCAAGGCGCTGCTGACCGACATCATGCAGAAGGAGTATTCCGGGGACGACGGCGTCGACGAGATCAAGAACTACATCGGCGCCTGGAAGAACGACCTGATCCTTCCCGAGGAAGCGCTGGAAAAGGCGCGCAACCCCAGGGAGCAGACCGCGGCGATCGTCTACCTGCACTACCAGCGCACCCTGCGCGCCTACAACGCGGTGGACTTCGACGACCTGATCCTGCAACCGGTGAAGCTGTTCCAGGAACACCCGGACATTCTCCAGAAATGGCAGAACAGGGTGCGCTACATGCTGGTGGACGAATACCAGGACACCAACGCCAGCCAGTACCTGCTGGTCAAGCTGCTGGTGAAGGACCGCGCGCAGTTCACCGTGGTCGGCGACGACGACCAGTCGATCTACGCCTGGCGTGGCGCGCGTCCGGAAAACCTGATGCAGCTGAAGGAAGACTTCCCCTCGCTCAAGGTGGTCATGCTGGAGCAGAACTACCGCTCCACCAGCCGCATCCTCAAGTGCGCGAACGTCCTCATCGCCAACAACCCGCACGTGTTCGAGAAGCAGCTGTGGAGCGAGATGGGCCACGGCGACCCGATCCGGGTGATCCGCTGCCGCAACGAGGACGCCGAGGCCGAGCGCATCGCCATGGAAATCCTCACCCTGCACCTGCGCACCGAGCGGCCCTACAGCGAGTTCGCCATCCTCTACCGGGGCAACCACCAGGCCAAGCTGATGGAGCTGAAGCTCCAGCACCACCAGATTCCCTACCGGCTGTCCGGCGGCACCAGCTTCTTCGGCCGCCAGGAAGTGAAGGACCTGATGTCCTACTTCCGCCTGCTGGTGAACCCCGACGACGACAACGCCTTCCTCCGGGTGATCAACGTGCCGCGCCGGGAAATCGGTTCGGCGACCCTGGAGAAACTCGGCAACTACGCCACCCAGCGCAACATCTCGATGTACGCCGCCTGCGACGAGATGGGCCTGGCCGAGCACCTCGACAGCCGCTTCCACGAACGCCTGCAGCGCTTCAAGCGCTGGATGGACGGAATCCGCCGGCAGTGCGCGGAGAACGAACCGATCGCCGTGCTGCGCAGCATGGTGATGGACATCGACTACGAGAACTGGCTGCGGCAGAACGCCTCCAGCGACAAGGTCGCCGAATTCCGCATGAGCAACGTCTGGTTCCTCATCGAGGCATTGAAGAACACCCTCGAGCGCGACGAGGAAGGCGACATGACCATCGAGCAGGCCATCGCCAAGCTGGTCCTGCGCGACATGCTGGAGCGCCAGCAGGAAGAAGAGGAAGGTGCCGAGGGCGTGCAGATGATGACCCTGCATGCTTCGAAGGGGCTGGAATTCCCCTACGTGTTCATCATGGGCATGGAGGAAGAGATCCTGCCCCACCGCTCCAGCATCGAGGCCGACACGGTGGAGGAAGAGCGCCGCCTGGCCTACGTCGGCATCACCCGCGCGCGGCAGAACCTGGCGATGACCTTCGCCGCCAAGCGCAAGCAGTACGGCGAGATCATCGACTGCTCGCCGAGCCGCTTCCTCGACGAGCTGCCCCCCGAAGACCTCGAATGGGAAGGCCTGGAAGACGCCCCGCAGGAGGTCAAGGCGGCCAAGGGCAACGCCGCCCTCGCCGACATCCGCGCCATGCTCAAGCGCTGAGCCCGCCGCGCCTCGACTGTCTCGTTTTTCACAAAAGTGTCTTGCCCGATGCCTGGCCTCGGGCGAGGAACTTTTGCCGCTCCGCTCGCGACCAAAATTAGCTAGCTAACGAATTCCATTCGAGGACAGCTTCATGTCGAGCAAGAAAGTCGCCGAGATCGTCGTGGAAACCCTGGAAGCCGCCGGCATCCGCCATTGCTATGGCATCGTCGGAGACACCCTCAACCATGTCACCGACGCCATCCATCGCAGCCAGATCCAGTGGGTGCATGTCCGCCACGAGGAAGCCGCGGCCTTCGCCGCCGGCGCCGAGTCCTATGTCAGCGGTCGCCTGACCGCCTGCGCCGGCTCCTGCGGACCAGGCAGCCTGCACTTCATCAATGGCGTCTACGAGGCCCAGCGCAACCGCGCGCCGATGGTGCTGATCGCCAGCCAGATCGTCACCCCGCAGCTGGGCATGGAGTTCCCCCAGGAAGTCGACTTCAAGGCGATCTATTCCAGTTGCTCGGTGTTCTGCGAACAGGTGCACAGCCCGGAGCAGGCGCGCCGGGTGGTGGCCCTGGCCTGCCAGGCGGCGCTCAACCGGCGCGGCGTGGCGGTAGTGATCCTGCCAGCGGACATCAGCCAGGCCACGGTGAAGGACGATCCGCCGTTCTCGGTGCACTTCCCGCAACCGGTGCTGCGCCCCAGCGACGCCGAACTGCAGGACG
This sequence comes from Pseudomonas paraeruginosa, assembly GCF_003025345.2. NCBI lineage: Bacteria > Pseudomonadati > Pseudomonadota > Gammaproteobacteria > Pseudomonadales > Pseudomonadaceae > Pseudomonas > Pseudomonas paraeruginosa. The sequence continues at coordinate 5,804,381 of NZ_CP020560.1, forward strand.
TCGCCCGGCTGCTCGCCCACGGCAAGAAGATCGGCATCTACGCCGGCTCCGGCTGCCAGGGCGCCCACGACCTGCTGGTGGCCCTCGCCGACCGGCTCAAGGCGCCCATCTCGCACACTTCGCGGGCCAAGGACTTCGTCGAGTACGACAACCCCTTCAACATGGGCATGACCGGCATGCTCGGGATCGAGTCGGGCTTCCACATGATGACCGAGTGCGACACCCTGCTGCTGCTCGGCGCCGACTTCGCCTGGGCGCAGTTCTACCCGCAGAAGGCCACCCTGATCCAGGTCGACCGCGACGGCAGCCACCTCGGCCGGCGCCATCCCATCGACCTCGGCGTGGTCGGCGACGTGATCCCCACCCTCGAGGCGCTCCTGCCGCTGCTCGAAGCCCGCCAGGAACGCGACTTCCTCGACGAATGCCTGAAGCACCGCGAACGCTCGCTACAGACCCTGGAGAAAGAGGAGCAACCCGGCAAGGGCGAGCTGATCCATCCGCAGCACCTGGTCGCCCTGCTCGACCAGCACGCTGACGACGATGCGCTGTTCACCGCCGACGGCGGCTCGGCGATGGTCTGGCTGCTGCGTCACATCCACAGCAACGGCAAGCGCCGCACCCTCACCAGCCTTGTCCACGGCACCATGGCCAACGCCATGCCCCAGGCGCTGGGACTGAAGAAGGCCTACCCCGAGCGCCAGGTGATCTCGATCTCCGGCGATGGCGGCCTGGCCATGCTGCTCGGCGACCTGCTCACGGCCATCCAGGAGAAGCTGCCGATCAAGGTGGTGGTGCTGAACAACGCCTCGCTGAACTTCGTCGAGCTGGAGCAGAAGGTCGAGGGCCTGCTGGACAACTACACCGACCTGCTCAACCCGGACTTCGCCCGTCTCGCCGAGGTGATCGGCTTCCACGGGCGCAAGGTGACCCGCTGCGAGGATCTCGAGGCGGCGGTCCGCGACTTCCTCGCCCAGCCCGGTCCGGCGTTGCTGGACGTGCATACCAACCCTGCGGAACTGGTGATGCCGCCGAAGATCGAGTTCGGCCAGGTCGCCGATACCGCCCTGTACGCCGCCAAGGCCGTGCTCAGCGGGCGCTTCAAGGACGTCGAGACGCTGCTGGTGAACAATCTGCTGAAGTGAGCCGGCAAAGGCGCGGCCCGTCCGCCACGGGGCCGCGCCGGGTTCGGGCGGATTCCTGACCATTCGATCATGTTCGCTCGTCCGAGAGGACGTCGCGCGCGGCGCCGGCTGACGGTACAATGCCGCGCTTCATCAGCGACAGCCGCTTCGCAGGAAGCCACCCGTGGACATTCTCAAAGACAAAATCCGCTCGGAAGGCATCGTCCTTTCCGAGCACGTACTCAAGGTCGACGCCTTTCTCAACCACCAGATCGACCCGCAGTTGATGCAGCAGGTCGGTCACGCGTTCGCCACACGCTTCCGCGACCAGGGCATCACCAAGATCGTCACCATCGAGGCTTCCGGCATCGCCCCGGCGGTCATGGCCGGCCTGGAGCTGGGCGTGCCGGTGATCTTCGCTCGCAAGTACCAGTCGCTGACCCTGAAGGACAACCTGTACATCTCCAAGGTGTTCTCCTTCACCAAGCAGACCGAGAGCACCATCGCCATTTCGGCCAAGCACCTGAACGCCCATGACCATGTGCTGGTGATCGACGACTTCCTCGCCAACGGCCACGCCGCCAAGGCGCTGATCGACCTGATCGGCCAGGCCGGCGCGAGCATCGCCGGGCTCGGCATCGTCATCGAGAAATCCTTCCAGGACGGCCGCGCCCTGCTCGAAAGCGAAGGCTACCGGGTCGAATCCCTGGCCCGGGTCAAGTCGCTGGCCGGCGGCCAGGTCGAGTTCCTCGACTGAGCGCCACTCAGCCCCGCTCTTCCTGGCTGGCCCGCAGGCCGGCCAGCAGCAGGCGCTGGTAGAGCTCCTCGCGCAGCCCCTGCGGATCGTCCAGCTCCATGCGCCGCAGGTGCGCCGGGTAGGCCTCGGGCTCCGGCGCATCGAGAGTGGCCTTGCCCAGCTCGAGGATCTCGCTCAGCTTCAGCTTGCGCTTGAGCCAACCCAGCGCCCGCAGCAGGTCCTGCTCGACCTCGTCGAAATCGCTGCCCAGGGGAAACTCCGGAAGCACGGCGGCGTGGGCCTTGTGCAGAGCCTGCAGGCGCTCCGGGGTGTTATTGCGGTAGCGTTCGGGCAGGACGAAATCCTTCGGCAGCTTGCCGGCCGCCTGGGCCTGCTCGGCCAGCGCCTGCTGGAAGCGCGAGTCGGCGATGGCCAGCAGCGCGGCGATCACTTCCGCGTCGTTCTTGCCACGCAGGTCGGCGATCCCGTACTCGGTCACCACCATGTCGCGCAGGTGCCGCGGGATGGTGGTGTGGGCGTACTGCCAGACGATGTTCGAACTGACTTCCCCGCCGGATTCGCGCCAGCTGCGCAGCATCAGGATCGAACGTGCGCCCTCCAGCTCGTGGGCCTGGGCGACGAAGTTGTACTGGCCACCGACGCCACTGAGCACCCGGCCGTCCTCCAACTGGTCGGCGACCCCGGCGCCGAGCAGGGTCACGGTGAAGGCGCTGTTGATGAAGCGCGCGTCGCGCCGGTGCAGGCGCTTCAGCTCTTCCTGGCGGTACAGGTTGTTGACGAAGCCGATACCGGTCATGCCGATACCGGCGCGCTCTTCCAGCGACATCTCGCGCAGGCGCTGGTAGAACGCCAGGGGGCCGAGGAAGAAGCCGCCGTGCAGCCACACCCCGCCCTCTTCCGGTGCCTCGCCGCGCTCGGCGGCACGCTGTCGCGCTTCGTCGGGGTAGACCCGGCGGCCCAACACGCCGGCCTCTGCCAGCGCCAGCAGACCCGGTACGAACATCTCGCTGCAGCCGTAGAGCCCCTGGCGGAACGGCTCCAGGCCGCCATCGCGCTCGACCGCCGCGCCCCAGCGCGCGCGCACCCCCAGTTCGTCGACCAGCCTGCGGTAGCTGGCATTGTCGCGCTGGCGCAGCAGCAGCGCGGCGGTCAGCGCGTCGCCCATCGAGCCGATGCCGATCTGCAGGGTGCCGCCGTCGCGCACCAGGGCGCTGGCATGCAGGCCGATGCAGTGATCCTGCAGGTTGACCGGCATGTTCGGCGTAGAGAACAGCCGGCTGCTTTCCGCCGGCGCGTCGATCAGCAGGTCGAATACCGACTCCTCGACCTCGGCGTCGCCCGGCAGGTAGGGCAGGTCATCGTGGACCACGCCGATGGCGACGATGGCCTCGCCGGCGGCGCGACGCTTCTCCAGCATCGGCAGCAGGTCCAGGGTGATGTCCGGATTGCAGGCCAGGCTCAGCTTGCCCGGTCGTTCGGGATGCCGCGCCACCAGTTGGGCCACGGCGTTGACGCCCTTGGCGTTGATGTCGCGGGCGACGTGGCTGTAGTTGCAACTGATGTAGTGCTGCTGCGCCGGCGCGCTGTCCAGCAGGCTGCCGGGCTGCAGGTAGAACTCCTCGACGCGGATGTTCGCCGGCAGTTCGTCGCGGCGCAGGGCGTGCAGGTAGTCCAGCTCCGGGTAGTCGGCGAAGACCCGTTCGGCGAACGGTTCGAGGAAGCGCCGCTGCAGGTCGCCACCGGCGGCGGGACGCCCCAGGGAAAGCGCCGTGTATAGCGTGAGCTGGCGTTCCGGCAAGGTGCGCAGGCGTTGGTAGAGCGCATTGACCAGCCGGTTGGGCTTGCCCAGCCCGAGGGGCAGGCCCAGGCGGATCGGGCCCTCGATGGTCTGCAGCAGGTGATCGACCGCGGCGTCGATGGAACAGGTTCGGGTCAAGACGTTGCCCTCCGGCGAATGGGTAGCCGGAAGTTTGGACCCTGTTTGCCGGCGGGATGCTCCGCCAGCGAAAAAAACCCGCCCCGCGGATACGAAAAAGCCGCCGGAAGGCGGCTTTTCAACACAGGCTTCGGCGCGTTTACAGGCCGGACATGTGCTTGATCGCGGCCTTCAGCTCGTCGTCCGAGCAGTCGGCGCAGGTGCCTTTCGGCGGCATGGCGTTGATACCGGAAATCGCCTTGGCCAGCAGGCCGTCGAGACCGCCCTGTTCCTTCGCGCGCTTGCCCCACTCGGCCTTGTCGCCGACTTTCGGCGCGCCCAGCAGGCCGGTGCCGTGGCAGGTGTTGCAGGTCTTGCCGACGATGTCTTCGCCGGAACGCGCGCCGCCGCCACCGGCAGCCGCCGCGACGGCGCCGACGCCTTCGCATTCCTTGCCTTGTACGCAGACCTTGCCTACCGGCTCGAGGCGCTTGGCGATCGCATCGTCAGTGGTCGTAGCCTGAGCGCTTACAGCCCACAGGGCCAACACGGCAGCTTGGGCCGCCAGCATTTTTTTAATCAGGTTCACCCTTACACCCTCATCGTGGCTTATCACACCCGGGCACGATACCGATCACTGCGGGCCGCGCGGGCGGGCGCAAGTATAACGGCAAAGAAAGCCCGGCAGAAACAATTGCACACCCTCGCAAAGCCTTGCGGCATTAGGTCGCAGCCCCGCATGCCCCTTGTCGGCCGGCGCCCTGCGGGCGCGGCGGGGTCTTGTGCTTCAGGTCAGAAATTTGCGGGCGTGGTGGCGCTGATCAAGCGTGCCGGCACGTCGTAGGGATTGCGAAAACGGTGCGGCTTGTTGCTTTCGAAATAGTAGCTGTCGCCGCGCTCTAGCACATAGGTCTCGCTGCCGACGATCAGCTCCAGGCGCCCGTCGACCAGCACGCCGGCCTCTTCGCCCTCGTGGTTGAGCATTTCCTCGCCGGTGTCGGAGCCCGGCGGGTAGGTTTCGTCGAGGAAGGCGATCGCCCGGCTGGGGTGCGCCTTGCCCACCAGGCGCATGGACACCGCGCCGCTAGAAATGTCGATCAGTTCGTCTGCCTTGTAGACAACCTGCGTATGGCTGTCCTGCTCCAGGTCCAGGGAGAAGAACTCCACCAGGGACATGGGGATACCGCCCAGCACCTTCTTCAGCGAACTGATGGAAGGACTCACGCTGTTTTTCTCGATCATCGAGATAGTGCTGTTGGTGACACCCGCCCGTTTGGCGAGTTCGCGCTGGGAAAGACCTTTGAGTTTTCGGATGGTTTGCAGACGAGCACCGACGTCCAAGGGTGGAGTCCTCCTTATTCTTCTGGCAGGCAAGGCAAAACGGGGCCGCACACGGCTGGCGACCCCAAGTCGGCCGTATCATGGCAACACTGTTCAGTATTTACAACAGATTGGTCGACATGCCTGCGCAAAGAATTCGGAAAGTTTTTCTCAAGCCCCGGAATAGACGCGCGGCACTCTTTTCAGGTTGCACAGCAGCTGGTAGGGAATGCTGCCGAACTGCGCCGCCAGGGCGCCCACCGGGACGTTCGGCCCCCACAATTCGACCCGGCTGCCCAGCCCGGCCTGTGGATGGTCGGTAAGGTCGACGGTGAGCATGTCCATCGACACCCGGCCGACCAGGCGCCCCGGCTTGCCGTCGATGAACACCAGGGTCCCGTCCGGCGCGTGGCGCGGATAACCGTCGGCATAGCCCATCGCGACCACGCCGATGCGCTGGCTGCGCTCGGTGCTGTAGCGCGCGCCGTAGCCGACCGGTTCGCCGGCCGGCAGCTCGCGGACGCTGATCACCTTCGATTCCAGGGTCATCACCGGGCGCAGGCGGTCGGCCAGCGGATGTGCACGCTCGAACGGCGTGGCTCCGTAGAGCAGGATACCCGGACGTACCCAGTCGCTGGGCACCTTCGGCCAACCGAGCACGGCCGGCGAATTACGCAGGCTGATCTCGCCTTCCAGGCCCTGGCTCGCGGCCGCGAAGGCGGCGACCTGTTCATCGGTGCGCGGGCAATCCAGTTCGTCGGCGCGGGAGAAGTGGCTCATCATCACGATCTTCGCCACCTTGCCGCTGGCCCGCAGGCGCTCGTGGGCGGCGCGGAAGTCCTCGGGGAAGAAACCGACGCGGTGCATGCCCGAATCCATCTTCAGCCAGACGGTCAGCGGCCGCGCCAGGCTGGCGCGCTCGATCGCCTCCAGTTGCCAGGCGGCATGCACCACGCACCAGAAATCATGGGCGACGATCAATTCTAGTTCGGCGGCCTCGAAGAACCCTTCCAGCAGCAGAATCGGCTCGCGGATGCCGGCCGCGCGCAACTCCAGGGCTTCCTCGATGCAGGCCACGGCGAAGCCATCCGCCTCCCCGGCCAGCGCTTCGGCACAGCGCACCGCGCCATGCCCGTAGGCGTCCGCCTTGATCACCGCGAGCGCGCGGGCGCCGGTGGCCTCGCGGGCCAGGCGATAGTTGTGACGAAGGGCTTGCAGGTCGATCAGGGCACGGGCGGGGCGCATGGCGACGGGTCTCTCTTCAGCGCGGTGCGGCATCGCGCACCTTTCATCAGGCGAAAAAAAGCCCGGCTCTCCGGCCGGGCCATACAAAACTCAGGGCAGCGCAGCGACCACCGACATCTCCACCAGGATCTCCGGCTCGCAGAGCTTGGCTTCGACGGTGGCGCGCGCCGGCGCGACGCCGCGCGGCAGCCATTGGTCCCAGACGCGGTTCATGCCTTCGAAGTCGGCGTCGATGTCCTTCAGGTAGATGGTCACCGAGAGGATCCGGGTCTTGTCGGTGCCGGCCTCTTCCAGCAGCCGCTCGATGGCCGCCAGGGTCTCGCGGGTCTGCTGTTCGACGCCGGCGGACATGTCCTCGCCCACCTGGCCCGCCAGGTAGACGGTGCCGTTGTGGACGACGATCTGGCTCATACGCTCGTTAGTGTGCTGGCGCTGGATGGGCATTCTTGGCGTTCTCCGGGGAATTGCTGTAGCGGGAAATATCCAGGCCTTCGGTGCTGATCTGCGGGCGCTTCTTCGCCATCAGGTCGGCCAGGTAGCGACCCGACCCGCAGGCCATGGTCCAACCCAGGGTGCCGTGGCCGGTATTGAGGAACAGGTTGCGGTAGCGGGTGGCGCCGACGATCGGGGTGCCATCCGGGGTCGCCGGGCGCAGGCCGGTCCAGAAGGTCGCCTGGCCGATATCGCCGCCCTCGGGATAGAGGTCGGTGGTGATCATTTCCAGGGTCTCGCGGCGGCGCGGGTTCAGCGACAGGTCGAAGCCGGCGATCTCCGCCATGCCGCCGACGCGGATGCGCTGGTCGAAGCGGGTGATCGCCACCTTGTAGGTCTCGTCGAGGATGGTCGAGGTCGGCGCCATCTCCGGGTTGGTGATCGGCACGGTCAGCGAGTAACCCTTCAGCGGATAGACCGGAGCCTTGATGCCCAGCGGCTTGAGCAGCTGCGGCGAGTAGCTGCCCAGCGCCAGCACGTAGTGGTCGGCGGTGAGCAATTCGCCATTGACCAGCACGCCATTGATGCGGTCGCCGGCGAAGTCCAGGCGCTCGATGTTCTGGCCGAAGCGGAACTCCACGCCCAGGCCCTTGGCCATTTCCGCCAGGCGGGTGGTGAACAGCTGGCAGTCGCCGGTCTGGTCGTTGGGCAGGCGCAGGGCGCCGACCAGCTTGTCGGCGACCTTGGCCAGGGCCGGCTCGACGCGGGCGATGCCGTCGCGGTCGAGAACCTCGTAGGGCACGCCGGAGCGTTCGAGCACGGCGATGTCCTTGCCGGCGGCGTCGAGTTGCGCCTGGGTGCGGAACAGCTGGGTGGTGCCGAGGGTGCGGCCCTCATAGGCGATGCCGGTCTCGGCGCGCAGTTCGTCGAGGCAGTCGCGGCTGTACTCGGACAGGCGGACCATGCGCTCCTTGTTCACCGCGTAGCGTTCGGCGGTGCAGTTGCGCAGCATTTGCAGCATCCAGGCGTACTGGCTGGGATCGGAGGTGAGCTTGATGGCCAGCGGCGCGTGCTTTTCCAGCAGCCACTTCATGGCCTTCAGCGGGATGCCGGGGGCGGCCCAGGGCGAAGCGTAGCCGGGGGACACCTGGCCGGCGTTGGCGAAGCTGGTTTCCAGCGCGGGACCGTCCTGACGGTCGACCACCACCACCTCGAACCCGGCACGGGCCAGGTAATACGCACTGGCGGTACCGATGACACCGCTGCCAAGGACCAGAACTCGCATTGTCGCCTCCCACGTCGCGGAGGAACCGCGGACGTTTGTTATTTTGAGCGTGTAGATACGCGCAGTATAGGAAGAGGCGAGCAGAAATAATCACCGATTTTAGGAGGATACTCAGGTAAAAAACCGGACAAGGAGGGGTTTTACCGAGGCGCATCCACCATAAAATCGGAAAAATACCGCATATTTAAATGAAAGCCTTCAGGCCTGGAGCGGCTTTTTCGGGAAAGCCTGCCGCAGAAACCCTGGAAAACGACAGGAGTCCCTGGGGGAACCGCTCGCGGCAGGGAAAATCCCGCGGACGCCGCCCGGCCTTTGCGACCGGAGCAGCGTTCCAGAGCGCTCGCGGAGCCTCCGCGCTATTTCTTCACCCATTTTCCGCCAACCTGGACGTACTGCCCGGCAGGGGTTTTCTCCATCGCCTTCTTGCCGGCCATGGCCTCCACGTCGGCCAGCGAGGCGCCGCTGCTGTTGGCCACCTTCTGGTATTCGGCGCGGCGCGCGGCGTTGATCTGCGCGGCGATGTCCGCCGCCTGGCCGCTGTTGCTGACCACGCCGAGGTAACCGTCGGCCTGCTCGCCGACCAGACCCTGGGCCTTGGCGCCGCCGAGGGCCGACATGGCCTGGCCGAGGTCCATCGCCATGGCGGAAAGGCTGAGGCCGAGGGCCAGCAGGGCGATGCCGAGTTTGCTACGGGTTGTCATGGATCCGCTCCTTTAGAACAGGCCGCTGTTCTCGTTGATGATGCCGTCCAGAGCCTTGTCGACCTTGATGTAGATCTCGTGCTCGATTTTCACGTTGAGATTGATGTTGATCGGCTCGCTGGGAGCCGCCAGCTGCACGGTGGGCGTGCAGGCCATCGTCAGGCTGCCCAGCAGCAGGACAGCGAATAAAGCGCACAGGCGCATCGGGGTTCTCCTGAGTGGCTCATGGCGCCGAAGCCTTGCGTTTCTGCATGCGCTCCTGCACACGTTGGCGAATGGTTTCGCTGACCCGGTCGCTCAGTTGCAGGCTGGTCAGCAATGCCGGGATATCCTCTTCCAGGTTGACGTTGAGGTTGACCGGACGCCCTTTCTCCAGGTCCGGGTTGCTACCCTGCAAACGCAGGCCGAGCAGCAGCTTGCCGTTCTCATGATAATCGACGCTGCTTTGCAGCACGTCATAGTGGAAGTCGTCGAGGGCGTCGGCGACCAGTTTCATCCCCGGGTTGCTGCGCCCCAGCGCCTCGATCTTCGCCGAGCGGAAGCGCAGGAAGCCAGGCTCGCGGGCCTTGACCTGGCCGCCGGCGACGCTCGGTTTCCAGCGGTTGAGCATCAACGGCAGCTCGCCGTCCAGGGTACCCTCGCCGGCCAGTCCCTCCGCCGGATAGACCCGGAAAATCTCGCCGAGTTGTATGCCCTGCAGGCGCAGGGCGAATTTCTGCTCGGCCTGGCCCAGGCGGATGCTTCCCGCGGGGACCGACGCCTGCCCGCCGAACAGGCCGCTCTGCAACGTCTGCCAGCTCAAACGGCCGCTGCCCGGCGCGGAAAGCGGGGCCTCATAGCGCCCGCGGAAACTCACCGGTCCCAGCGGCAGGCCGGGATTGGCCTCGGCCAGGCTCAGGCCGGGGCTGTCCAGGCTCAACTGACCGCCGCGCAGGCGCAAGGCCAGGCTGCCGCCCAGGCCCTTCAGCTCGCTGCGGTCGTAGATGCCGTCGAGGCCTTTCAGGGTCAGGTCCAGGTCGAGGGATGAGGCGCCCGCCGCATCGAGCTTCCAGCCGGCCGCGGCGATCGCGCGCCCATTGCCCAGTTCGAGCAGCCCCGGCCAGTCGGCGAGGGTCGCGGCCAGGGGATTGCCGGTACGGAAGAACACCTCGGCCAGCCTGGCGGAGAGGGCCAGGGGCGTCTTCGCGTCGCGCTGCAGTTGGATGTCCGCCGCCAGCCCCGCGCCATTGCTCAGCCGTCCCTTCAGGCTGGTGCGCTCGAGGGTGGTGTCGAGCGGCCCCTTGAAGGACCAGGCCAACGGCTTGAGGTTGGCCTGGCGCAGTTGTCCGACCTGCGCCTGCAGCGGCCCGGCGACATGCAGCGCCAGCGGCCGGTAGGCGAGTTCGAGAGCGGTCCCGGCGAGGTCGAGGCGGGGCTGGCCAAGTTGCAGCATCGACGGCTCGGCCAGGGACGCCGCCTGCAACCGCGCACCCTTGCCGAAGGAGAGGTTGGCGCGCTGCCCGTCCAGCCGGCCCTCCAGGGGAATCTCCGCGACCAGTCGCTCGGCTTTCCAGCCCTGGTATTGCAGACGCGGCACATCCACCTGCAAGCGGCCCTCCACCAGCCTGGCGGCCCAGGGCGAGATGCCCAGCAGGTCGACACGCGTCTCCAGCTTCAACGTACTCGCGCCTTCGCTGGCAAGCGCCAGGCGCAGCGCCGTGACGCTATCCGCATCGCGCTCCAGCGGTTCGCTGCGCACGCCCAGCGCGCTCGGCCGCAGCTCGGCCGGCAGCGCCTGCAACCAGTCGCCGTGCAGTTGGCTCAGGCGCAAGTCGCTGCGCAACTGGCGTGGCAGCCAGGCGCCGCCGTCGCCATCCAGCTGGACTTGCAGTTCGCCCTGTACATTGCCCAGCCCGGGCAGCGGCCAGGCCTGCGGAGCCTGCACCTGCAGCGCCGCCGAACCACCGCCGTCGAGCACCCGGCGCGGCTCCAGCCAGTCGCTGCCAGGCGCCAGGCGGATCGTCCAGTCCGCCTGCAGGCGCAGGGCCTGCGGTGCGTCGGGCAGGCGCTGCGCCTCCGGCAGCCAGCGATTGAGCCAGGCCACCAGGCCACGGGTGTCCGGCAGGCCGGGCGCCTCCAGGCGTCCCTGCCAGAGGCCGTCGCCGTCGGCTGGCGCGAGCTGGCTATCCAGCGTCAGCAGCGCCTGCCGGTCGAGTTGCGCGCGCCCCCGCAGGCGCCAGCCGGCAGGCTCCTCGAAGAGCTGGGCGTCAAGCTGGGCCTGCTGTGCCTCCTGTTGCAGGCGCAGCTGCGCGGCCAGCGGAAACAGCGCTCCCGGCGGGCGGCCGATGTCCAGCCCGCCTTGCTGCTCGCAGCGGCCGGCGGGACAAGGCAGGTCGAGATGGAAGCGTTCGAGGTGGATCTGTTCCGGCAGCCAGGCGAGGGTTTCGCGCAGGGACGTCCAGTCCAGCGCAGCCGAATCATCGTCGGAACTCGCGGCGGACGGTTGCCAGGCGAGCGCCACTTGCTCCACCCGCAGGCCGGGTAGGCGCGGGCGCCAACCCGACAGCCCGGGCCAGCGCAGCAGCGCGTGTTCCACGTCCAGTCGCAGGCTGGCGCCATCCGCGCCGCGCCGCTCCAGCGCCAGCCGGCGCAGCCCGATGCCCTCGCGGGACAGGCCGAGCCCCTGCCATTCCAGGCGTTCGACGCCCTGCTCGCGCAGCAGGCTGCGCCAGGCGTGCCAGCCATAGCCGAACGCCAGCAGCAACAGCGCTGCAACTACCAGCAGCAACGTCGTCCTTCTGCGCAAACGCATGTCCTACCTCTGTCCGTTGCCGACCCGGGGAAGGGTGGCGGGGCCCTCGCGCAAGATCAAGGCGTTTTCCCCGGCCAGTGTTTTTCCCTGCTTTCGACGTTATATTGGCGGAAAATTTCCGGATTTTCCGAGCCAGACGGGGAGCCTCCATCCATGCGTACCCAGCATCAGAGCAAGCGCGAGCTGGACAAGATCGACCGCAACATCCTCCGCATCCTGCAGGAGGAAGGGCGCATTTCCTTCACCGAGCTGGGCGAACGCGTCGGCCTTTCGACCACCCCCTGCACCGAGCGTGTGCGCCGCCTGGAGCGCGAAGGCCTGATCATGGGCTACCACGCCCGGCTCAACCCACAGCACCTGAAGGCCAGCCTGCTGGTGTTCGTCGAGATCAGCCTGGACTACAAGTCCGGCGATACCTTCGAAGAGTTTCGCCGGGCGGTGCTCAAGCTACCGCACGTGCTGGAGTGCCACCTGGTGTCCGGCCACTTCGACTACCTGGTCAAGGCGCGCATCTCGGAAATGGCTTCCTACCGCAAGCTGCTCGGCGACATCCTGCTGAAACTGCCGCACGTTCGCGAGTCGAAGAGCTATATCGTCATGGAAGAGGTCAAGGAGTCGCTCGACCTACCGGTTCCGGATTGACCCGCGACGCTTTCCGGGAGTCCGCCAGGACTCCCGGCATAGACGGGAAACACCGTCGTTTCCGCACACGATCCCGGCAACACCTCGCAGTTTTTTCCATTTTCGCCCTTGGCGAGCGCCTCGACTGACGTTTATGCTCCGTCAAATTTTCCAAACATAATAATCAGGATTCCGCACATGAACGCCCGCGTTCACCAGCCGGTGCATAGCGCCCAACACGCCCCCTCCTACTACGCCGCCACGCTCAACCGACGCATCGAGTGCCCTCCCCTGGCCGGCGAAGAGCAGGCCGACGTGTGCGTCGTCGGCGGCGGCTTCTCGGGGGTGAACACAGCACTGGAACTGGCCCAGCGCGGCTTCTCCGTGGTCCTGCTGGAAGCGCACCGGATCGGCTGGGGCGCCAGCGGGCGCAATGGCGGCCAGTTGATCCGTGGCGTCGGCCATGACGTCGAGCAGTTCCTTCCGGTGATCGGCGCCGACGGCGTGAAGGCACTCAAGCTGATGGGGCTGGAGGCGGTGGAGATCGTCCGTCGCCGGGTCGAGCAGTACGCCATCGAATGCGACCTGCGCTGGGGCTACTGCGACCTGGCGAACAAGCCCGGCGACTACCAGGGCTTCCGCGAGGACATGGAAGAGCTCCAGGGCCTCGGCTACCGCCATGAGATGCGTCTGGTCCCGGCCGCGGAGATGCGCAGCGTGGTCGGCTCCGACCGCTACGTCGGCGGCCTGGTCGACATGGGCTCCGGCCACCTGCACCCGCTCAACCTGGTGCTCGGCGAAGCCGCCGCGGCGCAGGCACTGGGCGTGCGCCTGCATGAACAGTCGCCGGTGACGCGCATCGACTACGGCCCGGAAGTCCAGGTGCACACCGCCACCGGCAGGGTGCGGGCGAAGACCCTGGTGCTGGGCTGCAACGCCTACATGAACGACCTCAACCCGCTGCTCGGCGGCAAGGTGCTGCCGGCCGGCAGCTACGTGATCGCCACCGAACCGCTGGACGAGGCGCTGGCGCGCCAGCTGCTGCCGCAGAACATGGCGGTCTGCGACCAGCGCGTGGCCCTCGACTACTACCGCCTTTCCGCCGACAACCGCCTGCTGTTCGGTGGCGCCTGCCATTACTCGGGACGCGACCCCAGCGACATCGCCGCCTACATGCGGCCGAAGATGCTGGAGGTATTCCCGCAACTGGCGAACGTCCGCATCGACTACCAGTGGGGCGGCATGATCGGCATCGGCGCCAACCGCCTGCCGCAGATCGGCCGCCTGCCGGGGCAACCCAACGTGTACTTCGCCCAGGCCTATTCCGGACACGGGGTGAACGCCACGCACCTGGCCGGGCAGTTGCTCGCCGAGGCCATCAGTGGCCAGCACAGCGACGGCTTCGATCTGTTCGCCAGGGTGCCGCACATCACCTTCCCCGGTGGCAAGCTGCTGCGCTCGCCGCTGCTGGCGCTGGGCATGGCCTGGTACCGGCTGAAGGAAAAACTCGGGAGCTGAGCCCGCCCGAGGCTCGGTGGATTCTGAAAAAATCAGGCGGCGCATCGCTCTTCCGGGGAAAACTCCTAGAATTCGCACCACCGGTATCGACCGGACGACCGAGCTTCCACGGGAGATGTCCTTGCTGCGCCGATTACTCCTGCTGGCCTTCCTGGCTCTCGCCGGCTGTGCCAGCGCCCCCCCGCCGCAACCCTCGGCGGCGCTGCCCGCCGAGGGTACCTGGCTGGCCAGGCAGGCCGCGATCCAGGGCCGCGACCACCCCGGCCAGTCGGGCTTCCACCTGCTCGGCGCCAGCGAGGACGCCTTCGTCGCCCGTGCCGCGCTGATCCGCGCGGCACAGCGCAGCCTGGACATCCAGTACTACATCGTCCACGACGGGCTGACCACCCGGGCCCTCGCCTACGAGTTGCTGAAAGCCGCCGACCGCGGCGTGCGGGTGCGCATCCTGATCGACGACACCGCCAGCGACGGCTGGGACTACGAGATCGGCGTACTCTCCGCCCACCCGAACATCCAGGTGCGCCTGTTCAATCCGCTGCACCTGGGCCGCGCCACCGGCATCACGCGCGGCGTCGGCCGGCTGTTCAATCTTTCCCAGCAGCACCGGCGCATGCACAACAAGCTGTGGCTGGCCGACGGCACGGCGGCCATCGTCGGCGGCCGCAACCTCGGCGACGAGTATTTCAACGCCAAGCCGGAGATGAATTTCACCGACCTCGACCTGCTCGGCGTCGGCCCGATCGCCAACCAGCTCTCGCACAGCTTCGACCAGTACTGGAACAGCGCCATCAGCCGGCCGATCGAGGACTTCCTCTGGCGCGCGCCCTATCCCGGCGAGCTGGACTCGGCGCGGCGCGGCCTGCAGCGCTACCTGCGCAAGGAGTCGGTCAAGGAGTCGGGCTACATCCGCCACCTGTTCGACCGCGCCGACCAGCCCCGCCTGGGCAACTGGCTGGAGAACCTGACCTGGGCGCGCGCCGAGGCGATCTGGGACGCGCCGCTGAAGGTGCTCAGCCGCGGCGAACCCGACCCGCACCTGCTGCTCAGCCCGCACCTGGCGGGCCTGTTCCAGGGTGTGCAAAAGGAACTGATCCTGGTTTCGGCCTACTTCGTCCCGGCCAGGGAGGGGCTCGGCTATCTCACCGGCAAGGCCGACAGCGGCGTGCGCGTGCGCCTGCTGACCAACTCCCTGGAAGCCACCGACGTACCGGCTGTGCACGCCGGCTATGCGCCCTACCGGATGGCACTGCTGGAGCATGGGGTAAAGCTGTATGAACTGCGCGCCAAACCCGACCAGCCACTGAGCGGCGCGCCCTGGCGGCTGCACGGGTCGAGCAGCGCCAGCCTGCACAGCAAGGCGATGGTCTTCGACCGGCGGAAGGTGTTCATCGGTTCGTTCAACTTCGATCCGCGCTCGATACTGTGGAATACCGAGGTCGGGGTCATCGTCGACAGTCCGCTGCTGGCCGAACAGGTTCGGCAGCTGGCGCTGGACGGCATGGCGCCCAGCGTCAGCTACCAGGTGCGGATCGACCGCAGCGGCAGCCGGCCGAAGCTGGTCTGGGTCGACGAGCGTGACGGACGGACCCAGGTCCTGCGGCATGAGCCGGGCAGCCTGTGGCGACGGCTGAATGCCTGGGTCGCGGAAATGATCGGGCTGGAGAAGATGCTCTGAGGATCACTCCGACGCTTCCAGCCCGCTCGCTCCATCCTCCGCCGGGATCGCCCCGCGCAGCCGCACCAGCACCACGAAGCCCGCCGCGCCCAGCGCCATCATCAACGGCAGGGCGTGACCGCTGATCCACTGGCTGGTGGCGCCGGTGGCCAGCGGTCCGAGCAGGCAGCCGATCCCCCATAGCTGGGCGACATGGGCATTGGCACGGACCAGGGCATCGTCGCGGTAGCGTTCGCCGATCAGGATCAGCGCCAGGGTGAACAACCCGCCGGCGCTGGCGCCGAACAGCACCAGCAACGGCCAGATCAACGGCGTGTGCAGCAGCAGCGGGATCGCCAGGCTGCTGAGCAGCAACACCAGGCCGCAGCCGCCGAACAGGCCGCTGCGCGAGACACGGTCGGCGAGCCAGCCGATCGGCAGTTGCAGCAGGGCGTCGCCCACCACCACGGTGCTGACCATGGCCAGCGCCACCGCTTGCGCAAAGCCCTGGCGCAAGCCGTAGACCGGCAGCAGGGTGAGGATCATCGCCTCGAAGGCGGCGAACAGCACCACCGCCCAGGCGATCGCCGGCAAACCCCGGCAGAAGGCCCACAGGCCACGCCCGGAGGCGCTGTGCGGATCGACCCTGGGCGCCCCGCCGCGCCCCAGCAGCAACAGCGAGCCGCCGACCAGCAGGCACACACCGAACCAGAAGCCGCGGTCGTCGGCGGTGCCGATGAAGGTCAGCAGCACCGGGCCGGACAGTTGGCTCAGGGCGTAACCGGTGCCGTACAGCGCGACCAGCCGGCCGCGCCACTTCTCCACCGCCAGCTGGTTGATCCAGCTTTCCCCGAGGATGAACACCACGGTGAGCTGCACGCCGATCAGCAGGCGCAACAACAGCCATACGGGATAGCTCTGCAGCAGCGCCAGCAGGCCGATGGAGGCTGCGCCGGTGAGCAGGCACAGCTGCATCAGCCGTGGCGTGCCGACGCGCGCGGCGAGGCGCCCGGCGATCATCGCGCCGAGCAGCACGCCCAGCGCCGGTGTGCTGGCCATCACGCCGATGGCGAAACTGCCGTAGCCCCAGCCCTCCAGGCGCAACGAGACCAGCGGCATGGTCAGGCCAAGGGCGAGGCCGATGCTGATGACTGCGGAACAGACGGCGAAATAGCTTCCCCAACGCATTGCAATTCTCCCGTTGGCACCCCGGAAGCCTTGCCGGGGCGAGCGGATACATCCGGCGCACGAAGCACAGCGGCCGGGCTTCCAGAAGGAAACCCGGCCGCGGGGGTGGCTCGAGGGAGCCGGCCCGGAAGGGCCGACCCAGGCGATCAGAGCTTGATCCAGGTCGCCTTCAGCTCGGTGTACTTGTCGAAGGCGTGCAGCGACTTGTCGCGACCGTTGCCCGATTGCTTGAAGCCGCCGAACGGAGCGGTCATGTCGCCCCCGTCGTACTGGTTGACCCAGACGCTGCCGGCGCGCAGGGCCTTGGCGGTCAGGTGCGCCTTGGACAGGTTGCTGGTCCAGACCGCCGCCGCCAGCCCGTAGGGCGTGTCGTTGGCGATGCGCACGGCTTCCTCGGCATCCTCGAACTCGATCACCGAGAGCACCGGACCGAAGATTTCCTCGCGGGCGATCTTCATCGCATTGGTCACGCCGTCGAAGATGGTCGGCTCGACGTAGGTGCCACCGGTTTCCTCCAGGGTCCGCTTGCCGCCGGCGACCAGCTTGGCGCCGTCGTTGTGACCGGCCTCGATGTAGGACAGCACGGTGTTCATCTGCTGGGTGTCCACCAGCGCGCCGACGTTGGTTTCCGGATCCAGCGGGTTGCCCGGTTTCCAGCCCTTGAGGGCCTCGATCACCAGGGGCAGGAACTTGTCCTTGATGGAGCGCTCCACCAGCAGGCGCGAACCGGCGGTGCAGACTTCGCCCTGGTTGAAGGCGATGGCGCCGGCAGCGGCTTCGGCGGCGGCCTTCAGGTCCGGGGCGTCGGCGAAGACGATGTTCGGGCTCTTGCCGCCGGCCTCCAGCCAGACGCGCTTCATGTTCGACTCGCCGGCATAGACCATCAGTTGCTTGGCGATCTTGGTCGAACCGGTGAACACCAGGGTGTCGACATCCATGTGCAATGCCAGCGCCTTGCCTACCGTGTGGCCATAGCCCGGCAGCACGTTGAACACGCCTTTCGGAATACCGGCCTCGACGGCCAGCCGGGCGATGCGGATGGCGGTCAGCGGCGACTTCTCGGAGGGCTTGAGGATCACCGAGTTGCCGGTGGCCAGGGCCGGGCCGAGTTTCCAGCAGGACATCAGCAGCGGGAAGTTCCACGGCACGATGGCAGCAACCACGCCGACCGGCTCGCGGGTCACCAGGCCCAGCTCGGCATGGGGAGTGGCGGCGACCTCGTCGTAGATCTTGTCGATCGCCTCGGCGCTCCAGCGCAGGCTGTTGGCGGCGCTGGCGACGTCGATGTGCAGCGAGTCGCTGATCGGCTTGCCCATGTCCAGGGTTTCCAGCAGGGCCAGCTCTTCGGCGTTCTCCAGCAGCAGGTCGGCGAAGCGGATCATCGTCTGCTTGCGCTTGGCCGGAGCCAGGCGCGACCAGGCGCCGGAATCGAAGGCATTGCGGGCGACCTTGACCGCCTGTTCGGCATCGGCCAGGTCGCAACTGGCGACCTTGGCGAGGAAGCGACCGTCCACCGGGCTGAGGCAATCGAAGGTCTCGCCGGAGGCGGCGTCGCTGTATTCGCCGTTGACGAAGGCGCGGCCTTCGATCTTCAGGTCTTTGGCGCGGGCTTCCCAGTCGGCGCGGGTCAGGGTGGTCATGACAACGTGTCCTCTTATTGGTGTTCTGGGCGCCTGGGAGACAGGCGCGCTGTCAGATTCTGCAAGGCGGGCGCGCGGCCCGTGGTGTCCGCCACCCTAAACCAGAGCAGCGCCTGTTTTCAATATATTTGACAGGAACCCCTCTGGATCCCTTGTCACGTTCATTATTTTAAACATAGACTCGCCCGGACCAGCGTCTTCATCCCTCGCGTGCAACCTGGGTGGCCTATGACAATGAATAACGAGCCGCAGTCGAGCAGCCTCGACAACTTCTGGATGCCCTTCACCGCCAACCGCCAGTTCAAGGCGCGGCCGCGCCTGCTGGAAAGCGCCGAAGGCATCCACTACATCGCCCAAGGCGGGCGCCGCATCCTCGACGGCACCGCCGGCCTCTGGTGCTGCAACGCCGGCCACGGCCGGCGCGAGATCAGCGAGGCGGTGGCCCGGCAGATCGCCAGCCTCGACTACGCCCCGCCGTTCCAGATGGGCCACCCGCTGCCCTTCGAACTCGCCGCGCGCCTGGCGGAAATCGCCCCGCAAGGGCTGAACAAGGTGTTCTTCACCAACTCCGGCTCGGAGTCGGCGGACACCGCGCTGAAGGTCGCCCTCGCCTACCAGCGCGCCATCGGCCAGGGTACCCGCACCCGCCTGATCGGCCGCGAGCTGGGCTACCACGGGGTAGGCTTCGGCGGCCTGTCGGTGGGCGGCATGGTCAACAACCGCAAGGCCTTCTCCGCCAACCTGCTGCCAGGGGTCGACCACCTGCCGCATACCCTCGATGTCGCCCGCAACGCCTTCACCGTCGGCCTGCCCGAGCATGGCGCGGAAAAGGCCGAGGAGCTGGTGCGCCTGGTGACCCTGCATGGCGCCGAGAACATCGCCGCGGTGATCGTCGAGCCGATGTCCGGCTCGGCCGGCGTGGTGCTGCCGCCCAAGGGCTACCTGCAGCGACTGCGCGAGATCACCCGCAAGCACGGCATCCTGCTGATCTTCGACGAAGTGATCACCGGCTTCGGCCGCGTCGGCGAAGCTTTCGCCGCGCAGCGCTGGGGCGTGACCCCGGACATCCTCACCTGCGCCAAGGGCCTGACCAACGGCAGCATCCCGATGGGCGCGGTGTTCGTCGACGAGAAGATCCACGAAGCCTTCATGCAGGGCCCGCAGGGCGCCATCGAGTTCTTCCATGGCTACACCTATTCCGGCCACCCGGTGGCCTGCGCCGCCGCCCTGGCGACCCTGGACATCTACCGCCGCGACAACCTGCTCCAGCAAGCCGTGGAACTGGAAGGCTACTGGCAGGACGCCCTGTTCAGCCTGCGCGAACTGCCCAACGTGACCGACATCCGCGCCGTCGGCCTGGTCGGCGGCGTGCAGCTGGCGCCGCACGCGGACGCGCCGGGCAAGCGCGGCTACGAAGTCTTCGAGCGCTGCTTCTGGGAGCACGACCTGATGGTCCGGGTGACCGGCGACATCATCGCCATGTCGCCGCCGCTGATCATCGACAGGGCCCACATCGACCAGATCGTCGAGCGCCTGGCCCAGGCCATCCGCGCCAGCGCCTGACCCCCGGCGGGCGGCCCGGCGCCGCCCCGCCAGAACCTGGCCAGAACCACAAGAACCGAGAGTCAGCATGAACATCGAACAGATCGTCGACTTTGCCCAGGCCAACAGCGCCCCGGAACACTACAGCCCGGCGCCGGAAAAGGTCCTCAAGGGCGACCCGAAACAGAGCGTGCGCAACCACTACGGCAGCCCCTGCGGGCAGTTCAACGCCGGCATCTGGGAGGGCGCCGTCGGCCAGTGGACGGTGAACTACACCGAGCACGAATACTGCGAGATCCTCCAGGGCGTCTCGGTGCTGCGCGACCGCCACGGCAACGCCAAGACCGTGCGCGCCGGCGACCGCTTCGTGATCCCCGCCGGCTTCCAGGGCACCTGGGAGGTGCTCGAGGCCTGTCGCAAGGTCTACGTGATCTTCGAAGCCAAGGCCTGAGCCCCGGCTTCATCCCCCGAATGCTTGTTACCCTTGCCCGCCGCCTGGCGGGCTTTTTTATGCGCCGGCCGCGGAGCGCCCGCATTCGCGCGGAAATGAAAAAGCCCGCCGGGAGGCGGGCTTTTCGCAAGGTGCCGGATCAATTACTTGATCTTGGCTTCCTTGTAGATCACGTGCTGACGAACGACCGGATCGTACTTCTTGATCTCGATCTTCTCAGGCTTGGTACGCTTGTTCTTGTCGGTGGTGTAGAAGTGGCCGGTACCGGCGCTGGACACCAGACGAATCAATTCACGCATGATTCAGCTCCTTAGAATTTTTCGCCGCGGGCACGCAGGTCAGCCAGGACGGCCTCGATGCCACGCTTGTCGATGATACGCATGCCCTTGGCGGAAACGCGCAGACGCACGAAGCGCTTCTCGGACTCGACCCAGAAACGGTGGTGCTGCAGGTTCGGCAGGAAACGGCGGCGGGTTTTGTTGTGTGCGTGGGAAATGTTATTCCCGGTAACCGGACCCTTACCGGTTACTTGACAGACTCTAGACATGCCTCAGCCCTCTATAACCTCATGCCCAACCCGGCATGGGTTGGCTGCTTTAACTCAAGTTCGATACTCAGTTTCACCGGGGTCTTACCCGCTGCATCCCGACGAAGGAGAGCGTGGCCCCAGAAAAGAGCGCAGCTTTATATCAGAAAGGCGCCCCGCGCCGCAAGGGTGAGCACCCCATGGCGCGGCGCGGCCCGCCTCGGTGCGGGGTCCGCACCGGTGCCGTTCGTCGCCTTGCCTCGTTGTCGCTGCCCGCCGCATGGTCTAGGGTAGCGACTCAAGGCCGCCAACGGCCTTGCATGACTGCGCCCAACCGCTGCGGATGGGCATGTTAACCGTTCGAATGGAGCCCGTCATGCGCCTCGCCGCGTTCTCCCTGTTCCTCGCCCCCTTGCTGTTTGCCCAACCCGCCGCCGCAGCGGCCCTGAGCGTGTGCACCGAAGCCAGCCCGGAAGGCTTCGACGTGGTCCAGTACAACTCGCTGACCACCACCAACGCCTCGGCCGACGTGCTGATGAACCGCCTGGTCGAGTTCGACGCCGGCAAGGGCGCGGTGGTGCCGTCGCTGGCCGAACGCTGGACGGTGTCCGACGACGGCCTGAACTACCGCTTCGACCTGCGCCAGGACGTGCGCTTCCACCGCACCGCCTACTTCAAGCCGAGCCGCGCGCTGAACGCCGACGACGTGGTATTCAGCTTCCGGCGCATGCTCGACCCGGCCGATCCCTGGCACAAGGTGGCGCAGAACGGCTTCCCGCACGCCCAGTCGATGCAGTTGCCGCAGTTGATCAAGCGAGTGGAGAAAAGCGGCGACCATCAGGTGCTGTTCGTCCTCGACCACCCCGACGCGACCTTCCTGCCGATGCTGAGCATGGGCTTCGCCTCCATCTATTCGGCGGAGTACGCCGACCAGTTGATGAAGGCCGGAACCCCGGAGAAGCTCAACGCCCAGCCGATCGGCAGCGGCCCGTTCGTGTTCAAGCGCTTCCAGAAGGACGCGGTGGTGCGCTACGCCGCCAATCCCGAGTACTTCGCCGGCAAGCCGGCGGTCGACGCGCTGATCTTCGCCATCACCCCGGACGCCAACGTGCGGCTGCAGAAGCTGCGCCGCGGCGAATGCCAGATCGCCCTGTCGCCGAAGCCGCTGGACGTTGAGAGCGCGCGCAAGGACGCCAGCCTGAAGGTCGAGCAGACGCCGGCCTTCATGACCGCCTTCGTCGCCCTCAATACCCAGCATCCGCCACTGGACGATCCCGAGGTGCGCCAGGCGATCAACCTCGCCTTCGACCGTGCCAGCTACCTGCAGGCGGTATTCGAGGGCAGCGCCAGCGCCGCCACCGGCATCTATCCGCCGAACACCTGGAGCTATGCCAGGGATATTCCCGCCTACCCGCACGACCCCGAACAGGCGCGCAAGCTGCTGGCTGGCAAGCAGCTTGCCGAGCTGAACATCTGGACCCGCCCTTCCGGCAGCCTGCTCAACCCCAACCCGAGCCTCGGCGCGCAACTGCTCCAGTCCGACCTGGCCGAGGTCGGGATCAAGGCCAGCATCCGCGTGATCGAGTGGGGCGAGCTGATCCGTCGCGCCAAGAACGGCGAGCATGACCTGCTGTTCATGGGCTGGGCCGGCGACAACGGCGACCCGGATAACTTCCTCACTCCGCAATTCAGCTGCGCCAGCGTCAAGTCCGGGCTCAACTTCGCCCGTTATTGCGAGCCCGCGCTCGACAAGCTGATCGCCGACGGCAAGGCCGCCAGCGACCAGGCGCAGCGCGGCAGGCTGTACCACCAGGCGCAGAAGCTGATCCACGAGCAGGCGTTGTGGCTGCCCCTGGCGCACCCGACCGCCTACGCCCTGGCGCGCAAGGAGGTACAGGGCTACCAGGTCAACCCGTTCGGCCGCCAGGATTTTTCCCGGGTCGCAGTGAAACCCTGAGGAAAACGCCAGGGAGGGCGTTGCGATGGATCTCGACCAGCATTACCTGCCGCGCTACCAGTTCAGCGAACGCCACCAGCGGCTGATCGCCGCGCCAGCCGCCGCCGTGCCCGATGCGGTGGAAGACCAGGTGCGCTTCGACGACCCGCTGGTACGCCCCCTTCTCGCCCTGCGCGAGGCTCCTGGGCGGCTGGCCTGCTGGGCCGGCACAACGACCTGACGAACCGCCCACGCTTCGGCCTGCACGAGTTCACCCGCCTGGAGCGGCGCGGCGACGAGGCCGTCGCCTACGGCCTGGTCGGCCGCTTCTGGCGCGCCGACTTCGCCCTGGAGCGCATCGCCGACGGCGAGCAGTTCCGCCGCTACGCCCAGCCCGGCGTCGCCAAGCTGGTGCTCGGCTTCCGCTGCACACAGGGCAGCGCCGGCGGCACCCTGTTGCACACGGAAACCCGGGCGTTCTGTCCCGACCGCGCCAGCCGCCTGCGCTTCACTCCCTACTGGCTGGCGATCCGACCGGTCAGCGGACTGATCCGCCGGCGCCTGCTGGCAGGCATCGCGCGGCGCCTTTCCCGAGCCTCACATCCAGCCGTATTCGGCCAGCGACAGGGGTTCGCCGTCGCCGATGATGAAGTGGTCCAGCACGCGCACATCGATCAGCGCCAGCGCTTCCTTGAGCCGCGCGGTCAGTTGGCGGTCGGCGAGACTCGGGCGGGCGTCGCCGGAAGGATGGTTGTGGGTGAGGATGAGCGCCGCCGCGTTGTGCGCCAGGGCGCGCTTGACCACCTGTCGCGGGTAGACGCTGGCGCCGTCGATGCTGCCCTGGAACAGCACCTCGAAGGCCAGGACACGATGCCGGGTATCGAGGAACAGGCAGGCGAACACCTCATGCTGCTCATGGCGCAGGCGCGCCTTGAGGTAGTCGCGCACCGCCTGCGGGCTCTCCAGTACCGAGTCGCGGCGCAGGCGCTCGGCCAGGTGGCGGCGGCCCATCTCCAGCACCGCCTGCAATTGCGCGTACTTCGCCACGCCGAGCCCGAGATGGCCACAGAACGCCGCCAGGTCGGCCTCGAGCAGCGCTCGCAGGCTGCCGAACTCGCCCAGCAGGCGCCGCGCCAGCTCCACCGCGCTGCAACCGGTGACCCCGGTGCGCAGGAAGATCGCCAGCAGTTCGGCATCGGACAGGGTCGCCGCGCCCTGCTCCAGAAGCTTCTCCCGAGGCCGTTCGGCCTCGGGCCAATCGCGGATGCTCATTCGCTTTCCCCATCGAGCCGGCCCGCTGTTCCCGTGCGGACGCTGTGCTATCTTAGCCCATCCTTTTTGCGCGGCAGACGACCTGGGGAGGCGCGTCTGCCGACGCGCATGTCATCCATTTCCTTATTAAGGCAGGCCTATGCAGCGGCTCTATCGGAAACGCATCGTCCTCGGCGTGGGCGGCGGCATTGCCGCCTACAAGAGCGCCGAACTGGTCCGCCGCCTGCGCGACCAGGGCGCTGAAGTCCGAGTGGTGATGACCCAGGGCGGCCGCGAGTTCATCACGCCCCTGACCCTCCAGGCGCTGTCCGGCCACCCGGTGCACACCGACCTGCTGGACCCGGCGGCGGAAGCCGCGATGGGCCACATCGAACTGGCCCGCTGGGCCGACCTGGTACTGATCGCCCCGGCCACCGCCGACCTCATGGCGCGCCTGGTCCAGGGCGTGGCCAACGACCTGCTGACCACCCTGGTGCTGGCCACCGATGCGCAGATCGCCCTGGCGCCCGCGATGAACCAGGCCATGTGGCGCGACACCGCGACCCAGGCCAACGCCGAACTGCTGCGCCAGCGCGGCTTCCACCTGTTCGGCCCGGCAGCGGGCAGCCAGGCCTGCGGCGACGTCGGCCTCGGCCGCATGCTCGAGGCCGACGAGCTGGCGCAGCGCGCCGCCGACTGCTTCCAGCGCCAGGCGCTGACCGGCGTGCATGTGCTGATCACCGCCGGGCCGACCCAGGAAAACATCGACCCGGTGCGCTACATCACCAACCACAGTTCCGGGAAGATGGGCTTCGCCCTCGCCGAAGCGGCGGTGGAGGCCGGCGCGCGGGTGACCCTGGTCACCGGCCCGGTACACCTGCCGACCCCCGACCGGGTGCAGCGCGTCGACGTGGTCAGCGCCCGCGACATGCTCGCCGCCTGCGAGGCGGCGATGCCCTGCGACCTGCTGATCGCCTCCGCGGCGGTCGCCGACTACCGTCCGGAAGTGGTCGCCGCGCACAAACTGAAGAAAGACCCTGCCAGCGGTGAGGGCTTGCTCTTGCAGCTGGTGCGCAATCCCGACATCCTCGCCACCCTCGCCCAGCGCGAGGATCGCCCCTTCAGCGTGGGCTTCGCCGCGGAAACCGAAAACCTGCTGGACTACGCTGCACGCAAGCTGAAGGACAAGAACCTCGACCTGATCGTCGCCAACGACGTGGCCAACCCCTCGATCGGCTTCAACAGCGACGAGAACGCGATCACGGTGATCGACCGCGACCTGCACCCGAGCAGCTTCGCCCAGACCAGCAAGGGCAAGATCGCTCGCCAGCTGATCGGGTTCATCGCCGACCGCCTCAACCAGAACTGAGTTACCGATGCACTCTCTCCAAGCCAAGATCCTCGACCCCCGCCTGGGCACCGACTTCCCGCTGCCGCAATACGCCACGCCGGGCTCCGCCGGACTGGACCTGCGCGCCATGCTCGAGGAGGACACCGTCCTCGGCCCGGGTCAGACCCTGCTGATCCCCACCGGCCTGTCCATCCACATCGCCGACCCGGGCCTCGCCGCCCTGGTCCTGCCGCGCTCCGGCCTGGGCCACAAGCACGGCATCGTGCTGGGCAACCTGGTCGGTCTGATCGATTCCGACTACCAGGGCGAGCTGATGGTGTCCTGCTGGAACCGCGGCGAGTCGCCATTCACCATCGCCGTTGGCGAGCGCATCGCGCAGTTGGTGCTGGTACCGGTGGTGCAGGCGCATTTCGAGCTGGTCGAGCAGTTCGACGAGAGCCAGCGCGGCGCCGGCGGCTTCGGTCATTCCGGCAGCCACTGATCCCGACCACAGGACGAGACGCCAAGGAGACGCGGCATGAAGCTTTTCCAGCGCACCGCCAAGGAAGGGAACGAGTTGGGCGACCTGCTCGAAGCGGAAAAGAAACAGCTCAAGGCGCCATCCGAACGCGCCGACGGCAAGGACCTGCTGCCCGGCATCGGCGCCAGCCTGTTGGGCGTGGCGGCCGCCAGCGCGCTCCTGTGGTTCGGCGTCTTCGGCGGCGCCGGCGAGGAGCAGCAACGCCAGTTGGACGCCGCCTGGGCCAACGGCCAGGCCGGCGCCCTGCGCCAGGCCCTGCAGCAGCTCGCCGCCGACACCCGCGCCGCCGCGGCCAGCCCCCTCGCCCTCGAAGCCCTGCAGAGTGGCGACGCCGCCCGTATCGAGGCCGCCCAGCGCAGCCTGCTGGCCTGGGACGGCGTGGTCGATGCCCACCTGAACGCGCCGGGCCAGGCCGTCCAGGACAACGCCAGCCCCGCTCCGGTCAGCTTCGCCGCCCTGGACATCCTGCACCGGGTCGAAAGCGGCCAGAGCGTCGCCGCCGAAGCCTACAAGGTCGGCCAGCGCTGGCTGCTGTACAGCGCCGCGCCGGTGCGCGGCGCCGACCAGAGCCTGCAGGGCACGCTGCTGCTGGCGGTCGACCTGCAACGGCTGCTGCGCGCCCTGCCCCCCTGCCGGACGATGCCGGCCAGGTGCAACTGGTCCAGCAGTTCTCCGGGGCGCCGGCCCAGGTGCTGCTGCAACGCGGTACGGCAGCGCCGGACCAGGGCGCACAGGCGCTGGACAGCGGCAACCCGAACTGGAAGCTGAACTACACCCCCGGCAGCACCGCGGCCAGCCAGGCCTCGCCGTTGCTGCTGGGGCTCGCGGCGCTGCTGGCGCTGCTCGGCGGCGTGCTCGGCGCCTACCTCACCCGTTCGTCGCTGTTGCGCCGCCTGCACCAGGATGTCCTGACCCTCGGTCAGTATCTTCAGGAACTCGGCGGGCAACGCACTGCCAAACCCCCTGTGCCCAGCCTGCCGGGCTTCGCCCCGCTGATCCAGGCACTGGCCCGCCAGCCGCGGCGCAAGCCGGAGCCGGCCAGCGCGCCCAGCCCTGCCAAGGCAGCGCCGGTCGCACCGGTGGCGGTGACGAAAGCGCCTCCCCGCGAGGAGCCGGCACTGGCAGATCCGTTGTTCCAGAACACCGACATTCTGGATATCGACATTCTCGATGAAGACCAGGACCTCCTGGGATTGGAGCAAACCCCCATCATGAGCACTGCAAAAGCCCCGACGCTGCCCGCCAGCATCTTCCGCGCCTACGACATCCGCGGCGTGGTAGGCGACACCCTCACCGCCGAGACCGCCTACTGGATCGGCCGCGCCATCGGCTCTGAAAGCCTCGCCCGCGGCGAGCCGTGCGTCGCCGTCGGCCGTGATGGCCGCCTGTCCGGTCCCGAACTGGTCGAGCGGCTGATCCAGGGCCTGGTGGACTGCGGTTGCCAGGTCAGCGACGTGGGCATGGTGCCGACACCGGTGCTGTACTACGCGGCCAACGTGCTCGAGGGCAAGTCCGGAGTGATGCTCACCGGCAGCCATAACCCGCCGGACTACAACGGCTTCAAGATCGTGGTGGCCGGCGAGACCCTGGCCAACGAGCAGATCCAGGCGCTGCGCGAACGCATCGAGAACAACGACCTGGCGTCCGGGGTCGGCAGCGTCGAGCAGGTCGATATCCTGCCGCGCTACTTCAAGCAGATCCGCGACGACATCGCCATGGCCAAGCCGATGAAGGTGGTGGTCGACTGCGGCAATGGCGTCGCCGGGGTGATCGCCCCGCAATTGATCGAGGCCCTGGGCTGCAGCGTGATCCCGCTGTACTGCGAGGTCGACGGCAACTTCCCGAACCATCACCCGGACCCGGGCAAGCCGGAGAACCTGAAGGACCTGATCGCCAAGGTCAAGGCCGAGAACGCCGACCTGGGCCTGGCCTTCGACGGCGACGGCGACCGCGTCGGCGTGGTGACCAACACCGGCACCATCATCTACCCCGACCGCCTGCTGATGCTGTTCGCCAAGGACGTGGTCTCGCGCAACCCGGGCGCCGACATCATCTTCGACGTCAAGTGCACCCGTCGCCTGATCTCGCTGATCAGCGGCTACGGCGGCCGTCCGGTGATGTGGAAGACCGGTCACTCGCTGATCAAGAAGAAAATGAAGGAAACCGGCGCCCTGCTGGCCGGCGAGATGAGCGGCCACGTGTTCTTCAAGGAGCGCTGGTTCGGCTTCGACGACGGCATCTACAGTGCCGCCCGCCTGCTGGAGATCCTCAGCCAGGACCAGCGCGACAGCGAGCATGTGTTCTCGGCCTTCCCGAGCGACATTTCCACCCCGGAAATCAACATCACCGTCACCGAGGAGAGCAAGTTCGCCATCATCGAGGCGCTGCAACGCGATGCGCAGTGGGGCGAAGGCAACATCACCACCCTCGACGGCGTGCGGGTCGACTACCCCAAAGGCTGGGGCCTGGTCCGCGCCTCCAACACCACACCGGTGCTGGTGCTGCGCTTCGAGGCGGATACCGAGGACGAACTGGAGCGCATCAAGACCGTCTTCCGCAACCAACTGAAGGCAGTGGATTCCTCGCTGCCCGTGCCCTTCTGACATGTCGGAGCTCCCCATGACCCTGAGTCGCGATGACGCCGCCCAGGTTGCCAAGGTCCTTTCCGAGGCCCTGCCCTACATCCGCCGCTTCGTCGGCAAGACGCTGGTGATCAAGTACGGCGGCAACGCCATGGAAAGCGAGGAACTGAAGGCCGGCTTCGCCCGCGACGTGGTGCTGATGAAAGCGGTCGGCATCAATCCCGTGGTGGTGCATGGCGGCGGCCCGCAGATCGGCGACCTGCTCAAGCGCCTGTCGATCGAGAGCCACTTCATCGACGGCATGCGCGTCACCGACGCGGCGACCATGGACGTGGTGGAGATGGTCCTCGGCGGCCAGGTGAACAAGGACATCGTCAACCTGATCAACCGCCACGGCGGCAGCGCCATCGGCCTGACCGGCAAGGACGCCGAGCTGATCCGCGCGAAGAAGCTCACCGTGACCCGCCAGACCCCGGAGATGACCAAGCCGGAAATCATCGACATCGGCCATGTGGGCGAAGTCACCGGGGTCAACGTCGAGCTGCTGAACATGCTGGTCAAGGGCGACTTCATCCCGGTGATCGCGCCGATCGGCGTGGGCAGCAACGGCGAGTCCTACAATATCAACGCCGACCTGGTGGCCGGCAAGGTGGCTGAGGCGCTGAAGGCCGAGAAGCTGATGCTGCTGACCAACATCGCCGGCCTGATGGACAAGCAGGGCCAGGTGCTGACCGGGCTGTCCACCGAACAGGTCAACGAGCTGATCGCCGACGGCACCATCTACGGCGGCATGCTGCCGAAGATCCGCTGCGCCCTGGAAGCGGTGCAGGGCGGGGTGACCAGCGCGCACATCATCGATGGCCGCGTGCCCAACGCCGTGCTGCTGGAAATCTTCACCGACAGCGGCGTCGGCACCCTGATCAGCAACCGCAAGCGGCACTGATCGCCCGGTCCTGGCGCGCTCCGGCGCGCCAGGAGGGTGCCCCCTCAGCGTTGCGCGACCAGCGCGAACGCCTGCTCCAGCGGACTCGCACCCTCGCTGCGGAAGGTCGCCGGGCTCACCCCCGTCCAGCGCTTGAACGCGCGCCGGAAACTGCGGATGTCGCGGTACCCCACTTCCTCGGTGATACGTTCGATGGACATCCCGGGATTGCCCAACAGGCTCATCGCCCGCCCTCGCCGCACCTGCTCCAGCAATGCCTCGAAGGTCAGCCCGTGCTCGGCCAGCCGACGCCGCAGGGTGCGGCTGCTCATGTTCAGTTCGGCGGAAATCCTTTCGATCTGGCTGCCCAGGCTGAGGTCGCGGGCGATCGCCCGTTCCACCGCCTGGACCAGGTCGAGTTTCCGGTGCACCTGGGTGCTTTCCTGCTCGAGCAGGGCCAGCGCCTGGCGCAACGCCGGCAGGTTGTGGTTGGGCAGGCGCATGTCCAGCCAATGGCTGGCGATCGTCATGCGGTTGTGCAGGCAGCCGAAGCGTACCTGGGGACCCAGCAGGCGCAGGTATTCGTCCACATAGGGCGGAGCGGCATGGATGAGTTCGATGCCCAACGGTTCGAACCCCGGACTGACCAGGGCACGCCCATACACCAGCAGGCTGGCGAAGAACTCCTCGATGGCGAACACCTGTACGTCGCTGCTGGGCAGGTGGCATTCGACTTCGACGAAGAAAGTGTCGCCCTGCTGGTAGACGCTGGAAGTCACGATGCCGCCCGAACTGTGCTGGTAGCGCACACCGATGTCGAACGCGTCGCGCAAGGTCCGGCACAGCGACAGCACATGGCCCAGCAGGCCAAGGGTGCCGAGCACGTTCTGGTGGCCGACCCACAGCCCCAGCCCCCGCTCCGGCAGAGCCTGGAGGGCACGCTGGATCATGCTCACGGCCTGGCGGTAGGAGATGCGCTGGGTGGGGTCCTGCAGGTCTTCGACGGTGAAGCCCAGGCCCCGGCACAGCCGCGCGGGATCGACGCCATGGCCTTCGATCACCTCGGCCAGCGTCTGCAGCAGGAAAGTGGATACCTGGGCCAGTTCGTAGCGCGCGTCGGCGGCATTGTTGTGCATGGGCGAAATCCTGAGCCGGTCTCGGCTTCGTTCTTGTTCTGGCGGTGGATCGCGACATGGGATGAGCGTCCCATCATATAGCGTTCCGCGCAGATGTAACAAAGCATTGCGCAATGTCCGCAAATCCCCCCCTGGCTGACCGGCAATGCCCTGCCTCCGCGCCGCGATTGGGCTTATTCCTATGCCGTGCCCCCGAGCATCGCCAGACAATAATAAGAGCCCGCCCATGAATCCGATCCGCCCCCACAGGCCCTTGCGCCTGTTCGCCTGCGCCACCCTCGCCCTCAGTTGCTGTGCCCACGCCACCGAAGGCGGCGTGGACAACATCGGGCCCGGAACCGACGGTTTCTTCACCCTGCCGCTGGACGTGAACAACCTCCCGGACCACATGTTCGCCTTCAACCTCTACTACAACCACTACGAAGCCCGGAAGCTGAACATCAGTTCCTTCGGCGGCAAGGTCGCCGACGTGAAGATCAGCTCCGATGCGATCATCCCCCGCCTGGACTACCTGAGCCCGCTGCGGATCTTCGGCGGCCGCCTCGGCGGCTACATCGCCCAACCCTACATTCGCCAGCGGGTGGCCGTGTTCGGCCTGAGCGACGAGCGGGAAAGCCAGGGCGACGTCACCCTCGCGCCGATCATCCTCTGGGACGGGGGCAAGGACCTGACCCTGGCCGCCGCCGTGGAGATCACCATCCCCACCGGCAAGTACGACGCCGACCGCCTGGCCAACACCAGCAACAACTTCTATACCTACAAGCCACTGTTCTCCTTCACCTGGTTGCCCAGCGAGCGCAGCGAGCTGTCGCTGAAGGCCACCTACAGTTTCAACATGGAGAACCACGACACCGACTACCGCTCGGGGCAGATCTTCCACTTCGACTACTCGGCCAGCTACCGGGTGACCGACAACCTGCGCCTGGGCCTGAACGGCTACTACCTGAAGCAGACCACCGACGACAAGCAGAACGGCGACACCGTGCGGGTCTTCGGTTTCGGCGAGGAAGTCGACGACGGCGTGCGCGGCCAGGTCTTCGCCATCGGCCCGGCCGTGCACCTGACCTTCCTCAAGTACGCCAGCGCGGAAATCCGCTGGGCCAAGGAGTTCGACGTGGAAAACCGCCCCGAAGGCGACATGCTGTGGGCCAAGCTGACCATCCCGTTCGAACTCTGAGACGCCGGAACGCAGCGGCGGCCCGCTATCTGCGGGCTGCCGCCATCGCCGAGGAAAAGTGCCAGGCGTGCCCTAGGCGTAAACCGGCCAGCGCTCGACGATCCGCCCGCCGCGCAGCGCCAGCAGGTCGCCGAACTGTAGCAGCACCGACTCGCTCTGGGTCGGCCGCAGGAAGACCTGGTCGTCCACCGCCAGGCCCACCGCCGGCGAGCCATTGACCATCTCCTGGTTCGAGCTGCGCCCGTAGATGCCGTTGCTGCGCAACCCCGCGGGCGAGGCGAAGTCGGCCATCCAGTTGCCGCCGTAGATGAAGAAGGTGCCGCGCTGGTTCGGGTCCCACCAGGAAAACAGCCGCGACTTGCCGTCCAGCGCCGGGATCTGCACCGCGCCGGTGCTCTTGAGGACCGGCGTGGCGATGTAGGCGGCCGGCACGTGCTCGGCCAGGGACGGCAGGTCGTAGTGGCTCGGCTTGAGCATGGCGGTGCCCACCGAGACCTCGCTGCTCAGCGACTCGTTCTCGTGCATGCGATAGCTGGGGCTGCCGGCGGTATTCAGGGTCAGTTGCGGCGTCCACAGCGCGGCGAAACGCTGGCGGGCGAAGTCGACATGGCCCTGGTAGAGCGCCATGACCCTGGCGAACAGTTCCTCGGGCGAGCCGAGGATGCCCGGCACGCCCATCCCGACGAAGGGGTCGTAGCCCATGAAGCCGGCGAACTCCAGGTGCTGCGGATGCGCCGCGATCAGCGCCAGCAATTCGCCCAGCCCGGCCTGGTCGGCCACTCCGCCACGGTGCAGGCCGACATCCAGCTCGATGTTGATGCGCATCCGCGTACCCAGCCCCTGGGCCAGCGCCAGGTACTGCCGCAGGCGCTGCGGCGTGTCGACCAGCCATTGCAGTTGCCGGGCCGGATCGAACGAGCCCTTGTGCTCGCGGTAGAACAGCTCCGCCGAACGCACCGGCAGCGGCTTGCCCAGCAGGATGTCGGCATCCGGGAAGACGACCGCGTCATGGTTGAGGAACGGCTGGTGGAAGGACATCAGCCGGCGCGTCCCGGCACGCTTGCCGATGTATTCCAGCAGGCCCGGCGCGGGCAGCGATTTCTCCACCAGGCGCAACTGCTTGCCGCCACGACGGACCGAGCGCATCACCACGTCGATGTTGTGGTCCAGCCGGTCGAGGTCGATGAGCATTACCGGGCACATCGGCCCGTTGGCCTTCAGCTCGCGGTTCAGCGCGCGGAAATAGTCGTCGTACGGCCCGCCGCGGTCGGCGGGGCGCAGCCAGGCGGCGGTACCGGCCAGCAGCGCGCCGGCACCGAGGCCGGCGAACATGAACTTGCGTCGATTCACGGCGTCGCTCCTTTCAGGTCACGCCCAGGATGGAAGAGAGGTGCGCATTGAGAAACTTGCCGTCCGGGTCCAGCGCCTGGCGCACCTCGGCGAACTCCCGCCAGCGCGGGTAGAGCGTCTGCAACTGGCGCGCGTTGAGGCCATGCAGCTTGCCCCAGTGCGGCCGCCCGGCGTACTTCCAGAAGATCGGCTCCACCGCGGCGAAGAAGTTGTGATGGTCCATGCTGTAGTGCTGGTGCACGGAAATGGAACAGCTGTCGCGGCCCTCGAACATGCTCAGGGGGATGTCGTCGGCCTTCACGTAGCGGTACTCGATGG
Organism: Pseudomonas paraeruginosa; assembly: GCF_003025345.2. Classification (NCBI taxonomy): domain Bacteria; kingdom Pseudomonadati; phylum Pseudomonadota; class Gammaproteobacteria; order Pseudomonadales; family Pseudomonadaceae; genus Pseudomonas; species Pseudomonas paraeruginosa. The sequence continues at coordinate 5,837,631 of NZ_CP020560.1, forward strand.
GGAACCAGGTACGCAGGTCCTTGCCGCGGATCAGCGCGAGGATCTCGCGCAGGCAGGCCGGGCCGTGCTCGGCGGGCACCGAATACTCCATCTCGTTGAAGCGCACGTTGCGCACATTGGCGTAGACCGCGTAGGAGTCGTCGACCCGCTCGTCGAAACGGGCGAAATGGCGCAGGCTGTTGAGCAGGGTGCGGCGGGTCTCGGGGAAGTCGCTGACGTACTTGTCGAGCCCCTCGATGAGGCTGACGAACTGGTTGCCGCCCTCCTCCTCCGGGTCCGGCGGCGGGGTCTTCGGCTCCTCGGTCTCGTTGAGGGCGATCGACAGGGCATAGTCGGAATGGGTGACCACCAGCATCTCCCAATGCTGGTTCTCGCGGGTGTTCTTCTCCACGTCCTCCAGCAGTTCCTCGGTCCTGGCGATCCACTGCCGCTCGCGCAGGCGATAGGCCGCGCGGTTCTGCAGGCGCACCCGGGTCACCACGCCCAGCGCGCCGAGGGAGACGCGCGCGGCGTCGAACACCTCGGGGTGGCGCGCGGCGTCGCAGTCGAACACCTCGCCGCTGGCGCTGACCAGCTGCAGGCCGCGGACCTGGGCGGAATAGGAACCGAAGCCGACCCCGGTGCCGTGGGTCGAGGTGGCGATGGCGCCGGCCAGGGTCTGGTAGTCGATATCGGCCATGTTCACCAGCGCCTGGCCGATCTCCTTGAGCGGCGCGCCCATCTGCGACATCGGCGTACCGCCGCCGAACTCGGCCTGCAGGGTGTCGCCGTCGTGACCGAGCAGGCCGCTGAAGTAGGCCAGGGACAGCAGGGTGCCATCGGTCGGCACCAGCGCGCTGAAGGAGTGGCCGGAACCCACGGGGCGGATTTTCCCGGGAGCCTCGCGGATCACCCGGAGCAGTTCGTCGAGGTCCTTCGGCGCTTCCCGCGCAAGGGGCAGGCAGCTTTGCGCGCCGGACCAGTTGCGCCAGGGAATCAGGCGCGGCGCCCGAAGCAGTTCGGCCAGCGCGGGATTGCCCGCCAGGGCGGCGAAGGCGCCGAGCGCCCCCGCCCGCTGCAGGAGCTGGCGTCGTGACAGGTGGCTTGGCATGCCGGTACCTCTTATCGGTCTTGTGCGGCGGACATGAATTCGATCAACGCGCGGAACTGCTCTTCCGAGCACTGCATGCACATGCCCATGGGCGGCATGCCCTTGTAGCCGTTGATGCTGTGGTCCAGCAGGGTGTCCATGCCCTGCGCCAGGCGCGGCGCCCAGGCCGCGGCGGCGCCGGTCAGCGGCGCGCCGGAAGCCGGATCGGCGTGGCAGAGCTTGCAGCTAGCGGAATAGACCTGCGCCAGCGCGGCGTCGGCGGGGACACGCTGGACGTCGGCGGCCGGAGGCGGCTCCGCCGAATCCCCGCAGGCGACCAGCGCCAGGCACAACGGCAGCAGCCCCAGGTGGCGCAGGCGTGGAAGACTCGACCCGGGGCGGGACGTGGACGGCATGGTGTTCCTCTCTCGTGGCGCAGCGCGTGCGTTGCTGTCGGGCAACAGTAAGGCGGCGGCGGGTGGAGGATGAGGGCAATGCGGGCCAGCGACGGGGGGTTCTGCGGCCAGCCCTTTTCCACAGGCCGGCGGCGGTCTAGAGTCGAGGTTCCAGCAGCGCCGAGGAACCGGCATGAGCGACACGATACAGAGGCGGCACTTCACCTTCTTCCATGCCCTGCGGGTCCGCTGGGCGGAAGTCGATCCCCAGGGAATCGTCTTCAACGGCAATTACCTGACCTATCTCGACGTCGCCATCACCGAGTACTACCGCCAGCTCGGCATGACCTACCCGGCCGACCTGCTGCGCGGCGGCGGCGACCTGTTCGCGCTGAAGAGCACCCTGGAATACCGCGCGCCGGCGCATTTCGACGACTGGCTGGAGATCGGCACCCGGGTGGCGCGGCTGGGGCGCAGCAGCCTGGTCTTCGAGCTGGGCATCTGGCGCGACGAGCAGTTGCTGACCATCGGCGAGCTGGTCTACGTCCATGCGGATGCGCGCGAGCGACGGAGCCGGCCCCTGCCGGACTGGCTGCGCGAGAAGATCAGGGTGTTCGAGCGGCAGGCCCCAGAGGAATCAGGGGCTCGTACCGAGTAGCTGGGACAGCCGCGCGCGGTCGGCGGCATAGGTCTTTTCCGCGTCCTGGCGAGCTTTCTGGAAGCGATCGAGCTCGCCTTGCAGGCGCGCTTCTTCCTGCCTGAGGTCATCCAGCTGGTCCACCAGGCCCTGCGCCACCGGACGGCCGGCGCGCTCCTGGCTGGCCGCCTGGCCCTGCAGGTTGGCCTGTTGCAGCTTGAGCGACTGGAGGTTGCCGCGCGCCACGCTGCTCAATCCATCCAGTTCGGCCAGCCGGCGCTCGCGGGCGCGGTCGACGTCCTCGACGCTGGAGTAAAGGCGCAGCAACTGCGCATCGGAACTGGCCTGGGCCTGGGCCGCCTTGCGCTGCCGCAGCTCCTCGGCGGTCGGCGCCGGCGGTACGGTGCGGATCACCCGGCCCTGGTCGTTGAGCACCTGGTAGCCCTTGCCGATGTACTGCGGCGGCACACCCTGGCGGTCGAGCACCACCACGCCCTTGTCGTTGACGTAGCGGTACAGCTCCACCGCCCCGCCCGGCGCCGCCTGGACGCCGAAGGAAAGCCCCTGGAGCGCCAGCCCCAGGGCCACCAGACAACGCACTACATCCTGTCCGACCATGCCAGTCCCTTGTGAAAGGTTCAGATACCGTATTGGGCGCGATAGGCCTCTACCGCCGGCAGATGCTTCTTCAGTTCAGCATCTCCGGCAAGATATTCCAGCACCTGCTCCAGGGACACGATGCTCACCACCGGCATGCCGAAGTCGCGCTCGACTTCCTGGATCGCCGACAGTTCGCCCTTGCCGCGCTCCTGGCGGTTCAGCGCGATCAGCACGCCCGCCGCCCTGGCGCCCTGGGCGTCGATGATCTGCATCACTTCGCGGATCGCGGTGCCGGCGGTGATCACGTCGTCGATGATCAGCACCCGGCCGCTCAGCGGCGCGCCGACCAGCGTGCCGCCTTCGCCGTGGTCCTTGGCTTCCTTGCGGTTGAAGCACCAGGGCAGGTCGCGCCGGTGCTGCTCGGCGAGGGCCACCGCGGTGGTGGCGGCCAGGGGAATGCCCTTGTAGGCCGGGCCGAACAGCACGTCGAAGTCGATACCGCTGTCGATCACCGCCTCGGCGTAGAAGCGCCCCAGGCGGGCCAGCGCCAGGCCGCTGTCGAACAGGCCGGCATTGAAGAAATAGGGGCTGGTGCGCCCGGACTTGAGGGTGAACTCACCGAAGCGCAGAACCCCGCGCTCGATGGCGAAACGAATGAAATCGCGCTGATACGCCTGCATGAATGACACCAAGCCGCATGAATTTAGCTAAACCGTTTGAGCTCGGGTATCATACACGCACGTGATTTTGGGGGCCATTTATGCGGATCATCAGTGTGAACGTGAATGGTATTCAGGCTGCGGCCGAGCGCGGTTTGCTCAGTTGGCTGCAAGCACAGAATGCCGACGTGATCTGCTTGCAGGACACCCGAGCCTCCGCCTTCGATCTGGATGACCCGTCCTTCCAACTGGACGGCTACTTCCTTTATGCCTGCGATGCCGAGCTACCCGAACAGGGCGGTGTCGCACTCTACAGCCGTTTGCAGCCCAAAGCTGTGATCAGCGGCTTAGGTTTCGAAACGGCCGATCGTTACGGGCGCTACCTGCAAGCCGACTTCGACAAGGTGAGTATCGCCACCCTGCTGCTGCCTTCCGGGCAGAGCGGAGACGAGAGCTTGAACCAGAAATTCAAGTTCATGGACGATTTCACCCATTACTTGAGCAAACAGCGCCGCAAGCGCCGCGAATACATCTACTGCGGCTCGCTGTACGTCGCCCACCAGAAGCTCGACGTGAAGAACTGGCGCGAGTGCCAGCAGATGCCGGGTTTCCTCGCGCCCGAACGCGCCTGGCTGGACGAAGTGTTCGGCAACCTCGGCTATGCCGACGCCCTGCGCGAAGTCAGCCGCGAAGGCGACCAGTTCAGCTGGTGGCCGGACAGCGAACAGGCCGAGATGCTCAACCTCGGCTGGCGCTTCGACTACCAGGTGCTGACCCCCGGTCTGCGCCGCTTCGTGCGCAACGCCAAGCTGCCGCGCCAGCCGCGCTTCTCCCAGCACGCGCCGCTGATCGTCGACTACGACTGGCAGCTGAGCATCTGAGGCTCGATCCAGGTACGAAAAAGCCGGCGCATGCGCCGGCTTTTCTATTTCCCGTGCAGCCTACTTGATCAGCCGCAGGCAGAACGGATAGCGATAGGCCTTGCCTTCGTTGGCCTTGATTCCGGCGATGATGGTCAGCACCAGCGCCGCCAGGCAGACCAGGCCAAGCAGGAAGAAACCGATCACCACCAGCATCAGCAGGAAGCTGACGAACATCGCCAGCGCCACGGTGATCTGGAAGTTCAGCGCTTCCTTGCCCTGGGCGTCGACGAACGGATCGCTCTCGCGCTTGAGTTGCCAGACGATCAGCGGCCCGAGCAGGCTGCCGAAGGGAAATACCAGGCCGATGAACGCCGCGAAATGGCAGAACATCGCCCATTGCCGGGCTTCCTGGCCGGGGCTCGCAGCGACCTCTTCGGATACCTCGTTCATGTTGCGCTCCTTCTTCAAGGGCCCGGCGGGCGCCGGGCGTCCGCTCATTCGGCCAGCGCGGCGCGCTGGAGTTCGAACAGCTCCTGCATGCCCTGCTGGGCCAGTTCGAGCATGGCGTTCAGCTCGGCGGGACGGAACGGCGCGCCTTCGGCGGTGCCCTGCACCTCGATGAAGCCGCCGGCATCGGTCATCACCACGTTCAGGTCGGTTTCCGCAGCGGAATCCTCCAGGTAGTCCAGGTCGAGTACCGGCACGCCCTGGTAGATGCCCACGGAGACCGCGGCGACCATCTGCTTGAGCGGGTTGCCCTTGAGCGCGCCGCGCTTCTTCAGCACCGCCAGGGCATCGATCAGCGCCACGGTGGCGCCGGTGATCGAGGCGGTGCGGGTGCCGCCGTCGGCCTGGATCACGTCGCAGTCGATGTACAGGGTGTTCTCGCCGAGCTTGCTCAGGTCCAGCGCCGCGCGCAGGGAGCGACCGATCAGGCGCTGGATTTCCAGGGTGCGGCCGCCCTGCTTGCCGCGACTGGCCTCGCGCTGGTTACGTTCACCGGTCGAGCGCGGCAGCATGCCGTACTCGGCGGTCAGCCAACCCTGGCCCTGGCCCTTGAGGAAGCGCGGCACCCCGGACTCGGCGCTGACGGTGCAGATCACCTTGGTATCGCCGAACTCGACCAGCACCGAACCTTCTGCGTGCTTGGTGTAATGGCGGGTGATGCGGATCGGGCGCAGCTGGTCGGCGGCACGGCCACTGGGACGATTCATCGTGGTTATCCTGTACTGAGAAAGCGGAATTGGCCGCCATTATAGAGGCCTGCCCTGGCTCTCAACCACCGTCGGCGTGCGGGCCCCGCCGGACGTGGGTTACAATGCCCGGCTCGAATCACGGCGGGCCGCACGCGGCCGGCGCCGGACGCACTTCCCCACACGACTATCGAGGTAGACCCATGGTGCACAGCATGACCGCCTTCGCCCGCGTCGAGCAGGCCGGTACCCACGGCACCCTGAGCTGGGAGTTGCGCTCGGTCAACCACCGCTACCTGGAGCCGCACCTGCGCCTGCCCGATGCCTTCCGCGACCTCGAGGGTGCCGTGCGCGAAGCGCTGCGCCAGGGCCTGTCGCGCGGCAAGGTGGAATGCACCCTGCGCTTCGCCGAGGAGACCGCCGGCAAGAGCCTGCAGGTCGACCAGGAGCGCGCCCGCCAGCTGGTCGCCGCCGCCGAAGGCGTAGCCGCCCTGATCCGCCAGCCGGCACCTCTCGATCCGCTCGCCGTGCTGGCCTGGCCCGGCGTACTGGTGGCCGACTCGGCCGATCCGCAGGCACTCAACGCCGCCGCCCTGGAAGCCTTCGGCCAGGCCCTGGAGCAACTCAAGGCCGGCCGCTCGCGCGAAGGCCAGGAGCTGGCGAAGCTGCTCAACGAACGGCTCGACGCGATGCTGGTGGAAGTCGGCAACCTGCGCGAACTGGTGCCGACCATGCTGGCCAACCAGCGGCAGAAGATCCTCGACCGCTTCGCCGAACTCAAGGCCGAACTCGATCCGCAGCGCCTGGAGCAGGAACTGGTCCTGCTGGCGCAGAAGAGCGATGTCGCCGAGGAGCTCGACCGCCTCACCACCCACGTCGGCGAGGTCCGCCGGGTCCTCAAGGCCGGCGGCGCCGCCGGCCGCCGCCTGGACTTCCTGATGCAGGAACTCAACCGCGAAGCCAATACGCTGGGTTCCAAGGCCTTCGACCCGCGCTCGACCCAGGCCGCGGTCAACCTCAAGGTCCTGATCGAGCAGATGCGCGAGCAGGTGCAGAACATCGAATGACCGGCGGGCGCCTGCGCCCGATCTTTTTCCAACCCTCACGAAGCACCAGGAACATCCCATGTCCGGCACCCTGTACATCGTTTCCGCTCCCTCCGGCGCCGGCAAGACCAGCCTGGTGAAGGCCCTGCTCGACGCCGCCCCCGAGGTCCGCGTCTCCGTCTCCCACACCACCCGCGGCATGCGCCCGGGCGAGGTGGACGGGGTCAACTACCACTTCACCCGCCGCGAGGAGTTCCTCGAGATGCTCGAGCGCAACGAGTTCCTCGAGCACGCCGAAGTCTTCGGCAACCTCTACGGCACCTCGCAGCGCTGGGTCGAGAAGACCCTCGCCGAAGGCCTCGACCTGATCCTCGAGATCGACTGGCAGGGCGCCCAGCAGGTACGCCGGCTGATGCCCGAGGCCCAGTCGATCTTCATCCTCCCGCCGAGCCAGGAAGCCCTGCGCCAGCGCCTGACCAACCGCGGCCAGGACAGCGACGAGGTGATCGAGCGGCGCATGCGCGAAGCCGTCAGCGAAATGAGCCACTACGTGGAGTACGATCACCTGGTGATCAACGACGATTTCGCCCACGCCCTGGACGACCTCAAGGCGATCTTCCGCGCCCGCCAGTTGCGCCAGGACGCCCAGCAGCAACGCCACGCCGAACTGCTCGGTCGTCTGCTCGCCTAAATCGGCTCTTCCATAAAGATTGGCGATTTTTTAGACTATTCAGTCCGCCCGGCAAACGTCGGGCTCACTTTTCGTTACGAGGAACACCATGGCCCGCGTCACCGTTGAAGACTGCCTGGACAACGTCGATAACCGTTTCGAGCTGGTCATGCTCGCCACCAAGCGCGCCCGTCAGCTGGCTACCGGCGGCAAGGAGCCGAAAGTGGCCTGGGAAAACGACAAGCCGACCGTCGTCGCCCTGCGCGAGATCGCTTCCGGCCTGGTCGATGAGAACGTCGTCCAGCAGGAAGACATCGTCGAGGACGAACCGCTGTTCGCCGCGTTCGACGACGAGGCCAACACCGAGGCCCTGTAAGCCATGGCCTCGGCTCGACGTCGCCTGCGAGCGCCGCAACCCGCCTACGGGCAGGGGGTGAACCCTTGCCGGGCATAGACGCCTTCGCCGACAGACTGTCGAGCTACCTAGGGCCGGACCAGGTCAACCTGGTCCGCCGCGCCTACTACTACGCCGAGCAGGCCCACGACGGGCAGCGCCGCCGCAGCGGCGAGCCGTACGTGACCCACCCGCTGGCGGTCTCCAATATCCTCGCCGACATGCACATGGACCATCAGAGTCTGATGGCCGCGATGCTGCACGACGTGATCGAGGACACCGGCATCGCCAAGGAAGCGCTCACCGCGCAGTTCGGCGAGACCGTCTCGGAACTGGTCGACGGGGTCAGCAAGCTGACCCAGATGAACTTCGAGACCAAGGCCGAGGCCCAGGCCGAGAACTTCCAGAAGATGGCCATGGCCATGGCCCGCGACATCCGCGTGATCCTGGTCAAGCTGGCCGACCGCCTGCACAACATGCGCACCCTCGAAGTGCTCTCCGGCGAAAAGCGCCGGCGCATCGCCAAGGAAACCCTGGAAATCTACGCGCCGATCGCCAACCGCCTGGGCATGCACACCATGCGCGTGGAGTTCGAGGACCTCGGTTTCAAGGCCATGCACCCGATGCGCGCCGAGCGCATCCGCCAGGCGGTGAAGAAGGCCCGCGGCAACCGCCGCGAGATCGTCGGCAAGATCCAGGAGTCGCTGGTCAACTGCCTCGCCCGCGAAGGCATGGAAGGCCAGGTGATCGGCCGCGAGAAGCACCTCTACAGCATCTACCAGAAGATGCGCGGCAAGCGTAAGGCGTTCAACGAGATCATGGACGTCTACGCCTTCCGCATCATCGTCGACAAGGTCGATACCTGCTACCGCGTGCTGGGCGCCGTGCACAGCCTGTACAAGCCGTTCCCCGGGCGCTTCAAGGACTACATCGCGATTCCCAAGGCCAACGGCTACCAGTCGCTGCATACCACCCTGTTCGGCATGCACGGGGTGCCCATCGAGATCCAGATCCGCACCCGCGAGATGGAGGAGATGGCCAACCACGGGATCGCCGCGCACTGGCTGTACAAATCCAACGACGAGACGCCCAAGGGCACCCACGCCCGCGCCCGACAGTGGGTGAAGGGCGTGCTGGAGCTGCAGCAGCGCGCCGGCAACTCGCTGGAATTCATCGAGAACGTGAAGATCGACCTGTTCCCGGACGAGGTCTACGTATTCACACCCAAGGGCCGCATCATGGAACTGCCCAAGGGTTCCACCGCGGTCGACTTCGCCTACGCGGTGCATACCGACGTCGGCAACAGCTGCATCGCCTGCCGCATCAACCGCCGCCTGGCGCCGCTCTCCGAGCCGCTGCAGAGCGGCCAGACGGTGGAAATCGTCACCGCCCCGGGCGCCCGGCCGAATCCGGCCTGGCTGAGCTTCGTGGTCACCGGCAAGGCGCGCACCCATATCCGCCACGCGCTCAAGCTGCAACGCCGCTCCGAGTCGATCAACCTCGGCGAGCGCCTGCTGAACAAGACCCTCACCGGCTTCGACAGCCACCTCGAGAAGATCCCCCAGGAACGCATCCAGGCCGTGCTCGCCGAGTACCGCATGGAAGTCTTCGAAGACCTGCTGGAAGAGATCGGCCTGGGCAACCGCATGGCCTACGTGGTCGCCCGCCGCCTGCTGTCCAGCGAAGGAGAGGAAGCGCCGAGCGCCGAGGGTCCGCTGGCGATCCGCGGCACCGAAGGCCTGGTCCTGAGCTACGCCAAGTGCTGCACGCCGATTCCCGGCGACCCGATCGTCGGCCATCTGTCCGCCGGCAAGGGCATGGTGGTGCACCTGGAAAGCTGCAAGAACATCAGCGAAGTCCGCCACAACCCGGAAAAATGCATCCAGCTCAGCTGGGCCAAGGATGTCACCGGCGAATTCAACGTCGAACTGCGCGTCGAGCTGGAGCACCAGCGTGGTCTGATCGCCCTGCTCGCCACCAGCGTCAACGCGGCCGACGGCAACATCGAGAAGATCAGCATGGACGAGCGCGACGGCCGCATCAGCGTCGTACAACTGGTCGTCAGCGTGCACGATCGCGTCCACCTGGCCCGCGTCATCAAGAAGCTGCGCGCCCTCAAGGGAGTGATCCGGATCACCCGCCTGCGCAGCTGACCCGCTTTTTCCTGTGTCATCCGGCGCCCCCGCGCCCACTCGATTTCAGCAAGGAGTTCCCATGACCAAGACCGTTATCCACACCGACAACGCCCCGGCCGCCATCGGCACCTATTCCCAGGCCATCAAGGCCGGCAACACCGTCTACGTATCCGGGCAGATCCCGCTGGACCCGAAGACCATGGAACTGGTGGAAGGCTTCGAGGCGCAGACCGTCCAGGTGTTCGAGAACCTCAAGGCGGTGATCGAGGCTTCCGGCGGCTACCTGCACGATGTCGCCAAGCTGAACATCTTCCTCACCGACCTGTCGCACTTCGCCAAGGTCAACGAGATCATGGGCCGCTACTTCACCCAGCCCTACCCGGCGCGCGCCGCCATCGGCGTGGCCGCCCTGCCCAAGGGCGCACAGGTGGAAATGGACGCCATCGTCGTCCTCGAGTAAGCCGGTTGTTCGCGACGGGGCCCCAGGGCCCCGTCGCCCTGCATGGAGTAGCACGATGCGCCGCGTGATTTTCCTCGCCGCAGCCGCCCTGCTGGCCGGTTGCGCCGGCACGTCCGATCCGTCCGGCACCTGGATCAACCAGGCCGCCATCGACGCCGCCAGCAAGGACGGCAAGCTGCGCGAGGCCCTGCTCGCCTATGGTCCCAACCTGGAGTGGAAGCTCGACAGCAAGGCAGGCGAAGCCACCTTCAGCAACGGTTTCGAACTCGGCGAAGGGACCCTGAGCAAGAGCGATGACGAACACTGGAAGGTTGCCTTCTATGGCGACGACAACCAGGAGAGCCTCGCAGTGGACGGCAAGGAACTGATCCAGCAGGCCAGCGCCAACGGCCCGGAACAGCGTTTCCGCCGTCTCGACCCGCAACCCGCGGCCAACAGCCCTGCCGGCAGCGGTTTCGAACGAGCCTTGTACAGCAGCTACCTGAAGGGCAGCTGGAAGATCCGCGAAGGCCAGGGCCAGGGCGGCAAGGTCGAGTTCCAGGCCAACGGCCTGGTCAGCGGTCTTCCCGGCGCCGAACGCTACGCGCTGTGCCTGGCCGGCGATTGCGCGGCGATGAGCGGCGACAACGACAGCATCTGGCTGCAACAAGGCAACCGCGGCCGCGAACTGCTGTTCAGCCTGGACGACGACGAGCTGCAACTGTTCGAGGCGGTCAACACCGCCGGCGCCAACGAGATGCCCAGCTACGTGCCGGGCAAGCGCGTCTGGCTGCTGGAGCGCTGACTCCTCTCAGAGGGCGGCCAGCACCAGCCAGCCGCCCAGCGCCAGCAGCAGGACGCCACAGAGTCGGTCCAGCGCGCCTACCCGCCGCTGCAACCAGCCGCGCCAGCGCGGCCTGTCCAGCAGGCGCACCAGCGCCATGTCCCAGCACAGCACCACCAGGCTCATCCACGCCAGGCACAGGGCCAGCGCCCAGCCCGGCAGGCTGAAGCGCGCCAGCACGCCGAACAGCCCGGCATAGAAGATCGGCAGCTTGGGATTCAGGCTGCTCGCCAGCAGGCCGTCGCGCAGCCCGCGCAGATAGCCGCCGCTGGACGGGAGGTCGCGCTGCGCCGGAATTTCCAGTCGCCTGTGCGCCAGCAGCGCCTGGCCCGCCAGCCAGAGGAAGTACAGACCGCCGAGCGCCTGCAGCCAGCGCAAGGCGCTGTGCGCCGGGTCCGGCACGCTGGCCAGCAGGCCGAGCACCAGCAGCATGCTCAGGAGGTTGGCCAGGGCGATGCCGGCGGCCACCCCGTCGGCCTGGCGCCGGCCACGCAGCAGGGCGGCGCGCACCAGCAGGAAAAAGTCCGGTCCCGGCGACAGCAGGGCGGCGAAATGGGCACTGGCGACAAGGACGAACGCGGCGAACATGAAGGCCCCTCGAAACGTGAAGGCCTCCAGTCTGTGCGGTGCGGCGGGCGCCGTATTGGAAAAAACTCAGGTCTTGGCGCTGCGCCGGAACTGCCCCGGTGTGACCCCGGTGAAACGCCGGAAGGTCGTGGAGAAGTGCGCCTGGTCGTAGAAGCCGAGGTGCTGGGCGAGTTCCGCCAGCGGCCGTTCTTCCAGCAACAGGCGCTTGGCCTGGCGCACCCGGCATTGCAGCTGGTAGGTATGCGGCGGCACGCCGTAGGCACGCCGGAAAGCCTCGATCAGGTGGCGCGGGTGGCGCTGCAGCAACTGCGCCAGCTGGTCCAGACCGAGCGCCTCGCTGGCATGCGCCTCCAGGTAATCGCGCAGGCGCGCGGTGGTCCCGCCGTCACGCGGCGCCGCGGCCGCCGGTCGCATGCCGCCGTGGCGCACGAATACCTGTTCGAGCAAGGCCAGCAGGCGGCTTTCCAGCGCCAATGCGTCGCTGCGCTGGAAATCCTCGGCCAGCCGCGCCATACCAGCCGCCACGCTGCCGTCGTCGGCCGGGTTCAATTCGCCGAAGCCGCGCGGCAACTGTTTGCGGCCGAGCAGGCCGAGCAGGCGCGCTTCTTCGACATAGAGCATCCGGTAGACCAGCCGCTCGGATTCGGCGTGCCCGGTATGCGGCTCTTCCGGATTCATCAGCGACAGGGTGCCGGCCGGCAGCGCGTGGCGCCGCCCGCGGCACTGGTAGCCGCCGACGCCGTGAAGGATCGAGCCGATGGCGAAGGCCGAATGGCTGTGGCGGCCGAACGCCTGGCCGGAGAAGTCCGCATGGAACAGCTCCACGCCGGGCAGCCAGGGGCGCGCCAGCAGCCGGTTGGCGGCCATCAGGCGTCCCCGAGCACCGCCGCGTAGCCCTCGCGGTAGCTGGGATAGCGCGGCACCCAGCCGAGCGCGCGGGCACGACGGTTGCTGCAACGCTTGCTGCCGGCGCGGCGTACCGAATGCTCGTCGGCCCATTGGCTGACGCCCAGGCGCTGGCGCAGGTAGTCGACCACCTCGTGCATCGCCACCGGCGCGTCGTCGACACCGATGTAGCAGTCTTCCAGCGCTTCGCCACGGGCGTCGGCGCGCAGCAGGAAGGCCAGCAGTCCCGCGGCATCGTCGGCATGGATGCGGTTGGCATAGAGCGGCGGCTCGCTGACCACCCGGTAACCCTGGCGCACCTGGTTGAGCAGCCATTCCCGGCCCGGCCCGTAGATGCCGGCCAGGCGCACGCGGCTAGCCGGTATCCCGCTGTCCAGCGCGACCCGCTCGGCGTCGAGCATGATCCGTCCGGAATAGGCCTGGGAAAGCGCCGGCGAGTCCTCGTCGATCCAGCTGCCGTCGGTCTGCGCGTAGACCCCGGTGCTGGAGACGAACAGCAGGCGCCTGGGCCGCTGGCCGTGGGCCTGTAACCAGCCCAGCACATGGCGCAGGCCATCGACGTAGGCGGCACGGTAGCCAGCCTCGTCGTGCTGACTGGCGGCGGCGCTGTATACCAGGTAGTCGAGCGGCTCGCCCGGCCACTGCGCGGGGCACTCCGGAGCCTGCAGATCGCCGGCCACCGGCAGGATCCCCTGCGGCAAGGCGTCCACCGAGCGACGCAGGCCATGCACCCGCCAGCCATCGGCCAGCAGCGCCTCGCCGAGGCGCCCACCGACATCGCCACAACCGGCGATCATCACTGTTTGCGACATGAAGCCGTCTCCTTCCTACAACAAGGCGGCCAGTGTAGGCGTCGAATCGTCTGCAATGCACGCCCGATCATGCGCCCGAAGGTTGGTTCGCGGCGGTGCAGCCGCTATGCTTGGCCGATCTTAACGGATGAGCCGCCATGACCCTCACCGAACTGCGCTACATCGTCACCCTCGCCCAGGAACAACACTTCGGCCGCGCCGCCGAGCGTTGCCACGTCAGCCAGCCGACCCTCTCGGTCGGCGTGAAGAAGCTCGAGGACGAGCTGGGGGTGCTGATCTTCGAGCGTAGCAAGAGCGCCGTGCGCCTGACGCCAGTGGGCGAAGGCATCGTCGCCCAGGCGCAGAAGGTCCTCGAACAGGCCCAGGGCATCCGCGAGCTGGCCCAGGCCGGCAAGAACCAGCTGGCCGCGCCGTTGAAGGTCGGCGCCATCTACACCATCGGCCCGTACCTGTTCCCGCACCTGATTCCGCAGCTGCACCGGGTCGCGCCGCAGATGCCGCTGTACATCGAGGAGAATTTCACCCACATCCTCCGCGACAAGCTGCGCACCGGCGAACTCGACGCGATCATCATCGCCCTGCCGTTCCAGGAAGCCGACGTCCTGACCAAGCCGCTGTTCGACGAGCCTTTCTATGTGCTGATGCCGGCCGACCATCCCTGGACCGCCAAGGCCAGCATCGATTCCGAGCTGCTCAACGACAAGAGCCTGCTCCTGCTCGGCGAGGGCCACTGCTTCCGCGACCAGGTGCTGGAGGCCTGCCCGACCGTGCGCAAGGGCGACGAGAACAAGCACACCACGGTGGAGTCCTCCTCGCTGGAAACCATCCGCCACATGGTCGCCTCCGGCCTCGGCGTGTCGGTCCTGCCGTTCTCCGCGGTGGACAGCCACCACTACGCCCCGGGCGTCATCGAGGTCCGCCCGTTCAGCGCGCCGGTGCCGTTCCGCACCGTCGCCATCGCCTGGCGCGCCAGCTTCCCGCGGCCGCGCGCCATCGAGGTGCTGGCCGACTCGATCCGCCTGTGCTCGGTGGCCCGTCCGCAAACCCAGGAACAACCGCAACTCGCATGACCGAGCTGTCCAGGGTCCCGGTCACCGCGCTCAAGGGCGTAGGCGCCGCGCTGGCGGAAAAACTCGCTCGCGTGGGCCTGGAAACCCTGCAGGACATCCTCTTCCACCTGCCCCTGCGCTACCAGGACCGTACCCGCGTCACCGCCATCGGCGCCCTGCGCCCGGGGGCCGACGCGGTGGTCGAGGGCGTGGTGGCCGGCGCCGACGTGGTGATGGGGCGCCGGCGCAGCCTGCTGGTGCGCCTGCAGGACGGCAGCGGCACTCTCAGCCTGCGCTTCTACCACTTCAGCCAGGCGCAGAAGGACGGCCTCAAGCGCGGTACCCACCTGCGCTGCTACGGCGAAGTCCGTCCGGGTGCCTCCGGCCTGGAGATCTACCACCCGGAATACCGCGCGCTGAACGGCGACGAGCCGATCCCGGTGGAGCAGACCCTGACGCCGATCTACCCGACCACCGAGGGCCTCACCCAGCAGCGCCTGCGCCAGCTCAGCCAGCAGGTCCTGGCCCTGCTCGGCCCCAGCAGCCTGCCCGACTGGCTGCCGGCGGAGCTGGCCCGCGACTACCAGCTCGGCCCGCTCGACCAGGCGATCCGCTACCTGCATCGGCCGCCGCCGGACGCCGATATCGAGGAGCTCGCCGAAGGCCGGCACTGGGCGCAGCTGCGCCTGGCCTTCGAAGAGTTGCTGACCCACCAGTTGTCCTTGCAACGCCTGCGCGAAGCCGTGCGCTCGCAGGCGGCCCCGCGCCTGCCGCCGGCCCGTCGGCTGCCGCAGCAGTTCCTCGCCAATCTCGGCTTCCAGCCAACCGGCGCGCAACAGCGGGTCGGCGCCGAGATCGCCTACGATCTGGCCCAGGACGAGCCGATGCTGCGCCTGGTGCAAGGCGACGTCGGCGCCGGCAAGACCGTGGTCGCCGCCCTCGCTGCCCTGCAAGCCATCGAGGCCGGCTACCAGGTGGCGCTGATGGCGCCGACCGAGATCCTCGCCGAGCAGCACTTCGTCAACTTCGGCAAGTGGCTGCAACCGCTGGGCATCGAGGTCGCCTGGCTCGCCGGCAAGCTCAAGGGCAAGGCCCGCGCGGCGGCTCTGGAACGGATCGCCGACGGCGCGCCGATGGTGGTCGGCACGCATGCGCTGTTCCAGGACGAAGTGAAGTTCAAGCGCCTGGCCCTGGCGATCATCGACGAACAGCACCGCTTCGGCGTGCAACAGCGCCTGGCCCTGCGCCAGAAGGGCGTGGACGGCCGGCTCTGCCCGCACCAGCTGATCATGACCGCGACACCGATCCCGCGAACCCTGGCGATGAGCGCCTACGCCGACCTGGACACCTCGATCCTCGACGAGCTGCCGCCCGGCCGTACACCGGTGAATACCGTGCTGGTCGCCGACAGCCGCCGCATCGAGGTGATCGAGCGGGTCCGCGCGGCCTGCCGCGAAGGGCGCCAGGCCTACTGGGTATGCACCCTGATCGAAGAATCCGAGGAGCTGACCTGCCAGGCCGCCGAGACCACCTACGAAGAACTGTCCTCGGCGCTGGGCGAACTGCGTGTCGGCCTGATCCACGGACGCATGAAGCCGGCGGACAAGGCGGTGGTGATGGAGGCCTTCAAGGAAGGCATGTTGCAATTGCTGGTGGCGACCACGGTGATCGAAGTCGGCGTCGACGTGCCCAACGCCAGCCTGATGATCATCGAGAATCCCGAGCGTCTCGGCCTGGCCCAGCTGCACCAGCTGCGCGGCCGGGTCGGCCGGGGTAGCGCCGCCAGCCACTGCGTGCTGCTCTACCATCCCCCCCTGTCGCAGATCGGCCGCGAGCGGCTGGGCATCATGCGCGAGACCAGCGACGGCTTCCTCATCGCCGAGAAGGACCTGGAGCTGCGCGGCCCCGGCGAAATGCTCGGCACCCGCCAGACCGGCCTGTTGCAGTTCAAGGTCGCCGACCTGATGCGCGACGCCGATCTCCTGCCGGCAGTGCGCGACGCCGCCCAGTCGCTGCTGGCGCACTGGCCGCAGCACGTCAGCCCGCTGCTCGAGCGCTGGCTGCGGCATGGCCAGCAATACGGCCAAGTGTGATCTATTTCGCTCTCGCCGGTCGGCGTAGGTCTCAGTCTTAAGGCAGCTCTGGTTATACTGACGGAAAATCCAGATCTCATGGTCTCGTCATGACAGAAGCCGCCCTGGCCTCCGCCGATGCTCCGCACGCCCCTCAGGTCATCCTCCAGCTGCTCGCCAAGCTCGGCATCGCCTGCCGTGAAGTGGCCGACGGCACGGACCTGCCGGCAGCCCGCCGGGTCCAGGCGGTGCTGCTGGACGACGCCGTCGGCACCCTGCTGGTGCTGTTCCCGCAGAGCCAGCTGCTGGATCTCGCCCGGCTCACCGAACTGACCGGCCGCAAGCTGCTGGCGATCAAGCCCGAGCGCCTGGAGCGGATGCTCGGCAAGCATGAGTTGCACCGCCTGCCGGCGCTGCCGCCCTTGACCAGTTCGCCCTGCCTCTACGACGAGCGCCTGCTGCAGGAACCGCGCCTGCTGATCGAGTCCGGCCAGCCAGGCATCCTCCTGGAAATCGCCAGCAATGATTTCCGCAGCCTGCTGGCCAAGGCTAGCGCCGCACGCTTTGGCGAACCGCTGGAGAACATCAGCCTGAACCTGGATCGTCCGGACGACGATCGCGCGGAGATCAGCCAGGCGGTACAGGCCTTCACCGCCCGACGCATCCAGCAACGCCTGGAGCAGACCATCGAGATTCCCCCGCTACCGCAGACGGCGCAGAAGATCATCAAGCTGCGGGTCGATCCCAACGCCAGTGTCGACGACATTACCGGCCTGGTCGAGACCGACCCGGCGCTGGCCGCCCAGGTGGTCAGCTGGGCCGCCTCGCCCTACTACGCCGCGCCGGGCAAGATCCGCTCGGTGGAGGACGCGATCGTCCGCGTGCTCGGCTTCGACCTGGTGATCAACCTGGCCCTCGGCCTGGCCCTGGGCAAGACCCTCACCCTGCCCAAGGACCAGCCGCAACAGGCCACGCCCTACTGGCAGCAGGCGATCTACACCGCAGCGGTGATCGAGGGCCTGACCCGCGCCATGCCGCGCGAGTTGCGCCCGGAGTCCGGCCTGAGCTACCTGGGCGGGCTGCTGCACAACTTCGGCTACCTGGTCCTGGCGCATGTCTTCCCGCCACACTTTTCGCTGATCTGCCGGCACCTGGAAGTCAACCCGCATCTCGGTCACGCCTACATCGAGCAGCACCTGCTGGGAATCACCCGTGAGCAGATCGGTGCCTGGCTGATGCGCGTATGGGATATGCCGGACGACCTCTACTGCGCCCTGCGCTTCCAGCAGGACCCCGGCTACACCGGGCCGAACGCGGTCTACGCCAACCTGATCTGCCTGGCCAGCCGGCTGCTGCGCAACCAGGGTATTGGCGATGGCCCACAGGAAGCGATTCCGACGGGCCTGTACGAACGCCTGGGGATCACCGGGGAAAAGGCCGAGGATGCGGTGCGGAAGGTGCTGGAAGCCGAAGCCGCCCTGCGCGAACTGGCGGCGCAGTTCAATCGCCTGCCGGGATGACCGGGTAGTCCATCGCGTAGTGCACTACCGCCGGTCCACGAGCGTGGCTCGGAGAAGATTCGAAAGCCGCCGTCAGGCGGCTTTCTTTTCCGGCGCCTTCTTCTTGGGCTTGAGGTATTTCACCAGGCCCTGGAACCAGATCACCAGCGCCGGATTTCCCTGGATCTGGATGTCCTTGTTCTGGATGCCCTGCATGAACGCCAGCTGCGGGTTCTTCGAGGTCATGGCGGCGAAACCGTAGGCTCCGTCCTTGAATCCAAGGGAAAACGCCGGTTGCGGATGGCTACCGCGCTTGCTGGTCACGCGCAGGTCCCGAACCACGTAGTGACGCGCCACCTTGCCATCGAGGGTGTGCAGCTGGAATACCAGGTCCTTGCCTTCGAGCTGTTTCTGGAAGGCGGGGTTGTCGCGGCTGGCCTTGCCCATCAGGCGGCCGAGCATCCACAGGAGAAGACGAAATTTCATGCGCGCGTCTCGATATCCAGGAAATGAGCGGCGCATTGTAGCTGTTCGAGCGATGGACTACAGCTGTCCTTTCGATGAGCGCGGGAGGGTCTTCGGTGAAGCCCGGAGCCGCTCTGACTCCGGGCTCCCGGCGATCAGTTGACCGCGTCGCGCAGGGCCTTGCCGGGCTTGAAGGCGACGGTGTTGCTGGCCTTGATCTTCACCGGCTGGCCGGTCTGCGGGTTCTTCCCCGTGCGGGCCCCGCGATGGCGTTGCAGGAAGGTGCCGAAACCGACCAGGGTCACGCTGTCCTTGCGGTTCAGCGCGCCGGTGATTTCATCCAACAGGGCGTTGAGAACGCGATTGGCCTGTTCCTTGGTGAGATCGGCCTTTTCGGCGATAGCGGCGGCTAGTTCTGGTTTACGCATAGTTGCCTCTTTGACGGTTTGTTGTTTTTGTGTCCGTGCTGTCTTCCCAGCAGCGCTCAAAGGCACCGCAGTCCACCGGAACCATAGGCTCTAGACTGCGGTAGACGCGAAGGAGGATGGCATGCTCCCGAGGACTGCGCCAGTATCGTCGGACAATTTTGCCGCATGTCTCGACGGCAGAATGGCCAGGACAGGAGGCAGTTACGCCATAAGACCGGGTAACTCCTTGTTCAGGGACAGTTTTTCGTTCACCGCCGTCCCGGTCAGGGCGTAGCCGATGACTCGACCGGCGGTATCCCGGCAGAGGACCTTGAGGTCCGTCCCAGAGCCTTCCACTAGCCATTGGCCATCCATTCCACGCGGCGGCGGCGATACCACCAGCGGGCAGGCCGGGGTCTTCACCGTCACCGGCATCGGGCCGTAGCTGACCTGGCTGGGGTTGCCCGCCAGGGTCTGCGCCAGCGCCCGCGCGCAGGCCATCAGCGGCATCACGTAGAGCAGGTTGAGGCCATCCACCTCGGCGCAATCGCCCAGCGCATAGATATTGGCGTGGGAGGTGCGCAGGGAGCGGTCGACGACGATCCCGCGGTTGACCGCCAGCCCCGCGGCAAACGCCAGTTCGGTGCGCGGACGCAGGCCGACCGCGGAAACCACCAGGTCGCAGGGAATCACTTCGCCGTCGGAGAGATGGGCTTCCAGGCCATCCCCGGCCCTCCTCAGGCTGGCCAGCACCGGCCCCAGGTGGAAGCGCACGCCGAGGCTTTCCAGGCCCGCCTGCACGGCCCTGGCCGCGGCCGGGTGGAGCAGGCCCGGCATGACCTGCTCGCAAGGCGCCACCACGTCGAGCTGGTAGCCGCCGCTGGAGAGGTCGTTGGCGAACTCGCAGCCGATCAGCCCGGCGCCAAGCAGCAGCACCCGGCGCTTGCCGGCGGCCGCCTGGCGGAAGCGCGCGTAGTCCTCCAGGTCGTTGATCGGGTAGAGCGCGTCCTGGGCATCACCCTCGACCGGCACCCGGATCGGCTCAGCGCCCCAGGCCAGGACCAGGTCGCGATAGCGCACTTCTTCCTCGCCGATCCAGATCCGCTGGTGCCCCGGGTCGATGCCGGTGACCCGGGTATGGGTCAGGATCCGCGCATTGAGTTGCTCGGCCATGGCGCCCGGCTCGGCCATGGCCAGGCCGTCGGCGTCCTTGTTCTTCGAGAAACCGGTGGAGAGCATCGGTTTGGAATAGGAGCGTCCATCGTCGGCGGTGATCATCAGCAGCGGCGTCTCGCTGTCCAGCTTGCGCCACTCGCGGGCCAGGTTGTAGCCCGCCAGGCCGGTTCCAATGATTACCAGGGGCGCACGCTCGCTCATTTCCGTTCCTCTGTGATTGCCGGCGCCGGGCGCCGCTTCTGTGGATTTCGCTCAGGCGATCTCGATCATCTCGAAATCGATCTTGCCGACACCGCAGTCCGGGCAGACCCAGTCCGCCGGGATGTCCTCCCAGCGGGTTCCCGCCGGAATGCCTTCTTCGGGCAGGCCCAGGGCTTCGTCGTAGATGAAGCCGCAGACCACGCATTGCCACTTGCGCATCGCCACCCTCCTCGTTCGTCGAACCTAGCTCAGCGTCGCTCGCCGGCCAACGGCGGGGCTGCCGGGCCACCCCGGCAGGACAGTCAATGACCGGACCCAGAACTCAAGGATAACCGCTGCGCGGCCGCTGGCCAGACATGAAAAAAGGCGGCCGGGGCCGCCTTCTCCGCCGGCGAGCCGGGGCTCAGCCGATTTCGATCATCTCGAAGTCCAGCTTGCCGACGCCACAGTCGGGGCAAAGCCAGTCCTCAGGCACATCTTCCCAGCGCGTTCCCGCCTCGATGCCTTCTTCCGGCCAGCCTTTGGCCTCGTCATAGATCAGTCCACACACCACGCATTGCCACTTCTTCATTGTTTACCTCGGGCGGGTTACCACGGTTCAGCGCCGGCAACCTATAACAAATCCACCCTGTCCGCCAACCTGCCCGAACGGCAAGCCCACGCCGAAAGGGCCAACCAAAGATGGGTGGTGCCCGCCGGTCGCCTCACACCTCACAGGCCCTCGGCGCCGGCCCGCGCCACCCGGGCATCCTCTTCGGCGCGTACGCCGGAGACGCCGACCGCTCCCACGACCTCGCCATCCAACAGGATCGGCACGCCGCCTTCCAGGGTAGCCTGCAGCAGCGGTACCGAGAGAAAGGCGCTGCGTCCGCCGTTGATCATTTCCTCGTAGCGCTTCGTTTCCCGGCGTCCGAGGGCGGCGCTGCGGGCCTTTTCCGTGGCGATGTAGGCGCCGATCGGCGCGCAGCCGTCGAGGCGCTCCAGGGCCAGCGGATGGCCGCCGTCGTCGACCACCGCGACACTCACCGCCCAGCCCTGGCGCAGGGCCTCCTCGCGGGCGGCGGCAAGGATACGGGTGACGTCCTCGCGGCCGAGTACCGGCTTGCTGCGCATGGTTTCACTCTCCTCCGGGCAAGGCCTGGTCGAGCAGCTCGATCCAGTGGCGTACCGGGGTCCGCCCGGCGCCGTCGAGATGCACCTGGCAACCGACGTTGGCCGTGGCGATGACATCCGGCGCGCCGCTTTCCAGGGCGTCCAGGCGGTTGTCGCGCAGACGCCGGGACAGCGCCGGCTGGGTCAGCGAGTAGGTGCCGGCGGAGCCGCAGCAGAGATGACCGTCGGGCACTTCGGCGAGATGAAAACCCAGTCGCCGCAGCACCGATTCCACGGCCCCGCCCAGTCGTTGCGCGTGCTGCAGTGTGCATGGGCAGTGGAATGCCAGGCGCTGGTCGCAGCGCAGGCCGAGGGACTCCAGCGGCTCGTCGCGAAGCACTTCCACCAGGTCGCGGGCAGCGGCGGCGACCTCGCGCGCCCTGGCCGCGTATCGCGGGTCGTCGCGCAGCAGGTAGGCGTAGTCCTTGACGAAGGCGCCGCAGCCGCTGGCGGTCTGCACGATGGCCTCGGCGCCCTCGCGCAGCAATGGCCACCAGGCGTCGATGTTGCGCCGCGCGCGCTGGCGGCCGCGTTCCTGCGCATCCAGGTGGAAATCCACGGCGCCGCAGCAACCGGCCGCGACGGCCGGCGTCACGCTGATGCCCAGGCGGTCGAGGACGCGCGCGGCGGCGGCGTTGGTGTTCGGCGACAGCGCCGGCTGCACGCAACCTTCGAGCAGCAGCACGCGCCGCGCATGCCGCGGCCGCGGTCGTTTTCCTGGTGCCGCGATCCGGCGTGGCAACTTGCTCTGCACGGGTTCCGGCAGAACCGGCCGCACACCCCCGGCGACGGCCGCCAGCGCGCCGAACAGCGCCGGCCGCGGCGCCAGCAGGCGCAGCCCGCCGCGCAGCAGGCGCTGGCCGAAGCTGCGCGGCAGGCGCTCGGCCAGGAGGTCGCGGCCGATATCCAGCAGCTTGTGGTACTCCACCCCGGACGGGCAGGTGGTTTCGCAGTTGCGACAGCTCAGGCAGCGATCGAGATGCAGCCGGGTGCGCTCGCTGGCCTCGTCGCGCTCGAGGAACTGCTTGACCAGGTAGATCCGCCCGCGCGGACCGTCGAGTTCATCGCCCAGCTCCTGGTAGGTCGGGCAGGTGGCGTTGCAGAAGCCGCAGTGCACGCAGCTGCGCAGGATGCGCTCGGCTTCGGCGGCCTCGGCGCGTTGCCGGGCGGATTCGCACAGGTTGGTTTGCATCGCGTCTCCTCAGAGTTCGGCGTACATCCGCCCGGGATTGAAGATGCCTTGCGGGTCGAGCTGGCGCTTCAGCGCCCGGTGCAGGCCGAGCAAAGCCGGCGGCAACGGCTGGAACGGCGCGTCGACGTGGCCGGCGCGGTAGCAGGTGGCGTGGCCGCCATGGGCGGCGGCCCACTCGCGGATGTCTGCGGCCGGCGCGTCGCTCTTCAGCCAGCGCAGCGCCCCGCCCCAGTCCAGCAACTGGCGGCCGGGCAGCGGCGACTCCGGTGCCAGCGCCGGCAGCGACAGGCGCCAGAGCGGTCGCGGGTCGGCGAAGAACGGCAGGCGCTGCTCGCGCAGGTCGGCCCAGAAGCCGTCATCGAGCGCTTCGCCACCGAGGCGCTCGCGCGCAGAGCGTACCGAGCCCTCGCCGCCCTCCAGGCGCAGGCGCAAACCCTCGCCGTCGTGGCAGGCCGCGCTGATCGGCATTGGCTGCCTTCCCCACTCCGCCAACTTGCGCAACGCCGCCGCCACCGGCAGGTCCAGACTCAGACTGGCCTGGCGGCGCGGCATGGGCAGCACCTTGAAGGACACTTCGGTGACCACCCCGAGGCAACCGAAGCTGCCCGCCAGCAGCCGCGACAGGTCGTAGCCGGCGACATTCTTCATCACCTCGCCGCCGAAGCGCAGGTGGGTGCCCAGGCCACTGATCAGCCGCGTGCCGAGGACGAAATCGCGTACCGCTCCCGCCCAGGGCCGGCGCGGTCCGGACAGGCCGCTGGCGAGCACCCCGCCGACCGTCGCCCGGCCGCCGAACCCCGGCGCCTCGCAGGCAAGCATCTGCCCGCCGCGCGCCAGCACGGCCTGTAGCTCGTCCAGCGGCGTACCGGCACGGGCGGTGATCACCAGTTCGCAGGGATCGTAGGCGACGATCCCGCGGTGTTCGGCGAGGGCCAGCGGTTCGCCGGCAACCGGCCTGCCGAGAAATGCCTTGCTGTCGCCGCCGACGATGCGCAGCGGCGCGCGCCGCGCCAGGGCGTCGCGGACCTGCTCGAGCAGCGCGCCGGCATGGTCGGCGCCAGCGTCCGGATCAAAATACGGCTGGCTCATCAGAAACGCTCCAGTTCGGGGAACGGCAGTCGACCGTGGTGGACGTGCATGGCGCCGAACTCGGCGCAGCGATGCAGGGTGGGCACGTTCTTGCCGGGATTGAGCAGCCCGGCCGGGTCGAACGCCGCCTTCACGGCGTGGAACAGGGTCAGCTCGTCGGCATTGAACTGAGCGCACATCTGGTTGATCTTCTCGCGGCCGACGCCATGTTCGCCGGTGATGCTGCCGCCTACCGCCACGCACAGCTCGAGGATCCTGCCGCCCAGCGCCTCGGCGCGCTCCAGCTCGCCCGGCAGGTTGGCGTCGAAGAGGATCAACGGGTGCATGTTGCCGTCGCCGGCGTGGAATACGTTGGCCACCCGCAGGCCGTATTCGCGCGAAAGCTCGGCGATGCCGTGCAGCACCCGCGGCAGCTCGCGGCGCGGGATGCTGCCGTCCATGCAGTAGTAGTCGGGGGAAATCCGCCCCACCGCCGGAAAGGCATTCTTGCGCCCGGCCCAGAAGCGCTGGCGCTCGGCCTCGTCATGGGCCTGGCGCACCGAGGTGGCGCCGGCCGCCTGGAACAGCTCGCGGACCCGTTCGCAATCCTCGTGCACGTCGGCTTCCACCCCGTCCAGTTCGCAGAGCAGGATCGCCGCCGCGTCAACCGGGTAGCCGGCATGGATGAAGTCCTCGGCGGCGCGGATCGACAGGTTGTCCATCATCTCCAGGCCAGCCGGGACGATGCCGGCGCCGATCAGGTCGGCCACCGCCCGCCCTGCGCTTTCCACATCGTCGAAGCTGGCCAACAGCACCTTGGCCAGCGGCGGCCGCGGCAACAGCCTGACGGTGACCTCCACCACCACGCCAAGCAGCCCCTCGGAGCCGGTGAACAGCGCCAGCAGGTCGAAGCCGGCGCTGTCCAGGGCGGCGGAACCCAGGCTCAGGCGCTCGCCCTCCAGGGTCACGATGTCCACCTGCAACAGGTTGTGCACGGTCAGGCCATACTTCAGGCAATGCACGCCGCCGGCGTTCTCCGCGACGTTGCCGCCGATGGAGCAGGCGATCTGCGAGGATGGGTCCGGTGCGTAGTACAGGCCGTGGGGGGCAGCGGCCTGGGAGATCGCCAGGTTGCGCACGCCAGGCTGGACCCGGGCGAAACGCCCCAGCGGGTCGATCTCGAGGATCCGCCGGAAACGCGCCATCACCAGCAGCACGCCGTTCTCCAGCGGCAGTGCGCCGCCGGACAGGCCGGTGCCGGCACCGCGCGCCACCACCGGCACCTCCAGCCGATGGCAGAGGGCGAGCAGGCCCTGGACCTGTTCGATACGTTCCGGCAATGCCACCAGCAACGGCGTGCAGCG
The DNA here is from genome assembly GCF_003025345.2 of Pseudomonas paraeruginosa. Lineage (NCBI taxonomy): Bacteria > Pseudomonadati > Pseudomonadota > Gammaproteobacteria > Pseudomonadales > Pseudomonadaceae > Pseudomonas > Pseudomonas paraeruginosa. The sequence goes on from NZ_CP020560.1 coordinate 5,862,526, forward strand.
ATACGCCGAGAGACCGTCGCACTCGTAGGGACGCAGGTCTTCCGCGGCGTGCAGCAGCTCGAGGTCGGGCAGGCGGAGGCGCAATTCGGCCAGCAGGGCATCCCTGTCCACCTGCGGCAACGGACCGTCCAGACGCTCGTCGTAGAGGATGTTCATGGCGGCTGTCCTTGTTGTGGTTGTCGGCGGGATCAGCAAGCGTCCACAGCCTGTACCGCGCGGACGGCCGGGGTCCAGCAGGCATCGAACTGGTCCTACCAGTTTCGCCGGGAACCATGGGCGCGAAGCGCATGGTAGAAAGCCCACCAGCCTCTATAGTGAGTAACGACAGCCAACTGGTCCTACCAGTGCAACGGGAGCTTCCATGCAGAAACAGCGGGTGGCCGACCAGGTCGCCGAACGTATCGAGCGGCTGATCGTCGACGGCGTGCTCAAGGTCGGCCAGGCGCTGCCCTCGGAGCGGCGCCTGGTGGCCAAGCTCGGCTGCTCGCGCTCGGCCCTGCGCGAGGGCCTGCGGGTGCTGCGCGGACGCGGCATCATCGATACCGAGCATGGCCGTGGGTCGTTCGTCGCCGACCTCGACCGCAACGCCGATGCCAGTCCGCTGATGCACCTGTTCGGCTCCCAGCCGCGCACCCTCTACGACCTGCTCGAAGTCCGCGCCCTGCTGGAGGGCGAGGCGGCCCGCCTGGCGGCGCTGCGCGGCACCGAGGCGGACTTCGTCCTGCTCGCCCGGCGCTACGACGAGATGCTCGCCAGCCACGACGAAACCCAGCCGGTCGATCCCCGCGAGCACGCCCGCCGCGACCATGCGTTCCACCGGGCGATCAGCGAGGCGTCGCACAATCCAGTGCTGGTGCATACCCTGCAATCGCTGAACGAACTGATGTTGAGCACGGTGTTCGCCTCGGTGAACAACCTCTATCACCGGCCATCGCAAAAGCGCCAGATCGACCGCCAGCACGCGCGCCTCTACGCGGCCCTCCGCGAGCGCCAGCCAGAGCAGGCGCAACGGGCGGCGCGCGAACATATCCACAGCATCCGCGACAACCTGCGGGAGATCGAGCAGGAGGAACAGCGCCTGGTTCGCGCCACCCTGCGCCTGAACGGCTGGGAATGACGCGCCGCCGCGTCGCAGGCCGGCCGCCGGGCGAACGTGCTACCCTCGCCGCCTTCTGCCGCCGTCTCGTAGTCCCGTCATGCCCAGCAACGCGCCCTGGCTCCGCGCCGACCAACTGTCCAGCGTTTCCCCCGCCGTCCTCGACTGGCTGTTCGACGAGGGCTCGCTGACCCGGCGCCTGACCGCCCTGGCCGACGGCGCGTTCCGCGTCGAGCCCCTGCTCGAAGGCTGGCAACTCCTGCGCGACGACGAGTGCCAGGGACTGGGCGTCGAGCCCGGCAGCACCGGCTGGGTACGCGAGGTCTACCTGCACGGCCACGACCGGCCCTGGGTGTTCGCCCGCAGCGTGGCGGCGCGCAGCGCCCTGGAAGGCTCGGGCTTCGACCTGGCGCTGCTCGGCACCCGCTCGCTGGGCGAGTTGCTGTTCAGCGACAGCGCCTTCGAGCGCGGCGCCATCGAGGTCTGCCGCTATCCGGCGGCCGGCCTGCCCGCCGAGGTCCGTGACGAAGGCCTGTGGGGCCGTCGTTCACGCTTCGCCCGCGGGGCGCTCGGGGTACTGGTGGCGGAAGTGTTCCTGCCGCGCCTGTGGGGCCAGGCGGGAATCGACGACGTATAATCCTCCGGTCGACTCCGGAGGTTCCCATGTTCGTCACCCTGATCAAGCCGCTGGCCCGCCTGCACCCCCGCGCCTGGGACTTCGTCCAACTGGTGCGCCTGGACCGGCCGATCGGCATCTACCTGCTGCTCTGGCCGACCCTGTGGTCGCTGTGGATCGCCGCGGACGGCGTGCCGGAACTGAAGAACCTGCTGATCTTCGTCCTCGGCGTCACCCTGATGCGCGCCGCCGGCTGCGTGATCAACGATTTCGCCGACCGCGATTTCGACGGCCACGTCGCACGCACCAAGGCGCGCCCGCTGGCCACCGGCAAGATCAGCGTGCGCGAGGCCTGGATCACCTTCGCCATCCTGGTCGCGCTGAGCTTCGGGCTGGTCCTGCTGACCAACGCGCCGACCATCTGGCTGTCGTTCGGCGCGGTGGCGGTGGCCTCGCTCTACCCCTTCATGAAGCGCTACACCTATTACCCGCAGGTGGTACTGGGCGCCGCCTACTCCTGGGGCATCCTGATGGCCTTCACCGCCGAGCGCGGCGAACTGCCGGCCAGCGCCTGGCTGCTGTTCCTGGCCAACGTGCTGTGGACGGTGGCCTACGACTCCTACTACGCGATGACCGACCGCGAGGACGACCTGAAGATCGGCATCAAGTCCACCGCGATCCTCTTCGGCGACGCCGACCGCCTGATCATCGGCAGCCTGCAGGGCCTGACCCTGCTCCTGCTGGCGCTGGCCGGCAACCGCTTCGAGCTGGGCGCCTGCTTCTACCTCGGCCTGGTCGTGGCGGCGGCCTGCTTCGCCTGGGAAGCCTGGTCGACCCGCGACCGCGACCCGCAGGCCTGCTTCCGCGCCTTCCTGCACAACCACTGGGCGGGGCTGGCGATCTTCCTCGGCACGGTCGCCGACTACGCGCTGCGTTGAGCGGCGCGCAGGCCGGCGACCGTCTAGTCCATGTCCGGCTGGGCGACGTGCCAGGCGCCCATCTTGCCGTCGCCGTTCTTGTCGCCAGGCTTCTTGTCCTGGATGAAGGTATAAAGGGGCTTGCCGTAGTAGGCCCATTGCTGGGTGCCGTCCTCGCGGGCGACCAGGCTCCAGTCGCCGCTGGCCTGCGCGCCCTGGGCCGCCGCCAGCGGCGGCCAGTTCTTCGCGCACTGCCCGGAACAGGCGGATTGGCCTTCGCTGTCCTTGTCGTAGGTATAGAGCGTCATGCCCTTGCCATCGACCAGCACGCCGTCCTTCTCGGTGGCCGGCGCCACCGTTTCCTGGGCCAGCACGGCGAACGCCGGCAGGGCAAGCGCCAGACCCAGCGCCAGGTGGATTCTGTTCATCGCGTCTCTCCTGTAGCTTCAGGTGGAGCCTCAGCCGCCCGCGAGAGGCGGCAGCGGGACCTGTTGAGCATAGTCCGGCTGCGGGCGGTCGGCGGAAACTACGCCGTTATGTCACATACCTGACACAATTTCGTTATCTAATGCGGCGCAAGACAGATCGACCCGAGGCAAGACCATGGTTGGCAAGACAATCCTCATCGTTGATGACGAAGCACCGATTCGCGAGATGATCGCCGTGGCCCTGGAGATGGCCGGCTACGAGTGTCTGGAAGCGGAAAACACCCAGCAGGCGCACGCGGTGATCGTCGACCGCAAGCCGGACCTGATCCTGCTCGACTGGATGCTCCCCGGCACCTCCGGCATCGAGCTGGCGCGGCGCCTGAAGCGCGACGAGCTGACCGTCGACATCCCGATCATCATGCTCACCGCCAAGGGCGAGGAGGACAACAAGATCCAGGGCCTGGAGGTCGGCGCCGACGACTACATCACCAAGCCGTTCTCGCCGCGCGAGCTGGTCGCCCGCCTGAAGGCCGTGCTGCGCCGCACCGGCCCGGGCGACAGCGAGGCGCCGATCGAGGTCGGCGGGCTGCTGCTGGACCCGATCAGCCACCGCGTGACCATCGACGGCAAGCCGGCCGAGATGGGCCCCACCGAGTACCGCCTGCTGCAGTTCTTCATGACTCACCAGGAGCGCGCCTATACCCGCGGCCAACTGCTCGACCAGGTCTGGGGCGGCAACGTCTACGTCGAGGAGCGCACCGTAGACGTGCATATCCGTCGCCTGCGCAAGGCGCTGGGCGAGGTCTACGAAAATCTGGTTCAGACTGTCCGCGGGACCGGCTATCGTTTCTCCACCAAGAGCTGACCCCGCTCCCGGCCGCCGCCCCGCGGCCGGAGCCGTTACCCCTGGTCGGTCCGTGACGGACCGCCGCTGGACAGGATGCAATCCGTCGTGAACCAAGACTGGCGTGGAGCGCTGATCCGCCACCTGCTTCTCGTGCTGGCCGCCAGCCTCGTGCTCGGCGTGGCCAGCGGCCATTACGGCTGGGCCCTGGCCCTCGGCCTGGGCCTCTACCTCGGCTGGACCCTCTGGCAACTGCTGCGCCTGCACCAGTGGCTGCGCAACCACCAGCCCGACGAGCCGCCACCGGACAGCTACGGGCTGTGGGGCGAAGTCTTCGACAACATCTACCACCTGCAACGTCGCAACCAGCGCGCCCGCGGGCGCCTGCAGGCGGTGATCGACCGCATCCAGGAATCCACCGCGGCCCTGCGCGACGCGGTGATCATGCTCGACAGCGACGGCAACCTGGAATGGTGGAACCTCGCCGCGGAAAACCTGCTCGGCCTGAAGACCCCGCAGGACGGCGGCCAGCCGGTGAGCAACCTGATCCGCCATCCGCGCTTCAAGGAATACTTCGACCAGGAGGACTACCGCGAGCCGCTGGAAATCCCCTCGCCGATCAACGAACGCCTGCGCCTGCAGTTCCACATCACCCTCTACGGCAACCGCGAGCATCTGATGCTGGTCCGCGACGTCACCCGGGTCCACCAGCTGGAGCAGATGCGCAAGGACTTCGTCGCCAACGTTTCCCACGAGCTGCGCACGCCGCTGACGGTGATCGCCGGCTACCTGGAGACCCTCCTGGACAACGTCGAGGACGTCAACCCGCGCTGGCTGCGCGCCCTGCAGCAGATGCAGCAGCAGGCCGGGCGCATGCAGAACCTGCTCAACGACCTGCTCCTGCTGGCCAAGCTGGAAGCCACCGACTACCCCGGCGACAACAAGCCGGTGGCGGTGGACGCCCTCCTCGCCAGCATCCGCAACGACGCCCAGGCCCTCTCCGCCGGGCGCAACCACCGCATCAGCCTCGATGCCGCGCCCGCGGTGCAGCTCAAGGGCAGCGAGGCGGAGCTGCGCAGCGCTTTCTCCAACCTGGTGTTCAACGCGGTGAAGTACACCCCCGACGAGGGCGAGATCCGCATCCGCTGGTGGGCCGACGAACAGGGCGCGCACCTGTCGGTGCAGGACACCGGTATCGGTGTCGACCCCAAGCACCTGCCACGCCTGACCGAACGCTTCTACCGGGTCGATTCCAGCCGCGCCTCGAACACCGGTGGCACCGGTCTCGGCCTGGCCATCGTCAAGCATGTGCTGATCCGCCACCGCGCGCGCCTGGAAATCAGCAGCGTGCCCGGCAAGGGCAGCACCTTCACCTGCCATTTCGCTCCGGCGCAGGTCGCCGAACGCGAGCGCAGGGCTCTGGAGTGACCGCATTCCGCGCCGCCACGGGCGGACGCGGGCGCGGCCAAGACTTGCAAGCGACGGCACAGCCCCTCATTCTTAAGGGCCTTTTGGCTACCGCACACCCTCATGGACCCTTCTCCTAGTACCAGCATCGCCACCTATTTCGCCGATGCCGGCCTGATCCTCTTCGCGCTTTTCCTCGTCCTGCTCAACGGCTTCTTCGTCGCCGCCGAGTTCGCCATGGTCAAGCTCCGCGCCACCCGCGTGGAAACCATCGCCAAGCAGCACGGCTGGCGCGGCGCCATCCTGCGCAAGGTACACAACCAGCTGGACGCCTACCTGTCCGCCTGCCAGCTGGGCATCACCCTGGCCTCCCTGGGCTTGGGCTGGGTCGGCGAGCCGGCCTTCGCCGAACTCCTCGAGCCGCTGCTGGCGATGCTCGGCGTGCATTCCGAGGAGCTGATCCGCGGGATCTCCTTCTTCACCGCGTTCTTCATCATTTCCTACCTGCACATCGTGGTCGGCGAGCTGGCGCCCAAGTCCTGGGCGATCCGCAAGCCGGAGCTGCTGTCGCTGTGGACGGCGGTGCCGCTGTACCTCTTCTACTGGCTGATGTATCCGGCGATCTGGCTGCTCAACGCCAGCGCCAACGCCATCCTCAAGATCGCCGGCCAGGGCGAGCCCGGCCCGCACCACGAGCACCACTACAGCCGCGACGAGCTGAAGCTGATCCTCCACTCCAGCCGCGCGCAGGATCCCAGCGACCAGGGCATGCGCGTGCTGGCCTCGGCGGTGGAGCTGGGCGAGCTGGAGGTGGTCGACTGGGCCAACTCCCGCGAGGACCTGGTCTACCTCGAGCATGACGCGCCGCTGGCGGACATCCTCGCGGTGATCCGTCGCCACAAGTACAGCCGCTACCCGGTCTGGGACAGCCACAAGGGCGAGTTCATCGGCCTGCTGCACATCAAGGACCTGCTGCTGGCGCTGTCCGCGCTGGACAGCCTGCCGGAGACCTTCGACCTCGACGAACTGGTGCGCCCGCTGGAGATCGTCACCAAGCACACCCCGCTGTCGCGCCTGCTGGAGCAGTTCCGCAAGGGCGGCGCGCACTTCGCCGTGGTGGAAGAGGCCGACCACAAGGTGGTCGGCTTCCTGACCATGGAGGACGTGCTGGAGGTGCTGGTCGGCGACATCCAGGACGAACACCGCAAGACCGAGCGCGGCATCCTCGCCTATCAGCCGGGCAAGCTGCTGGTGCGCGGGGATACGCCGCTGTTCAAGCTCGAACGCCTGCTCGGCATCGACCTCGACCACGTCGAGGCGGACACCCTCGCCGGGCTGGTCTACGACACCCTGAAGCGGGTCCCGGAGGAAGAGGAAGTCCTCGACACCGAAGGCCTGCGGATCATCGTGAAGAAGATGCGCGGTCCGAAGATCGTCCTGGCCAAGGTCGTCAAGCTCGGCTGAAACGAGCCGGCGCTGCCACGGCGCCGGCGTTTCTCACGGCTCGCGGACGATGGCGAAGTTCGGCAGGGTGTCGACCGGCTGGGCGAAGTCGTAGGGAATCGATTCCAGCGCCAGGCCGACGTTGCGCTGGATCACGAAGTGCAGGTGCGGCCCGCTGCTGTTGCCGGTGTTGCCGGAGCGCGCCAACGGCGTGCCGACCTGGACCCGCTGGCCCTCGGCGACCAGCACCGAGTGGCGCATCAGGTGCAGGTAGACGCCCATGGTGCCGTCGTCGTGGAGGATGCGCACGAAGTTGCCCGAGGGATTGTTGCCGCGTCCGCTCTGGTTGTTCTCGATCTTCACCACGGTACCGCCACGCGCGGCGATGATCGGCGTGCCCTCGGGCATGGCGATGTCCATCGCGTAGCGGCCCTTGGGGGTGAAGTGGCTGTACTTGCCATTGGCGCCCTGGGACAGGCGGAACGGCCCGCCGCGCCAGGGCAGCGGATAGCGGTAGAGCAACGGCTGCTGGCGCGGGTCACCGAGCGCGTAGCGCAGCTTCGGCGTGTAGCTCATCGGCTTGCCGGCCTTGCGCGGCGCCAGGGTCGCCAGGCGCACCTGGCTGCGCGCCGGGACCACCCAGCGGATCGGCCCGTCGGGCACCCCGACGGCATTGCGCGGGTTGCGGATGCGCAGCTCGACTTCGACCGGCGCGTAGAGATCGTTGCGCACCTGCAGGGTCTCGCCGCCGGCGTGCTTCTTCGTCTCCAGCTTCACTTCCCGTTCCAGGCGCTCGACCATCCGGTCGCGGAAGACGAACACCTGCGCTCCGGCCACGGCGCGATCGGAGTAGGTCACCACGCCGTTGGCGTCGGTGTACTTGTAGATGGTCAGGGCCGCGGCGGGAGCCGCCGCGGCGAACAGGCCACAGAGGAGAAGAAGGCGCCCTAGCATGACTGCACGGATCGTGTCGTTCTGGTTATCCCGAATCGGCAAGACTAGCAGCGCTTCATTGCCGGAGCGAGACGCCAGCGAGCGGGCTGTGAACGGATCGTCGGGAAAATGCCGTTCAGGCGCCGGGAACGTAGTGCTTCTGGGAGCTTCCGCGAGCGATCAGGCGCGACAGGTAGTCGAGCTTCTGCGGGTCGCGATCGACGAAACGCAGGGTCAGCAGCAGCCAGTCGCTGTCCGGTTTCGGCTCCAGCGCGGCGATGGCGTGCAGGTAACCGTTGAGACGCGCCACGTCGCTGTTCTCCTCGAGGTCCAGCACCGCGCTTTCCAGCACCTGCGGCAGCGGGTCGGCACGCTTCACCACCAGTTGCGCTTCCTTCAGGCTGACCGCCTTGATCACGCAGGGCATGCTGCTCTGTGGCAGGCGCAACTGCGCCTGGCCCAGCGGATTGCCGCTGGCGGCGGGACGCGCGCTGGCCGCGGGAGCGGCGGCCGGCTTCGGCATGGCGGCCGGCTTCGCCGGTGACGCGGCGGGCCTGATGACCTCCGCGCGACCGCCGGTCAGCGCCGCCAGCGAATCGTTGGCCATGCCGCTGGCGATCTCCCGGCGCGGCGCATGGGCGGCCAGGGCTTCCAGCTTGCCGCTGCGGCTGAGGGCCTTCCTGATCTTGGCCACCAGCTGGTCGTTGGAGAATGGCTTGCCGATGTAGTCGGAGACCCCAGCCTGGATCGCCTGGACCACGTTTTCCTTGTCACCGCGGCTGGTGACCATGATGAACGGGGTGGTCTTGAGGTTTTCCTGGGCGCGGCACCAGGTCAGCAGCTCGAGGCCGGACATCTCCGGCATCTCCCAGTCGCAAAGGATCAGGTCGACGGCCTGCCGACTGAGCAGTTGCTGGGCCTTGCGGCCGTTCACCGCCTCTTCGATATGGAGGCCGGGGAAATTGTCGCGCAGCCCTTTCTTCATCAGATCTCGGATGAAGGGGGCGTCATCCACCACTAGCGCGCTGACTTTGCTCATCGACTTCTCCTGGACAGGTTCGCCTAGGATAGCCTTCCCTGCTGGCAGGATGCCAAGCCTTGCTGCGGTGGCGCGAAGAAACAAGGCTCCAGATCAAGGAGCCTTGCCGATAGAGGGTCATTCGCCGCGGTTGTTCTCGACCTCTTCCTTCATCCGGGTCAGGCCGATGTGGCGGACGTCGGTGCCACGCACCAGGTAGATCACCAGCTCGGCGATGTTGCGCGCATGGTCGCCGATGCGCTCCAGCGAGCGCAGGGCCCAGATGACGTTGAGCACGCGGGAGATCGCCCGCGGGTCCTCCATCATGTAGGTGACCAGCTCGCGCAGGGCGGTCTTGTACTCGCGGTCGACGGTCTTGTCGTACTGCGCCACCGACAGCGCCAGGTCGGCGTCGAAGCGGGCGAAGGCGTCCAGTGCCTCCTGGACCATCCTCTGCACCTGGGTGCCGATGTGGCGCACCTCGACGTAGCCACGCGGCGACTCGCCTTCCTCGCACAGCTGGATGGCGCGGCGGGCGATCTTGGAAGCCTCGTCGCCGATGCGCTCGAGGTCGATCACCGACTTCGAGATGCTGATGATCAGGCGCAGGTCGGAAGCCGCCGGCTGGCGGCGGGCGAGGATACGCACGCACTCCTCGTCGATGTTGCGCTCCATCTGGTTGATCTGGTCGTCGATCTCGCGGACCTGCTGGGCGAGGCCGGAATCGGCGTCGATCAGCGCGTTGACCGCGTCGTTGACCTGCTTCTCCACCAGCCCGCCCATGGCCAGGAGGTGGCTGCGCACGTCCTCCAGCTCGGCGTTGAACTGTTGGGAGATGTGATGGGTGAGACTGTCTTTGTTGATCATGTGGGGAATCCTTCTGGAACCGCTGCGACCGGTGGCATCTACTGGCTACGGAAAGGGCCGGAGGCCGCGGGCTCGCCGCGCCTCCGGGGAACCGCTAGCCGTAGCGGCCGGTGATGTAGTCTTCGGTCTGCTTCTTCGCCGGGTTGGTGAACAGCGTATCGGTGTCGCCGAACTCGATCAGCTTGCCCATGTACATGAACGCCGTGTAGTCGGAAACCCGCGCGGCCTGCTGCATGTTGTGGGTGACGATGACGATGGTGAACTTCGACTTCAGCTCGTAGATCAGTTCCTCGATCTTCAGCGTGGAGATCGGGTCCAGCGCCGAGCAGGGTTCGTCGAGCAGCAATACCTCCGGCTCCACCGCGATGGTCCGGGCGATCACCAGGCGCTGTTGCTGGCCGCCGGAGAGGCCGAGAGCCGACTCGTGCAGGCGGTCCTTCACCTCGTCCCACAGGGCGGCGCCTTTCAGAGCCCATTCGACGGCCTCGTCGAGCACGCGCTTCTTGTTGATGCCCTGGATGCGCAGGCCATAGACCACGTTCTCATAGATGCTCTTGGGGAACGGGTTGGGCTTCTGGAACACCATGCCGACGCGGCGGCGCAGCTCGGCGACATCGACGCCCTTGGCGAAGATGTTGTGGCCATCGAGGCGGATCTCGCCTTCGACGCGGCAGCCGTCCACCAGGTCGTTCATCCGGTTGAAGCAGCGCAGCAGGGTCGACTTGCCGCAACCGGACGGGCCGATGAAAGCGGTCACGCGCTGCTTCGGAATGTTCATCCGGACATCGAACAGGGCCTGCTTGGCGCCGTAGAACAGGTTCAGCCCGGGCACTTCCAGTTCGACGCTTTCGGAAGCCAGGTCGAGGCTCTGGCGGTCGCGTCCGAGTGCATCGAAGTTGATGCCGTGGCTGGCGGTCTCGTGTTGCATGGGAAGCTCCCTCAATCAGTTTTCCAGGGCCTTGTACTTCTCGCGCAGGCGATTGCGGATCGCGATGGCGGAGAAGTTCAGCAGGGCGATCACCACGACCAGCAGCAACGCCGTAGCGTATACCAGCGGCCGTGCGGCCTCGACGTTGGGGCTCTGGAAACCGACGTCGTAGATATGGAAACCGAGGTGCATGATCTTCTGGTCGAGATGCACGTACGGATAGTTACCGTCGACCGGCAGCGACGGCGCCAGTTTCACCACGCCGACCAGCATCAGCGGCGCGACTTCGCCGGCGGCGCGGGCCACGGCGAGGATCAGGCCGGTCATCATCGCCGGGCTGGCCATCGGCAGGACGATCTTCCACAGCGTCTCGGCCTTGGTCGCGCCGAGCGCCAGGGAACCTTCGCGGACTGCGCGGGGAATCCGCGCCAGGCCTTCCTCGGTGGCGACGATCACCACCGGCACGGCGAGGATCGCCAGGGTCAGCGAGGCCCAGAACAGCCCGGGGGTGCCGAAGGTCGGCGCGGGCAGCGCCTCGGGGAAGAACAGACGGTCGATGGAGCCGCCCAGCACGTAGACGAAGAAGCCCAGGCCGAACACGCCATAGACGATCGCCGGGACGCCGGCGAGGTTGTTCACGGCGATGCGGATCACCCGGGTCAGCGGCCCCTGCTTGGCGTATTCGCGCAGGTAGACCGCGGCGATCACGCCGAACGGGGTGACGATCAGGGCCATCACCAGGGTCATCATCACGGTGCCGAAGATCGCCGGGAAGATACCGCCCTCGGTGTTCGCCTCGCGCGGGTCGTCGCTGAGGAACTCCCAGAGCTTCTTGAAGTAGAAGACGAACTTGGTGCCGAAGCTCATGGCGTTGGGCTGGTAGGCGTGGACCAGCTTGCCGAGGGTGATCTCGCTCTCGCGGCCGCTGGCATCGCGCATCATCACGCTGTCGCGATTGAACTCCTGGTGCAGGCCGTTGAGCTGTTCCTCCAGCACCTTGTAGCGCGCCTGCAGCTCGCTGCGCCCGGCGGCCAGGTCGGCCTGGGCGGCGGCGTCCAGCTTGCCGTCCAGCTGAAGCTTGCGCTCCTCCAGGCGCAGGCGCTCGAGGCCATGGTTGATGGCACCGATATCGCCTTTCTCCAGCTTGTAGAGCTTGGCGTACAGGTCATCCACGCGCTGCATGCGCTTCTGCAGTTCGGCTACCGCGGCGTCGCCTTCGGCGACCACCTGGCCGTTCTCCTTGACGCTCAGCAGGTAGCCGTAGAAGTTGCCCCACTCGCGGCGTTCGAGAACCATCAGCGCTTCGGGGCGCTTGATGTCCTGCAGCCACTCGCCGACCACCCAGGAGAAATCGCTGCCGTAGAGCTCGCGGTTGCCCAGCTTGAGCAGTTCGCGGGTCATGAACTCGGGGCCGGCCTCCGGCACCGGCATGCCGGCGCTGCGCAGCCGCGCACGCGGCACTTCCTCGGCCTGGACCACTTCGCCGATCACGGTCTTGGCGGCTTCGCCGGGGATCTGGTAGGTCGCCTCGATGACGTTCGCCGGCCAGAAGTGACCGAGGCCGCGCACCGCGATCACCGCCAGCAGGCCGATGGTCATGATCACCGCGATGGCCACCGCGCCGGCGTTCAGCCACACCCAGGGCGAGCCGCTGCCGAACCAGGCTTTGACGGTTTCCTGTTTCTGTTTCACAGAGCTATACCTCCGCCGCTTACAACGACGCGTATTTCTTGCGCAGACGCTGACGGATCAGCTCTGCCAGGGTGTTCATCACGAAGGTGAACGTCAGCAGTACCAGCGCCGAGAGGAACAGCACGCGGTAGTGGCTGCCGCCGACCTCCGACTCGGGCATTTCCACCGCGACGTTGGCCGCCAGGGTGCGCATGCCTTCGAAGATGTTCAGTTCCATCACCGGGGTATTGCCGGTCGCCATCAGCACGATCATGGTCTCGCCGACGGCGCGCCCCATGCCGATCATCAGCGCCGAGAAGATGCCCGGGCTGGCGGTCAGGATCACCACGCGGGTCAGCGTCTGCCAGGGCGTGGCGCCGAGTGCCAGGGAGCCATAGGTGAGGCTGCGCGGCACGCTGAAGATGGCATCCTCGGCGATCGAGAAGATGTTCGGGATCACCGCGAAGCCCATCGCCAGACCGACGATCAGGGCGTTGCGCTGGTCGTAGGTGATGCCCAGGTCGTGGCTCAGCCACAGGCGCATGTCCCCGCCGAAGAAGGTGGTCTCCAGATGCGGGCTCAGCCACAGGGCGAAGGCGCCGACGGCGATGACCACCGGGATCAGCAGCGCGGCTTCCCAGCCGGCCGGCAGGCTCAGGCGGATACGCTCGGGCAGGCGGCTCCAGAGCAGGCCGGCGAGGAGGATGCCCAGCGGCGTCAGCAACAGCAGGCTGAACACGCCCGGCAGATGGCCTTCGACATAGGGCGCCAGGAACAGGCCGGCGAAGAAGCCGAGGATCACCGTCGGCAGCGCTTCCATCAGCTCGATCACCGGCTTGACCTTGCGGCGCATCGCCGGGGCCATGAAGTAGGCGGTGTAGACGGCGGCGGCGATGGCCAGCGGAGCGGCCAGGATCATCGCGTAGAAGGCCGCCTTGAGGGTGCCGAAGGTCAGCGGCGAGAGGCTCAGCTTGGGTTCGAAGTCGGTGGTCGCGGCGGTGGACTGCCAGACATAGGCCGGCTTGTCGTAGCTCTCGTACCAGACCTTGCCCCACAGTGCGCTCCAGGAGATTTCCGGGTGCGGGTTGTCCAGGGTGAAGCGGTGGAGCTTGCCGCCTTGCTCCAGCAGCAGGCGGTTGGCCCTTGGCGACAGGCTGATCACGCCGGAAGAGTCGGCCACCGGCTGGACCAGCAGGGTACGGTGCGCGGTGCTGTGGAAGACGCCGAGGTTGCCCTTCTCGTCCAGCGCGATGAAGCCCTTGCGCCGCTGCTCCGGAGCGATCGCGCTGATCGGCGCGCCGTCCAGCTTGAAGTCGCGGACATGCGACAGGCGCGGCTCGCCGTCGGTATCGCGGGCCATGAACCACTGGGCGATGCCGCCCTTGGAGTCGCCCACCAGCAGCGAGATGCCGCCGAGCAGCTGGGTGCTCGCGGTCACGGCGGCGCCGGGATCTTCCAGCAGCTTGTAGCGGCCGTTCAACTGGCGGCTGTGCAGGTCGAACACGTCGGCGGTGGCGCGTCCGTTGATCACGTACAGCCACTGCTTGCGCGGATCGAGGTAGATGGCCTTGACCGGCTCGGCGATCTGCGGGAGTTCGATGCGCTCCTGGTCGAGGGTGCTCTCGCCGGTCAGCATGTTCTCCTCGCGGGTCATGCTCAGCAACAGCAGTTGCCTGTCGACGGAACCGGCCAGCAGCAGGCTGTCGTCGCCGGCATTGATGCTCACGTGATCAAGCGGACGGGCCTGGGGATCCAGGCTGATCGGGGTTTCGCCGTAGGGGAAGGCGATCTCCGGGGTGATGGTCTTCTTGTTGTCCGGGTAGGTGACCTTGTAGGTGTGCTGGAACACCAGCACCTGGCCGTTGGACAGGCCCAGGGCGACCGTCGGGCTGCCCGGCTGGTCCTGGGCGATCGAACGGATTTCGCTGCCCGCCGGCAGCGGCAGCGCGACGCGCTTCAGCTCGACGCCGGTCTTGGCGTTGAAGAAAAGGATCTCGCCCTGGCTGCCGACACGCATGGCCACCTGGTTCTGCTCTTCGATGCTGAGCAACAGGGGCGTCTGGGCCTGCTGCATCCAGGCCGGGGTCAGTGCTTCACGGGTCTCCAGGTCGGCGCCGCGGAAGAGCGGAAGCACGACGTAGGCCAGGTAGAAGAAGATCAGGGTGATCGCCGCCAGCACGGCGAGGCCGCCGACCAGCACGTACCAGCGGGTCAGGCGGTCCTTGAGGGCACGGAGGCGACGCTTGCGTTGCAGGGCTGGCGTATTGAAGTCAATCCGCTCGGGAGCAAGGGAGGAATTCATCGGGGAGTTGGCCATGTCGTTCATGGGGTGACACCCTAAAGGCTCTGTATGACAGACAGATGACAGCAACATGACGCAACAAAGCCCGCCAGCAGAGCCTCGCTGGCGGGAAAGGCCGGCGGGTCGTGGCGCCCGCCGGCAGAGCCTTCATGTCTGGACGGCCACACGTGCCGCCCTTTCAAGTCACCGGATTACAGGCCCAGTTCCTTGATCGCCTTCTCGGCCACCTTGGCCGGCAGCGGGATATAGCCATCCTTGACCACGACCTGCTGGCCGGTCTTGGACAGGACCAGCTTGAGGAATTGAGCCTCCAGCGGATCCAGCGGCTTGTTCGGCGCCTTGTTCACGTAGACGTAGAGGAAGCGCGACAGCGGGTAGGTGCCGTTCAGGGCGTTCTGCTCGTTGTCTTCGACGAAGGCGGCGCCTTCCTTCTTGGCCAGGGCGACGGTCTTCACGCTGGCGGTCTTGTAGCCGATACCGGAGTAGCCGATGCCGTTCAGCGACTGGCTGACCGACTGCACCACGGAAGCCGAACCCGGCTGCTCGTTGACGTTCGGACGGAAGTCACCTTTGCACAGGGCTTCTTCCTTGAAGTAGCCATAGGTGCCGGAAACCGAGTTGCGGCCGAACAGCTGCACCGGCTTCTTCGCCCAGTCGCCGGTCAGGCCCAGGTCGCCCCAGGTCTTCACGTCCTGCTTGCTGCCGCACAGGCGGGTCGCGGAGAAGATCGCATCGACCTGCTGCATGGTCAGGCCTTTGATCGGGTTGTCCTTGTGCACGAAAATCGCCAGGGCATCGACGGCGACCGGGACGGCGGTCGGCTTGTAGCCGTACTTCTGCTCGAAGGCCTGCAACTCGACGTCCTTCATCTTGCGGCTCATCGGGCCCAGGTTGGAGGTGCCTTCGGTCAGGGCCGGCGGCGCGGTGGAGGAACCGGCAGCCTGGATCTGGATGTTCACGTTCGGATAGAGGCGCTTGTACTCCTCGGCCCACATGGTCATCAGGTTGGCCAGAGTGTCGGAGCCGACGCTCGACAGGTTGCCCGACACACCGCTGGCTTTCTGATATTCCGGCAGCGCCGGGTCGATCGCGGCTACCGCGGAAGCGGCGCCTACGCCTGCGGCGACGAACGTCAGGGCCGCCATCAAACGCTTGAGTTTCATGCCTTGCTCCTTGGACAGGATGGGGTTGGATGGAACGGGGGCCAGTATCGTCAGGCCGCATGAAGACTCTATGAAAGGAATATGACAGTTGGATGAAATGCCATCAGCTTTCCGAGATTTTTACGCAAGCCTTGGGAGAAACCCCACCTCACCCCTGAAAGCCAGGAAAAACAGGGGTTACAGCCTTTCAGGGAAGGGCCGGGGAGGCTCTCTGGGCGCGTTTTCGCTTCGCCTGGGGGAGATAGCCGTCCATCCGTTTCATGCAGGATGGGTAGATTCCAGGGCAATTGTGACAGCCGCCGCCGGCACTCACGGTCGAGAAAAGAAACGAGAAAGCGCGCTTTTTTCCGCGCGCCAAAGCAAAACCCCCGGCCATTGCTGGCCAGGGGTTTTGGGATAGGAGCTTGACGATGACCTACTCTCACATGGGGAGACCCCACACTACCATCGGCGATGCGTCGTTTCACTTCTGAGTTCGGGAAGGGATCAGGTGGTTCCAACGCTCTATGATCGTCAAGCAATTCGGTTGGATATCCGTTTGCTTGTGCTTACGTCTATCCGGATTCAGGTATGTGATTTCAAGGTGTTTGCGGTTCATGCGAACTTTCGGTTCGTCGACTTCACCTTACAACACACAATCGTCAGATTGTTTGGGTGTTATATGGTCAAGCCTCACGGGCAATTAGTACTGGTTAGCTCAACGCCTCACAACGCTTACACACCCAGCCTATCAACGTCGTAGTCTTCGACGGCCCTTCAGGGGAATCAAGTTCCCAGTGAGATCTCATCTTGAGGCAAGTTTCCCGCTTAGATGCTTTCAGCGGTTATCTTTTCCGAACATAGCTACCCGGCAATGCCACTGGCGTGACAACCGGAACACCAGAGGTTCGTCCACTCCGGTCCTCTCGTACTAGGAGCAGCCCCTCTCAAATCTCAAACGTCCACGGCAGATAGGGACCGAACTGTCTCACGACGTTCTAAACCCAGCTCGCGTACCACTTTAAATGGCGAACAGCCATACCCTTGGGACCGGCTTCAGCCCCAGGATGTGATGAGCCGACATCGAGGTGCCAAACACCGCCGTCGATATGAACTCTTGGGCGGTATCAGCCTGTTATCCCCGGAGTACCTTTTATCCGTTGAGCGATGGCCCTTCCATACAGAACCACCGGATCACTAAGACCTACTTTCGTACCTGCTCGACGTGTCTGTCTCGCAGTCAAGCGCGCTTTTGCCTTTATACTCTGCGACCGATTTCCGACCGGTCTGAGCGCACCTTCGTACTCCTCCGTTACTCTTTAGGAGGAGACCGCCCCAGTCAAACTGCCCACCATACACTGTCCTCGATCCGGATCACGGACCAGAGTTAGAACCTCAAGCATGCCAGGGTGGTATTTCAAGGATGGCTCCACGCGAACTGGCGTCCACGCTTCAAAGCCTCCCACCTATCCTACACAAGCAGGCTCAAAGTCCAGTGCAAAGCTACAGTAAAGGTTCACGGGGTCTTTCCGTCTAGCCGCGGATACACTGCATCTTCACAGCGATTTCAATTTCACTGAGTCTCGGGTGGAGACAGCGCCGCCATCGTTACGCCATTCGTGCAGGTCGGAACTTACCCGACAAGGAATTTCGCTACCTTAGGACCGTTATAGTTACGGCCGCCGTTTACCGGGGCTTCGATCAAGAGCTTCGCTTGCGCTAACCCCATCAATTAACCTTCCGGCACCGGGCAGGCGTCACACCCTATACGTCCACTTTCGTGTTTGCAGAGTGCTGTGTTTTTAATAAACAGTCGCAGCGGCCTGGTATCTTCGACCAGCCAGAGCTTACGGAGTAAATCCTTCACCCTAGCCGGCGCACCTTCTCCCGAAGTTACGGTGCCATTTTGCCTAGTTCCTTCACCCGAGTTCTCTCAAGCGCCTTGGTATTCTCTACCCGACCACCTGTGTCGGTTTGGGGTACGGTTCCTGGTTACCTGAAGCTTAGAAGCTTTTCTTGGAAGCATGGCATCAACCACTTCGTCATCTAAAAGACGACTCGTCATCAGCTCTCGGCCTTGAAACCCCGGATTTACCTAAGATTTCAGCCTACCACCTTAAACTTGGACAACCAACGCCAAGCTGGCCTAGCCTTCTCCGTCCCTCCATCGCAGTAACCAGAAGTACAGGAATATTAACCTGTTTCCCATCGACTACGCTTTTCAGCCTCGCCTTAGGAACCGACTAACCCTGCGTCGATTAACGTTGCGCAGGAACCCTTGGTCTTTCGGCGTGGGTGTTTTTCACACCCATTGTCGTTACTCATGTCAGCATTCGCACTTCTGATACCTCCAGCAAGCTTCTCAACTCACCTTCACAGGCTTACAGAACGCTCCTCTACCGCGTCACTTACGTGACACCCGCAGCTTCGGTGTGTGGTTTGAGCCCCGTTACATCTTCCGCGCAGGCCGACTCGACTAGTGAGCTATTACGCTTTCTTTAAAGGATGGCTGCTTCTAAGCCAACCTCCTAGCTGTCTAAGCCTTCCCACATCGTTTACCACTTAACCACAACTTTGGGACCTTAGCTGGCGGTCTGGGTTGTTTCCCTTTTCACGACGGACGTTAGCACCCGCCGTGTGTCTCCCATGCTCGGCACTTCTGGGTATTCGGAGTTTGCATCGGTTTGGTAAGTCGGGATGACCCCCTAGCCGAAACAGTGCTCTACCCCCAGAGTGATACATGAGGCGCTACCTAAATAGCTTTCGAGGAGAACCAGCTATCTCCGAGCTTGATTAGCCTTTCACTCCGATCCACAAGTCATCCCCTACCTTTTCAACGGGAGTGGGTTCGGTCCTCCAGTCAGTGTTACCTAACCTTCAACCTGCTCATGGATAGATCGCCCGGTTTCGGGTCTATACCCAGCGACTAAACGCCCTATTAAGACTCGCTTTCGCTACGCCTACCCTATTCGGTTAAGCTCGCCACTGAATATAAGTCGCTGACCCATTATACAAAAGGTACGCAGTCACCTAACAAGTAGGCTCCCACTGCTTGTACGCATACGGTTTCAGGTTCTATTTCACTCCCCTCTCCGGGGTTCTTTTCGCCTTTCCCTCACGGTACTGGTTCACTATCGGTCAGTCAGTAGTATTTAGCCTTGGAGGATGGTCCCCCCATGTTCAGACAAAGTTTCTCGTGCTCCGTCCTACTCGATTTCACTTCAAAGATCCTTTCGCGTACGGGGCTATCACCCACTATGGCCGCACTTTCCAGAGCGTTCCGCTAAAATCAATGAAGCTTAAGGGCTAATCCCCGTTCGCTCGCCACTACTAAGGGAATCTCGGTTGATTTCTTTTCCTCAGGGTACTTAGATGTTTCAGTTCCCCTGGTTCGCCTCTTGCACCTATGGATTCAGTACAAGATACCTAGGTTATCCTAGGTGGGTTCCCCCATTCAGAGATCTCCGGATCAAAGTCTGTTTGCCGACTCCCCGAAGCTTATCGCAGGCTACCACGTCTTTCATCGCCTCTGACTGCCAAGGCATCCACCGTATGCGCTTCTTCACTTGACCATATAACCCCAAGCAATCTGGTTATACTGTGAAGACGACATTCGCCGAAAATTCGCGCTTGAACTCGCAAATTTTACCTTGACTTGAATGATCACCAGTGAAAGAGATCATTCAGTCTTACTTCTATCACATACCCGAATTTTTAAAGAACAGTTCTGGTGCAAAGACCAGAAATCAATGTTCATCCACGAACATTCATTTCTGAGCTTTCGACGATTGTTAGATGGTGGAGCCAAGGAGGATCGAACTCCTGACCTCCTGCGTGCAAAGCAGGCGCTCTCCCAGCTGAGCTATGGCCCCGTATCGGATCACGCAGCACACCAACAATTGGTGGGTCTGGGCAGATTCGAACTGCCGACCTCACCCTTATCAGGGGTGCGCTCTAACCAACTGAGCTACAGACCCAATCGTCTAACCAGTGAATCAAGCAATTCGTGTGGGAGCTTATGAAGAAGCTGGGATCTTCGATTAAGGAGGTGATCCAGCCGCAGGTTCCCCTACGGCTACCTTGTTACGACTTCACCCCAGTCATGAATCACTCCGTGGTAACCGTCCCCCTTGCGGTTAGACTAGCTACTTCTGGAGCAACCCACTCCCATGGTGTGACGGGCGGTGTGTACAAGGCCCGGGAACGTATTCACCGTGACATTCTGATTCACGATTACTAGCGATTCCGACTTCACGCAGTCGAGTTGCAGACTGCGATCCGGACTACGATCGGTTTTATGGGATTAGCTCCACCTCGCGGCTTGGCAACCCTTTGTACCGACCATTGTAGCACGTGTGTAGCC